>NZ_JAGQCD010000023.1 GCF_024345975.1 Cyanobium sp. Cruz-8D1 | reverse complement strand
CGGGTCTGGGGATCCACAGGGGATTGGATTGGTTTCGCAGCCCCAAGCTCCCATGGCTCCCTGCCCACCCCATTGACTGAGACCCATTCTGTCGCAAGGGTTCTCAGACTTGTGTCGGGCAGTCAGCCCCAGACCCGGCACGCCGGGCCACTTCCTGTTTCTCGGCACCGGCTCCCACAGGGCCCTGGTGGGTGAACTGACGGCCCGGCGCAACCAGGCCTTCACCGGGGCCACGTCGCTGCCCTACCCCGTGCTGGATCTGGCGTATGTGCGCCAAGTGCTGCAGCGTCTCGCCCAGGAGGATGGGGCGCCGCTGCCGTCGGAGCCGGTGGCCTGGGAGGCGTTCCAGACCCTGGGCCATCGACCTGAGGAGTTTCTGCGGGCCCTGGGTCAACTCAGGTTCAGCAGCCGCAGTGGCTCGGGGCTGGAGCCGGATCAGCTGCTGCCCGTGATTGCCGCGACCCTGCGCGGCACCGCCGCTGACCTGGAGCTCCAGAAAGTGGAACAGCTGGGCGGGCTGGCCATGGCGATCTTCGAGCGCGTGGCCCGGGAGGAGGGCCCTGCCAAGGGCCTGTTCTCAGCGGAGGCCGCGTCGGCCTATGCCGCTGCGATCGGCCGGGAGGTGCGGGTGGAGGAGATTCAGCCGGTGGTCAACGAACTTCTCTCCGACAACCTGCTGATGCGGCTGGGCCACGGCCTGTACGGCGTCGCCGATCCGCTGGTGCAGGAGATCTGGCGGGAACGGCGGGGCTGATGGCAGGACATGCACGGCCGGCAGGGCTATGTCGCGAGGTTGTTCCCCTTGGAGTCAACAGCTCACCCCGCCAGCACCCCCCGCAAAAACCGATCACTCCACGCCACCGCCGTCGCCCAGTTCTCCGTCTCACTGAGGCCCGAACTGCGGGTCGGCTTGAAGCTGTGGTCCCCACTGGGGATCCAGCCCACCTGCACCTGCGTCGAAAGGCTGTAGGTCTCCACTTCCTCGCGGCGTCCGAACGTGTCCCGCTCCCCCTGCAGGATCAGGGTGGGCGATTTCAGGGCGGCCAGGTGCTCGGTACGCAGCTGCAGCGGCTTGCCGGGCGGATGGAAGGGATAGCCCAGGCACAGGCAGCCCCGCACCCCATCGCTGGCGGCCAGCTCCTCCACCAGCAGGCTGGCCACCCGTCCGCCCATCGACTTGCCGCCGATGAACAGCGGCCGCTGCGGGCTCTCGCCCGTCTCCAGCCGCACCTGCTGGCGGAACGCCTCCTGCAGCACCGGCATCCGCTCGGGCCCCTGGCGGCGGCCCGTCTCGCGCCTCCGGGCCATGTAGCCGAACTCGAAGCGCACCACCCGCCAGCCCGCCGCGGCCAGTCCGCCGGCGATCGCCGCCATGAACGGGCTGTCCATCGCTGCCCCGGCCCCATGGGCCAGCAGCACGGTGGCCGGCGCGTCGTCGGGGCCGTCGATCAGGCGGGGGGTGGAGCTGGTGCCCATACAGTCAGACCATGACACGCCGGATCGGCCTCTCGCTGCGTCGCGCTGCACGGCTTGGGGCCATGGGGGCCATCCTGCTGCTGGCGGCCGGATCGGCATGGGCCGATGGACGCGGACCAAGCCCGGTGCTCCGCCTCGACGGGATCGGCCCGTTGCATCTCGGCATGAACCGAGCCGAAGCCGTCGCCACCGGCTGGCTCTCCGATCCGGGCCCCGGTTGTGAGCTCGGCGGGCCGCCGCTGCCTGTCGTCTACAGGCTCAAAGGGCCCAAGGCGCCGGCCGGAATCGTCGGCACGGCCCAGTTCGACCGGGGCACGTTGCGGGTCTTCGCCTTCTCGGCCGGCGTGCGGACGACGTTCGGCGTCGCCATTCCGGCGGCACCGTGGGCGATCTGCTCAAGCGGGCCCGCGTCGCCGGACTGTCCGCCACCTCGGTCTACGACGAGACCTTCGCCGGGCGGTTCGTCACGCTGAATCGGGGCGGCCAGCAGGTGCTCGGTGCGTTTGCCAACAAGAGCGCCATCGCCACGCTCGCTGTGCCCTATGTGCCCGTCTGCGAATAGTTGCCCGCTCGTTTGCCTTTCGCCCCAGGCCGTTCCGCTGCGCCCTGAAGCTTCAGACCTGGCCGGCCCATCTCAAGCCAGCACGTCCAGCCGCATCAGAGCGGCCGCCTGCCGCAGGCGTCGGTCGAAACAGGCGAAGGTGACCGGCTGATCGCTGCTGCGATGCAGTTCATGGGCGGCCGCCAGCTGGACACTGTCGTAGCCCCGCAGGGCGAAGCCATCGGCGAAGCGCCCGGCCGTTTCGACAAGCCGCTGGGTCACCTCCACGATCGTGCAGTGCTCCCAGCTAACGATCAGTTGCTGACGGGCCTGCTCCAGCGCTTCGGTGTCCTGGGGGTGTTCCCGCTGCCGACGGGCCAGGCCCGCCATCGCCTCGGCCCAGGTGAGGCGGC
This sequence comes from Cyanobium sp. Cruz-8D1, assembly GCF_024345975.1. Classification (GTDB taxonomy): domain Bacteria; phylum Cyanobacteriota; class Cyanobacteriia; order PCC-6307; family Cyanobiaceae; genus Cyanobium. The sequence continues at coordinate 54,518 of NZ_JAGQCD010000023.1, read as the reverse complement.
ACACCGCAAGGGACTCCGCCTCAAGGCTGGCCTGGTGCATCCGATCGGAGCCCGGCTCGCTGATCAGCAGCTTGATCAGCGCACTGGTGTCGCAGAAGAGGATCACCCCTGACCCCGGTCCTCCAGCACCATCTCACTGACGCTTTTGCCTCCACCCTTGAGACGGATCGGAGGGGGGAAAGCAGGCTTCTGTCCGCTCCAGCTGACGAGGCCGGCATCCATCGCCGCCTGCAGCGGATCGGTGGCTCTTGGGTCTGATGTCCTGACAGCGGTGATGCGGGCGATCGGCCTGCGGTGGGACGTGACCTCCAGCACTTCGCCGGACTGAGCGCGAGCCAGCCATGAGGAGAGGTGGGCCTTCAGCTCCCGCACCGACACCTGACTCGCGACCACATCGGCCATGGTTACGGGCATTGCTGTGACCACATTAGGTCGGCTGGATGCAGAATCCGGGGGCTTGCCTTCCCACCATGGGCGCGATCCTGCTCACCGTTGTCACCGTGCTTCTGGGCTTCGGCCTTGGCAAGGGCGTCCCTCGGCTGGTGCAGGGCTCGGGCCGCCTGGCGCGCCGTTCCCGCTTCAGCCAGCTGGCCTTCGGCTGCCTGCTGCTGGTCCCTTGGCTGGTGGGCATCGCCCTGGTGGTGCAGATCCCCCTGAACCTCGGGCTGCTGCTGCCGGCGATCGGCTATGCGGCCGGCATGGCCTGGGGCCGCCGCAAGGTGGGGCTGTAGATCGCCCACCATGGCCTAAGCCTCAACGCGGCAACTGCGATTCCAGCTCCCGCAGCCTTCCCTCGAGGGACTCGATCCGCTCCAGGTAGGTGAGGGCCAGGGCCATTCCCGGCACGTTGAGGCCGAAGTCGTCGCGCAGGCGGGCGGCGCGGCGGGCCAGGCTCACGGTATGGACATGGAAGGTCCACACCGGCGCGTGCTGGGCGCAGCGGAACACCCCGAACTGCACGAGTTCGATCACCTCCTCGTGGCCCAGGCCCGAAGCGGCCAGCAGCTCCTCGAGGGCCACGGTGCACCCCTCGTCGTCGTCATCGGGGATCAGCAGATCGTCAGCCATCGGTGGGGGGTCCTTCGAGGTGGTGGCGGGGATGAAACGCGGAGGCTTCGGCGAGCTCGCGGTACAGCGCCTGCTCCCGTTCGCCGATCCGTTCGGGCAGCACGATCTGAATCACACCGTAGAGATCGCCCGCCCCGTCGCGCCGGTGGGGCAGGCCCTTGCCGGCCAGGCGCAGCTTCTGGCCGCTGCGCATCCCCGGCTTCAGGCTCACCGCCACTGGCCTATCGAGGCTGGGCACAGTGATGTCGGCCCCCAGGGCCGCCTCCCAGGGGGCGATCGGCAGCTCCAGATAGAGGTCGTGTCCCACGGCCCGGAAGCGGGGATGGGGCGCCAGCCGGATCACCAGATAGAGATCGCCGGGGGGACCGCCGGCGATGCCGTCGCCGCCCTTACCTGGAACCCGCAGCCGCTCCCCCTCCACCACTCCGCGGGGCACCCGGATGCGGCCGCTGCGGGTCTGCGTCTCGACTCGGCCATCGGCCCGCAGGGCCGGAACGCTGAGCGAGAACGACACCTCGGTGCCGCGGGCCGCCTGCTCGAGGCTGAGTTCGGTGGCCACCTCCACGTCCTGGCCGCGGATCGGGAAGTCCGCCGCCTGGCGCCGGGGTCCGCCGGTGCCGCCACCGAAGCCGCCGAAGCCCATCCGCTCGAACAGATCGGCCAGGTCGACCTCCTGCTGGCCGCCGCCGCGTGAGAAGCGGGTCTCCCATTCCGGGGAGGGATGGAACTCCTCGCCGGGGCCATGGCGGCCGAGGTCGTCATAGGCCTGGCGCTTCTCCGGATCGCAGAGGGTCTGGTAGGCCTCGCTGATCTCCTTGAATCGCTCCTCCGCCCCCTCCTGTTTGGCGACGTCGGGGTGATACTGGCGCGCCAGTTTTCGGTAGGCCTTTTTGATCTCCTCGCCCGTGGCGTCGCGCTCAACTCCCAGGCTGGCGTAGTAGTCCTTGAACTTCATTCCAGCATCCCCGCCCGGCTCCCGAGATCCGCGGCCATCCTCCTATGCCCCTGCTGATCGCCCTGGCGGCGGTGGCCCTTCTCTATGCCTCGGTGGGCCACGCCGGTGCCTCCGGCTACATCGCTGTGCTGGCCCTGGCGGGTGTACCGGCGGCCGAGATCCGCGCGATCGCCCTGGTGCTCAACGTGCTGGTGGCCAGCGTCGGCACGCTGCAGTTCATCGCCGCCGGCCACTTCCGCCGTGATGTCTTTGTGCCGCTGGCCCTGGTGTCGGTGCCCGCGGCCCTGGTTGGCGGCGCCATCACCCTGCCGGCCGTTCTGCTGCGCCAGTTGATCGGGGTGGTGCTGCTGTTTTCCGCCTGGCGGTTGGCCGCCCATAGGACGCCGAGCGATCCGGAGGCGATGCGGCTGCCCCGCCGCCGGGTCGTGGCCCTCACCGGCGCAACCCTGGGGCTGCTGGCCGGCCTCACCGGCACCGGTGGCGGCATCTTTCTGACGCCCTGGATGATCCTGCGCTCCTGGCTGTTGCCGAAGCAGGCGGCGGCGGTGTCGGTGGCCTTCATCCTGGTGAACTCGATCGCCGGCCTGGCCGGCCTGCTGCTGCGCCAGGGCGTCGCTGCCCTGCCGGACCCTGGGGCTCTCGCGCCGCTGGCGGGGGTGGTGCTGGTCGGCGGCACGTTGGGTGCCTACGGCGGCAGCCGCCGCTTACCGTCGCCCTGGATCCGCCGGCTGCTGGCGCTGGTGCTGCTGATCGCCGCCTGGAAACTGCTCAGCGTCGGCGCCTGAAGCGCTCTCTCGGTGCAGCCAGCTCTGCCTGCCAGGTGTGCCTCAGCCGGCCTCCGCCACCTGCCGGAGCCGCTGCACCGCGTCGGCGACGGGCAGCAAGGAAACGTTCTCCACCGACATCGCCTGGGAGGACCCGAAAGGGTTGTCGAGATCGGTGATCAGCAGCAGCAGCTTGATCAGCAGGAAGCAGATCACGCCGATGAAAAAGAGGGATTCGGCGAAGGGCTCGATTCTCGAGAGCACAAGCCCGATGGTGAGAACCCCCGTGCCGATGTAGGCCATGCCGTAGACGGAAGGGACGAACGTCGTGCTGCGAATCACGTCGATGCGCTGCACGCCTCGGCGGATCTGGGCCAGTTCGAGCAACAGGCGTGCCTGCAGCGGTGCCGGATACAGGCAGCCGAGCTGCTCAATCGCTAACTGCAGTTCGTTGAGCCGCTCCAGCAGCGCCAGGGTCGGCCCGGCCTCCTGCATCCAGGCCAGGAGGGCTCCGCTGAAATCCGCCAGCAGCGCCAGGCTCCCCTTCACCTCGGCATTCGGCTGCAGCAACGGCAGGCCTTGCACCTCCAGGGCGATGCACTCCAGGGCGGCGGCCAGCTCACCCGGCAGCTTCTCCCCTTCCTTGTAATCGGTCAGAACCCCATTCAGGAGGAAGCCCAGCAGGAACACCTCGGAGGCCACCAGGGCCGAGAACAGGGGATTCGGGGTCAGCACCTCCCAGTGCTGCCGGTGCACCAGAACCCTGCAGGCTTCGATGCCCAGCAGCAGCAGGCTCACCCGGCCGAAGAACCAGACGCGCCTCAGCTGAGGCATGGCACTGGAGTTCATCGACGCCTGGCGAACCGCTGCCAGTCTGGGCGGTCACCCCGGCGGTTGGATCAGTCCTTGATCTTGGCCACCTCCTCCTTGGCCCGCTTCAGCACGTCGCCGGTGAGGGGAACGAAGCCCAGTTCGGCGGCCTGCTGCTGGGGACCTTCCTCCAGAGCCCAAAGCAGGAAGGTGCGCACGGCTTCGGCCTTCTTCTCCCCCTGCCCGCCCTGGTAAGCCAGGATCCAGGTGAAGGCCACGATCGGGAAGCTTTCGGCTCCTTTTGGATTGCAGCCTTCCCCACCCAGGCGCTCATCGAGGGTGATGTTGTTCAGCGCCGCCGCTCCGGTCTTGGAGTCAGCAAGCACAAATTGCCCGTCCTTGTTTTGCAGCGCCGCCGGCTTCACATCACCGCGCAGGAAGGCCTGGTTCACATAGCCGAGAGAGCCGGGGGTGTTCTGGATCAGGCCGGCCACGCCTTCGTTCCCCCTGGCGCCCAGCCCCACGGGCCATTGCACCGCCTTGCCGACGCCCACCCGCTGTTTCCACTCCGGCGAGAAGCAGGCCAGCGAATTGGTGAAGTTGAAGGTGGTGCCGGAGCCATCGGAGCGGTGCACCACTTTGAGGGGTCTGGACGGACAACCCAGGGCGCTCCAGTTGGTGATCTTGCCGAGGAAGATGTCGGCCAGCTGGGTCTGGGTCAGCTTGAGATCGGGGCAGTTGGGATTGTTATAGGCCGGGCTGATCGTGCCGCCCAGCATCGGGATCTGCACGGCGCCGCGCTGGCCGGCCATGCCCTCTTTGAAATTCGCGTCGCTGAGCTGTTCGTCAGTGGCGCCGAAATCAACCGAGCCGGCCAGGAACGAGCGCACCCCCTGCCCGGAACCCACCGACTGATAGTTCACCAGGTAGCCCTTGGCGGCCTTGTAGTCGGCCGCCCAGCGCTGGTAGGCCGGAGCGGGGAAGGAGGCTCCGGCGCCGTTGAGCGACGGCAGCCGGCGACCACCGCCGCAGGCACCGATGCTGAGCGTCAAAGCGACGAGCCCGATCGGCAGCGACGCTCGACGCAGATGGGCGACGGTCAGCTGGGGGGGAATGGACAAGGGATTCACAACGTGTATATGGGTACATCTAACCCGAGACTGGGTGGGCTTTTGGTTAAGGCGTGGCGACGAGGTAACGAAAGCGACAGCGCCATGGCCGCCAAGGGCTCACTGGTCCCGCTAGGGCGCCTGCTCCTCCTCGTCTTCACGCGGCAGCGGTGGCAGGGGCGGGGGGGGCACCGGCAGCACCTCCAGCTCGGGGGGATTTGGCGGGGTGTCCGGTCCGATCAGGTCCACGGCGGTGCGTTGCACCACCAGCCGGAAGCGCAGGGGCGCCTGGGTTTTGTTGATGAAGTCCTGGACGCCGGCGACTTGCCGGGCCGTGGGCAGGGTCGGATCGGTCACGCGCACCCGGGCCCGGATCAGCGGTGGGTTCTGCTGCCAGTTGATGGAAATGCCCACCAGATCGATGGCGGGATCGCCCCCGAGGGTGATCGTGCTGCTGCGCAGCCGTTGCTCGATCACCGCCTCCAGCTTCTGGGCCTGGTTTTCCCGCTGGGATCGGCTCACCAGGGCGAAGAAACTGCTGCCCAGGGGGATCACCAGCAGGGCGGTGAGGGCCACGCTGGTGAGGCCCAGCCGGCTGTGGAACAGCCGGCGGCGGTACACCTTCTCAAGAATCCCCAGGGCTGCCATCGCCCCCACCATGATCCCGAGAAGGTTTGTGGCGAACAGCAGCAGCGCTCCGTAGGCCTGCGCCCAGAACGAGGAGGCCAGCAGGATCCCCACCACGCACATCGGTGGCACCAGGGCCACCGCAATCGCCAGACCGGCCAGGGCCGAGATGGCCTCCTTGCGCAGCTTGGCGTACATCGCTACGGCTCCGGCCACCAGCGCCACCCCCAGATCCAGCAGGTTGGGGCTGGTGCGGTTCATCACCTCGCGGCCGAAGCTGGAGAAGGCCACCAGACGGCCCACCGCCATCGCCAGCAGCACACAGATCACCACCCCCAGCATCAGGGTGCACAGGGCCCGCAGGAACATCGGCAGCCGCCCCCGCAGGATCTCGAAGGCCATCGCCTGCAGCGGCATGATCCAGGGGGCCACCACCATGGCGCCGATCACCACCCCCGTGCTGTTGGCCAGCAGGCCCAGGGTGGCGATCAAGGTGGCGCCCACGGTGAGCACCACGAACACCTGGTTGAAGCTGGCGTCGTGTTCGAACTCCTGCCTCAGCGCGTCAAGCCGTCCCTCTTCCGAGATGGTGGTGGGGGAGTTCATGGCCGGAGCGCTGGCGATGGGTCACCCAGCCTGCTGCGTCTCCGGGATACCTTCAAGCCCCTGCCCAGACCATCACCGTCTCCATGGCACGGCTGAACCCTGCGGTTGCGAGCTTGGTGCTGGCGGCCCTTGTGCCACTCGCCGCCCGGGCGGAGACCTTGCCGTACCAGCGGCTGGTGGACGCGTTCGAGCAGCGCGGCTTCCACGTACTCGGCAGCCACCCCCGCTGCGCCGAGCGCGGTCTGTACGGGCTCTACCTGCGCGAGAGCCGGCGGATCGTGGTCTGCCCCCGTGGCAACCTCAACGACACGCTGCTGCATGAGGGGTGGCACGCGGTGCAGTCGCGGTGTCTGCGGGGGGAGCCGCTGCTGGGCGAGGAGGAACTGCGCCGGGGCCTGAGCCGTCGCGACCAGCACGACCTGGCCCGGCTCTACGGCGAAGGCCGCTGGCAGCGGGAAGCGGAAGCCCGGGTCATGGCTCGCCGCGATCCTGCGTCCTACTTCCGCCTTGTGGACGAGCTCTGTGGCCCACCAGCTGCCCCACCAGCCGCGGCGCCGCCCCTGAGCGCGCCTCAGGGCCAGGCCGTGAAACGCACCGGCTCGTAGCGGGCGATCGACACCGTCCAGCCCCGGATCGCCAGGGTGCTCAGCTCGGCATGGAAGTCGGCGGTGGCGCCGCCGCCGACCCAGCGGGCCTTGAGCCGGGGCAGCTGTTCCTGCAGCGCTTCCAGCGGCAGCTCCACCAGCAGCAGGCTGGGCTCCCCGGCGGCCCGCCGCAGGGCGCCGGCCTCGCTGCGCTGCCAGAGGCGCAACAGCAGTTCCAGCACCAGGGTGCGGCCGTCGTCGCCGGGATCGGGCGCCTCGGCCGCCGTTACGGGCAACGACTTGCCATTCAGCGGCAAGGCCCGCTGGCCCTCCTGTTCCAGCAGGGCCAGCGCCACCAGATAGGGAGCTTCCGCCAATGATCATCGCCTGCACAGACTCCCCAGCCTGCAAGATCGACAACGGCCTGGCGACTGGCGAGCATGGCGGTTCGTGGGCTCGCCCCACGCCACCCGCCCCGGATCCATGGACAGCTTCGACGGCAAGATCATCGTGGGCAGCGAGGAGTGGTGCAGCTTCCCCGACGCCGGGCTGCCGGCGATCAAGGCCCGGGTGGATTCCGGTGCGGCCACCTCCGCCCTCCATGCCACCAACATCGTTCCCTTCGACCGCGATGGCCGTCCCTGGGTGAGCTTTGAGGTGCACCCGCTCCAGGACGATCGGGTGGTGGTGGTGCGCCACGAGGCCCCCGTGGTGGCCAAGCGGGAGGTGCGCAACACCAGCGGCGTCCCGGAGAGCCGCTACGTGATCCGGGAGCGCCTAGTGCTCGGTGAGCAGAGTTGGGAGGTGGAGCTGACCCTCGCCAACCGTGATGCCATGGGCTACCGGATGCTGCTCGGCCGCCAGGCCATGGTGGGCCGGATCCTGGTGGACCCGGAGGGCAGCCACCACCTGCGATCCCTCAGCGCCGAGGAGAGCCGCGCCCTCTATTGTCATGTCCGCAAGCGCGACGACGGCCTGCGGATCGTGCTGCTGGCCAGCAACCCCGATCTCTACAGCAACCGCCGCCTGATCGAGGCCGGCGAGGAACGCGGCCACCACATGCAGTTCCTCAACATCCGCCAGTGCTACATCCGCCTGGATCCCCGCAATCCCGAGGTCCACTACCGCGGCGGCGACGTGCTCGGCACGGTGGACGCCGTCATCCCGCGCATCCGCCCCAGCGTCACCTTCTACGGCTGCGCCGTGACGCGGCAATTCGAATCGATGGGGGTGCCGTCCCTCAACAGCGCCCACGCCATCACCGTCTCCCGCGACAAGCTCTTCGCCTCCCAGGAGTTCGTCCGCGCCGGGCTCAACACGCCCATCACGGGTTTCGCCGATTCCCCCCTCGACACCGTGGACCTGATCCGCATGGTGGGCGGTGCCCCCCTGATCGTGAAGTTGCTCGAAGGGGCCCAGGGCAAGGGCGTCGTGCTCGCCGAGACCCAGAAGGCGGCGGAAAGTGTCATCAATGCGCTCCAGAGCCTCGACGCCAACCTGCTGGTGCAGGAGTTCATCAAGGAGGCCGGGGGCACGGATCTGCGCTGCTTCGTGGTCGGCGGCAAGGTGGTGGCCGCCATCGAACGCCGGGCTGCCGAGGGGGAGTTCCGGGCCAACCTGCACCAGGGGGGATCGGCCCGGACCGTGCAGCTCGACGCCCCTGAAAAGCAGATGGCCATCAAGGCCTGCAAGGCCCTGGGGCTTGATGTGGCCGGTGTCGACATCCTTCGCTCCCACCGCGGGCCCCTGCTGCTGGAGGTGAACTCCAGCCCTGGACTCGAGGGGATCGAAGCGGCCACCGGCCTGGATCTGGCCGGCAAGATGATCCAGAAGCTGGAACGCAAGCTCGGCTGGGGGCGTCCTGCGGCCCAGGAGGCCGCCGTCGACGTGAGGTCGTGATCGAAGCTGCTGGTGCCATCCCCTACCTGGAGCTGGAGGCCGTCGAGGCCTGGCTGGGCCCCCGCCGCGTCTTCGAGGATCTCTGCCTGCGGCTGCACCACGGCGAGCACACCGTGGTGCTCGGCCCCAACGGCTCCGGCAAGAGCTCGCTGGTGAAGCTGCTCAGCCGTGAGCTCTATCCCGTGGTCAAGCCCGGCTCCCTGCTGCGGATTTTCGGCAGCGCAACGGTGAATCTCTGGGAGCTGCGCGGCCGCATCGGCCTGGTGTCCCAGGACCTGCAGGCCGCCTACGGGGGCCGGGTGCCTGCCGCTGCTGTGGTGCTCTCCGGCTTCTTCGGCTCGGTGGGACTCGGCCGCAGCCAGGTGGCCACCGAGACGCAACGCCGGCGCGTGGTGGCGCTGATGGAGCAGCTGGGGCTGGCCGAGCTGGCCGAGCGCCCCTACGGCCAGCTCTCCGACGGCCAGCGGCGGCGCCTGCTCCTGGCCCGGGCCCTGGTGCACGGCCCTGAGGTGCTGGTGCTGGATGAGCCCACCAACGGCCTCGATCTCAAGGCGAAACACCAGCTGCTGGCGATCCTGCGTGACCTGGCCCGCGCCGGCACCACCCTGCTGTTGGTGACCCACCAGATCGAGGCGATCCTGCCGGAGATCAGCCGTTGCGTGCTGCTGCGTGAGGGGAAAGTGGTGGGCGACGGCCCCAGCGACGCCCTGCTGCAGGACGCCCCCCTCAGTGCCCTGTTCGCCACACCCCTGCGGGTGTGCGAGGCCAACGGCTACCGCCAGGTGCTGCCGGCGGCTTGAGCCGCCATCATTCGGGACATGTGCCGTGGCTTCCGGGTGCCCCGTCTGATCCGACTGCTGCTGGCCTTCCTGATCGCCTGCCTGCTGCCGCTGATGGGCCTGTCAACGGCGGCGCTCTGGGCTGCGCCGGCGGCCGCTCCCCCCGCCACGGGCCGGCCGTCCTATGTGCCCCTGGAGAGCCAAGCGTTCCACGGCCAGCTGCTGGAACTGCAGCAGCAATGGATCGATGCCCCCCTCAACCAGGTGGTGGGAGACAGCCCGCGGGCCACCTTGCTCAATTTCTACGTGGTGATGGCCCAGGTGAGCCGCGACATCGCGCGGATCGAGGCCAAGGCCATGACGACACCCGGGCTGTTCTGGTCGAGCGCGGTGCAGAGCGAACTGGAGCTGATCACCAGCTATTTCGATGAGGCGGTGAAAGCCCTGGATGTGTCGGAGATCCCGCAGAGCATCCGGGCGGATTTCGCCGATGAGTATGCCCTCAAGCTCAAGGTGATTCTCGATTATGTCTTTACCCACAGCCGCAAGCCTTTCGAGATCCCTGATGCGGCCGGGATGAAGGCCTTGAACGAGGGGCGGGTGAATCCGACGGCCAGTTGGACCATCCCAGGCACGTCCATCACCCTGACGGATGTGGGGGATGAAGGGGGGCGAGATCGAGGCTTTCTGTTCTCGACCTACACAGTGGCCCAGATCCCCAGCCTCTATGAGGAGATCAAGGATCGGCTGAGGCCATCCGACAGCAGCTCCACGTTGCTGACGCCAGCGATCTATGACGCTTTCAGCCTCAGGCCCGGCCATATCCTGCCGCCCAAGTGGTACCTGATGCTGCCCAGGGGCTTCCGGCAACGGGTGCTGCAGTCCCAACTCTGGGACCAGACCCTCTTCCAGGTTGTGGTTGGCCTGCTGGCCCTGGCGACCTACGCCGCCGTTCAGCTTCGCTTGGTGCTGGCCCTGCTCGGCACCTATCGGCTGACCCAGAGGGACGCCAGGGAACTCCTTACAGCCATGGAAGTCTGGAAACTCGACAACATCGCCTGGCATCGGGTGCTGCTGGCGGGGGTGGCCTTGCCCCTGACCCGTCTGGTGGAACTGCTGCTCGATCACTACGTCAACATCACTGGCCTGCCCCTGCAGGTGCTGGTGTATCTGCTTTACACGATCTATTTCTGCTGGGCGGGATTATTCAGCTTCTTCCTGATGGAGGCCCTGGGCCGCAGCCTGGCGGAATGGATCACGATGCTGCGGGGCCGCCGCAACGCTCTGCAACTGAGCCGTGTCAGCAATCTGGTGATGCCCGTGTGCCGGGTGCTGGGGGCCATCATCGGCATCTCCCTGATCTATCGGCTGCTGATCCTGCTGGGGTTGCCGGCCTCCACCGTGCTGGCCTTTTCCGCCGTGCCCGGCCTGGCCATCGGCCTGGGGGCCTCGAAGCTGCTGGGCAATCTGTTCGCCGGTTTGTCCATTCAAACCGACCGCCCCCTGCGGGTGGGTGAGTTCTGCCGCATTGGCGCCAATCTGGGTTACGTCACCAAAATCGGGCTGCGCTCCTTGGAGCTGCAGACCCATGAAAGTCGCATCACCATTCCCAATTCGATCGTCGACGAGGAGACGATCGTCAACTACTCCCTGCGATCGGTTCTGGCGCAGGATGCGGTGCTCCATGTGTTTGAGTTACACCTCCCGTTGCCAACCGATCTCACCCCCGATCAGCTGGACGACCTGTTGCATTACAGCCGCTTATTCCTCAGTGAGCTGCCGGATTTTTCCGCCACCCAGGTGTTCCTCGATCAGACGGCACAGGACGGGGAGTTGCTGCTCCGTTGCTGCGGGCAGATCCAAGCCCCCAACTGGACCGATTACCTCACCTTGCGGGAAGCGGTGCTGCTGCGATTGCGGCAGCTCCTGGATCAGGTGACCCGCTCCCGCATGGTGATCGGCGTGGCCTACAACACCACCCAGGAGCAGCTGCAGCGCATCCCGGAGCTGATTGCCGGTCTGTTCGATCGCGAACCCCTGGCGGCCTTCCGTGCCTGTCGCCTGATGGCCATCAGCGACTTCAGCTACGACTTCACCTACGACTACCGCTCCTCCCAGCCCACCTATGCGGCGTTCAAAGATGAGGTGGCCCGGCTCAACCGGGCCCTGCTGGCCCTGTTCGCCGCCGAAGGGATCGAGATCCCCTATCCCACCCAGGCGGAGGTCCAGCTCGATGAATGAACGGACACTCCACACCCTGGCGGGCTGCGGCCTGGTGATCGGTGCCTATCCCCGCTTCCGCTACGACGCCCGTGGCGGTGGCGGCGTGGGGCGGCTCACCGGGCGGGACGACAACGGTTTGCAGGCGCTCCGTTTCGAGCCCACTGCCTTGCAGATCCCGCCGCTCCACTGGCGCACCACCCGTTTCCTGGGCCTGCCGTTGCCCCCGGGGCTGGTGATCACGATTCACCCCCAGCGGCTTGAGGGGAGCCTGGATGGGGCCACCGGAGCAATGGCGCTGCGGTTCTGCGCCCGTTTCCGCTTCGCCATCGGTTCGCTCTATCGGGCTGCCGATCTGATCGTCGACACGACGCTCAGCACCGGCCCGGTGCAGGGCCGCCGCCACAGCGCCAGCGGCCAGCCCCTTGATGGCAATGGCCTGGCGCAGCTGGTGGGCGTGGCCACCATCGCCCCCAGCGGTGATCCGTTCCTCGACCGGTTCCTGGGCCTGCCCGATGAGGCCTTGGCGCTGCTGCGCTGCCGGTTTGGACCGCTGGCGCCGGCGGGCCAAGACTTACCTTGACCCCCTCAGCGCCCGATCCCGCCATGCATCCCCTGCCGTTGCATCTCGGAGCGGGCAGCGATCTGCGCGCCAGCCTCGAGCAGCTGGGGACCCAAGCCGGCGCCGCCGGGTTCGTGCTGGGTGTGGTGGGCGACCTCTCCCAGGCGGCCTTCCAGTGCCCGGGCCAGGCCGAGCCCACTGTGCTGGAGGGCCACCTGGAGATCATCACCCTGCAGGGCACCGTGGCGCCCCAGGGCGTGCACCTGCACCTGAGCCTGTCCGATGGCGAGTGCCAGGTCTGGGGCGGCCACCTCGAGCACGGCAGCCTGGTGCTCAGGGGCGCCGACCTGCTGGTGGGCTTCCTGCCCCCCGGCGCGCCCCAGGAGCCCGCAGCGGCCAGCCCTAGCCAGCCACGGGTGGAGATCGCCGTGCTCAGCGGTTGCCCCTTTTCGGCCCGGGCCCTGCGCATGCTGCGCACCCTTGGCATCCCCCATGGGGTGCAGCTGGCCGACGACGAGCACATCCGTCAGGAGGTTGCTGAACGCAGTGGCAGCGGTTCGATGCCCCAGGTGTTCATCGACGGCCAGCCCATCGGTGGCTACGACGCCCTGGCCGATCTGCACGGCCGCGGCGCCCTTGACCATCTGCGCTGAGGGGGCGCCCCTACCGGGATAGGTCAGGCAACTGCGCCTTTAGCCGGGCCAGCTTGGGTTGGTCATGGATGACGACGTAGGGGTGGGCCGGGTTGCGGGCGACGAAGTTCTGGTGGTAGGCCTCGGCGGGAGTGAAGCCCCGCCAGTTCTCCACAGTTGTGGCGATCGGCCGCGGCAGCGCACCGGAGCGGTTCAGCTGGGCGATGTAGGCCGCGGCCACCCGGCCCTGCTCCGGGTCGGTGGGGAAGATCGCCGAGCGGTACTGGAAGCCCACATCCGGCCCCTGGCGGTTCAGCTCGGTGGGGTCGTGGGCGACGGCGAAGAACACCTTCAGCAGCTGGCCGTAGCTCAACCGGGCCGGGTCGTAGCTGATGCGGATGCCCTCGGCGTGGCCGGTGTCGCCGCCACTCACCCGGTCGTAGGCGGCGGTGGCCGGGCTGCCGCCGGTGCAGCCGGTCACCACCTCGGTGACGCCTTTGACGCGCTCGAACACCGCTTCCATGCCCCAGAAGCAACCCCCGGCCAGCACCGCCGTGGCGCGCGGGCCGGCGGCTGTGGTGAGGCGTGGCGACAGTCGCATCGGTGGGGAAGCGGGTGCTGCAAGCACTACCGGCCAGGGCCCCCGGCGGATTCCCCCGTAAGGTCGACCCAAGAGATGGAACCTCCATGGCAGCTCGCCTCGCCATCGGCCCGGTGGACGTGAGTCCCGAGGTGCGCGAGTGGGTGGATGGCGAAACCCTGCAGCGTCTGGTGGCCCGCCACCGTCGCGGCGACTGGGGCGTGGTCGATGCCCGCGATGCTCGCGACAACACCATCGCCGCCTATCGCCAGCAGGGTTCGCTGCGTAGCGTCTTCGATCTCGGCCAGGGCCTGCAGGTCTGGATCCTCACCCATGAACTCGGCACCGACCGGCTGCACACCCTGGTGCTGCTCCCGATCGATGAGTAGGCCCCGGAGTGCGGTGATGGCCGTTCATCGTCCCGCTTGCCCCGACTGTCAGGTCTCTCGAGAGTGCTTAAGATCCATGCCGGCATCGTCCTTATGGTTTCTTTTGTCTGGTTGTGTTGCCGGGCCTCTGCCAGGACGCGGCGAGCTCCGCGACCTCGCTTCAGTTGCCCACGTTCGCGAGCACTCCCATGGCCCGTGCCGGTGTCCAGCATCCCGTGCGTCAGCGCCAGCAAAAGCGCCTCGCCGAAGTCCCTGGCCGCTTGGCATCCTGAGCTTTTTCTTGTCCTTTCTCAATCCTTCGTGGTGAAGGAATGTATGGATCTTTCCCCAGTCACTTCGCGCTGTAACGATCCCAGTTTCTTCGCTCTGAATTCGGTAAGAATCGCTACTTGACATCGTCGGCAGGCATGGCCTTCCGGGGAGCTCTTTTTGTCGTGCTCCTGCATTGATTCCTACCAGAAGCCGCCAGCTCCCCTGCCCATGGCGATGTTCTTCTCTCTGCCCTTTGCGTTGTTTTCCCCATGGCCCTGGTCCAAGCCCCTTCCCTTGGCATCGAGCGTTTCGCGGATGATCGCAACAAGGAGAACTGGTCGAAGGCGTCGCCGCAGGATCGTGACGGCATTATCCGGCTGGTCTATCAGCAGGTGTTGGGCCAGCAGTATGTGATGCAGAATGAGCGCCTTGCCGGTGCCGAATCCCTGTTCCGAAACGGCTATCTCACCGTGCAGGAATTCGTGCGTACCCTCGCGAAAAGCGGACTCTATCGCGCCCGTTTCTTCGAATCCTGCAACCCTTACCGCTTCATCGAGCTCAACCACAAACATCTCCTCGGCCGGGCTCCCCACAACAAGGCCGAGATGCTGCACCACTTCACGATCCTGCAGGAGCAGGGCTAGGACGCCGAGATCGATTCCTACATCGACAGTGCCGAATATCAGGAGCGCTTCGGCTCCGACGTGGTGCCCTATCTGCACGGCTGGGACTATTCCGCCGGCCACCAGGGTCAGCAGTTTTCCTGGCTGATGCAGCTGGCCGGTGGAGCGGCCGCCTCGGTCAAGGGAGACAGCGCTGGCACCCGCTTCAAGCTCGGCCGGGCCCTGCACCAGGATCGGGCCGTGACGGTGTCGGTCAAGAGTCCCCGCTTCAGCGGTGAATCCTTCTTCCAGGCCAACCTGGTCCAGGGGGGCACCAGTGTCGATGGTCCGGTGTCCCGGAGCGGCCAGCTCACCGATCCCTCCCGCGGCCACCGGGCAGAGGCCCTGGTGGTGTCGGCCGGGGTGCGCAGCACCAGCACATCCAGTGGCCGGGTGGCCACCATCACCGCCACCGGGCTGGTGAACAACGCCGTGGTGCGCAGCGGTGCCTATGTGATGCGGGTGCCCTACAGCCGCATGAACGAGGCCCTGCAGCGGGTGCAGCGTCTCGGTGGCCGGGTGGTGCGGGTCAGCGTCAACTGATTCAGAGCCCGGGGGGGTCAGGGCCGCAGGTCCACCCCCCGCCCGGCCAGCAGCTGGCGGCAGGCCATCAGGGCCGAGAGGCTCACCCCGGCGGTGCCCTCGCCGGGGTGGATGGCATCGCCGCACAGCCATAGGCCCGCCAGGGGGGTGCGGCTGGCCAGGCCGAAGGGCCCGAACCGGCTGGGGTGCTGGCCCAGGCCGCCCACATAGCCCCAGGGCCGGCCGGTCCAGCCCGCAAAGCCCCGGGGGGTGGCCAGTTCTCCGTGCAGCCAGTCGGCAGGCCCCACCCCCAGCCGTTGCTGCAGGCCCTCCTGAATCGCGGCCATCGCCCGCTGCTTGCGGGCCTGATAGTCGGCCTCCTCCCCGCCGAACCAGGCCCGGGCCGGGGTGAACACACTGGCGATCACCGTGGCCCGCCCGGCGGGGGCCCGGCCATCGCCGTCCTGGCTCACCGAGACGAACAGGGAGCCCGGTTCAGGGGCCGCCAGCTGCAGATGGCTGGGGCAGCCCGGCGGCAGCTTGTCCCGCTCGACGGCCCCGTAGAACACCAGGGCCCCGCTGGGTTCGTGCAGGGTCTCGAGCCGCCGGCCGTAGCTGGCTGGCAGGCCGTCCCCGAGCAGGGCCGGCAGGGTCTGGGGGGGCAGGGTCACCACCACCTCAGCGGCCGTCAGGTTGAAGTCTGCCTCCGCTGCCCCGGGGTCGCCGGGACGAGCCGATGGGCGCCGGCCCGAGATCTCCCAGCGCTCGTCCGGCCGGGCGGGCGGCCGCAGTCGTTCGACGCGGTGGCGCAGCCGCAGCCGACCGCCATGCAGTGCCAGGGCTTGCTCAAGGCTGTCGCTGAGGGACTGCATCGAGCCCTCCAGATGCCAGAGGCCCAGCGGCTCCTGCACCATGGCCAGCACCGTGGCCCCGTAGAGCGCGGCCGTGCGATTGGCGGGCTCCTGGGAGTAGAGCTTCAGCTGCAGATCCAGGAAGCGCCGCAGCCGGGCGTCGGCGGCGCAGCCGCAGATCCGCAACAGGTCGGCCACCGTGGCGGTGGTGAGCAGGCCGCTGGCCAGCGTCCCTGGCCCCACCGCCCCCAGCAGTTGGCCCAGATCCCACCAGCTGCGGGGCGGCAGCACCGGATCTTGCGAGGCGAAGGCCCAGTTGGCCCGGTGTACGGCGTCGCAAAGGGCCCAGAAGCGGCCACTGCCAGGAAACTGTCTCAGCCGTTCCTGGTGCCAGCGCTCCGGGTCGCGCCAGATCGACACCGGCTCGCGGCCATCACCCAGGTCCACCACGCAGCCGGGATCCAGCGGCACGGCCGCCGGCGGCGCCACCCCCAGATGGCGGAACAGCCGGGCGTGGATGCCGGCGGGGGTGACGCCACCCTCCTCCAGGCCGGCCACCTGGGTGGCCCCGACGTCGAACACGTAGGGCCCGCGCCGAAAGGTGCCGGCGCAGCCGCCGCTCTGGCGGTGGGCCTCCAGTAGCTCCACATCGAGCCCCTGCTTTGCCAGCAGTGCAGCCGCCGTCAGGCCGGCGATCCCGGCGCCCACCACCACCACATCCGCCCTGGACCCGTCGCTGGAGAGCAAAGCTGCTTGGAGGCCTCGATGTCGATGCTGGCAGGGAGGGTTGGTGGGCGTGGGCCCCTTGTGCCCTTGGCGGACGCTGGGCGCCAGGAGTGAAGATGCAGTTAAGAGGCGGATGCGATTCAGATGAGAGGCCAACAAGGTCCGACCCTTCGGTCATTCCATGCATGTTCTGTAATCGTTAAGGCGTTGCCATGGCCGATGGTCGTCTCCGGAGGGCTGGCAAGAGAGCTGCCGCAGCCCCGGATGATCGCTGAGACTCCTTGCCGTGCAGTGGGAGTGATCTGGGGATGCCTGCCTGTGCCCCACCTTGCTCGCCCTGCTGCGGCCGGCCATGGATGCTGCCAGCCCATTACCACCAGGGGCACCCGACTTAACAGAAGCTGTGTTAAGGTGAAGGTTCGCTATAGCCTTTCGGCGAAACCATCCCTCAGCACCCCCCTTCCATGACTCGTCCTCTCACCGGGCTCGGCACTCTGAAGAGCGTTCCGAGTCCCAGGATCCGCACCAAGGCACTCATCGGTGCTGCCGTGGTCACTGCTTTTGCTTCCGTCCTGTCGGCCGGTTCGGCAAATGCCGCCGCACACATAACCACCTGCGCAGACGCCAAAGACCTCACTTTCGGCGACAAGACAGTCAGCGGTATCGTCTGCACTGATGTGGGCGGTCTCACCGAGATTCGACTTGGTTCTTTTGGTGTTACTTACGACTTAGGTAGCACCATCGATCCTCCAACCCAGAAGGGATCCATCGCCTACACAATTAGCATTATTGAGCCCGGGTTTGAATTCGCTAGGGTTGGGCTGGACTCTGGATGCATCAATCCACTTGTTGGAGGCTGTACAGTCACCAAGAATTTTACTTGGACTTCTGGATCGGATTCATTGGTTTCCATTAATGGTTTCCCTGCGCCCATTGAATTTGAGTTTGCAGCAGGGGTCACCCTTCTCAAGGTTGAAGATATTTTCTCCGCGAAGGACGATTCTGCTATCTCGACCGTAAACAACTTCTTTGCCCAAAGGCCCGCTCCGACCCCTGGGGAGCCTGTTCCTGGACCCCTTCCCATCCTTGGAGCTGGTATGGCCTTCGGCTTCAGCCGCAGGCTGAGGTCTCGGATCAAGTCCTCCGCAACAATGGCCTGAGCCGGATTGTAAGTCACCATTTGAAACAAGCCCATCAAGGCAATCCCTGACAATAGTCAGGGATTTTTTATTGGGCATCTTCACAATTGTTACCCTGCTAAGTTTGTGCAGGGTTGGCTCTCTCCTGCCTCTGATGGGGTTCAGGGGAGTAGGGATCGTGGATGACGGAAGACCATCTGGATGTCAAGAGTAATTAAGAAAGTAATCGTTGATCGGCCTGCTTTCTGCTAGCGCAATGTCTTGCGTCAGTTTGTCCATGACGAAACTTGGAGCTAAGCGTGGCATCCATCTGAAAGCATCAGCTGCGCGGCCGATCATCTTCCCAGTCCATCCACTCCTTGGCAATGATGTCACCGTGATGACCGCGACCGCGCTGGGTAGCTTTGCCAAATCTTCTCTGATTGCGCACAAGAAGACTCTCCAATAACGTGGAGTGATCGGGGGATCGGCGGCCGATGGCAGCAAAGCCGAGGAAAAAGATCAGCATCCTCAGGGTGTTTGCGAGCGCCAACCCCAAGGAGCGTTGCCAAAGTGAGGACATTTTGTTGCCGAGCTCATACTCGGCACGTTTTGTGTTGGCACTGATGCCCTCTGCCAACCTTTCCCTGATGACGGGGAAAGGTTGGGGCAACTGCTCGGGCAGAGCTGGCTTGTTGCCAGGGATCTGCTCGTAAGCCCTGCGTAGTTCCGCCGGGGTGGTGGCTTTCCTGATTGCCTCAACAGAACTGGCTGCCTGGGCGATGAGTTGGCTGGATTCCTGCTTCCTTGCCTGAAGCAGCTTCACACCTGAATAGATTTGAACGGGGATCAGAAGCAGATATCCCATCGCTACCCAACTGGCCAGGCGCCGCAGCAGCGTTGCGCGGCTAGCCAATTGCTTGGAATGGGGATTGAGAACGGATGCACCCGCCACTAAGATGGCTCCAGTGAGCGGCGTGATGCCTCGGCTCACGAGAAAGCCGATCATTTTGTCCAGCCAGGCCGGCTGCAGGAGGGCCACGGGCCAGGCTTGAAAGATGAGTTCGACCAGGAAGTAGGCCAGGATGGCTACTCCCGCCGAATGCATCACCGAGGCGAATTCAACGTGCAGCTGAGGGGATGATTCTCGGGAGTCCCGGGGACTAGTGGTCGGGGACATCCTTGCCGTTCCTGTCTGTAATGATGATATTAGTATGGTATCGATTCAACAGCTTGGTCAAGGGTCTTTCCCGTGATTTTGGTGGACGGGGTGCTTGATGGTTGGATGGATGGATGTGGTCTGGTTGATGCCTTGCACGTGATGGGCTGAGGTGGGCCTTTTGGGACAGGCTGGAATCACCCATGGCCGCTTCCATGCCCCATCCCGATACCCTCCCCTCCTGGCTCGCCGAGCACCTCGGCGTGGATCTGGTGGGCTGCACTCCGGTGGGCGGCGGCTGCATCCACAGCGCCTGGCGTCTGGATCTGGCCGATGGCAGCCGGCTGTTCGCCAAGACCAACGGGGCCGCCTCCTTGCCGCTCCTGGAAGCGGAAGCTGAGGGCCTGCAGGCCCTGAGGACGGCGACGGGGCAGGAGGGGCTGCAGGTGCCTGTCCCCCTGATTTGCGCAGTGGCGGGCCCATCGGCCGTGCTGGTGCTCTCCTGGCTTGCGCTGGAGAGCGGTCGTTCCGCAGCAGATGCGCTGCCCTGGCGCCACTTGGGGGCTGCCCTGGCTGGCTTGCATCAGCGCAGCCTCACGCTCCACTGCGTCGCAGCGGATCGGGTCGGGTCGGCCTTCGGCTGGCCCCGGGACAACGTCATCGGCGCCTTCCCCCAGCGCAACGGCTGGGACGCGGACTGGGGCCGCTTCTTCGTGCAACGGCGTCTGGCGCCCCAGCTGGAGCACCTGGCCCGCCGCGGCACCCCCCTAGGGCAGGCCCAGTTGCTGTTGGAGCGTGCCGGCCAGTGGCTGGCGGAGCATCAGCCCGAGCCGTGCCTGGTGCACGGCGACCTCTGGAGCGGCAACGCCGCCATCTGTGCCGACGGCCAGGGGGCGATCTTCGATCCGGCGGTCTACCGGGGCGATCGGGAGGTGGACCTGGCCATGGCGCGGCTGTTCGGGGGCTTTCCCGAGGCATTCTTCGCTAGCTACGAGGGTGCCTGGCCCCTGCCGCCAGGCCATCGCTTCCGCCGTGATCTCTACAACCTTTATCACCTGCTCAACCACGCCAACCTGTTCGGCGGCAGCTACCTGGGCCAATCCCAGGCCCGCATCGATGCCCTCTTGGCCCCAGGGGCGGACCGGGAAAGGGGGTGATGCTGCGGGGGCGTCAGCTCAGGTATTCCTTGCGCAGGGTCTGGAGCTTGGCCATCACGGCCGAGCGCTTGTCACCCGTGGTGAGGTTCTTCCAGCTCCAGCGGCCCACCACCACCAGTCCGAGCAGTTCCAGCAGGCCCGGCACGATCGGCAGCAGGTTGATGGTGTCCAGCACCCCCTTGATCAGGATCTGGGCCACGATCACGGCCAGCAGGACGCCGGAAGCCTTGCCGATGCGGCCCACCTGGCTCCAGTCCACCTTGTCAAGGGTTTCGTTGACCTTGCTAATCACCTCGCTATAGCGCTCGGTGAAATCCACCTCGGCGGCGCTGGTGGTGGTGTCGTCCTGCATGGTCTCCTTCTCCTCGGTCGTGCTGTCGATCATGGAAGGAGAGGCCTCCTGACGGAATGATGCATAACGTACCGGTGTGAACCCACAGACGCCAGCGGAACTGTGCATCGGTCGTCAGGCGCTGACGCTGCTGGAGGCCGTCCTGGTGGCGGCGGCCCCCGAAGAGGGCTGTGCCCTGCTGCTCGGGGGCCGGGATCCCTGGTGTGTTCGCCGCGTCTGGCCCTGCCTCAACGTCTGGGAGCCGGCCGCCGACCGCTGTCGTCGCTTCGCCCTCGATCCGCGCGAGCAGCTGCTGGCGCAGAAGTGGGCCCGCACCAGGGGGCTGAGCGTGCTGGGATCGGCCCACAGCCATCCGCTCTCGGAGCCCGTGCCCTCGGCCCTCGACCGGTCCCTGGCCTTCACGCCCACCCTGATGCTGATCCTGGGGCAGGGGCCCGTCGCCGGGGGGGCGCGTTCCCTGGCCTGCTGGTGGTTGCCGGAGCAGGGTCGCCCCCGGCGGTTGACATGGAGAATGGACGATTAGTGCGTCGTCGGTCTCCACCGCCATGCTTCCTCCCGACACCAGCGCCGTCCAACTCAGCCCCGATGAGGTGGTGCGCTTCTCCCGCCACCTGATCCTGCCGGAGATCGGCATGGAGGGGCAGAAGCGGCTCAAGGCGGCCTCGGTGCTGTGTGTCGGCACCGGCGGCCTCGGTTCGCCCTTGCTGCTCTATCTGGCCGCCGCCGGCGTGGGCCGGCTCGGCATCGTCGATTTCGATGTGGTGGATCACAGCAACCTGCAGCGCCAGGTGATCCATGGCACCAGCTGGGTGGGCAAGCCCAAGATCGAATCGGCCAAAGCCCGGATCCATGAGATCAATCCCCACTGCCAGGTGGATCTCTACGAAACAGCCCTCACCAGCGAGAACGCCCTCGCGATCATCGCCGGCTACGACATCGTCTGCGATGGCACCGACAACTTCCCCACCCGCTACCTGGTCAACGACGCCTGCGTGCTGCTGGGCAAGCCCAACGTCTACGGCTCCATCTTCCGCTTCGAGGGCCAGGCCACGGTCTTCAACTTCGAGGGCGGCCCCAACTACCGGGATCTCTTCCCCGAACCGCCTCCGCCGGGGATGGTGCCCTCCTGCGCCGAAGGGGGTGTGGTGGGGGTGCTGCCCGGAATCATCGGCGTGATCCAGGCCACCGAAACGGTCAAGCTGATCACCGGCATCGGCACCAGCCTCAGCGGCCGGCTGCTGCTGTTCGATGCCCTCAAGATGAGCTTCCGGGAGCTGAAGCTGCGCCCCAATCCGGAGCGTCCCGTGATCGAGGCGCTGATCGACTATCAGGAGTTCTGCGGCGTGGGCGGCTCGGCCCCCGGCCAGGAGGAGGCGGGCAGCGTGCCCACCATCAGCGTGATCGAACTCAAGACACTCCTCGATGGCCCGGACGACGACCTGCTCCTGCTCGACGTCCGCAATCCTCCGGAGACCGAGATCGCGGTGATCCCCGGCGCGGTGCTGGTTCCCCTCGATCGCATCGAGAGTGGCGATGCGATTGAGGAGGTGCGCCGCCTGGCGAACGGCAAGCGGCTCTATGTCCATTGCAAGCTGGGCGGCCGTTCCGCCAAGGCCCTGATCGCCCTCGGCCGCCACGGCATCGAGGGGGTGAACGTGCAGGGTGGCATCGACGCCTGGAGCCAGGAGGTGGATCCTGACGTCCCGCGCTACTGAGCCCCCCACCCCGGCCAGGCGGCGCTGGCTGGAGCGGCGGCGTCAGGAAGCCCGGCGCCTGATCGCCCTCGAGAAGCGCTTCCTGCCGCTGCTGCTCTCGGCCCTGCTGCCGATCCTGGTGATGCCGTTCACGGCCACGCGGGCCTGGCCGGCCAACCTTCTCCTGGCCCTGGTCTTCAATCTGCTGATCCTGCAGTCGATTCTCACCCTGCCGGTGATCGCCGGGGTGACCTATGCCCGGCTGCGACAGGAGATCTTCCGCTGGGTCGGGATGGTGGGCGGCCTGGGGCTCTGGGTGCCGGTGCTCACCGGCACCTGGCCCGGCGGTCTGTTCCGTGCCGTGGAGATGGTGCTGCTGAGCCTCTTCTTCCTGGCCACCTCGATGCGGCTGGTGCGCCTGCTGGCCCGGGTGCCCCGGGTCAATGGGCAGGTGATGGCCGGTGCGGCGGCGGGCTATCTGCACCTGGGCCTCACCGGCGGGGTGCTCGCCACCGCCACCCAGGTGCTCGTGCCCGGCAGCTTCAGCCTCGGGGCTGCCGCCAGCCACCAGTTGCTGCTCGACCGGCTCACCTACTTCAGCTTCGTCACCATCGCCGGCGTCGGTTATGGCGACGTGCTGCCGGCCAATGCGGTGGGGGAGCGCTTCGTGATCCTCCTCAGCATCGCCAGCACCCTGTATGTGGCCCTGCTGGTGGGCCTGCTGCTGGGGCGGTTCATCGCCTCGGAGGAGGTGGAGATGCTCGAGGAGGACGAACTGGAGCTCGATCAGGTCGATGGATCCGGGCAGCCCTGATCGGCAGCCCCCTGATCGCCAGGTTCAGTAGTCGACGCCGCGTTTGAGATCCACGCCCCGCTCGGCGTAGTGCTTGTGGCACACCATCTCGGAGTGGACGCTGGCCAGATCGAAGTAGGCCGGCCGGCTCTTGCAGCGCCCCGTGATGATCACTTCGGTTTCGGTGGGCTTGCGCAGCAGGGTCTGGACGATCGGCTCCACCGGCAGCAGTTCCAGATCCACCGTGGGGTTGAGTTCGTCGAGGATCACTGTCTTGTAGAGGCCGCTGGCGATCGCGGCCCGGGCGATCTCCCAGGCCCGTTCCGCCTCCACGTAGTCGATCGGCTGCTGCTGGCCGCGCCAGACGATGGCGTCGCGGCCCGAGCGCAGGTGATCCACCAGATGGGGGTAGCTCTCCCGCAGGGCGGCGATCGCCGCGTCCTCGGTGTAGCCCGCCCCGCCCTTGAGCCACTGCAGGATCAGCACCCGGTGACTCTTGTCCTGGCTGATGCCGCGGCCGATGGCCTGCAGGCCCTTGCCCAAAGCACTGGTGGATTTGCCTTTGCCCTCTCCGGTGTAGATCTCCAGGCCTTCCAGCCCCTGCTGGGGCCCGCTGTGGGCCCGCATCTCCGAGTGCAGATCGGCCAGCTGTACCAGCGGCCTGGGGGCGCCCCGGCCGGTGCAGATCATTTCCATGCCCGCCGGCTTGGTGGCCAGGGTGCGCACCACCTCCTCGGTGTCGAGCAGGCCCAGGTCGAGCACGGGGTTGAGTTCGTCGAGCACCACCACCGAATAGAGGTTGCTGGCGATCGCCCCCTTGGCGATGTCCCAGCCCCGCTGGGCC
The DNA here is from genome assembly GCF_024345975.1 of Cyanobium sp. Cruz-8D1. Taxonomy (GTDB): domain Bacteria; phylum Cyanobacteriota; class Cyanobacteriia; order PCC-6307; family Cyanobiaceae; genus Cyanobium. The sequence goes on along the minus strand of NZ_JAGQCD010000023.1, from coordinate 30,804 downwards.
TCCTGGTGGTCGAAGCGGGTGGCCTCCGCGGCGCCGAAGTAATCCCCCCGGCCAGTGCGCACCTGGTCGATCAGGTGGGGAAAGCCCTGCTGCAGGGCCTCGATGGCGCTGTCCTCGTCGTAGGCGCGGCCGGGACCCTTGAGAAACCGCAGCAGCAGCACCCGGGTGCGCTTCTGCTCGCAGATGCCGAGCCCGATGGTGCGCAGCACCACCCCCAGGGCCGCCTGGCTCTTGCCCTTGCCTTCCCCGTCGTACACGTGCAGCTGGCCGTGGGCGCGCTCCTCGCTGCCGGCGGCGGTGCGGATGCCGATGCCCCGCCCGGTGCCGCGCTGGGGGGTCTGGGTGCTGCGGGCGGCGGGGGTCATGGGTGGGTGGTTCTGATCCGGATGCTACCCAGCCTTGCCAGGATCTACGCCATGCCCATCTCCGGCCGCCTCCACCTGCTCGAAGCCCTGCCCGGCCCCCTGGAGCGGGGCCTGGAGGCGCTCTGCCGACAGCTCGACGGCTTTGCCCAGGTGGTGGTGGCCTACTCCGGCGGTGTCGACAGCGCCCTGGTGGCCGCCCTGGCCGGCGACCGGCTGGGGGAGCGGGCCCTGGCGATCACCGGCGTTTCACCGGCCCTGGCCCCCCATCTGCGCCGGGAGGCCAGCGACCAGGCCCGCTGGCTGGGCCTGCGCCATTTGGAGCTGGCCACCGCGGAGCTGGCCGACCCCACCTACACCAGCAATCCGGAGGAGCGTTGCTACGCCTGCAAGCGGGAGCTGCATCGCCTGCTGGCCCCGATCGCCGCCGCCGCCGAGGGGGCCCAGGTGCTGGACGGGGTCAACCTCGACGACCTGGGCGATCACCGGCCCGGCATCCGTGCTGCCCGGGAATTCGGTGTGCGCTCGCCCCTGGCCGAGGTCGGCATCGACAAAGCGGGGGTGCGTCAGCTCTCCCGTGCCCTGGGCCTGCCCTGGTGGGACAAGCCCGCCCAGCCCTGCCTGGCCTCCCGTTTCCCCTACGGCGAGCCGATCAACGCCCCACGGTTGGCCCGGGTGGCGGCGGCCGAGGACTGGTTGCGCCAGCGCGGCTTTCCCGAACTGCGGGTCCGCAGCCAGGGGGAGACGGCGCGCATTGAATTCCCCGCCGCCGGTTTACCGGCGGCGCTGGGGTGTCTGGCCCAGGGTGAACTACGCCCCCAGCTGGTGGAGGCCTTCAGGGACTTGGGCTTCATCGCCGTGGCCCTGGATCTGGAGGGGCTGGTGAGCGGCAAGCTGAACCGCTCCCTGGGGGGGGGGCGGGACTGACCGACACCCCCCCCCAGGTTGTGCCCTGCCCCGCGCTCAGGCGCTGGCCAGGAGGGGTTCCCTCTGGCTGTCGATCAGGGCCTCGGGTGTTTCGCGGCGGAAGCTGGTGAGCTTGTGCCGGCGGGAGCCCAGCTCCTCCCACAGGACCTGACAGGCCCTCTCGGGCATGGTGTGGTCACCGCAGGTGAACACATCCACGGCCGCATAGCCCGATTCGGGCCAGGTGTGGATGGAGATGTGGGACTCCGCCAGCAACGCCAGGCCCGTGACGCCCTGGGGTTCGAAGCGGTGGGTGATCAGGTTGAGCAGGGTGGCACCAGCCCGTTTGGCTGCTGTCGTGATGGTGTCCCTGAGGAAAGCTTCGTCGTCGAGCCTTGCGCAATCGCAGTCGTAGAGCTCGAGGATGCAGTGTTTCCCTACCGCGTCGGTGGTGTCGCCTGGAGAGGAGACGGGTTGTGCAATGGCGTGGATGGGGGAGGCGGCGGGCTTCCATCCCGGGTTGGGATGCAGGCTGGAAAGGGTTTGGTTCATCGAATCCGATCAAACAGGTCTCACCATACGCGGCAGGAGCGCGGATCAGTGGTTCGCCAGGTCGCCTGCGGCGACAGGGAGATCGGGCCTCAGGCCACCAGGGCGCCGCTGCGCAGTTCCACCACCTGGCTCTGGGCCCGCCAGCCGCTGCTGAAGGCCTCCAGATGGGTGGCACTCACCAGGCACTGGTGGCCGTCCCCCACCGCCTCCAGCAGCAGCTGCTGGCGAGACGGGTCAAGCTCGGCCAGCACATCGTCGAGCAGCAGCAGCGGCGGCTGACCCACCACCTGGCCCACCAGGTCCAGCTCCCCCAGCTTCAGGGCCAGCACCAGGGTGCGCTGCTGGCCGGCGGAGCCATAGCGCCGTGCGGCCTGGCCGCCGATCAGCAGCGCCACCTCGTCCCGGTGCGGACCCACCTGGCACTGGCCCAGCCGTTCCTCCTCGGGACGCTGCTGACGCAGTTGTCCCGCCAGGGCCTGGCGCCAGGGTCCCTCCTCGTCGCTGGCCTCCGCTAACAGGGTGCCGCTGATGTAGTCGAGCTGGAGCGGTTCGGCGGCCCCGCCGATGCGCTGCTGCCAGGCCACCGCCAGGGGCTCCAGGCGCCGCAGGGCCCGCTGGCGCCGGCGGTGCAGGCGGGCGCCAACCAGGGCCATCTGCTCATCAAAGGCGTCCAGCAGCTCCTGCCGCTGGCCGGCCGCCAGGCCCCGGCGCAGCAGCTGGCTGCGCTGCCGCAGCAGCCGCCCGTAGCGGCTCAGCAGGGCGCCGTAGACGGGTTCGAGCTGCAGCACCACCCGGTCCAGCCACTGGCGCCGCAGGGCGGGCTCCCCCCGCACCAGGTCCAGGTCGAGGGCACTGAAGCCGACACAGCGCAGGGGGCCGATCAGGTCAAGCTGCCGCTCCAGCCGTTTGCCGTTGCGGAACGCCTGGCGACCGCCGCTGCGGCGCAGCTCCAGCTGCAGGCTGTCCGCCTCGTCGGTGAGGGCGCCCAGCCGGCACCACGGGTGGCCATGGCCGATCAGATCCCGGTCAACGCTGCAGCGGTGCGAGCGCAGGCTGGTCAGCAGTTCCACCCCTTCCAGCAGGTTCGACTTGCCCTGGCCATTGCTGCCGGTCACGAGCAGGCGGGGCGCCTCCAGCGTCAGCTGCAGGCCGTCGATGTTGCGGAAATGCCGGAGGTCCAGGCGGTGCAGCCGGATGGTTCTGGGGCGGTCAGCCGCTAAGGTACCGCCATCGGAGGGAAAGGTCCTGTGGACTCCAACCGCCGTGGCAGGGCATGTAGCTCAGTTGGATAGAGCGTCAGATTCCGGTTCTGAATGTCGGGGGTTCGAGTCCCTCCATGCTCGTCAGCCCCGTCCCTTTTGTTCGTCATGCTTCGGCGTGGTTCCGAAGGTCCAGGCCCATGGCCCGGATGCCACCGGGATCCACCACGAACCCCGCCCGGGCGAGGGCGTTGAGGGCCTCGGGTGGGGCTGACAGGGAGATGCTGCAGCCGCTCAGTTCCCGCCGCAGGCGGGCCAGGGCGGCCTGCACCAGGGTCCCGATCACCTCATTCCGGCAGGGATCGGCCGGATCGGCCACCAGGTCCCAGAGATTGGCGTTGAGGGCCTGATCGCTGGTGGCCCGCACGAAGCCCACCAGCCGGCCGCCCGGGTCGAGGACCACCAGGTGCCAGGCGCTGCGCGCCAGCACCCGCTCCCAGCGGTCGCTGCTGCGGGGGGCGTCGCCGCAGGCCTCCAACAGGCGGTTGAGGCCGGCCGGTTCGGGGTTGTGCTGCTGCAGCAGGGTGTAACCCTCCCGCAGGCGTGGGGTCGAAGGCTGGCTGCGGAAGGGGATCAACAGAGAGTTCAGGGAATCAGCCCGTGTTGCGCATGCCTGCGGCGATGCCGTTGATGGTAAGCAGGGCGCCGCGCAGCAGTTCGCTGCGGCTGTAGGTGCGGCCGTCGCCAGAGCCGCCCGGCCCGTCGCTCGGCCCCTCGCTCATCGGCGGTTGCCGTTTCTGCTCCCGCAGCCGGCGCAGCAGCGCCACCTGCAGATAGCCCAGGGGAATGATCGTGCGGTTGCGCAGGTCGACCGACAGCTGCAGGGCCGGGTCGCCGTCGAGGAGCCGGCTGTGGTTGCTGATGCGCAGCACCAGGGAATGGGTGAGCGCGAACTCGCTGGCGATCGACGCGAAGATCTGCTCGAACACCTCCTTGTTCTGGGGACGCCCCAGGGAGGTGACGTAATGGCCGGCCAGCTCCAGGTCGACCTTGGAAAGGGTCATCTCCACCTTGGAGATCAGCATGCGGAAGAACGGCCAGCGCTGATAGAGCAGCTGCAGCAGCTCCATCTGCTCCCCATCGGCATCGAGTTCGGCCTGCAGGGCCGTGCCCACCCCGTACCAGCTGGGCAGCAGGAAGCGGCTCTGGGTCCAGCCGAACACCCACGGGATGGCCCGCAGGCTGGAGAGATCCTTGGCACCGCTCTTGCGCCGTGCCGGCCGGCTGGAGATCTGCAGCTTGCTGATCTCCTCGATCGGTGTCACCTGCTGGAAGAAGGCCACCAGGTCGGGGTTGTCGTGCACCAGGGCCCGATAGTGGTCGCGGGAGCGGGCCGCGAGCCGCTCCATCAGCACGTTCCAGGTGGGGGTGTCGTCCACCGGGGTGCTGACCATGCTGTTCTGGAGCACGGCGGTGGTGACCGTCTCAAGGTTGTAGAGGGCCAGTTCGGGCAGGGAATACTTGGAGGCCAGCACCTCCCCCTGCTCGGTGATCTTGATGCGTCCCTTGAGGGTGCCACTGGGCTGGGCCAGGATCGCCTGGTAGGCGGGACCGCCACCCCGGCCCACCGAGCCGCCGCGGCCGTGGAAGATGCGCAGGGCGACGTCGTGGGCATCGGCGAGCGACTGCAACGCGATCTGGGCCCGGTGGATCTCCCAATTGCTGGAGAGGAAGCCGGAATCCTTGTTGCTGTCGGAGTAGCCCAGCATCACCTCCTGCAGGGGCTGCTCGCCATCACTTGTACTGATCAGCAGCTGGCGGTAGAAGGGATCGGCGAACAGGCGACCCATCACGGCCGGGGCCCCCTGCAGGTCTTCCACTGTTTCGAACAGCGGGATCACCAGCAGGGCCGATTTCTGGGCCATCGGATCCACCAGCCCCGCCTCCTTGGCCAGCAGCACCACCTCCAGCAGGTCGGAGACCGTGTGACTCATGGAGATCACGTAGGTGCGGCAGATGCGGCGGCCGAATTCCTGCTGCAGTCGCTGCAGCATCCGGAACACGGCGAAGGTCTCGGCCGTGGGGGCGCTCCAGCGGGCCGCCGGCGGCAACAGGGGGCGGCGGGTCTTGAGCTCGTTCAGCAGCCACTCCACCCGCTGCTCCTCGTCCATCTCCCCGTAGGGCACCGGCAGCAGCAGGTAGCGGCTGAGTTCGTCGATGGCGTCGCTGTGGCGGGTGCTCTCCTGGCGGATGTCGAGGCTGGCCAGGGAGAAGGCGAAGATGTGCACCTGGCTGAGCAGGTCCTGCAGGGCTTCGCAACTCAGACCCGTGGCATCGAGGCTCTCCTTGATCAGCTCCAGGTCGGTGCGGAATTCCTCCACCGAGGCGTAATGCAGCTCCTGGGGAGGGGCCGGCTCCATCAGGCTGGTGAGCCCGGCTTCATGGCCAGAGGAGCCGTCGCAGGGGGATTCCCAGCCCGCGTCCGCCTGCTGTTGGTTGCGCTGCTGGGTGAGCCGCAGCCGCTCAAGGGTGTAGCTCAGCTTCAGCCGGTAGGGCTCGAGCCGGTAGCGGGCGGCCCGTTCCTCATAGATCTCCGGGAAGCGCAGCCGGTCCATTTCCAGGGATTCCAGCAGGGCGGCGCTCACCTGGCTCCATTGCATCGAGATGCTGAGCTGGTCGCGCAGGATCGACACCGCCTGGATGTAGCGGGCCAGCATCAGCTGCCGCTGGAAGCAGGCCGTGCGCCAGGTCACATCCGGCGTCACCGAGGGGTTGCCGTCCCGGTCGGAGCCCACCCAGGAGCCGAAGGTGCAGAAGGCGTCCCGGGGGGGCTGCACGTCGGGGTAGCTGGCCGCCAGGGCGGCGCGGATGCGCTGACGCAGCTGGGGCAGAGCATCGAAGAGCACCTGCTGGAAGTAGTGCAGGGCGTAGTCCACCTCGTCGATCACCGACGGCTTGAACTGGTGCAGCTCATCGGTGCGCCACCACAGCCGGATCTCCTCCTCCAGCTGCTGGCGCAGCCGGTCGTTGTCGTCCGGATTGCCCTGGCCGTTCACCTGCAGCTTCTGGATCAGGGCCGCCACCCGCCGCTGCTTGTGCCGCACGGTGTGGCGCACGATCTCGGTGGGGTGGGCGGTGAAGACCAGCCGGATGTCGAGCTCCCGCAGCAGGTTCTCGAGCTGGCCCGGTGGCACGTTCAGGGCCCGCAGGCGCTCGAACAACTGGCGGAAGGTGGCCGGATCGCTCTGGCTGGCCAGGGCAGGCAGGAAGGGGTCATTGCTGGCCGGGGCGGGGGCCCGTTTGATGCTTTCGAGGTAGCTGTCTTCCTCGATGTGCTGCTCGAGGATGTTGACGAGCTGGAAATAGAGGGAAAAGGCCCGGGCCGCGGCGATGCCCTCGGCCAGATCCATCGCCTTGATCAGCGCCACGATGCCGTCGGTGTCGACGGCGGAGCAGGCCTCCGGATCAAGACCCGGTGCCACCGGGCCGCTCAGTTCCTTGAGCCGCAGCAGGCGATCCACCTGCTCGGGCGGGCATTCGCTGCGCAGCACTGTCTGCCAGAGATCCTCCACCAGTTCGAGCCGTTCGCTGAGCAGCCGGATCACCCCGGGGGAGGCCTCGGCCGGAACGACCGAAGGCTCGGTCAGGTGGAGCCGCATGGGGGCGGTGGGAGCGGGGGTGCTGTTCATGATCCTCCTGGAACCTGGGCGGCTTCTGTCGCGAGCCATGCGTCCAGGGCCTTCTCCCGTGTCTCGAGAGCCACGGCGTCGCTGCCGATGATGGCACCGATGCTTTCGCCGCGCCGTTCACGGGCGAGCCAACGCATCGCCTGGTTGCCCGTGGCGAGCAGCTCGTGCAGCGGGGCCAGCCAGCGCTCCAGCCCCAGCTCAGCCGCCAGCGCAGCCATGGTGTCCAGTTCGGCGGCGATCCAGGCGCGGGCTCCAACCGTCTCTCCGGTGCGCCAGTGCAGCAGCTCGGCCTTGAGGCTGGAGCGGGCCGCTGCTTGGTCGTTGGCATCGGCGATGGCTTCGAGTTCGCCTGCGGCGAGCTGGCTGGCGGCCAGGGGATCCTGGCCAAGGGGATCCCGCAGCAGCTGCTGCAGGCGCAGTTCGGTGAAGGCGGTGACCGCCAGCAGCAGCAGGGGGTCGTCGATCAGGTCGCAGATGCGGATCTCCAGGCGGTTGAGGCCATGGGGCCGGTCGTCACCATTGGGGCGCACTGAGGTCCACAGGTGGCGCACGTTGCGCATCGCCCCGGCGGCCAGCTGCTCCTCCATCCAGTGGATGTAGTGGCCGTGGTCACGGAACAGGGGCACCTGGGGCGGGGTGATCGGAAACTGCAGCCAACGCTGGGAGTGGGCCCCGGTGGCCACCCCATCGAGGAAGGGGGAGCTGGCGCTGAGGGCCAGCAGCAGGGACGCCTCGCAGCGCAGCAGCCGCAGGCCGGCGAACAGGGCGTCCATGTCCGTCAGGCCCAGGTTGATGTGGACACTGGCGGTCACGACCCGGGTGCCGTAGGTGGCCTCGATGTAGGCGTGATAAGCGTTATCGGGGTCGGAGCGCTCGAAGCGGCGGCTGTCCCCCAGGCTCAGGGTGCTGCCCGGCAGCAGGGTGAGCTGGCGGGGCTGGAGCCAGCGACGCAGGCGACGGCGCGGTTCGAGCAGCAGCTCCAGCTGGGTGGGGTAGGAGGCCTCAGGGGGAGTGACGTATTCCAGGTTGCGCTGGTCCGGTTCGGTCATGAAGCCCGCCAGCGCGGCGGCCGCTTCGGCCGAGCAACCCACCACCGTCCCATCGGCCCGGCCGGTGTACATCTCCACTTCAAAGCCTTTGAGCAGCAGGGGAGTGCTCATGGGGTGGCGTCCGCCGCGTCAGCCCCGGCCGGCTCCAGGCAGGCCAGGGCCTTGAGCATCCCGCGGGCCTTGTTGCGGGTTTCCTGATACTCCGCCTCCGGCCGGGAATCGGCCACGATCCCTGCCCCGGCCTGCACCTGCACCCGCCAGCCGCCGTCGGGGTGGGGCCGCACCACCATGGTGCGGATCGTGATCGCCGTGTTCAGCGCCCCGGCCAGATCCACGGCCCCGTAGACCCCCGAATAGGGCCCACGGGCGTCCGGTTCGAGGGCATGGATCAGCTGCATGGCGCGGATCTTGGGAGCTCCGCTCACGGTGCCGGCCGGGAAGGACGCCATCAGCAGATCCCAGATGTCGTGATCCTCGGTCAGCAGCCCCTCCACCTCGCTGACGATGTGCATCACGTGGGAGTACTTCTCGATCACCATCAGCTCGGTGACCCGCACCGTGCCCGCCTGGCAGACCCGGCCCAGGTCGTTGCGGCCCAGGTCGACCAGCATCACGTGCTCGGCCCGTTCCTTCGGATCGGCCAGCAGCTCCTCGGCCAGGGCCGCATCCCGCCGGGCATCCTCGCCGCGGGGGCGGGTGCCGGCAATGGGCCGCAAGGAGGCCTTCACCCCTTCGGCGCAGGGCTCGGCCTTCACCATCACCTCGGGGCTGGAGCCGATCAGATGCCAGTCGCCGAAGTTGAAGAACGCCATGTAGGGCGAGGGATTCACCATCCGCAGGCTGCGGTAAAGCTCAAAGGGGTCGTGGCTCACCCGGGTTTCCAGCCGCTGGCTCAGCACCAGCTGGAACACGTCGCCGGCGGCGATGTGCTCGGCGGCGGTCGCCACGGCGGCTTCAAAGTCGGCCTGGCTGCGGTTGCTGCTGGTAGCCAGCTCGGCGCCGCTGGCCTCGTGCCAGGCCAGGGGTTTCACATGGCCTGGCAGGGGGGCGTGCATGCGGGCTTCAAGGGCCGCGATGCGCGCCGCCGCCCGGTCGTAGGCCTCGCCGGGATCGGCTCCTGTCGAGAGATCCACGTAGGCCACCGCCGTGATCTGGCGCTTCACCTGGTCGAACACCAGCAGGCTGTCGGCCAGCATCCAGCAGCCGTCGGGTGGGGCCCCTTCGGCGGCACCGTGCACCGGCACACTGGGCTCGATCCACTGGATCAGCTCGTAGCCCCAGAAGCCGAACAGCTGGGCCACTTTCGGCAGGCCCTCCACCGGTCCGGGGCGCAGCGGCGCCAGGGCGTCGCGCAGCAGGGTGAAGGGATTGCCCTGAAGCTGTTCGCTGCGGCCATCCCGCCAGCACCTCTCGCCCCGGTCGCCGCGGCAGGTGAGGGTCCAGAGCGGGTCGCTGACGACGAAACTCCAGCGGCCCAGCTGCTCGCCCCCTTCCACCGATTCCAGCAGCACGCCATGGCTGCTTCCCGCCCCCACCTTCAGCCAGGTGGTCAGGGGGGTCTCCAGGTCAGCGGGCCAGCGCTTCCAGACGGGCAGAAGATTGACGGCCAAGTCAGCACCTGCTTCCGCACCGGCGATCCGGTCGAGGAAGGCGCTGCGATCAGAACCGGGCATCACGGCGACAGGCAGGCAAAAAAAACGGGGCTCTCGGCCCCGCCGTTATAGGTGCTGGCCGGGTAGGGCTCAGGCTTCGTAGGTTTCCTTGCCGCTGAACTTGAGGCTGGCGGGGTTGGGGTTGGCGCCGATGCTGCGGGGGGTGTGGCCCACCATGGCGCGCCCTTCGTTGACCTTCTCGGGGAAGACGCCGTCCTTGGGATGCAGGAATTCGGTGTCGCCACCGGGGTAGATCCGGTAGATCTTGTAATCCTCGATCCGGGGCTTGAACTTGGTGCGCAGCTGGGTGCCGAGGGCCAGGCACTGCTCCTTGCGGGCGAAGTACATGAGGTTGTCGCCTTCGTGCATCTCCGCGGCGCCGCCGGTGGGGAGTTCGAACGCCTGGGCCTTGGTGCTGCTCCAGGTGATGGCGTACTTCTCCTCGGTTTCGGCCGAGTTCAGCAAGCCACCGGTGCTGCCGATGGACTTCGGAAGTTGACCGTGGAGGGCCGTATCAGGCATGACTTGCAGACCGTTTCAGGCGGAAACTAGCACCGTGTTTTTCGCCTTCCCGGCGCCCCCGGCGGACTCTTCACACCCGTCAACAAACCCGGCCTGGCGCCTCAGCCGCTGTGCTCGGCGGCCGGGAAGAACACGGTCAGGTTGCTGCCGCCCCGCTCGGTGAGCCGGCCCCCGAGGCGGTGGAAGAGCCGCTGGGTGGCCTGGCGGCTGAGTTGCAGGCTGCCGGTCTGCGGATTCCAGCTCAGCACCGGCCCCACCGGCATCGGCACGGCGGCCGCCAGCCCATCGGCCTCGCGGCTCTCGGGGTCGTCGCTGCTGAGCTGCAGTTTCAGCCGCGACCCCGCCGGCAGCAGCCGCAGCCGCACCTCGCTGCCGCTGGGCAGGCTGCGGCTGAACCGGTCCATCAGTCCGCCGAGCATGGTCTCCAGCCGGCTGGGGTCGCTCATCACCGGCGGCAGGTCGGCGGCGATCTCGAGCACCAGCTTGAGCTCCCGCCGACCCAGCTGGCGTTGCCAGAACGCCTCCAGCTGATACAGGAGCCGGCTCAGGTCCGTGCGGGCCAGTTCGCTGTCGCTCAGGGGCTGGCCACTGCCGGGCTGACGCTGCAGTTCCGCTGCCAGAAAGATGAGGCCGAAGCGGTCGATCTGTTCGCTGCACTCTCCGTCGATCTGCTCCAGCCGCTGGCGCACCACCGCCGGCAGGTCGGTGCGGCGCAGCAGGGAGCGGATCAGGGTGCGGATCGTGGCCAGCGGGGTGCGCACTTCATGGGTGAGGGCCTCGAGCAAGGCCAGTTCGCTGCTCACCGCATCGCTGCCCTCGCTGCGTTTCTCACCGTGCACCAGCGGCTGCAAGGTGACGCTGGGGGCCATGGCGGCCAGCCGCTGGGCCAGCAGCGGCCAGAAGCGGGTGCCCAGATCGGGCGCGTTGCGGAGCGGGCCCAGCAGCTGCAGCCGGCGGCGCAGGCCCAGGCCCTCGGCCGGATCGTCCTGGGCCAGGCGGCGATCGAGCAGCTCCAGGGCGGCCGACAGGATCGAGGCCTCGAAGTGCACCACCAGTCGGCGCGCCTGCGGGGGACCATCGAGGGCCAGGGCCACCTGCAGCACCGGCGTGATCACCACCAGCAGCGGATCGGTGCCGTCGTCCTCGCGCAGGCTGAGGCGACGGAAGCCCCCTGGCCGTCCGGCCGTTCCCCGGGGGGCGCTTCCCTGGGGGGGCGTGCCTGGTTCCCCCGGCAGGGTGGGCAGGCCGGGCAGCAACGGCAGCCCCGATGGCATCAGGTTGCCCACCTCCGCGGGTGTCCAGACCCAGCCGTCCAGCCATTCCAGCAGGGAGGGTTCATAAAGGGCCGGCAGAGGGGCCGCCAGCCAGACGCCCGGCTGGGGTGGGGCCGCCCCGAGCAGATCGGCCTGGACGGTGGCCAGGGCCGCCCACCACTGGCGACGCACGCTGTCTTCGTCCCCTCGCCCCGCCGGTACGCCGTCCGCCAACAGTGCACGTAGTTCCCCGAGGCTCACCACCATCGCCGCAGGCTGCGGCTGCGCCTCGCCACGGAGGCGCAGAGCCCGAGGCTGATGCAGTTGACGAGCATGGCCGAACGGCCGTAGCTCAGGAAGGGGAGGGGAATGCCGGTGATGGGTCCGAGGCCGATGGTCATGTTGACGTTCACCACCACCTGGAACATCAGCATGGCGCCGATCCCCACCACCACGAGGGATTCGTAGTCACTGGCGGCACGACCGGCGATCTGCAGCAGGCGCCAGATCAGCACCACGAAGCCCATCACCACCAGCATCGAGCCGATGAACCCGGTTTCCTCCCCCAGGGCACTGAAGATGAAATCGGTGTGCTGTTCGGGAATGAAGCGCAGCTTGGTGAGCGAGCCGTTCATCAGGCCGGTGCCCCAGAGCTGGCCGGAGCCGATCCCCACGGTGCTCTGCAGCAGGTGGTAGCCGCCGCCGAGGGGATCCTGGGCCGGATCGAGGAACAGGGTGAGCCGGTCCCTCTGGTGGGGCCGCAGCCCGTGCTCCCACAGCCAGGGCGTCCCCACGGCGAACAGTCCCTGGACGGCCAGCACCAGCGCCAGTCCGATCGCCTTCCAGGGCAGGGAGCGCCAGGCCACCCAGCCCATCAGGGGGATCCAGCCCAGCAGCAGCCAGGGCACGGTCCCGGCCATGATCGCCGTGAACAGGGGTGAGAGCAGCAGCAGCAGCCAGGTGGCGGGCATGCCCGACCAGAACAGCATCACCAGCAGCACCGCACCGAAGACCAGTGACGTGCCCAGATCGGGCTGCACGAACACCAGCAACCAGGGCACGCTGATCATGCCCACCGGCCGCAGCAGATCGATCGGCCGCTCCACCGGGTACTTCGAGAGAACACCCGCCAGCAGCAGGATGGCGGCCACCTTGGCGAATTCCGACGGCTGCACGTAGAAGCCGCCGATGTTGATCCAGCTCTGGGCCCCGAGGGCGCTGACCCCGATGATCCGCACCGCGATCAGGCTCGCCACCATCAGGACGTAGATCGGCCACTGGAACCGGGCGATGCGCTCCAGGGGCACCCGGGACAGCAGCACGGCCAGCACCAGGCCCACCGCCGCGGAGATCCAGTGCTGGTACCAGTCGGTGGTGGCCTGCTGGCGCTGGGTGCTGGCGATCAGGATCCCCGCCAGCAGGGTGAGGGCGATCGGAATCCCCCACAGAATCGGATCGAAGCCGAGGCCACGCCGCTTCGCCCCCTTGGCGGCGAACCCACCGCGCCGGGGGCTGAGAACCGCCATCGTTTCAGGCGAGGGCCGGGCTGAGGGCGCAGCTGGCGCTCAGCCGCTCGGCGAGCTCGGTGAAGGCGCGGCCACTGACGGAGGTTGGTGCCGAGAGCACCACGGGCCGGCCCCGCTCCCCGCCCTCAAGCACGGGCATCTCCATCGGCAGCTGGGCCAGCAGGGGCACACCCGCCTCATCGGCCAGCAACTGGCCACCGCCACTGCCGAAGAGCGCGTAGCGGCGATCGGGCAGATCGGGGGGGATGAAGGCGGTCATGTTTTCCACCACTCCCAGCACCGACACTCCCATCTGCAGGAACATCGCCAGGCCGCGGCGGGCATCCTGCAGCGACACCTGCTGGGGCGTGGTGACGATCACCACGCCGGCCATGGGTACGGCCTGGGCAAGGGTGAGCTGGGCGTCGCCGGTGCCGGGTGGCAGGTCCACCACCAGAACGTCGCGCTCGCCCCAGTTCACCTGATAGAGGAACTGGCGGATGATTCCGTTCAGCATCGGTCCGCGCCAGACCACCGGCTGGTTCTCCTGGATCAGCAGGCCCATGGACACCATGACGAGGCCGCAGCTCTCGATCGGCTCCAGCACCTGCTCATTGCCGCTGCCCGACACCTGGGGGCTGCGGTCGGCCACGCCGAGCATGGTGGGGGCATTGGGGCCGTAGATGTCGGCATCGAGCAGGCCCACCCGCAGGCCCGAGGCGGCCAGGGCACAGGCCAGGTTCACGGCCACGGTGCTCTTGCCCACGCCACCTTTGCCGCTGCTGACGGCGATCACCTGGCGCACGCCGGGGATGCCCTGCCGTTCCGGCAGCTGGCCCCCACCGGGGCCGTGGCCGGCGGCGCCGATCGGCCCCGACGAGGGGGAGGCGGCGGGTTGGGCCAGTTCGATCTGCACCTCGTTGATCCCCTCCACGGCCAGCAGGGCGCTGCGGGCCTCGGCGGCGATGCGCTCCCGCTGGCTGGCGGCGAAGCCCGGCAGGGCGAGGCGAAACACCGCCCGGCTGCCCTGGTGACGCAGGTCGGTGATCCAGCCGAGCTCCACCAGGCTGCGGCCGCTGCCGGCATCGCGGAGCGGCTGCAGGGCCTTCAAGAGGGTGTCGGCGCTGGCCATTCGTCGACGTTACGGGCTTTCCAGACCGGGATCCTAAGGGCCGTGCCCCGGGGGGGGGAGGGGGCGGCTCAGGCACCCCCATGGCGGCCGACCGGAACTTCCGCAGCCCATGACAGAGGCTCTCGAACCCTTGTGAGACCCCCCGGCGGGCTGAAAAGGTGTGCGGATGTTCCGCGTCCGACGCGCTGCCGTTCCATGGAGATGCCACCTGCCGATTCCCGCAGCCGCGCCAAGGCCCTGCTGATGGGCCTGCAGGATTCCATCTGTGCCGGCCTGGCCAGCCTCGATGGTGAAGCCGGCTTTGAGGAACAGAGCTGGGAGCGGCCGGAGGGCGGCGGTGGCCGCTCCCGGGTGATGAAGGACGGCCGGGTGTTCGAGCAGGGCGGGGTCAATTTCTCCGAGGTGGAGGGCGAGCGCTTGCCTCCTTCGATCCTGTCCCAGCGCCCCGAAGCGGAGGGCCACCGCTGGTTCGCCACCGGGACCTCCATGGTGCTGCACCCGCGCAGTCCCTTCCTGCCCACGGTGCACCTCAACTACCGCTATTTCGAGGCCGGGCCGGTGTGGTGGTTCGGCGGTGGCGCCGACCTCACCCCCTACTACCCCTTCCTGGAGGATGCCCGTCACTTTCATCGCACCCTCAAGGGGGCCTGCGATGGGGTGGATCCGGCCTACTACAAGGTGTTCAAGCCCTGGTGTGATGACTACTTCTTCCTGAAGCACCGGGGTGAGACCCGGGGGGTGGGCGGGATCTTTTACGACTACCAGGACCCCGGCGGGGTCCTCTACAAGGGCGGCGATGGCGAGGGTCCGGCGGCGGCGGCCAGCACGGCCATCGGGCCCCTGCACCAGGACTGGGAGCAGCTGTTTGCCCTGGCCTCGGCCTGCGGCAACGCCTTCTTGCCGAGCTATGTGCCGATCGTGGAGCGCCGCCAGGGGCTGCCCTGGGGCGAGGTGGAGCGCCAGTTCCAGCTCTACCGCCGGGGCCGCTACGTGGAGTTCAACCTGGTGTTCGACCGCGGCACGATCTTCGGCCTGCAGACCAACGGCCGCACCGAGTCGATCCTGATGTCGCTGCCGCCCCTGGTGCGCTGGGAGTACGGCTACATGCCAGAGGCCGGCAGCCGGGAGGCCCTGCTCACCGACCTGTTCACTCGTCCCCAGAACTGGCTTGAAGACCCGTCCCTGGAGGAGCGCTGCCGACCCCACCAGGCGGTGGGCTGAGCGGCAGGGCGGTGGTGGGGCTGCGGCCCAGGCCGTTCTCCAGGGCCGTCACGATCCGGCTGGCGATGGCCATCACCGTGTCGGCACGGCTGGCGGGGTTGCGCAAGGAGCGCTCCAGACTGCCTTCCAGTTTGCCCACCTCCAGCAGGGCAATGCCGCGCCTGGGTCCCCCCAGGCCGCCACGAAAGGCCATGGGAAAGCCACCGAAGGCCTCGGCGAGGCTCTCGTCGAGACGGCCGAAGGGCCGATGCAGCGGCGGGATCAGCCCCGATCCGACGCCGGTGGGGCCCCAGGCATCGAAGTGGATCTCCAGGGCGTAGCCGCCGCTGGCGGCGTGCTGGCGGCCCACACTCCAGTTGGTGCGGGGATCGTCGCCGTCGCTGATGCTGCGGAAGGGGGGGCGGTAGGTGCTGATGCGCAAGCCCCGCTGCTGGCCCAGGGCCACCACCGTCTCGGCGACGACCATGTTCCAGTACAGCTCATCGCTGATGCCCGGGTACATCGGCGCCGCCCCAGCGGCTACGGCGGCGCCAGGGGTTCCTGAGCCAGCCATGCCCTGGGAATCGGCATGGCCGGCCAGCACCAGGATGGGGGTGTCCGGATCGATGGGGCGGAGGCCGATCCAGTCCCGCGGCAGGGGGCTGCGGGGCCCGGTGATCGGATCGACGCTGGCCAGTGCTGGGGCGGGCCTTTGGCTCGGGCCACCCGTCAGCATGGGTTCGGCGCTGCGAGCAGGTGCCGCCAGGGGGCCGAGGCTGCCGATCAGAAGGGCTGGCCCCACCAGCCAGGCCGCGGGAAAGGGACGCATGGGCTCAGATCGGGGAGGAGAGCAGGGAGCCGTCGCTGGCGAGCTGGAGTTCGGGCCCCAGCTCCCGTTCGATGGCGATCAGTTCGTCGCGGTGGCCCCGCAGGCGCAGGGTGCTGCCGCTGCCGGCGCCCTCGTTCATCAGGCGCAGCTCCAGGCTCTCGGGCCGGGCCGCCCGTCGGCGATAGATAACGCCTGCCATCGGACCCACCAGGGCCAGCAGCAGGGGCCACCAGCCGAGGGAGGGCAGCACCTGGCGCAGCACCAGGCCCAGGCAGGCGGCCCCCACGCTGCCCAGCAGCGAGAGCAGCAGGGCGAGGGGAAGGCTGGAGCGCACCTGGCCGCGGAAGCGCAGCAGCTGGCGCTCGGGGTCGCCGGTTTCGGTCTGCCAGCCCCGGGCCGTGAGCCAGTTGGAGAGGCCCTCGAGCACCTGCACCGGCGGCTGGGGGGAGTGCACGTCCACCACCGTGGTGCGGTCCTTGCTCGCGGCCCTCAGGAAGAAGACCAGGCCAATGGCCATCAGCAGCGTGAGCAGGAGGGTGGAACCCAGGGTGGGCATGGCGGCGGAACTTTGGCGGCTCGCATTCTGGCCCGACCGGGCCGTTCGGTGTCCGCGCTGGGCCACGATGGCCCCAAACTCCTTGTCCCACGATGGCCCAGACCCCTGCCAGCGTCAGTGCCAGCCCTGGCCCACCGGCCCGTTTCGCCGTCTTCGACCAGGACCTCGACGACGCCTGGCAGGAGCTCTACGGCAAGGCCCGGGCCCTGGCCATCGACACCGAGGCCATGGGACTGGTCCATGGTCGCGACCGCCTCTGCCTGGTGCAGATCTGCGATGACGACGACAACGTCTGCTGCATCCGACTGGCACGGGGGCAGACGCAGGCGCCGCGGCTGAAGGCCCTCTGCGAGGACCCGGCGATCGAGAAGGTGTTCCACTTCGCCCGCTTCGATGTGGCCGCGCTGGCGGAGAACCTCGGCATCGCCGTGGACCCGATCTTCTGCACCAAGGTCGCCAGCCGCCTGGCCCGCACCTATGCCCCGCGTCACGGCCTCAAGGACGTGGTCAACGAGCTGGTGGGGGTGGAGCTCGACAAGCAGGCCCAGAGTTCCGACTGGGGCCGGGTGGAGGAGCTCAGTGACACCCAGCTGGCCTACGCCGCCGGTGACGTGCGCTGGCTGCTCGCCGCCCGGGACCGGCTGGAGGTGATGCTGCGCCGGGAGGAGCGTTGGGAGCTGGCCCGCCGTTGTTTCGCCTGCGTGCCGGTGTTCGCCGCCCTCGACCGGCAACGGTTCCACCAGGTCTTCGAACACTGAGTCCGGGCGTGCTGATGCCGCCTGCCGTGGTGCTCAGTCCTCGATCATGAACAGGTCGTCTTCCCCCACCGAGCGCAGCTGGCCATCGAACAGCTGGCCCCTGTCGAGGCCACTGGCCCTGGTTTCCTCCAGCAGCCGCTCCGCCAGGGCCAGCTTGGCGGCGGTGTCCCGCAGGCCCTCCTTGGCCGCCTGGATCTCCACCCGCCGGCGGGCCGACGCCAGGCTGATGCCCAGTTTCGTGGCCAGATGACCGCAGGCGGCGTTGAAGCTGCGGTCGGGGATGCCGGGCATCGGTGCGTGGGACAAGGGGGCGGTCGAGCCCATCATCCCCCTACCCCGGCAGCAGCCGCTCCCGGATCAGGGCCGCCAACCTGGCGCTGCCGCCGGACGGTCCCATGCGTCGCCGGCCGATGCGGCCCAGCCGGGCCCGCTCGTGGTCGTCGTCGAGCAGGGCGATCAGCCGCCGTTGCAGCTCCCTGCTGCCATGGCAGGGCTGCACAGCGCCCCCCAGGAGCCGGCTCTGGCGGCGGGCGAAGCCGGCCTTGAACTGCGGGCCTGGCCCCGGCAGCGACAGGGCCGGCACCCCCAGACCCACCAGCTGTTCGGTGGCGGTGCCGGCGGTGGCCAGTCCCAGCTCCGCCAACGGCGCCCAGGCCGCAAACCGGCCCGGCCCCACCAGCAGCTCAAGCGGGCCGCGCCGCCAGAGGGCCGAGGCACCCGAGTCCTCCGGCGGCGCCCCTGGGATGAAGCCCGCCGCGCTGAGGGGGGCGGCCAGCTCGGCGTCACTGGGGCGGGAGCCGGTGGCCAGCAGCAGGCTGATCGGCTGGGTCGCGCTGGCGGCAGGCAGGGCGGCGAGCAGGCCGCGCAGGTTGCCCAGGGCCTCGGGCAGGCGGCTGCCGGGCAGCAGCAGCAGGCGGCGCCGTCCCTGCAGCCAGCCGGGAAGAGCCCCAGGGGCGGGAGCGAATCCATCCATCATTGGATTGCCCGGGGCGACGGCCCGAACCCCGTGGCGCCGCAGCCCCCTGGCGGTGAGGCGATCGCGCACCGCCACCAGATGGCAGCGGCGGTGGCCCATCAGGGACCACTCCCAGGGATCCCATTCGCTGCCCTTGGCCCGGTGGTAGCCATCGGCCAGGGGGGAGCGGCCCCAGCCGGCGGGAGGCGGTGAGGCCCAGGTGTGATCACTCTTCGGGGTGCCCAGGAAGCCGTACGGCCCCCCGCCTGCCCAGGCCAGCAGCAGGGGCAGAAGGTCGCCCACCGCCAGGATCGGCCAACCCTGCCGGCCCCAGCGGCGCACGATCCGCCATTGGCGCCAGCTCAGCAGCGGCAGCCCTGCCGCCAGATCGTTGAGCAGTCCGCGCAGGCTCTGGTTGCTGAAGCCGCCGCTGGGCAGCGGTAGCCGCGGGCCGACCCGCCGCAGCTCTCCGGCCGCTTCGGCACCGGCGTAGGCCTGGCCCAGACCCACCAGGGGCAGCACTTGCACCTGAAGACCAGGGACCTGATGCCGGAGGGCCTCGATCAGCCGCAGGGCGATCAGGTCCTCCCCATGGCCGTTGCTCAGAACCAGCAGACGGGGGGTGGACATGCCATGGCTGATACGATCCGCTGCGGGGAGTTTGCTCCCCGGCAGGCGGCATGGCCAAGTGGTAAGGCAGAGGATTGCAAATCCTTTATCCCCAGTTCGAATCTGGGTGCCGCCTCTGCAACAACCGATGTTCTCCTGCTCGCCCCCTGCGCAGGAGTCACGGGACAACGACCGGCGATCGGTGGCAGACTGAGACAGCCCTGTCAATGAGGATTGAGGTGGGAGCCAACACCACGGAACAGCCGGATCCGTTCGTGGCGCTGCTCAGCGAAGACTGCCTGGAGATGATTGAAAAGATCCAGGCCTATCGCGAGAGGATCCAGCTTCCTTCCACGCCCACGGCGATTCTGGAAGATGCCATCATCGAGTATTACACCGCTCTCAAAAGAGTAGGCAACTGGTAACGGCCCGGGCGTGAGGTGAATGCTTTCTCGGAATTCATTGTTGCTGATCTTGAGTCCTTGATTGGGGGTTGCGAGGGCCTGAACCGACGATCAACTCAGCCCGCTTTCTGTGCAGGTTCATGGAGGATTCCGTGAGCACCACCCATTGGGCCAGGGTGGAGCAATGCTCCTCAAAGGGGGGGCGGTCCAGACGCAGTGGGCGCCAGGCCCCGGCCACGATGTCCTGATTGAGCTCCGAATGGGGCAGATCATCGTTGGTGATGATCAGCCAGCGGTACTGGGCCTTGAAATGGTCGAGGTACTCCCGCACCAGTTGGTTGGGAAGATGTTGCAGGACATCCTTCACCAGGATCAGATCGGCGGCCGGCAGGCTGGCCAGGTCCTCAAAGAGCTGGAAATGAATCGTGTCGCTGGCGTGGCGGTCGATGTTGGCAGCCACCACGGAATCGACGATGTCGATCCCCGTATAGGTGATGTCACCCCAGTGGATCAGCCGGGAGAACTGCCAGTCGCCACAGCCGAAATCGACGACGCTGCGGATGTCATTGAGCTGCAGAAAGCGCTGCAGGGTAGCGATGTACTCGCCGTTGAACTCAGGTCTGGACCCATGGCCTGAGCCGCCCCCCCAGGTGTCGCGTTGGTAGATGCGTGTGAAGGCGTCCTTGGTCGACATGCCGAATGGTGGGTACCCGCACCCTAGCGGCGGGGTCCCTGAGGTCCGTCGCGTCGGCTCAGGGAAGCACGCCCATCAGCAGGGAGATAAGGGCGAAGCCGACGACACCCAACAGGGCCAGCAGCGATGTGGACTGGGGCATGACCACCATCTGAACAAACCAATAATAAAGAGAACCTGAAGAGGGGCGGGGCTGTCTGTGGCGTTCGTTGCCGAACGTCATTTCCAACCGGTCCAGGGGGCGGACCCTGTCAGGGAGAGGCGTCCGCCTGCCACTGCTGGCCCTCCGGGCCGACGGCCTGGCAGCGGAAGGCGCGCCCATCGAGCTGGCAATGGCCGCTGGCGAGCTGCGCGGTGGTCAGACCCATGGCGGCCGTGGCCGCGCTGAAGCCCGCCCGGCCCACGGCGCTCACCCGCAGCCGCAGGGGCCAGCGTGGCTCGCAGCGGCTCGCTCGACACTGCATGCCCCTGGAGCCTTCTTCCAGGACCCCGGCGAAAACAAGCTGGCGATCAAGAAGGGCACCGCTGCTGCCGGGTTGCAGAAATCGGACGGTGAGCAGGCCCTCCATCTGCTGATCCAGCCGCAGCACCCGGCAGCTGGTCGGCGGCGGCGGCGGTTGGGCCTGGCTGGAGCTGCTGACGATGCGGCAGCGCCGCAGGTTCCCTTCCCACCGGCCGAAGTCCTCGCCGGGCAGGTCCTGGGCCTCCAGGGCCGCCCATGGACCAGCCAAGGCCAGCAACAGCGCCAGAGCCGCCCGACGTCCCCGGCAGGGCCGGAGCCTCAATAGCCCGAGTCGGCGACGCAGATCCCCTGGCAGCTGATCCCGTTGCTGGCCGTTCGGCCGCAGTGGCAGCAGAGCACCGGTTCGGGGGCAGGCCCGCAGGGCAGGCTCTCGGCGCCCCGTGGCCCGTTGGCGCCAGCTTCGCTGGGGGGAAGCGGCGGCCGGACGCCCGGATGGCTGGTCATCGCATGTCCCCTCGGGACGGTTCGGTTCGATCATGGCAATGCTGTGAGAGTGTCGCGATCGTCTTGGTCGACCCTTCCCACCCCTTGTCAGCGCCTGAGCCGTCGGCTGTCACCGGGGTCGGGGTGGGCACCTGGGCCTGGGGGAATCAGTTTCTCTGGGGCTACGACCCTGCCCAGGACGCGGAGCTGGCCGCCTGCTTCCGCCGGGCGGTGGACCTGGGACTGAGCGTCTTCGACACGGCCGATTCCTATGGCACCGGTCGCTTCGGGGGGCGTAGCGAGTCGCTCCTGGGCCGCTTTGTCGAGGCCCTGCCGCCGGACCGGCGAGAAGGGCTCACCGTGGCCACCAAGCTGGCCCCCTTTCCCTGGCGCCTGGGCCGACGGGGATTCGAGCCGGCCTTCGAGGCGTCCAGGCGGCGACTGAGGGGCCATCTCGACCGGGTCCAGTTGCACTGGAGCACGGCCCGCTACGCCCCCTGGCAGGAGGGGGCGCTGCTGGAGGGGCTCGCCGACCTCCTCGAGCAGGGGCGGGTGGGCAGCCTGGGGGTCTCCAACCTGGGCCCTCGTCGCTTGCGCCTGGTGCACGAACGGCTGGCCAGGCGGGGGCTGCGGCTGGCCAGCCTGCAGGTTCAGCTGTCCCTGCTGGCGCCCGACGCCCTCGGCGTCGATGGGGTGGTGCCGGTCTGCCGGGAGCTGGGCATCCAGCTGCTGGCCTACAGCCCCCTGGCCCTGGGCCTGCTGAGCCGGCCGCCGGGTGAGGGCCAGGGCCTTCCCCCGGGACCCCGGGGCCTGCTGTTCCGCCGGCTGCAGCCCCGCATCCAGCCCCTGCTGCAGACCATGGAGCGGATCGCCCGCGCCCACGACGCCCCGATGGCGGCCGTGGCGATCAACTGGTGCCGGGCCCATGGCGCCCTGCCCCTGGTGGGGTTGCGCCGCGTCGACCAGGCCGAAGCGGCGGCCGCGGCCACCACCTGGTGCCTTGACGACGGGGAACGGAGCGATCTGGACCGGGTGGCGCAGCGCTGTGAGGGACGCATGCCGGCCAACCCGTTCCAGAGCGGCTGAGGGCCTCAGGCGCTGAGGGCGTCGGCCGGATCGGGGCTCAGCACCACCGGCAGGGCTGCCGGCCGTGGCTGGGGGGCCTCGGCCCGCTGCAGCAGCCGGACCACCTGGGGGTCGGCCGGTTCGCCGGCGAGGCTGCCGTCTTCGCTGGGGCCGCAGGCGCTGAGGGCCTCTTGCAACAGGGAATCGAAGGTGGAGCCCGGCAACCGGTGGCGGGCTAGTTCCAGGAAGGCGCGGGCCAGGGATTCGCCCGCGGCCGCCCGCAGCGCCGGATTGGAACGCCTCAGTTCCTGCTCCTGGGCGATGGAGTTCAGGAACCGCTGGGTGATGTCCCGCTTGGTGGTGGCCCTGATGCGGGTGTCCTGGTCGGCCTCGCTCAGGAAGGTCTGGGCTTCCAGTTCCTGCAGGCGGCGGTTGAGGCTGTCGAGGACGTCCTGGGCCTCCTTATTGATATGGGTGAGCTGGCCGTCGGAGAGGCGGGGCAGGTCGGCCACGTAGACCTTGCCGTGGTCCCGCAGGGTCAGGAAGGTTGGCCGCTGGCCACCCGTGCCCTCACGCTGCTGGACCATGGCGGCGCTGTCACGCAGGCGGGGACGCGGCTGCTGGGGGCGCTGGGGCGGGATCGGGCCGGCCGAGCTACGGCGGCGGGTGATGCGTCTGGACGTATCGAACATCGGGCAACGAAATCTTGGGAGCGTCTTGGGAGCGAGAGCGGTCTGGTCGTGACGGAAATCACGCGAATGACCCTAGGGACATGGGCGGGTTCTGGACCGCCGTCGCTTCAGTGCGGCAATCCGGCCAGGGGGGGCTCCCCTGGCTCACCTGCCGCGATCCTGCCGAGTTCCCAGGCCTGATGGCCCGAGGACCGGCAGATACTGATGATGCCAGGCAAGGCCGCCTCTGGCACCACCAGGCAGAAACCGACCCCCAGGTTGAAAGTGTTCCACAGATCGGCCTCCGGCACCTGGCCCCGCTCCTGCAGCCAGCGGAACAGGGGCGGACGCTCCCAGCTGTCCGGGTCGACCACGGCATGGACCCCCGGAGGCAGGCAGCGGGGCAGGTTCTCGGGCAAGCCGCCACCGGTGATATGGGCCATGGCGTGGAGTGGCAGCCCGGATCGGCGCAGGTCCTTCACCAGCGAGGCATACAGAAGTGTCGGGGTCAGCAGGGCCTCGATCAGTCCTTGCCCGGTTGCCGGCAACAGGGTGGCGGCGTCGACGGCTTCGGCCTCCAGGATGCGCCGCACCAGGCTGAAGCCATTGCTGTGGACGCCGCTGCTGGCCACCGCCACGATCCGGTCTCCCGCGCTCACCCTGGCCCCGTCGATCCGTTCCTCCTCCTCCACCACCGCCACGCAGAACCCGGCGAGGTCGTAGCGGCCGGCGCCGTAGAAGCCAGGCATCTCGGCGGTTTCGCCCCCCAGCAGGGCGCAGCCGCTCTGGCGGCAACCGTCGGCGATGCCGTCCACCACTTCGGCCATGGCCTCGGGGCCGAGCTTGCCGGTGGCGATGTAATCCAGGAAGAAGAGCGGGTCCGCGCCGCTGGTGATCACGTCGTTGACGCACATCGCCACCAGATCCAGGCCTACCCCGTGGTGGGCGCCATGGGCTTGGGCGAGCTCGAGCTTGGTGCCCACCCCATCGGTGCCGGCCACCAGCAAGGGACGTTTCATGCCGGCCGGCAGACGGCAGAGACCGCCGAAGCCCCCCAGTCCACCGATCACCTCCGGTCGCCGGGTTGTCTCGACACTGGTTCTGATGCGTTCAACGAAGGCGCGGCCGGCGGCGACGTCCACGCCGGCAGAGCGGTAGTCCATGGGGCAAGGGTCAGCGCTGCACCGATCCTGCATCGGCATGGGGCGGCGGGGCTCGCCCGGAGAGCCCGGGGCATGGACAATCGTGGGATTGACCCATGTTCCCATCGCCTCGGCTTATGTCATGGATCAAATTCGCTGATGTTTCGCTAGCGCCGGTGGGCCAGTGAGGCCAGTGGACGGCAGGAAGGGTGGCAAAGATGAAGAAAACTGATCGGTGCAGAGGTCTGTCTGCAGCGCATTGGAGCCCTGCGCAATTCGGATAGTTTTCCTGGGTCGTCATTTTTTCTTAGGAATTCGCCTGGCCATTTCGGTCGCGTTCGACTCCATCACCACCCTTTTTGGCTGGGTTGACGTCAATGCCCGAATGCCGTGATCAGGACACTCCATTCCTTGATCACGTGCTCCGCCGGTGTCTTTCGCTTGTCATGCGAGTCACTCAACTCCTGGGCGCCGCCGCCCTCCTCTTCACCAGCAGCATCGCTCCGGCCCAGGCCGGCTCCCTTACTGCCCTGCAGGCCCCAGGGAGTTCCGTTGCCATCCGCCCCGCCGACTTTCCCTCCACCTGGGACCGCTTCGTCGAGGACATCCGCACCCTTCCCACGGCGAGCAATCTGATCGCCTCCGCCGGCACGGTGAGCACCGGTCAGGCCAGCTGGTACGGCCCTGGCTTCTTCGGCAACCGCACCGCCAGCGGCGAAGTCTTCCGCCCCGGCACGCTCACCGCTGCCCATCGCACCCTTCCTTTCGGCACCAAGGTGCGCGTCACCAACCTCTGGAACGGACGTTCCACCGTGGTGCGCATCAATGACCGTGGTCCTTTCCACGGCAACCGGGTGATCGACCTGGCCCACGGAGCCGCCCAGGAACTGGGCCTCACCGCCAGTGGCGTTGCCCAGGTGAAGCTCGAAGTGCTGCCCTGAGCGTTCCTGTCGTCTCCGACTGGCCTTCGTCCGTTCAGCCCATCCGCCAGATTGGCGGATGGGCTTTCATTCTTTGCCGGTGCGACTGCTTCAGACCAGGGCTGAGCTGAACGACTGGTGCCGTGAGCAGGCCGGCCGGCCGCTCCACTTCGTCCCCACCATGGGCAGCCTGCATGCCGGCCACCAACAGTTGCTGCACCGGGCTTGCGAAGCCGTGCCCGCAGGCCGGCCGGCGGTCCTGCTCAGCGTGTTCGTCAACCCGCTCCAGTTCGGACCGTCCGGGGATTTCGACCGCTACCCCAGGGATCTGGCCGCCGATGCCGCCCTGGGGGAGGCGGCCGGTGCCGAGGCCCTGTTTGCCCCATCGGTGGCGGAATTGTTCCCCGGCGGTGAGGCCCAGCTCACCGGGGTGGTTCCACCGGCCGCGCTGCGGCAGTCCCTGTGCGGTCCCGGTCGGCCCGGCCATTTTGAGGGTGTGGCCACGGTGGTCTGCCGGCTGCTGGCCCTGGTGCGCCCCGATCGCCTCCTGCTCGGGGAGAAGGACTGGCAGCAGCTCACGATCCTGCGCCGCGTGCTGGCCGACCTGGCCCTGCCGGTGACGGTGCAGGGCTGCGCCACCGTGCGGGAGGCCGATGGGCTGGCCTGCAGTTCCCGCCATCGCTACCTGGGCGCCAGCGAGCGCGTTCAGGCGGCGGCCCTGCCCGCGGCCCTGGGAGCGGCGCAGAGACTCTGGCGCGGGGGAACCACCAGCGCGGCGCTGCTGACGGCCTCGGTCGGCAGCGCCCTGGAGATGGCGGGCCTGGCGGTGGAGTACGTGCAGCTCGTGCAGCCCTCTACCCTGAGCCCCGTGACCGCCGCCGGCGGGATCTCCCTGTTGGCCGCGGCCGCCCGTTGCGGCAGCACCCGGCTGATCGACCATGTTTTTCTGATGCAACGCCCGCCGATCGTCGCCATCGATGGCCCCGCCGGGGCGGGCAAGAGCACCGTGACCCGGGCCTTCGCCCGCCGCCTGGGTCTGCTCTATCTCGACACCGGCGCCATGTACCGGGCCCTCACCTGGTGGGTGCTGCATCAGGGTGTGGACCCGGCCGATCCCGCCGCCATCGCCCCGCTGCTCGACGACCTCGATCTGCAGTTGGAGAGCGATGCCGGCGGGGAGCAGCGGGTGCGGGTGAATGGCCACGAGGTGAGCGAGGCGATCCGCGGCCCTGAGGTCACCGCCATGGTGTCCACCGTGGCGGCCCATGCCTGTGTCCGGGCCTCCCTCACCGCGCAGCAGCAGGCCATGGGCCAGCGGGGCGGATTGGTGGCCGAAGGGCGCGACATCGGCACCGCCGTTTTCCCGCAGGCGGAATGCAAGGTGTTCCTCACCGCCACGGTGGCGGAGCGGGCCCGCCGCCGGGCGGCGGATCTGGCCCAGCGCGGCTTCGCCGTGCCGCCCCTGGCGGAACTGGAAGCCCAGATCGCCGAGCGTGATCACCTGGATTCCACCCGGGCCGAGGCCCCCCTGGGTCAGGCGGCCGATGCGGTGGAGCTGGTCACCGACGGCCTCGGCATCGATGCCGTGATCCAGCACCTGGTGGATCTGTTCCGAGAGCGGGTGCCGGAGGAGGCCTGGCCGGGCCCTGGGCCCTCCGGAGCCCCCTAAGCCCCTAAGCCCTAGCTTGCTCGTTCAGCCTTCAAGGTCTCGATCAGGCCCCCGCAGGCGTCCTCCAGCAGGTCCAGCACCCGATCGAAGCCCTCCTCACCGCCGTAATAGGGATCGGGCACCTCTTCGATGTTGTGGCGACGGCAGTACCGGGTGAGGGGGCCGATCTCAGCTGTGCCCTCCCCTCCCCCGGCCAGGCTTCGCACCGCCTTCAGGTTCTGCCGGTCCATCGTCAGCACGTGATCGAAGCGGCTCAGGTCGCTGCGGCTGATCTGGCGGGCCCGGCTGGGCAGGGCGATGCCCCGCCGGGCGGCGGCGGTGCGCATGCGCTCGTCGGCGGGCCGTCCCACGTGCCAGTCGCCGGTGCCGGCGGAATCCACCCTGAAGGCGTCCTCCAGTCCCTGGAGCCCGATCAGGTGCAGGAAGACCCCCTCGGCGGCTGGGGAGCGGCAGATGTTGCCGAGGCAGACGAACAGGAGGCTGGTGGGGCGTTCCATGGCGACAGGGGAGGGCGGCTCAGGGGGGGTGGTCATCGGGCGTTCACGCGTTTCAGGGCCACACCGGCCCTCAGGCGCACCACCAGCGTGTCCTCCCGTTCCGGATCCAGGAGCTGCCCCAGGCTTGCCTCGGCCCGATCGCTGTGGGGATGGCCCGGGGGCAGGGGCAGGGCCAGCCCCTCGAGCCCCACCGCCACGGCATAGCGCACGACCCATTCACCATCGCCAAGGCCGCTCTCGAGGCCCGCCAGGCAGCGCTCACGCACCTGCTGCCGTTCCTCCACAGACAGAGACTCCAACCGCAGGGCCCCCAGACCCCTGGCGGCGGCCCGGCGCACGCTGGGGCCGACGTCGGTGGCTAGGGCGTCCTCGAGCACGTCCAGCCCGCGGATGTCGCCGATCCCCGCCAGCGCCCGCACGGCCCAGGCCCGGGCGCCGTAGTTGTGGGCATCGAGATTGGCCAGCAAGGGCCCCACGGCGGCCGGGCCAAGGGCGATCAGCCCGTCCACGGCGGCCACGGCCGCTCCCGGATTGTTGAACCCCAGCACCTGGACCAGGTGGGGCACGGTGGCCAGGGGGTCGTCGCAGGCGATCAGCCGGCGGGTGGCCAGCACAAGTTCCTCCGCACTGCCGGCCAGCTCGAAGGCCCGGATCCGATCGGCGGCGAGCCTGGAATCTCCGCTTGCGGCCGTCATCAGAGCAGGGCGTCCATCGCCATCAGCACGGCCTCATCATCGCTGCCCGTCTCGCTGCCCGACGCGCTGCCGCTGCCGTTCTCCACCAGTCCCCGCAGGGCGATCAGTTTGAGACTGTTCTCGGCCAAGGTGCGCCGGATGGGCTCGAGGGCGGGACGCCATCCCACCGCCCCCAGATCCATCAGGGCCGCACGGCGCACCTGCAGCTGGGGGTGCTGCAGCAGCTGGAGCAGCTCGTCGGCCCAGGCCGTCTCTCCGGTGAGCTGCAGCAGGGCCCGGCAGGCGGCACTGCGGACCAGGGGGCGCCCATGGCCGGTGAAGGGCTCGATCACGGCCAGGACGTCCGGTTCGGCCACGCCGATCGCCCCCAGGGCCTCCAGCAGCGCCTCGCAGGGTTCCTGCAGCCGCGGGCTGTCGCTGCGGTTGGCGCCGGCGACGTCGGGCCCGCTGGCCAGGCGGCGGGTCAGGAGCGGCACCGCTTCTACCGCTCGAAGCTCGCCCAGGGCACGGGCCGCGGCCTCCCGCAGGCCGTCGTCGGCATCGTCGAGCACCACCAGCAACTCGCTCACCGCCCGCCCATCGGCGATCTTGCCCAGGGCCCTAGCGGCATTGCGGGCCACGGCGTTGTGCTCCACGCCGGCGCCGACATCCCGTGGCTGGCGCTGGCGGAGGGCCGCCAGCAGCAGGGGCACGGCCTCGGGATGGCGGCTGCGCATGCGCCCCAGCCACCAGGCCGCGTAGTACTGGCCCGATTGGTCGTCGGTCTGGCGCAATTGCTCCAGGGCTTCGGCTTCACTGATCGGTTCACCGTTACCGGCCATGGGCTTGATAACGCTCGAAGAAGGGAATGGGGGAATGCTGCCACCCCCGCGGCCAGGGGGAATCAGCTCAAAAAAAAGGGTCCCCGAAGGGACCCAGGGGAATCGAAGAGCGAAGCGACTCAAACGAGGGCGCTGATGGCGTAATCGATGTAGTTGTTGGCGATGACGCCGGCGTCGCCGGAGACACCGTGGTTGGCCTTGATGTAGGTCAGGGCTTCCACGTACCAGGAGGGGGAGAGCTCGAAGGTGCGGTTGATCTCGTCGAGACCGGCCACGAGGTACTCATCCATGGGGCCGGTGCCACCAGCGACGAGGCAGTAGGTGACCATGCGGAGGTAGTAGCCGATGTCACGGGCACACTTGGCCTTGCCGCGGGCGTCGGAGGCGTAGTTGCTCCCCTGCATCTGGGTGGTGTAGGGGAACTTGTTGTAGACGGCCTGGGCGGCGCCGTTCACCAGGGAGTCGGCGTTGGCGGTGAGGGCCTTGGCAGCTTCCAGGGCGTTCTTGGCGCGCTCGAAGCGACCGAAGGCAGCGTTGAGCTCGGTGTTGGACAGGAAGCGGCCCTGGGAATCAGCGGCTGCGACGGCCTCGGTGAGGGGAGTCTTCATGAGAAGGGGGTTGGGTGGGAAGGAGAACCGGAAGAGGAAGCGCGATCAGGCGACAGCAGCAGCTGCGCGATCGAAGTAGGTGCCGATTTCGGACATCAGGGAGGCGCAGTCGCCTTGGGTGATGCCGTTGCGATCGTTGGCGATGGCGATGGCGGCGTCCTTCATCTTGCGGATGCCTTCGGCCACGGAAGCGCCGGGGACGCCGAGGGCCAGGTAGGTCTCGCGGAGGCCGTTGAGGCAGCGATCTTCCAGGACGGAAGCGTCACCGGTGAAGACGGCGTAAGTGACGTAGCGGAGAACGATCTCCATGTCGCGCAGGCAGGCAGCCATGCGGCGATGGGTGTAAGCGTTGCCGCCGGGGGCGATCAGGGCGGGCTGTTGATCGAACAGCTCGCGGGCGGCGTTGGTGACGATCTTGGAGGCGTTGGAGGTGATGCGATTCACGGAATCCATACGCTTGTTGCTCTCGGCAACCATCGACGCCAGGGCGTCGATTTGACCAGCGTTGAGGAATTCGCCGCGGGCATCAGCCTGAGCAACGACCTTGGTGAAGGCGTCGAACATTGAGTTAGCTCCTGTTCTCGACGTCGAACGTCGGGATTTGGGTGGGTAAGGGGGTGGGAACGCCGAAGACGTTCACCTGTGCTGGGCACGGGCCTATTGTCAGAAAGAATGGCTCCAGAATCCCTGAAGTTTACAAAGGGTCATCGGTAGTGGCTCGATTCCTCTGCGCTCAAGTGAGTGCAGTCAAACCATGAAAAACCCCCTTCGGCGTGAGGCCGAGGGGGTGAAGTCGTGGAGGAGAAACCTGCGACCTTGCGGTCAGTTCACCGGGCTCACGCTGGCGACACGGCCACCCTGGCGGTGGATCATCTGCTGGGCCTCCAGCAGTTTGTCAAAGGGCACGAAACGAACGGTGTTGCTGCGCTTGTGCAGGCGGTACTCGCTCAGTCCGGTGACTTCGATGCGATACACTTTGGCCTTCTGGCCGATTCCCTTGGCCATCTTGGTGATCGATTCATTGGCCACCCGGCTGGGCTGGTAGGCCGATCCCTTGGCGTTGGGGCTCACCACCGGAACGGCACGGTCCTGGTGCAGGGCTTTGCCGAGTCGGAAGTTGGTGCCGGCGGTATCCCCTTTCACTGAAGCTGCCGCGCCCCGGGCCAGTTGCATCAGCCAGGAGAACTGACGCCCCTGCTGGCCGGCTGAGTAGTCCCAACCCGTCAGATAGGGGACAACTTCTTCCCCGAAGCGTTCCTGATATTCAGCACTGTCGATATAGGAATCGATCTCAGCTTCCACACCCTCTTCCTGCAGGATGGTGAAGTGATGCAGCATCTCAGCTTTGTTCTGGGGGGCGCGGCCCAACAGATGCTTGAAGTTCAGCTCGATGAAATGGTAGGGATTGCAATTCTCGAAGAACTTCGACCGGTACAGGCCACTCTTGGCCACCGCACGCACAAACTCGCGCACACTCAGATAGCCGTTACGGAACAGTGACTCCGCGCCCTCAAGGCGCTCGCTCTCCATGATGTATTGACGACCGAGCACCTGCTGATAAACCGTGCGGATGATGGTGCTCTTGTCCTGATCGGACGCATTGGACCAGTTTTCCTTGTTGCGGTCGTTCGCGAAGCGTTCGATGCCCAGATAGGGCGCATTGACGAGGGTCATGGATGGCGGGCCAGAAGGGGGGAGGACTGCACGCGTACGGTGCACCGGCTCGATCTTATGAGGAAGTCAGCACAGGCTTTCTCGAGACTGTTCGATCTTTACAGCGCCCGATCCAGCGCGGGGCCTTCGCGTTATGGAAATGCCAAAAAAAAGGGTCCCCGAAGGGACCCAGGGGAATCGAAGAGCGAAGCGACTCAAACGAGGGCGCTGATGGCGTAATCGATGTAGTTGTTGGCGATGACGCCGGCGTCGCCGGAGACACCGTGGTTG
>NZ_JAGQCD010000022.1 GCF_024345975.1 Cyanobium sp. Cruz-8D1 | reverse complement strand
GCTGAAACTCCGGTAAGGAGAGGCCCTTCTGAAATTGGATGCCGTTGCGCGCCATGAGCTGACTGGTATATGTGTACCAATCTACGCGGTCGCATCAGCCTGGACGGAGCGAGCTGGGTAATCAAGACCCATTTTGCCCACCTTGGTAGAATTTTAATTCATAACAAGAGCAGATCTCCGAGAAGAGCTTCTGCATCCAAACGGTGCCAGTCTTGTGGTGGGTTCCCACAAGAATCAACGACTGGGGGGGATCTGCTGCCATCAAGCGTCCACACCGGGAAGGTCCATGGCCCGGGCAAAGACCGTGGCCATGGCCTCCAGCCCGTGCTCGCGCTCCACCCAGCCGCGGGCGTTGGTGGCGAGGCGCTGGCGCAGCGTTGGATCGGCAGCGAGGGCGAGGCAGGCGGCGGCCAGGGCCGCCGGACTGTCCGCCAGCAGCAACTGCTCGCCATCCACCACGGCCAGACCTTCGGCCCCCTTGGCGGTGGACACCACGGGGGTGCCGTGCTGGAAGGCCTCCAGGATCTTGATGCGGCTGCCGCTACCGGCCCGCAGCGGCACCACCAGCATCCCGGCCTGGGCGAATTCCGGTGCCGTCTCCGGCACGGGTCCCACCAGCGTTACCCCCGGCACGGCGGCGAGGCCTGCCAGGGAGGGCGGCAGGCCCACACCCACCACCCGCAGGGTCATGGCGGCATCGGCGGCACGGAGGAGGGGGAGCACCTCATCAACGAAGAAGGCCACACCGTCTTCGTTGGGGAGGTAATCGAGCGTGCCGAGAAACAACAGCGCGCGGGGATCGGCCGCCACCGGCCTGCTTGGCCCAGCCATCCCCATGATTCGGGGCGGTAAGGGCCGCATCACGTTGGGAAGGTGCACGAAGCACCGGTCGGGGTAGCGCTTGGCCAGCAGCCGGCAGTCGGCGGCATTGGCCAGAAACACCTGATCGAAGCGCTGCAGCAGCAGCCCACGGAAGCGTTCCATGCGACCCCGCTCCGCCCGCAGGCGCTCGGCCCGCTCCCTCCGTCCCGCGGCCTGCTCCAGCGCCGCGTACTCCAGATCGCGGGCGCATTCGTCGTCGTCGAGATCCAGCAGCAGGCGCGGCCGGACGGCAGCCAGCCCCAGGCAGCGCAGCGCCAGCGGGGCCACCACCAGGCGGAAGGCATGGATCAGGCGCAGCGGCTGATCCGGCACACAGGCGCTGAGCGTCGCCGCCACCCGCTCGGTCAGCTGCGGCAGCTCATCGGCGGTGATACGCAGCACGGCTGTGGCGTGGCGCTGCACCCAGCGGCGATCAAACAGCTCGGAGCGGTCTCCCCACACCGGCAGGTGCACCACGATCACCGGACCCTGCTCCGCCAGCACCTCCAGCACGGCGCTGGCACGCATGGCCGAGCCACCCCCTGTGGGGCTTGGCAGCACGGGGCTGAACAACAGGGCCGTCAAGGGGCCACCGGGCTCTGGCTGGGGCCTTGGCTGAGTTCCTGGCTGGGCTCTTGGCCGGGGCCTTGGCCGAGGCCATGGCTGCGGCGCCGTTGCAGCAGCCAGTGCATGGCGGCGGCGTAATCGTGCAGGGCGCCGGCCGCGCGGGTGGTGTTGCTGGCGTGCACGCGGCGGCGCACCAGCAGTTCCGCCACCACACCGGAGGCCAGCGCCAGGGTTTTCGTCCAGCCGATCCAGGCGATGAACTCGCCGCAGGCCACGGCAGGGAAGGGGCCAGCCGCCTCGAAGGCCTCGCGCCGGGCCAGCAGCGCGCTGGGACTCAGCAACGGCTGCGCCGGACGGCAGGGGAAGGCGCCAACGGGGTCGCTGAATTCATCGCCATGGCAGAACACCATGGCCAGTTCCGGGTGCGCGGCCAGCCAGCGGCACTGCAGCGCCAGCTTGTCCGGCAGCCAGAGATCGTCAGCATCGAGCCAGGCGATCAGCGGGGCCGTGGCCAGCGCCAGGCCGGCATTGCGGGCGTGGGCGATGCCGCGGCGCGGCTCCTGCACCAGCTGCACCCGGCCTGCGAAGGCGTCCCGCACCAGCGCGACGGTGCCGTCCTCGGAGCCGTTGTCGACCACGATCAGCTCTAGCTCCAGGCCTGGCAGCTGGCGGGGCTGCGCCAGCACGCTTTCGAGCGCCGCCGGCAGGAACCGCTCGCCGTTCAGCACCGGCACGATCACGCTCACCTTCATCGGCCGGTGAGCGCCTCGATCGCGGCCGGCAGCAGCGACGGGTCGGCGCCGAGGTGCAGCACGTAGGCGGGCAGGCCGGCGACCAGCTGCACCAGGCGGCGGCAATCGCCGTCATCCGCCGCCGGCAGCTTGCCCACCGTGCTGGGCACCAGGGAGAGCAGCAGCTCAGCGGCGGAGCAGGGTTCGAGCCTCGGTGCGGCGTCGCTGCTGAGCCGGGGCAGCAGGATCGCCCGCAGGGGCAGGCCTTCAGCCATCCGCTCGGGCCAGAGCGCGGCCAGCGGTAGCACCGCCTTGCCCGTGCCGCCCCGCTCGAACGCATCGGCATTGATGGCCTGCCCCTGCAGAGCCGGCAGGCGCTGGACATCCTCCGGGCCCTTGAGCTTACCGGTACCGTAGAGGCTGTGGATCCAGCCGCGGGCCGGGTCCGCCAGGCAGTAGTCGTCGCCCACATAGCGCAGGCCGGCAGCCACGCACAGCAGGGCCGTGGTCGACTTGCCGGCGCCGCCGGGCCCAGCCAGCAGCACCCCGCCGCGGGAGCCGCCCACGCAGGCCCCGTGCACGAACTGCAGGCCCTCGGCCGCGAACCACTCGTGCAGCAGGAACCGCAGCGGCGAGCCCACCTCCCAGAACGGCAACGGCGCCTCGTCGCGCTTCACCACCCAGGCCCGGCCGCCGGCGCGGTCGAGCACCGCCAGCAGCTGCGTGCCGGGGTCGTAGTGGCCGGAGAGCCCGGACCCCTGCAGCGCCAGCAGCTCCCCGCGGGGGCCGATCGCGTCGGAAAAGTTGATGGCCAGGGTGAGCAGCACCTGCGCCAACGGCGCCGACGCCGGCAGCTCGGTGGCGGTGAACAGGGTGATCCTCAGGGCTGGCGGGTCGTGGGCTGGGCCAGCGTGGGCGGGCGCGTCATGGGCGTGGGGAGCCGTCTCGGCCCGGTGGGCCAGGGCGGGCAGCAGGGCTTCGACGTCCTGGCCGGGGAGGGTGCGCACAGCGAGGCGCCGCCCGCCGAGGCGGAAGGCCTGCTCCGCAAAGCCAGTGCCGCAGCGCTCGGCCGTGGCGGCGGCGTAGGCGTCGAAGGCGGCGGTGATCACCTGGGCCGGCAGTGGCTCGGCGGCAGGCAGGGGCAGGGGGCGAGAGATCCAGGGCCGCAGGGTGTCCTCCAGATCGCGGTGGAGGGTGGGGGCCAGCGGCGGGGTCGGCAGGGGCTCCGGCGCGACGGCGATCGCCTCACTCGAGGGCGCCGGGGTGTCGGCCAGTGGTACCACCACGGCGAAGCCAGCCTGCAGGAGGGCATCGGTGAAGGGGCCGGCGGTCAGCGTTGCAGGGCCACTGGCGATGCGGCTCCAGAGCAAGTGCGCCTCCCCGTCAAGGACGGCATAAAGGCCGGTGGTGCGATGAATCAGCAGCGTGAGCTCGGGGGTGCGGGCCACCAGCCGTTCACGGTCAGGGGCGACCGTCAGCACCACGCTGCCGCCCTGTTCAGGCAGATTCGGCCAGCCGGCCCCTGGATCCACCTCATGGACCGGATCCAGCAGAAACAGCTCCTGCAGATCGCTGTGCTTCTGCAGCACAGGAGGCCCGTAGGCCGGCACCATTCCCTCGGGCGCCGGCAACGGCGATGGGCAGGCGGCGATGGGAACGATCAGATCATGGGCCAGGAGCTGATCAACGAACTGACACACATCAGCTTCGATCGCAGCAGTGGACTCGGGCCAGATGCTGCGCATGGCAGCAGCGAGGCCCGCTGTGGAGACACCCTCGGGACCCACCATCTTCCAGGCCCTGGTGGCGGAATCGCTGAGGCCGAAATAGGCGCCGGAGCGCAGATCCACCACCACGACCTCATCCTCGAAGGCCTGATGAATCACATCGGGTTCGTTGATCTTGAATCCGCTGATCTCAGCATCACCATGCCGCCAAGCTCCTGCACCGCGGCCCGCTGGATCAACACACTCAAGCATCATCACTCATGTCCTTAGCGACATGAAAATACCTTCTCGCCTCTGCCGCTGATCACACCCGTCAGCGCCAACCCAGACGTCGCTGCAACTCCGTCAGCGCATAGCCATTGAGCGCCCGCAGATCCGGTGCCCCGAGCACGTGGCAGGCAAACCGGTGGAACTCAGGCACAGGGGCTCCGGCCGCCGCTCGCCGCCGCAGCTGGCGCCAGCGCCGGTGGAGATAGCGCACTTCTTCCACGCCACCACGCCAGTCGGGACTGCCCGGTTGCACCGGGGCCAGCAGCCGCTCCCGCCGCGACAGGCGCACCGCCGCCAGCTCGTGCACCAGTGCTGCGGGCACGGCCGCCTGCGCCTGCTCCTGTAGCAGCGCCAGCATCGGCGCCACCAGGGCCGCGAGCCGGCGGCGGCGCGCCTCCAGCCGCAGGAGGTCCCAGTCGAGGGTGGGGGCCGCGCGCAGCAGCAGGGCCGCATCCGCCAGCCAGCGCACCGCCGGCACCGCGTCCCAGCGGGCGGCATGGCTCAGCAGCAGCAGCAGGTGATCCGCCGGGTCGGGCACCAGCAGCAGCGGCGATGGTCGGCAACCGGGGGCCCGGTTCAGCGAGGCCAGGGCGATGGCCCTGTGCCAGAGCCCGTCATCGACACCGGGATCGCACTGGCCCTGAAAGACGAACCAGTGCAGGTCGGCTTCCAGGCCGCTGGCATGGCGAAAGCCATGGCTGTGGCGCACCTGCAGGAACGGGTCATCAAACGCCTCGAGCGGACGGGGCTGGAGTGCCCAGGGCGGCAGGAGCGCCTCGCCGTCTTCATGGCTGGAGTGCTTGAGCGGGGTGGGCAGCGGGCGCCAACCGGCGGCGGCCAGCACCTGCAGGGCCGGTTGCGCCTGGGCGAACGGCACCACGAGATCGAAGTCGCCCATGGGTCGCAGGCCAAGATCTGCGTAGGCCTGGAGGGCCAGGGGCAACCCCTTGACCAGCATC
Organism: Cyanobium sp. Cruz-8D1; assembly: GCF_024345975.1. Lineage (GTDB taxonomy): Bacteria > Cyanobacteriota > Cyanobacteriia > PCC-6307 > Cyanobiaceae > Cyanobium. Next base: position 53,886 of record NZ_JAGQCD010000022.1, on the reverse strand, counting down.
ACCGGCACACCGGCGGCCGCCAGCTGGTCAGCCAGCACGTTGGCGGCCTTGAGGCGGCGGTGGTTCTCCAGCCAGGTGCGCTTCACCTCGGGCAGGCTCCCCGCCACAACCGCGTGGGCAGCCGCAGCGTCGCCGGTGTGCGGCAACTGGCGCCAGCGCGACCACAGCAGCGGCAACAACCGCCGGGTGGCCGCATCGCTGAGCGGCGACTCGGCGGCACCGGCCCAGGTACGAAAGGCCGTCTGGGCCGGTGCCTCAGGCAGCAGACAGGCCTGCAGCACAAGCGCCTGCGCCGCAGTGGGTCGCCAGGTGGGGAGAGCAGCCCCAGGGCCGGTGGCAGCCATCGCCCGCAGACGGGTAAGCAATGGACGGGGGAGCAATGGGCCGGGACCCCTGGGAGCGGTGCAGGGATCATCCTGGGTCAGGGTGGACCCTGCCCGCCTGGCGCCGATGACGGTCTTTGATCCCCACCGGATCCGCCCCTGGGTCGGCCCGGCTCCCGATCCGCCGCTGCGCCGGTTGCTCGCTGCCTGCCTGGCCGCACCACCGCTGGCCCTGCGCCGCTGGCAGGAGTGGCTGGAGCTGATCGACTTCAACCATGACAACGGTGCCGGCTTCGAGCTGGCCGCCCTGGCGGTGGCACGGCTGGGCAAGGCGGCCGGCGACGGTTCGGTGGCGGCGCGCTGCCTGGGGCTGCAGCGGCGCTCCTGGCTGCTGAGCGGCCTGGCCCTGCGGGCCGCCAAGCAACTCGGCGCGGCGGCCGCGCACAACGGCCTCACCCTGCTGGCCCAGGGGGATCTGGCCAGCCACCTGGGGCCGGTCCGCTGCGGCGGTCAGCCCTTGCCGGTGCGGCGGCTGGAGCTGGTGGTGATGGGCGCAGCGGGCGGATTCGCTGGCCTGGCCTCGCGCCGGGCGGTGGCCACCCTGCAGCGCTGTGCGCTGGAGGGGGCGGCCGGCGAGGCCGTGCGCACGGGGCGCCTGCCCCTCCAGATCCACACCTTGCCGCTGCTGGGCTCGGGGCAGGCCGCCAGCGCCCGGCACGCCCCGCCGCAGCCATCAGCCCTGCCGGGGGTGCTGCTGCCGGATCCCGGCGAGCATCTGGCGGGGCTGATCGTGCAGGGCTGGCGCTGCCATCCGCCCGCAGGGCTGCGCTGGATCGTGGAGCTCACCTGCCGGTTTCAGCCACTGTCCGGGGAGGTGGAGCCAGCCACTGGCGCTGCGGCGGCGGCGGTAGCTGCTGGCACCCCAGACCATGGCCACCCAGATCTGGTGGCTGCGGTGGTGGCCGCCATGGGGCACCCCGGCGAGCGTGCGGCCGTGGGCAGCGCCTTGCAGGCGCTGGTGCAACTGGAAGGCTGCGCGAGCCTGGGCCCCCTGCAGGAGGCGATTGAGCGGGCAGGGCCCCCAGGCCCCGTCTCCCGCTGGCGACGGCGACGGCGGCTGCGCACGCGTTAGACGCACCCACTGCCGTCTGAGGCCCGCCCTGAGCCTCCTCAGCCCAGGGCGGCGGCCAGGGCGGCGCGCGCTTCAGCGAGCGCTGCCGGCAGGGCGGCGCCGTCGCGGCCGCCGGCCTGGGCCAGGGCAGGGCGGCCGCCACCGCCACCGCCGCAGCGTTTGGCGATGGTGCCGATGAAAGCACCCGCCTTGGCGCCCGCCTGCACCACCGCCGCGCCGAAGGCAGCCACCAGGATCACCTTGTTGAAGTCGGCGGGATCGGGCAGGCCGCCCAGCACCACCGCGCCCCCCTCACCCAGCTGCTGCTGCAGCTGCTGGGCCGCCCCCTGCAGACCGGCGCCCTCCACGCCATCGAGGCGGGCCACCAGCAACTGGAAGGAGCCGAGCGGCTCCGCCTGGGCCGCCAGCGCCGCCGCCTTCGCCAGCGCCAGTTCAGAGCGGGCGGCGGCCAGGGCCTTGCCGGTGGCCTTGAGCTCCTCGGCCATGGCGCTCACCCGCTCGATGATCTCGCTGGGCTGCACCTTGAAGCGATCGCCCAGCTGACGCACCACCTGATCCCGCTCGTTCAGGTAAGCGAGCACCGCTGGTCCCGCCACCGCTTCGATGCGGCGGATGCCAGCGGCCACGCCGGTTTCACTGACGATCTTGAACAGGCCGATCTCGGCGGTGTTGGCCACATGGGTGCCACCGCAGAGCTCCATCGACACACCCGGCACATCGACGACCCGCACCATCTCGGCGTATTTCTCGCCAAACATCGCCACGGCGCCGGCAGCCTTTGCCCGTTCGAGCTCCATCTCCTGATCCTCGAGCGCGTGGGCCTCGGCGATCCAGCCATTGATCAGATCTTCGATCTGTTCCAGCTCGCTGGCGCTCACCGCCCGGGGGCAGTGAAAGTCGAAACGCAGCCGATCGAAATCCACCAGGGACCCGGCCTGAGCGATCGCCGGATCCACCACCTGTTTCAACGCCGCCTGCAACAGATGGGTGGCGGTGTGATTCGCCTGGGCGCGGCGGCGGCAGGCCCGGTCCACCTGGGCCAGAAGCAGGTCGCCCACCGCCAGCTGGCCCCGTTCCAGCCGGCCGCTGTGCACAAACACACTGCGATTGCGGCTCACCGCGTCGATCGTCACGAGCAGCTCCTCAGCCCCAGTGGCACCTGCACCGCTGAGCAGGCCGCGATCCCCCACCTGGCCGCCGCCCTCGCCATAAAAAGGAGTGGTGTCGAGCACGAGTTGCACCGTGTCGCCGGCCACGGCGGTGGAGGCCGGTTCGCCGTTCACCACCAGCGCCAGCACACAACAGGGATACTCCAGCTGCTCATAGCCCCGGAACTCGGTGGCCGCCTGGGCGGTAGCCACCTGCTCGATCGCGTCCTGCAGGGTGAGATCAAGGCTCACCGCCGCCGCCTTGGCCCGCTGACGCTGGGCGTCCATGGCGGCCTCAAAGCCAGCCAGATCCACGCTCAGGCCATGCTCCTGGGCAATCTCCTCGGTGAGTTCCAGCGGGAAGCCGTAGGTGTCGTAGAGCTCGAAGGCCTGGGCACCACTGATCTGGCTGGGGCGCGCCGCCAGCACCTCGGCCAGCAGCTTTTCGCCACGCTCCAGGGTTTCCAGAAAGCGGCCCTCCTCACGCTCCAGTTCCGCCAGAATCGCCTCACGCCGCTCCAGCAGCTGGGGATAGACCTCGGCCATCAGCGCGATCGCCGCCTCCCCCATCGCCGTTAAAAACGGCTTGTCGATGCCGAGTCGACGACCATGGCGCACGACACGGCGCAACAGGCGGCGTAGGATATAGCCACGGCCGAGATTGGAGGCGGTCACACCGTCGCCGATCAAGTGGGTGATGGCGCGGCTGTGATCGGCGATCACCTTGAGGCTCGTCTGGCCAGGGCCGTCGAGGCTGGGATAGTCCACGGCCGCCAGGGCCGCCGCGGCCTCGATCAGCGGATAAATCAGATCGGTTTCGTAGTTGTTGGGAACGGCCTGCAGGATCTGAGCCATCCGCTCCAGCCCCATGCCGGTGTCGATGTTGCGATTCGCCAGGGGCGTCAGCGCACCGGCCGCATCGCGGTTGTACTGCATGAACACCAGGTTGTAGAACTCGATGAAGCGACTGTCGTCCTCGAGATCGATGGCGTTGTCGCCGAGTTCGGGCTTGAAGTCGTAGTAGAGCTCCGAGCAGGGGCCGCAGGGGCCGGTGGGGCCCGAGGCCCAGAAGTTGTCGGCCTCATCCAGGCGCACGATGCGGTTCGGGTTCACCCCCACCACCTCGCGCCAGATGGCGGCAGCCTCGTCGTCCTCCCGGAACACACTCACCACCAGGTTCTGGGGATCAAGGCCAAACACCACGGTGCTCAGCTCCCAGGCCCACTGAATCGCCTCGCTCTTGAAGTAATCGCCGAAGGAAAAATTGCCGAGCATCTCGAAAAACGTGTGATGCCGCGCCGTGCGGCCCACGTTTTCGATGTCGTTGGTGCGGATGCACTTCTGGCTGCTGGTGGCCCGGGGAGCCGGGCGCGGCGCCTGGCCCAGAAACACCGGCTTGAACGGCAACATGCCGGCGATCGTCAGCAGCACCGTCGGGTCTTCCGGCACCAGCGAGGCACTGGCCACGCGCTGATGGCCACGCTGCTCGAAGAAGTCCAGGAAGGCCGCCCGGATCTCAGCGCCGGTACGGGGGCGGACGGCGCCGGTGGCGGGAGCGGCAGAAGGGGCGGCGGCCATGGCGGAAGCGGAGCGAAACTTGCCTGAACAGGGCATGATCGCCCAGCGTGCTCAAGGGCTGGAGGCGGGCGCCTTTGGCTTGCGGGCCAGAATCGCCACGAAGTGGCCGCTGAAGCGCGCCGTTGGCAGTCGGGCGAGCCCCTCGCAGGCCAGCAGGCTCCGGAGAAACCAGTGGGCAGCCGGCCCCTCGGCGGGCCATAGGCGGCTCAGATGCAGAGCCAGCAGGCGTGGGGCATGCATCAGGTGGTCATCGCAGAGCAGCTCGAAGCCGAGCGCGCGCAGCTCCCCTGAGAGCTGCCGCAACCCCAGGGTGTGCCCCACGAAGTAGGGCATCACGGCGCTTCGGCCCATCCACGGACCGCCGAAATGATTCCGCAGCGCCACCAGCGGATGCTGTGGGTTATCGAGGGTGAGGGCCAGCAGCCCTCCCGGCGCCATCACGCGATGCAGCTCGCTCAGCGCCTTCTGGAGCTCGGCGGGATGCGCGAAATGATCGAGGGTCGAATCGGAGACGACCAGATCGAACTGCTCGGCGGCCAGCGGTAGGCAGCGCACATCACCACAGTGGACCCTGAGACTGGGGTGACGCTTCAGTGCCTGGGCCGCCAGCACCGAGGACACATCCACGCCATGGCATTCGCCGCCCGGGAGGGTGAGGGTCGCCAGAACATCCGCCAGACCATCCCCGAGGGCTTCCTCGAACAGATCGGTCTTGAGCACCTTGGTGAAGGTCCGGCTCTTCAGCCACGAGCGCAGCCAGCGGCTGTGGAGGAGGTCGCAGTAGCGGCGCCAGAGTGGGAAGTTAAACTGTTCGGGGCTGGTCCTGGCCTGATCGTCCCAGTACCCGCCAGCGTGGTCAGACGCGGCCTGATCATGGTCAACCATTCCCCGCTGCCCACGTGTCGAGCAGTCTTAGCCCGGCATGAGCCGGAGGCTTAATCCGTGGTTGCGTCTGATGCTGGTGTGATCAATTGGATCACACCCGGAGATCCGCGCATCGAAGCCGACCGGGAGCCTCTGCTCTCGGCACTCTCTCGATGCGGTCCATGCCACTTCGGCGCCAACCTCGGTGGTGAGCTGCGCCTGATCCGCGCTTTCGGCACCACCATCCCGGTACTGGTGGTGGAGGCGGGTCGGGAGTTCAGCGATGTCTGCTCCCCGATCAGCCGCTATGTGCACTACCCGTTGGAGGAGGCCCGTCGCTGGGCCCGTCCTTGGCAGCTGGCCCTGCTCAAGGCTGGCGCTGGTCTGATGCGGCTGGGTCTGATGCGGCTGGGCCTTGAGCGGGTCGTCTATGTCAACAACTGGCTGTTGTCCACCAATCCCCCCCTGCGGTTGAACCAGCCCCAGATCGAGGCTCTCATCCACTGGCTGGCAGCTGAATTCAACGACCACGCGATCGTCTATCGGACCGTGAATCCAGAGCTGGAACCTGAGTTGACCAGCCATCTGCTGGCTGCCGGCTGCCGCTTGCTCACCACCCGTGTGACCTATGTGTCGGATCCCCGGCCGGCCCCCTTCCTGCGCCACAGCGATGTGCGCAAGGATCTGCGCCTGCTGCAAACCAGCCCTTTTCTGGTCAGTGACGACAAGACCTCACTGAGCCAGGAGGACCTGCAGCGCCTCACGGATCTCTACCGGCGCCTATATATACGGAAGCACTGCCGTCACAATGCCCAGTTCAATTCAGCCTATTTCGCGCTGATGCTGGCCACGCCGATGTTCCGCGCCAGTCTGTTCCGCGAACCGCAGAGCGGCCGCCTGGATGCCTTCAGCTTTTACATGGAGAATGGGTCCTATCTGACGGGTTGCTTCGTCGGCTACGACCAGGCATTGCCGCGGCGGCTTGGTCTGTACCGGATGGCCTTTATGCACAAGGTGCTGCTGGCACAGCGGCGCGGGTTGCGGGTCAGTCTCAGCGGTGGAGCGGGTTCGTTCAAGCGCCAGCGCGGCGCCCAGCCGGTGCGCGAGTACGACGCGCTCTTCGACCGGCATCTGCCCCGCCACCGTCGCTTACCTTGGCGTTTCGTGAGCCTCGAAGGGCGACTGTTCGGTCGCCTGAGCCAGGCCTGAAGACGTTCAGGGAGTTCTGGCGGTGTCAGCCAGACCGCAGTCCCCAATCTCCGTCAGGGGCGATGATCAGCCCTCCCAGGCCTCCTCCACCCGCGTGCCCGTGTCCTCGGCAGCCGCCGAGCACCGCGCTCAGGAGGGCTCCATCAGCGTCTGCTGGACGCTTGTCTGGCTGAGCTTGGCGCCGATGTCGCAGGTGAGCGCCTTGAGCAGGGCGATCCCCACATCGGGATGGCTGGCCCTGAGGGCCTCGAAGTCGCTGCGGTGCAGCACCCAGCACTCGCCGGGGCGGGTGGCGATGGTGTCGGCGGTGCGGGGCGTCTGGGCCACGAAACCGATCTCGCCGAAGGTGGCCAGCCGGGTGGGATGGCAGACGCCATCACCGGTCTTGATCTCGAGGGCGATGTCGAAGGCGCCGGAACGCACCAGGAACAGCTCGTCGCCTGGATCCCCCCGGCGGATGACGAAATCACCGGCCACAACGGGGCGGCGGCGCCCGCAGCGGCCTGGGCTCGTACCACGACAGCAGCGGCCACTCGGCGGCCACGCGGGCCGAATCCAGATGCTCGTAGGCGTCGATCCGATCGGTGATGGCCCAGTCGGACCTGGACACCAGAAGGAGCCGGCCGGCACGGGAGAGGAGAATCTCGACCCCATCATCCCCCAGCGAACAGAGCTGGCGGTCCAGCAGGTCGGAGGATTCCATCGGGCACTCGGTCACGTGGGCCAGGTCGAGGATGATGACGTTGGGATGGCGATCGACACCCCGCCGCGGCAGTTGTTCGCCCCGAAGAGAGTCAGGCATTAGGTAACAACAGATACCAGAAAGTGGGTGGCCCTGCTGGCCCCATCACCCACCTTGCCAGCGTCAGGGCTGGCCGTCCGCCCGCGATCCTGAGGACGCCTGGGCGCCAGGCTTCAGCAGAGCGTCCAGATCCACCGCATCGATCTGGTCAACGGCGAGGAATCGCTGGGCATAAGTGATGTAAACCCCTGATCGCAGGAAGAGATCGAACAGGTCCGCATCGATGCGGCCACGGTCCCGCAGGCCGGCCAGGATCTTCAAAGACTGGGACAGGGGCATCCCCTGCTTGTAGGGGCGATCGGGGGCGGTGAGAGCCTCGAAGATGTCGGCGATGGCCAGGATCCGGGCCGGGATCGACAGTTGCTCCGCCGTCAGTCCCCTCGGGTAGCCCCGGCCGTCGAGGGTTTCGTGGTGCCCCCCGGCGATTTCAGCGACGCGGCCCATGGAGGGGGGGAAAGCCATGCTCTCCAGCATCACGATCGTGTGGATCATGTGCTCGCGGATCTTGTCGATCTCCTCGCCGGTGAGCGTGCCCCTGGCCACCGACAGGTTGGAGAGCTCGCCGCGGTTGTAGAGCAGCTCGGGCACCGTCAGATTGAAGCCCCAGCTGGACTCCGGCACGTCGGCCGCAGGTCTGGGCAGACGATGGTGAGGGGCATCGCTGAGCAGGGTCTCGGGGGCCGGCAAGGGCTGCAGCGGCACGCCGTACCGGACCTGCTCCTCCCAGCCCAGGCCCAGTCGGTCGTCGAAATGGCGCCACCAGCGACGCCCCGCCAGCCGCTGCAGCTGGGCGAGATCGTCAGGATCGGTTCCTTCGCTGCCCAGGTTGCAGCGGGCCACGCAGGCGAAATCAAGCCGCAGCTCCTGCTCCAGTTGCGCGTAATCCCGCTGCAGGGTTTCCGGGTCACCGCCCGCCAGCAGGCCCTCCAGCAGGGCGATGCGGCCATCCCGCAGCAGCACCTCGAAGCGGGTGCGGATCTCATGAATCCGGTTGCAGGGGGCGTCCAGCTTGGTGGCCTTCTCCACCACCGCCTCGGGGGTCATGGGCTTGCCGCAGTCGTGCAGCCAGGCCGCCGTGCGGAACTCCCGCCGCTCCGCCTCTGAGCTGAAGCGGAAGGGGGCCAGCGGCCCCACCTCGGTGGCTTCTGCCGCCTCCGCCAGCAGCAGCGCCAGCTCCGGCACCCGGGAACAGTGGCGACCGGTGTGGGAACTGCGGGCATCGATCGCCCCCGCCAGCAGGGCGATCATCGAATCGATCTGCCGCTGCTGCCCTTCCAGGGCCTGGGTGCGCTCGACGCAGACAGCCGCCAGGGCCGCCAGGGCCTCGATCAACTGCTGGTCGCCGGCATCGAAGGGACGCACCAACGCCGCCGCCGTCTCGGGGGTAAGCACCGCAGCCGCCTCCCGCTTCCTGTTGATCAGCTGCATCACCCCCACCACGTCCCCGGCCATGGTCCGCAGCGGCACCACCAGCATCGACACCGCCCGATAGCCGGTGCGGTGATCGAGACCGGCATCGAAGTGGTACGGACGGTCCGGGGGGATCGCGTACACATCGGGCAGGTTGAGCACCTTGCCGTGCAGGGCCGTCCAGCCCACCAGTCGCTCGGGGGTGATCGGGAAGCGCACACCCAGCAGGTCGGAATCGATGCCGGCCCCGCGGGCCGCCAGGGTGCTGTTCTGGAACGCCGTGAACCAGAGCCGTTTCTCCCCCTTGTCCTCCTCCACCAGGTAGATGCTGCCCGCATCACTGAGGGTGAGATCCCTGGCACTGGAGAGGATCTGCCGCAGCAGGGCCGGAAGGCTGGCCGCGCCACTGATGGCCGTCGCGATCTGGAGCATCTCCGGCAGCGCGCGTCGCGCCTGGTGGGCGTCGGAGGCGTGCGGTGGCGGATGGGCGGCGCTCCAGGGGGTGGCCTGCCGTGGAGGGAAACCCCGACCCTGGGGGACCCCAGGGCACGACCCGATGGCCGTGATCGGAGCAGCGTCCGATGACCGGCCAGGGGGGAGGGTGAAAGGCTGAAGAAAGGGCTGTGCTGGTCGAACAGCTGGCAGAGCCAGCGGCACTCGATAATGTAGGCCTGCCGATGGCCAGGCATGATCGGGCCATCGCCAAGGCCTTGCCGTTGACCCAGGCGTCCGACGATTCCCGTGCCCGTCTGCGGCTGCAGTCCCTGTCGTGGGCGCTGCTGGGCGGACTGGCCGCTGCCCTGATCGGCCTGCCGGCCGGGCTGGAGAGCGGGTTGCGATCGGCGGGCTGCGGCTTCTTCTACGGCCTGCTGGCCTTTCACCTGCAGCGGGTCGATCCGGACGACGAGCACCTGGCCGCCGGCCTGGTGGGGGCGGTGTGCGGCATCCGCAGCCTGGGGGGGCCCGTGGTGGTCACCGCCCTGGCCCTGCCCGTCCAGGAGATCCATTCCCTGCTCCACCAGCCCCTGGCGCACAGCGCCGCTGAGGCGATCGTCGACCTGATGCGCGGCTGGTTGCCGCTCTGGCTTCCCCTGATCGGCAGCGCCCTGCTGCTGAGGGGCGCCCAACGCCTGCTGCCCGCCCTGCGGCCATGAGTCTTCTGCACGCCACCTGGCTGTTTCCGCCGGAAGGGGCCGGGGGCCGACTGCTGCTCTGGGCCGACACCTGGAGGGTCGCCGCTCCGGTGGCGCCGCTGCTCACCGTTCCCGACCATCCCCTGTCCCTCAGCGTCGACGACCTTGGTGCCTGGCTGGATGACCATGGCCTCTGGTCGGAAGCCTTCCGCCCGGCGGAGGCCCTGCTCACCCTGCCCAGCCGCAGCCAGGGGGCCCGGGGGCGGCGCAAGGCCGCCAGTGAGGGGCTGGTGGCCTGGAGCGGTCTGCCGCTGCAGGCGGGCGAGCCGATTCCGAAGGAGGTGCAGTGGTGGCCCTGGCGGGTGGAGGGACTGGCCCTCGATCCCGCCGGGGCCGGCGACTGGCTCGCCGGGTTGCCCCTCTCCGGCGACGATCCCGGTCTGGCCGACGATCTGCGCTGGTGGAGCCATCTGGAGCGCTGGGCCCTGAGCCTGATCGCCCGGGGCCGCTGGTTGCCCCAGGTGGAGGAGGACCGGGCCCGCTGGCTGCCCCTGCTCAACCGGGAAGGGGACCGGCGCCGGCTGGAGGAACTGGCGATCCGACTGCCCCAGGTGGCCACCTGCGCCATGGCTGCCGGGGCGTCAGGGGAGTCGAGCCTGGCCTGCCGCCGTCCCGGCAGCGGCCGGCTGCGGGTGGCCAGCCTGCTGGAGGCCCTCCTCGATGGCCAGCTGCGTTGCGGCTTCCGGCCCGGGGCCGAGGGTCTCGATCCCCTGCTGGGCGCCTGGCAGAAGGCCCTCGGCCCCGGCCCCGGCCGCCTCGAGCTGGATGAGGAGGAGCGGGAACGGTTGGCCGTGGCCACCCAGCACTGGCGCGAAGCGGTGGCGGGGCGCGTGGCACCGGCCAGGACCTGCCTGGAGCTGTTCACCCCCGAGGAGGGCGAGGACCTCTGGGAGTTGCGCTTCTCCCTGCAGGCCGAGGCCGACCCCAGCCTGCGCACGCCGGCCCGCACCGTCTGGAATGCGGGCGACGGCAGGCTGCAGCTGGGCGAAGTGGAGGTGGCCGAACCGGGCCAGCTGCTGCTGGAGGGGATGGGGCGGGCCCTGCAGGTGTTCGAACCGATCGGGCGGGGCCTGGATGCGGCGGCTCCCGAAACCATGCAGCTGACGCCAGCCGAGGCCTTCGTGCTGGTGCGCACCGCCGCCACCCAGCTGCGCGACGTGGGGGTGGGCGTGGTGCTGCCCGCCAGCCTCAGTGGGGGCCTGGCCAGCCGCCTGGGCCTTTCGATCGAAGCCGAGCTGCCCGAGCGTTCCCGCGGCTTCTCCCTGGGGGAAAGCCTGCAGTGGACATGGGAGCTGATGATCGGCGGTGTCACGCTCAACCTGAAGGACCTCGAGCGCCTGTCCGCCAAGCGCAGTCCGCTGGTGCAGCACAAGGGGGCCTGGATCGAGTTGCGCCCCAGCGATCTCAAGAACGCCACGCGCTTCTGCGCCGCCGATCCCAACCTCAGCCTCGACGATGCCCTGCGGCTGACCGCCAGCGACGGCGACACCCTGATGCGGCTGCCGGTGCATCGCTTCACCGCCGGGCCCAGGCTGCACGCCGTCCTGGAGCAATACCACCAGCAGAAGGCCCCGGATCCCCTGCCGGCACCCGAGGGCTTCGCCGGCCAGCTGCGGCCCTACCAGGAACGGGGCCTGGGCTGGCTGGCCTTCCTGCACCGCTTCGACCAGGGGGCCTGCCTGGCCGACGACATGGGCCTGGGCAAGACGGTCCAGCTGCTGGCCTTCCTGCAGCACCTCAAGGTGGAACAGGAGCTGAAGCGTCCCGTGCTGCTGGTGGCCCCCACCTCCGTGCTGACCAACTGGAAGCGTGAGGCGGCGGGCTTCACCCCGGATCTGGAGGTGCGGGAGCACTACGGCCCCCGCCGGCCCTCCACCCCCGACAAACTGGCCAAAGCCCTCGACGGGGTGGATCTGGTGCTCACCAGCTACGGGCTGCTGCAGCGCGACAGCGAACTGCTGGAGAGCATCGACTGGCAGGGCATGGTGATCGACGAAGCCCAGGCGATCAAGAACCCCTCAGCCAAGCAGAGCCAGGCGGCCCGCGACCTGGCCCGCCCCGGCAAGCAGGGCCGCTTCCGCATCGCCCTCACCGGCACCCCCGTGGAGAACCGGGTGAGTGAGCTGTGGGCCCTGATGGACTTCCTCAATCCCCGGGTGCTGGGGGAGGAGGGTTTCTTCCGCCAGCGCTACCGGCTGCCGATCGAGCGCTATGGCGACATGAGCTCCCTGCGGGATCTCAAGGCCCGGGTCGGGCCGTTCATCCTGCGGCGGCTGAAGACCGACCGTTCGATCATCTCCGACCTGCCGGAGAAGGTGGAGCTGCGCGAGTGGGTGGGCCTGTCTGGGGAGCAGACGAAGCTCTACCGCAAGACCGTCGAGGACAGCCTCGATGCCATCGCCCGCGCCCCCTTGGGCCAGCGCCATGGTCAGGTGCTGGCCCTGCTCACCCGGCTCAAGCAGATCTGCAACCATCCGGCCCTGGCCCTCAAGGAGGGCCGGGTGGAGAACGGCTTTGCCAGCCGCAGCGCCAAGCTGCTGCGGCTGGAGGAGATCCTTGAAGAGGTGATCGAAGCGGGTGATCGGGCCCTGCTGTTCACCCAGTTCGCCGAATGGGGTCACCTGCTCAAGGCCTACCTGGAACAGCGCTGGCGCCAGGATGTGCCCTTCCTGCATGGGGGCAGCAGCAAGATCGACCGCCAGGCGATGGTGGATCGCTTCCAGGAGGATCCCCGCGGTCCCCAATTGTTCCTGCTGTCGCTCAAGGCCGGCGGCGTCGGCCTCAACCTCACCCGGGCCAGCCACGTGTTCCACATCGACCGCTGGTGGAATCCTGCGGTGGAGAACCAGGCCACCGACAGGGCCTACCGGATCGGCCAGACCAACCGGGTACTGGTGCACAAATTCATCACCAGCGGTTCAGTGGAGGAAAAGATTGACCGCATGATCGAGGAGAAATCCAAGCTGGCGGCCGACATCGTCGGCAGCGGCGAGGAATGGCTCGGTGGTTTCGACGTGGGCCAGCTCAGGGATCTTGTAGCCCTGGACGACGGCCTCTGAGGCGGGTGAACCGCTGAGCGAGTCGCTGGCTCAGCGGCTGGCCAGGGCCGCAGGCTGCGTCTGCCCCCTGACGGGCAAACGCACCGGCAGGACCAGCGGGGAGGGGATGGCAGGCGTCTGACCCATGCGCTTCAGCCAGCGGTAGTGGGAGGCCACACCGGCCAGGAAGGACGGGTGACTGCGGAAGGGAACACCGCAGTCGCGGCAGGTCTGCTCAACGATGGCGGAAAGCTGGGGGTAGTGGACGTGGCAGATGCGAGGGAACAGGTGATGCTCCACCTGGAAGTTCAAGCCCCCCAGCAGCCAGCTCAGCAGGCCATTGGAGCGGCTGAAGTCCACCGTGGTGGCCAGTTGGTGGTTGGCCCAGGGGCCCATGCCAGCGTTGCTGGCGGCGGCGGCGGGAAAATCGGCCTCCTCCACGCAGTGGGCCAACTGGAACACCACACTCAGCACGATTCCCTGCACCATCGCCGTCACCACGTAGCAGCCGATCACCGCAGTGAAGGAATGGCGCTGCAGCGGCAGGGCAAACGCCAGGGAGAAAAAGATCACCTTGCCGCCCACGAACACCAGCCAGTCGGCAGGGGTCAGCCGGGGCAGGGAATGGTCGCCGCGGCCCCGGCCGGCGAGATCGGCGAAGTCATCGAAGAACTGCCACTTGATCGGCAGCATCCCGTAGAGGGGCCAGAGATAGAGGTGCTGCCAGCGGTGCCACCAGCGGTGGGGCTGATGGGGGGACAGGCGACCGATCAAGCCGAGATTGATGTCGTCGTCATGGCCGGGGATGTTGGTGAAGGTGTGATGCAGACCGTTGTGCTTGTGGGCCCAGATCAGGGAACTGCCGCCCAGCAGATCGAGCGTCATGGCGGCGGCTTTGTTGATCCAGCGGTGGCGTGAATAGGCGCCGTGGCCACCGTCGTGCTGGATGTTGAAGCCGATGGCGGCGATCGCCAGGCCGAGGCAGGCCGAGAGGGCCACAGCCCCAGGCCAGCTGTTGACCTGGAAGACGAGCAACCCGTAGGTGAGCACGAACCAGCCCAGGATCAGGGCCGATTTGACCACCATGGCCGGGGAATCGCGCCGGTCCTGGCCCGTGCTCTCGAAGTGCTGGTGAACCCTTGCCCTGAGAAGACTGTGAAAACCGTCACCGGCGCCGAACGTGATGCGATTCAAGGACTCCACGCCCTGCGTCGGCATAACTTAGGCCAGTGGACCCGGCAGGCGTCAGGATGGAGCCGTAAGGCCGGCGGCATGACCAGCTCCTTTCCCGGCGCCAATGGCGCCATCACCACCCAGCTGGGCCAGCAGGGCCTGGGGCAGCAGCCCTGGTGGGTGGAGCAGTGGATGGAATTGATCCATTCCTACCGGTTCAAGAAGCGCCTGGAGCGCGCCTGGACCTATGCCCGGGAGGGCAATGTCGTCTCGATCCGCTTCGAGGGACGTCGGGTCCATGCCCGGGTGCAGGGCACCGAACCTGATCCCTACAAGGTGAAGCTCTGGCTCGACGTGCTCAACGATGAGGACTGGGGCTATGTGCTTGAGGCCCTGAGTCAGAAGGCGCGCTGGTCGGCCCAGCTGCTGGCGGGGATCATGCCCGCCGACATCGAGCGGGCCTTCGCCGCCAGCGGCAAGCGATTGTTCCCCTTCAAGCTCCAGGAGGTGCGCAGCGAGTGCAGCTGCCCCGACAAGGCCAATCCTTGCAAGCACATCAGCGCCGTCTACTACCTGATGGGGGATCGCTTCAGCGAGGATCCCTTCGTGCTGTTCCAGCTGCGGGGCCGCACCCGCAGCCAGCTGCTGGGTGATCTGGCCAAACGCCGCCGGGAGGGGGTGGTGGCGCCGGTGGAGCATGCTCCCCATCCGATCCACCCCGCCATCGCCGATCCGGCCCGCTGGTGGCGCTACGAGGCCCCCCTCGATCCCGATCTGGTGGTGATCACACCGGCCATGGAAGGCGAATCCGGCCTCGATGGCGCCGGCCCCCTGCCCCTGGCCGAGGAGCCCCGCTTCCCGGAGGCCAACCAGCTCTTCCTGGAAACGCTCAAGGCCCACGGAACCGGGATGGCGCAGCAGGCCATGGCCCGTGCGATGGCCACCGGCAACGACAGCGAAGGCTGAGCAAGCGCCCAACTGAATCGCGCTGCCGCCTTCACCTCCGGACCAGGCCACCGAGACCTTTAAGGTTTTGTTAAGTCCGTGGCAAAAGGGTGAAGCTTCTTTCATTTTATGTTAAGTTGAGAAGGTCAGCTGCTCACCTCATTGGAGGCCAGTGCACTGCCTGCCTTCAGGCAGGGTCCGAAATCCCAGATCGTCCCACCGTCCCCTCACTTCCAGTCATGAGAACCACCCTCAAGCCCCTGCTCCGAGGAGGAGCGGCAGCCGCGGCCTTGGCGATCACCCTGTTCGGCGGCGCCCAGCAAGCCAAGGCCGTCGCCACCATCGAGGTGTTCCAGGAGCTGTTCCTGTCCCTCGACGTCTCCGGCAGCATCAGCGATCCCAACTTCACTCTCTATAAGAACGGCTACGTCAACGCGTTCAACAATGCTGCCGTGCAGGCGAAAATCGCCGACACGTTCGACAAAGGTGGCCTGGCCATTGCCGTGGGCCAATGGAGCACCACGGCCTTCTCTCCGCCCGTGATCGACTGGAAGCACATCACCGATCTCACCACTAACGGGGTGAACGGCGGCACCTCCCTGAGCAGCTTCATCGCCGCCCTCAGCATCATGCCCCGCCAGGGCTCCAGCCTCACATGCGTGGATTGCGGCATGAATGCCGCAATCACCGAGATTAACACCAACGACTACTTCACCACCCGCGCCAACGGCCGGGTGATCGACATCTCCACCGATGGCGTGGGCAATGTTGAGGCCTGCCAAGGGAACGTGAGCGTTGCTCAGTGTGCCCAAACCCGCAGAGCAGAGGCCGTCGCCAGCAACATCATCATCAACGGCCTGGGCGTGGGCGCCGCCGCCAGCGGCTTCCTCACAGCCAATGTGGCGACCCCCCTCAACGGCGCCACCAAGGCCGGTTTCGTGGAGACCGCCAACACCTTCGACCAGTTCGAGGCGGCCATCACTAACAAGCTGATCCGCGAAGTGGGCCAAAACCCAGGCGACACGGTACCCGGCCCCCTGCCCCTGCTGGGTGCTGCCGCCGCCTTCGGCTTCTCCCGCAAGCTGCGCCGCCGCATCAACACCGCCAACCTCCACCAGGCCTGATCGGCCTCGGCCGGTAGAGACCCGAGCTCGGCACCATGCCGGGCTTTTTCATGGTTACGCCTGAGGCAGGAGCCTCGCCACCGCTGCCTTCCCCTTCCCATGAGCCCCCAAGCCGACCCCCTCCAGCCCACGACCGATCGCGATCCTGCGGCTCGGCCCCGCGCGGGCATGGAACGACCCCTGGGCGACAACTACGTCGAGGAGGTCGCCATCGCCTTGAACTGGGGGGCGATCCTGCTGTTCGTGCTGTTCTTGGTGGGGATCCTGGGCTCGGCCTGGCCGGTTCGCCTGATCAACCCCCTGTGGCTCCAGTCCGTGAGCGACAAGCTGCTCGCCTCGGGGGCCATCGCCATGATCGGGGCGATCCTGCTGATGCTCGCCAGCCTCATCGATCCCCGCTCCGGTCGGATCGGTGGCCGCGTCTCCCTGCTGCGGCGGCTCAGTTTCTGGATCGCTTTTGGCTTTCTGCTACTGATCCCGCTGCAGGTTTACAGCGGCATCAGCCTGCTGCGCCAGTTCAGGGCCAACGACACGCGGGAGCTGAACGCCTACATTGCCACCACCAGGGCGATCGAAAGCGCCCGCTCCTACGACGACATCCTCAAGGCCATACGGCTGCTGCCCGGCCAGGCACCGGCGCTGCCCGCGAGCATCGAGGTCCCCCTGGACGTCGTCAAGACGAAGCTCAGCAACGACCTCAATCCGTTCATCAAGCGCTACCAGAACGAGGCTGACGCCATGGGGATGAAGCGGCTCAACGACTGGTTCTTGCAGCTCGCCCGCAATGTCGTCGCCGCCCTGCTGCTGTTCTTCAGCTTCGCCGCCATCGGCAAGCGCTTCGCCTACCAGCCCACCCTGCTGCAGAGCGTGCTTTCGGGCCGGCTGGTCTCCGCCTTCGGCGGCCGGCGGCACCAGGCCCCGCCGGAAATGGACGCAGCCATGCGGATGATGATGCTCGACGACAACGAGTCCCGGCCTTAAGGCCGCCGCCATGCCCGCGCCGCCGCCGCCCCCCTGGCTGAGCGAGGCCGCCATCGCCACCGCCGGACGCCTCCTGGCTGGCCACCGGCTGACGTTCGGGCGGCCGCTGTTGGCGGGCGTTCACGCTGGCGCGTCGCCTGTGCAGGCGGCCCAGGAACTGTTCGTGGCCGCCACGGTGGTGCTGGCGCACAACGGCGCCGCCGATCCACGCCTGATCTACGCCAACCGCGCCGCCCTGCAGCTGTGGCGCCGCCCCTGGAGCGCCATGGTGGGCCTGCCCTCCCGCCTCACGGCCGAGCCGACGGAACGCCAAAGCCGGGCCCTCGCCCTGGAGCAGGCCCGCCGCCGCCAGGCCCTGACGGGCTATGCCGGCGTCCGCATCGACAGCAGCGGCCGCCGTTTCCGCATCGAAAAGGCCCGGCTATGGACCCTGCGGGATGGGAACGGCCAACCCTGCGGCCAGGCGGCCGCCTTCGCCACCTGGTGGTGGCTGGAGCCGCCCCGTTCCGGTTCTCCACCCCCGCTGGCGTAGAGCCCGAACTCGGTTGGGCAGACCGAACCTGGGCCGTCGGTTCTCCCCCTCGAAGCCTGATGGCAAGGCGGGCACATTGAGGCAGTGGGTGGTTTCTCACCCAGCCATTCCGTCGCATTCATCGGGAGTTCCAACCATGCGCACCCTGCATTCTTCCCCTTTCGATCTCTTCGACCGGCTGGAGCAACAACTGCAGACAGCCGAACGGGTTCCCGCCGCCGAGATTCACGAAACCGAGGCGACGTACACCATCGCCCTGGAACTGCCTGGCGTCGATCGCGCTTCCATCGACGTGAAAGCCACGGACCGCTCCTTGATCATCACCGCCGAACGGCGCGCCCCCCAGCCGGTTGCCGACAGCGTGACCGCAGCCGAAGTCAGCCGCCGCGCGCCCCTGCTGAGTGAATTCCGCTACGGCACCTGGAGCCGCAGCTTCCGCTTCCCCGGCGGCATCCAGCGGGACGCCCTGGAAGCCCACTATCGCGATGGCCTACTCCTGGTGACGGCACCCAAGGCGCAGTCACTGACGTCCGTCACTGTGAAGCTGGCCGACTGAGGCCCTCACGCCTCGATGCGGTGGGCGGAATCGAGGGAGAGGCCAATCACCGAGATGTAGCTGGTGGCTTCGATCCAGCGCACGGTGTCTCTCAGGTCGGAGGTCTCTCCCTCCCTGTCTCCCACCACCACACTGCCGTGCTGGCCGACGGCGGGCGGGTGGCCAGCTTCGATGGCGATCGTCAGGCCCTCGGCGCTCAGGTCGAGCACCTCGGCGAACACCCCTTCGGAGGCTCCCATCGATTCGAGCTGCAGGCGGGGCCGTGGCAAGGCCCGTCGGGGGCTTGAAACGGTCAGAACGCGAGGCTTCCTCCAGGCGCCTCTCCAGGCGTCAGAAGGCGTCCCGAAACCGTTCCAGATCTCCGGTGGCCACCTACTACCGGCTCGACATCGAACAGTTTCTGACCCTTTTCCAGGGTTCTTCGGGATACCCGAGGTTGGTCCAACAGACCGAAAACCACCCTGCCCTGCCTACAGTTGTAGGCCTGCGGAAGGAGTCTGACCCCATGAGCAGCAGCACCGCCAGCGCCCCGCCTTCGATCACAGCCGCGCCTGGCCGCCTCAGCCTCCAGTGTGAGCCGATCGCGGCCGACACCACGGCGATCCGCTCCCTCGACTGGGACCGCAGTCGCTTCGACATCGAGTTCGGCCTGCGCAACGGCACCACCTACAACGCCTTCCTGGTGCGCGGCGAGCGCACGGCCCTGGTCGACACCAGCCACGCCAAGTTCCGCGACACCTGGATCCCCCTGCTGGAGGGTCTGATCGAGCCCACGGCGATCGATCACCTGATCGTCTCCCACACCGAACCCGACCATTCCGGCCTGATCGGCGATCTGATCGACCGCCACCCGGATATCGAGATCGTCGGCTCCAAGGTGGCGATCCAGTTCCTCCAGGACCAGGTGCACCGGCCCTTCCGCAGCCGGGCGGTCAAGAGCGGCGACGAACTGGAGTTGGGCGTGCATCCCGACAGCGGCGTGGGGCATCGCTTCAGCTTCCTCAGTGCCCCCAACCTGCACTGGCCCGACACGATCTTTTCCTTCGACCACGGCACCGGCCTCCTCTACACCTGCGACGCCTTCGGCCTCCATTACTGCTCCGACGACCTGTTCGATGTCGATCCCGGGGCCATCGCGCCGGATTTCCGCTTCTACTACGACTGCCTGATGGCCCCCAACGCCCGCAGCGTGCTGCAGGCCCTCAAGCGCATGGACAGCCTGCCGGAGATCACCACGATCGCCGTGGGCCATGGCCCCCTGCTGCGGGAGCACCTGCCGCTCTGGGTGGGCGACTACCGCGACTGGAGCGGCCAGCGCAGCGCCGGTGAGGCCTACGCCGCCGTCTGCTATGTGAGCCAGTACGGCTTCTGCGACCGGCTCAGCCAGGCCATCGCCCGGGGCATCGGCAAGGCCTCGGGCCAGGTGCAGCTCGTCGACCTGCGCGCCACCGATGCCCAGGAGCTGGCCGCCTTGATCGGCGAGGCGAGCGCCGTGGTGGTTCCCACCTGGCCCGCCTCCCCCGATCCCGACCTGCAGACGGCCATCGGCACCCTGCTGGCGGCCCTCCATCCCAAGCAGTGGGTGGGCTGTTACGACGCCTTCGGCGGCAACGACGAACCGATCGACACCCTGGCAGGCCAGCTGCGCAACCTGGGGCAGAAATGGGCGTTCGAGCCCCTGCGCATCCGCCAGGTGCCGAGCGGCGCCGACTACCAGCGCTGCGAGGAGGCCGGCACCGACCTGGGCCAGCTGCTCACCAAGGCCAGGACCATCGCCGCCATGAAGGCCATCGATGGCGATCTGGACAAGGCCCTGGGGCGCCTCAGCGGCGGCCTCTACATCGTCACGGCCCGCCAGGACGACGAGGCCGGCAGCCGCAGCGGCGCCATGGTGGCCAGCTGGGTGAGCCAGGCGAGCTTCGATCCGCCGGGGCTCACGGTGGCGGTCGCCAAGGACCGGGCCATCGAGGCCCTGATGCAGGTGGACGACCGCTTCGTGCTCAACGTGCTGCGGGAGGACAACCACCAGCCCCTGCTGCGCCATTTCCTGCGCCGCTTCCCGCCGGGGGCCGATCGGTTCGCCGGCGTGGCCACCCTGGAAGGCGTGGCCGCCGGCGGCCCCGTCCTCGGAGATGCCCTGGCCTATCTGGGCTGCCGGGTGACCCAGCGCATGGAAGGCCCTGACCACTGGATCATCTACGCGGTGGTGGAGGAGGGCAACGTGGCCGACACCACCGCCGCCACGGCCGTGCACCACCGCAAAGTGGGCAACCACTACTGATGACGTCCTCCCCCACCGCGACCGATCGTCGCGTCATCTCCCTGCCGGTCGAACCCGGCCTGCTCTGCCTGCGTGGCCTCAGCCCCCGGCGCCTGCGCTTCGAGGTGGAATACGGGCTCGAGCGGGGCACCACCGCCAACAGCTTCCTCTTCCTGCAGGGCGCCTCCGGGGGCGCTCCGGTGCTGGTGCATCCGCCGGGGGCCTCCTTCGCCGCCCCCTTCCTGGAGCAGCTGGCCCTGCTGGTGCCGTCCGACGCCCCCTTGAAGGTGGTGGTGGGCCACGTCAACCCCAACCGGGTGGCCCTGCTCAAGCAGCTCGCCGCCGGCTGGCCCGCCACGGTGCTGGTGGCCTCCAATCCTGGGGCCCAGGTGCTGGCCGAACTCTGGCACCAGCAACGGCCCGGCCCCGCGGACACGGCCGAAACCCCGCCCGAGACCGTGCCCCTGCCGACCATCGAGGTGGTCAAGCAGGAAACCAGCCGCGGCCTCTCCAGTGGCCATGAACTCACCCTGATTCCCACCCCCACCCCCCGCTGGCCCGGCGGCCTGATGGCCTTCGAGGCCAGCAGCGGGCTGCTGATGAGCGGCAAGTTCTTTGCCGCCCACCTCTGCACCGAGGACTTCGCCGAAACGAATCGCAGCAGCACCGAGGAGGACCGCCGCTATTACTACGACTGCCTGATGGCGCCGATGGCCCGCCAGGTGGAAACGGTGGTGGACCGCCTCGACGAGATGGCGATCCGCACCATTGCCCCGGGCCACGGCCCGGCCATCGCCCAGAGCTGGCGCAGCCTGCTGGCCGACTATCGCCGCTGGGGGGAGAGCCAGGAGCGGGCCAGCCTGTCGGTGGCCCTGCTGTACGCGAGCGCCTACGGCAACACCGCCGCCATCGCCGACGCCCTCTCCCAGGGGGTGGCGCGCAGTGGCGTGCGGGTCGAGAGCATCAACTGTGAATTCGCGCCTTCCGAGCAGTTGCTGGAGGCGATCCACTCCTGCGACGCCCTGCTGATCGGCTCCCCCACCCTCGGGGGCCATGCCCCCACGCCGATCGTCTCGGCCCTCGGCACCGTGCTGGCCGAAGGCGACCGGGCCAAACCGGTGGGGGTGTTCGGCAGCTTCGGCTGGAGCGGCGAAGCCATCGACCTGCTCGAAGCCAAACTGCGGGACGGCGGCTTCCAGTTCGCCTTCGATCCGATCCGGGTCAAGTTCAGCCCCGATCTGGCCACCCTGCGGACCCTGGAGGAAACCGGCACCGCCCTGGGCCGCCGCCTGCGCCAGCAGCATCGCCAGGCCCAGCGGCGCAGCACCGGCGGTGGTCTCAGCGAGAGCCGCACCAACCCGGCGATCCAGGCCCTCGGCCGGGTGGTGGGGTCCCTGTGCGTGGTGCTGGCCCGCAAGGGGGACGGCGCCGACGCCATCGGTGGAGCGATGGTGGCCAGCTGGGTCAGCCAGGCCAGCTTCAGCCCCCCCGGCTTCACCGTGGCCGTGGCCAAGGAGCGGGCGATGGAGAGCCTGCTGCACGTGGGGGACGTCTTCTCCCTCAACGTGCTGGCGTCCGGGCGCGAAAGCGGCCCGATGAAGCGGTTCCTGCAGCCCTTCCCCCCCGGAGCCGACCGGCTGGCGGGACTCGACCTTGACACCACCCCAGGTGGTCAACCCCTGCTGCCGGAGGCCCTGGCCTGGCTGGAGGCCCGCGTCAGCCAACGCATGGAGTGCGGCGACCATTGGCTGCTCTACGCGGAGGCCCTCAGTGGTGACCTGCTGGATTCGGCCGCCACCACTGCTGTGCACCAGCGCCGCAGCGGAGCCAACTACTGAGATCTGCCTCAGGCCGCGTGGGGCGGCGTGGGAGCGCCGCCACCGCCCGCCTGAAAGGGAAGGACGAGGGTGGCCCAGTGGTCGGGCCGTTCGGGACGCCGGCGCCGGGCCCGGCGCACCCCGAAGGGCACCCGCACCACGTTGGTGCCATCCACCCGCTGGCTGGCCTCCGGCAGACCGGGCACAAGGGCGCCCGGGCCCGGCCCATCGCCTGAATTGTCGTTGCCGTTCATGAACCCCATGACAATGAAAGGCGGTGGCCATCGCCGTGAAGGGATGGCACAGCAATGATGAGCCATGGCGGGGGGAAAAGGTACCGGCGGAACACTCAGGCGGCCAGTTCGGGGATTGCCACTTCCTCGACGCTCGGGCAGGTGCAGACGAGGTTGCGATCCCCGAAGGCATTGTCGATGCGGGCGACGGCCGGCCAGAACTTGGCCTGCCGCTGACCCTCCCCGGCGGGGAAGGCGGCCTCACTGCGGCTGTAGGCCCGATCCCAGTCGTCGGCGGTGACCGCCGCCAGGGTGTGGGGCGCCTGTTTGAGCGGGTTGTCGAGGGGGTCGGCGGCGCCGGTCTCGATGGCCCAGGCCTCGCGGCGGATCCCCTCCATCGCCGCACAGAAGCGGTCGATTTCCTGCAGCGATTCGCTCTCGGTGGGCTCCACCATCACCGTGCCCGCCACGGGCCAGCTGACGGTGGGGGCATGGAAGCCGTAGTCCATCAGCCGCTTGGCCAGATCGTCCACCTCCAGGCCGCAGCTGCGCTTGAGGGGTCGCAGATCGAGGATGCACTCATGGGCCACCCGGCCGCCGCGGCCCCGGTAGAGCACGGGGAAGTGGGACTCGAGGCGCTCGGCGATCAGGTTGGCCGCCAGCAGGGCCACCTGGCTGGCGGTGCGCAGGCCCGAGCCCCCCATCATGCGGATGTACATCCAGCTGATCGGCAGGATGCCGGCACTGCCCAGGGGCGCCGCCGACACCGGGCCGATGGCCTGGCCGCTCGCGGCGGCGGCCAGCGGGTGGGAGGGCAGGAACGGCACCAGGTGGGCCGCGACGCCGATCGGACCCACACCGGGGCCACC
This sequence comes from Cyanobium sp. Cruz-8D1, assembly GCF_024345975.1. Lineage (GTDB taxonomy): Bacteria > Cyanobacteriota > Cyanobacteriia > PCC-6307 > Cyanobiaceae > Cyanobium. The sequence goes on along the minus strand of NZ_JAGQCD010000022.1, from coordinate 30,699 downwards.
GCCCCCGTGGGGGATGCAGAAGGTCTTGTGGAGGTTGAGGTGACAGACGTCGGCGCCGTAGAGCCCCGGCTTGCACAGGCCCACCTGGGCGTTGAGGTTGGCGCCATCCAGGTACACCTGGCCGCCGTGGTCGTGCACCACCTGGCAGATGCGGCGGATGCCCGTTTCAAACACCCCGTGGGTGGAGGGATAGGTGACCATCAGCGCCGCCAGGTCGGCGGCGTGGGCGGCGGCCTTGGCCTCCAGGTCGGCGATGTCAATGTTGCCCTGGGCGTCGCAGGCCACCGCCACCACCCGCATGCCGGCCATCACGGCGCTGGCGGGATTGGTGCCGTGGGCACTGGTGGGGATCAGGCACACCTGCCGGTGGCCCTCGCCACGGCTGCGGTGCCAGGCCCGGATCACCATCAGGCCGGCGTATTCCCCCTGGGAGCCGGCGTTCGGCTGCAGGGACACCCCCGCAAAGCCGGTGATCGCCCCCAGCCAGGCCTCCAGATCCGCCACCAGGGCGGCGTAGCCACGGGTCTGGTCGGCGGGGGCGAAGGGATGGATCTGGGCGAAGGCCGGCCAGCTCACCGGCGCCAGTTCGGCAGCGGCGTTGAGCTTCATCGTGCAGCTGCCCAGTGGGATCATGCCGTGGACGAGCGACAGATCCTTGCTCACCAGGCGCTGGATGTAGCGCAGCAACTCCGTCTCGCTGCGGTAGCGGCGGAACACCTCCTGGCGCAGCCAGGGGCTTTGCCGCAGGGGCACCCCGTCGAGCAGTTCAGCCAGGGGCTTGCCCTCCAGGGCGACCAGGCCGGCCTGGAGGGCCGTGCGCGCCTCGGCGGCGGCCGCTGGGTCTGCCGCCAGGGCCGCCAGCAGGGTAGCCAGTTCCTCGGGGGTGGACAGTTCATCGAGGCTGATGGCCAGGGCGGCCTCACCGTCGTCGCCGCGGATGCCGCAGCGCAGGTTGAAGCCGGCGGCCACGGCTCGCTGGCGCAGGCCGGGCGCGGCGGCGCTGCGCAGCACCACCGTGTCGAAGGCCGCCCCCGGATCGGCCGCCAGCCCCAGGGCCGCCAGCCCCAGCACCAGGCCCTGGCGCAGGACGAGCAGGCGACGGGCGATGGCCTCGAGGCCATCGGGGCCGTGGTGCACGGCATAGAAACTCGCCATCACAGCCAGCAGCACCTGGGCCGTGCAGATGTTGCTGGTGGCCTTGTCGCGCCGGATGTGCTGCTCCCGGGTCTGGAGGGCCAGCCGCAGCGCCGGGTTCCCCTCCGCATCCTTGGATTGCCCCACCAGGCGGCCGGGGATCTGGCGTTTGAAGTCGTCGCGGGTGGCGAAGAAGGCCGCGTGGGGACCACCGAATCCCATCGGCACCCCATAGCGCTGCAGGCTGCCGACGGCGATGTCGGCGCCCAGTTCACCCACCGGGGCCAGGAGCGCCTGGGCCAGGGGATCCACCGCCACCGTGCTGATCACCCCGCCGGCGCGGGCCGCCGCCAGCAGCGGCGAGGGATCCCAGAGCCGGCCCTCGACGCCGGGAAGCTGGAGCAGCAGGCCGAAAACGTCCTCACCCAGCACCCCATCGGCACCGGCACTGACGGCCTCGGCCTCGAACGTCTCGATCACGATCCCCAGGGGTTCGGCCCGGGTGTGGAGCACGGCGAGGGTCTGCGGGAAAACGGCGCTGTCCACCAGGAAGCGGCGCGCCTGGCCCCGCGTCGTGACCGCCGACGCCATCGCCATCGCTTCAGCGGCGGCGGTGGCCTCATCCAGCAGGGAGGCGTTGGCGATCGGCAGCCCCGTCAGCTCGCTGACCAGGGTCTGGAAATTCAGCAGGGCCTCCAACCGGCCCTGGGCGATCTCCGCCTGGTAGGGGGTGTAGGCGGTGTACCAGCAGGGGTTTTCCAGCACATGGCGCTGGATCAGGGCCGGGGTCGCCGTGCCGTGGTAACCGAGGCCGATCAGGCTGCGCAGCACCTGGTTGCGGCAGGCCAGTTGCGCCAGCTCCGCCAGGGCCTCCGCCTCCGGGCAGGGAAGCGGCAGGCCGCTATCGGCCTCGGCCGCGGTCAGCAGGATGTCGGCCGGAACCACCTCGGCCGCCAGCTGATCAAGGGAGCCCAGGCCGAGCTCCGCCAGCATCCGCTGCTGATCTTCGGGATCCGGACCCAGATGCCGGACCAGGAAGGAGGCGGACACGGGCGTTCTGGGTGGAGGTGGCGGGATCCTAAGGAATTCAGCCCGCCTGCACCTTGGCCCCATAGGTGGCGGCATCCATCAAGGCCTCCAGTTCGTCCGGCGCGCCGAGCCGCACCAGCAGCAGCCAGCCTTCCCCATAGGGATCGTTCTGGAGCTCCTCGGGGCTGGCCAGCACCGCCTCGTTGCGGGCCTCCACCGTGCCGCTCACCGGGGCCATCAGATCCTCCACCGCCTTGACGGATTCGACGCTGCCGAAGCTCGTGCCGCGCGCCAGTGGAGCCCCCACCGCCGGCAACTCGACGAAGACGATGTCCCCGAGTTGATCCACGGCGAAGGAACTGATGCCCAGGCGCACCAGGTCACCCTCCGGGCGCACGTACTCGTGGCTTTCGGAATAGCGGCAGTCGTCGGGGAAGGAGTGCGCCAAGGCCGGTGGGGTGCGGAGGAGGCGGTATCAGTCTGCCTGCGGCAGGGAGGCAAGGGCCGCCAGGGCCCGCTCCAGGGCCAGGGCCACATGGCCGTGGTGGGTGCCGCCCTGGGCATAGAGCACGTAGGGCTCCCGCAGCGGGCCGTCAGCGGAGAACTCGCTGGTGCTGCCGTCGATGAACGTCCCCCCCGCCATGACCAGATCACTGGCATAGCCGGGCATGGGGGCCGGCACCGGATCCAGGTAAGCCCCCACCGGTGACACCTGCTGGAACGCCCGGCAGACGGCGATGAGCCGATCCGGATCGCCCAGCCGCACCGCCTGGATCACGTCGCTGCGTTCGGCGCCGGGGGCGGGATTCACCGGAAAACCGAAGCTGGCAAACACCTCGGCCACCAGCTCGGCGCCGATCAGGGCCTCGGCCACCATCTGGGGGGCCAGGAACAACCCCTGGAACAGCAGCCGGTACTGATCGAACCCCGTGCCCCCCTCACTGCCGATGCCCGGGGCCGTGAGTCGGCAGCAGGCCATCTCCACCAGCTCCCGGCAGCCGGCCACGTAGCCCCCCGTTGGCGCGATGGTGCCGCCGAGGTTCTTGATCAGGGATCCGGCGATCAGGTCGGCCCCCACCGCGGTGGGTTCCTGCTCCTGCACCAGTTCCCCGTAGCAGTTGTCGACGAAGCAGACGCAGTCGGGCTGAAGCGCCTTGACCCGTTCGCAGAGGCGCCCGATGCTGGCTACCGGCAGGGAGGGGCGCCAACTGTAGCCACAGCTGCGCTGGATCAGCACCATCCGCGTCTGGGGGGCGAGCGCGTCCTCCAGGGCCGCTTCGTCCACCTCTCCGGCCTCGGTGAGGGCCAGCTCGTCGTAGGTGATGCCGAACTCGGCCAGGGACCCCTGGCCCTGTCCCCGCAGGCCGATCACTTCCTCGAGGGTGTCGTAGGGGCGGCCGGTGAGCGCCAGCAGCCGGTCGCCCGGACGCAGCACACCGAACAGGGCGGCGGTGATGGCATGGGTGCCGCTGACGAACTGGAGCCGCACGGCAGCGGCTTCGGCCTGGAGCACCCGCGCGAAGACCCGATCCAGCACCTCCCGGCCCAGGTCACCGTGGCCGTAGCCGCTGACCGAGGCGAAGTGGTGCACCCCCAGGCGTTCGGCGGCGAAGGCCTCCAGCACCCTTGCCAGGCGGGGCCGCACGGCGGCCGTGCGGCGGGCCGCCACCGGGGCGAGCCGCTCAAGGGCGGCGACGACGGTTTCCGCAGGGTCGAACCCCTCGCCCGGGCCTGGAAGAACCTGCTCCAAAGCCCTGGGGCCAGCAGGGCTCACTCTGCCATCGCTGCATAGGCCAGGATGGGGGCTGGCTTTTAGCTCGCACCCGCCCTTTCACCGGAGAAACGTTTGGTCGCACGATCCGATGCCTTTCGATCAGGCCAGAGCGCCCAGACCGTGCGCGTCCCCCGGCAGGCAACCAGCCACTCGCGCAAGAAAGACCAGCTGCTGGCGGCCATGCAGCGGCCCAGGCCGCCCCTGCCGGCCACACAACGCAAATTCAAGACCGGCACCACCGGTTTCATGCTGGCCATTCATGTGGGGGCCGTCTTCGCCCTGCTGCCCCGCTTCTGGAGCCTTCAGGGGGTGATCGTGCTGGCGGTTCTCTACTGGGCCACCGTTCTGGGGGTGACCCTGGGCCTGCATCGGCTGGTGGCGCACCGGGGCTTCGAAGCCCCGCGCTGGGTGGAGCGGCTGCTGGTGCTGATGGGCACCCTGGCCTGCCAGAGCGGCCCGATCGAGTGGGTGGGGCTGCACCGGCACCACCACCTCTTCTCCGACCAGCCCAACGATCACCACGACGCCGCCCGGGGTCTGTGGTGGGCCCACAGCGAGTGGATGCTGCACAAAATCCCGGCCCTCACCGAGATCCACCGCTTCACCGGCGACATGGAGAAGGATCCCTTCTACCGCTGGCTGGATCGCTGGTTCCTGCTGCTGCAACTGCCCCTGGGGGCTGCCCTCTATTGGTACGGCAACTGGGCGGGCGTCCCTGGCGGCGGCCTGGGACTGGTGCTCTGGGGAATCCCTTTGCGCCTGGTGCTCGTCTATCACGTCACCTGGCTGGTGAATTCCGCCACCCACGCCTTCGGCTACCGCAATTTCGACTGTCCCGACCGTTCCCGCAACTGTTGGTGGGTGGCCCTGCTCACGTTTGGTGAGGGCTGGCACAACAACCACCACGCCTACCCCCACTCGGCCCGCCACGGGCTGCGCTGGTTCGAGTTCGACATCACCTGGCAGCACATCCGCGCCCTGCGGGCCCTGGGCCTGGCCAGGCGTGTCCGCATCGCCCCCGTCTTCGGCCACCGCGGCGATGCGACCGCCAGCGCCTGATCAGAGGTCCGCGTTGTCGGCCGTCGCCGGGATCGCCGCCCCGATCTCCCGACGGATGGCGGCCGCCAGGTCGTCCGGGGCCGGCTGGGCGCCGTCCCCCTGCAGCGGGCGGGCCCGCTGGCGCAGCAGCTCCAGAAAGCGATCCGGGCCCAGCTCCTCCTCCACCGCCGCCCCCAGGGCCGCCAGGGTGCGGCGCAGTTCCGGCAGTTCGGCATCGAGTTCCACCGCCGTGTAATCGCGCTGGCCGGCGATCACCTCGGCAAAGCGCTCCCGCCGCTGGCGTTTGGCCACCGGATAGGCCGCCATCAACCGGTCGCGGCAGTCCCGCCAGGGTCTGCCGGCGGTGAGCAGCTGGGCCAGGGCGGCGCTGAGCCCCCCGGCCTCGGCCTCGGCGATGCGCAGATCGAAGCTGGCCGGCGGCTGACGAAAGCCCACGAACACCTCCAGCAGGGCCCCGGGCCCCAGCACCCGCTGGCGCTCGTCACGCACCGGCAGGGCCGAACTGCAGAGGGCTTCGAAGAGTTCGGGGTGGGCCGCCAGCAACGTGCGGGCCGCCATCGGCTCCAGCCGGCCCTCGGGAGCCTGGGCGTCGAGCCAGAGGTTCACGCTGCCCAGGGCCAGGAACACCTCCGGGCCCGGGGAGGCCAGCTTGCCGTTGCGCAGCATCGAGAGCTGGGAGTTGTGCACCCGACCCAGACCGAGGGCCTCGGCCAGCATCGGCAGCACCCGGTGGGACCAGCCGTTGCGCTCGTGCCAGACCCGGATCAGATGGGCGAAGGCAACGCGGCCAGATACGAGTTCGTCTCGATACCCCACTCGATCTGGATTCGTATTGCTACTATTGTAGTCAATCAACAGGAGCCCGGTCCCTCATGGCCGTCACCCCCCTCTCCCGCCCCGGCAGCCAGCCAGGCGCCCCATCCGGCAACCGCCGCGATGCCGGCACCAAAGCCCGCCACACCCGCCGCCCCGCCGCCATCAACCAGGGACCCGATTCCCTCGTCAGGGCCAGGGCCCTGCACGAACCGCGCCGGGGCGAACCCCGCGGCGTCTCCCCCAAGGGCACCCGCTGGGGCACGATCGGCTTCATGGTCCTGATCCACATCCTGGCGGTGGTGGCCCTGCTGCCCCGCTTCTGGAGCCTGGAGGCCGCCTGTGCCCTGCTGGTGATGTATTGGGTCACCGCCTGCCTGGGCGTCACGATCGGCTACCACCGCCTGCTCAGCCACCGCTCCTTCCGCGTGCCCCATTGGCTGGAGCGCTTCTTCGCCACCTGCGGCGCCCTCAGCTGCCAGCACGGGCCGATCGACTGGGTCGGCCTGCACCGCCATCACCACAAGTTTTCCGATACGGAAGCGGATCACCATGACAGCAACAAAGGCTTCTGGTGGTCCCACATGGCCTGGATGTTCGAGGAGATCCCCGCCATGGCCGCCGTGCCCCGCCTCACAGGCGACCTGGCCAGCGACCCCTACTACCGCTGGCTGAACACGAGCTTTCTGATGCTCCAGGTGCCCCTGGGCCTGCTGCTGTTCTGGATCGGCTCCGTCACCGGTGCCGGCGGCTGGGCCCTGGTGCTGTGGGGCATTCCCCTGCGCCTGGTGATCGTCTACCAATGCACCTGGCTGGTGAATTCAGCGACCCATCTGTGGGGTGAGTCGGTCCACGACAGCGGCGACAAGTCGAAGAACAACCCCTGGGTGGCGGCGCTCACCTTCGGTGAGGGCTGGCACAATAACCACCACGCCTACCCCCATTCCGCCCGCCATGGCTTCGGCCCTCGCCAGTTCGACCTCACCTGGCAGCACATCCGGCTGATGCGGGCCCTGGGCCTGGCCACGCGGGTCCGGCTGCCCCGGGCCGCCGCTCCCTCCAGGGCCATGCCGTAGGCTTGTTGATCGGATTTCAGCTGGCTCAGCCGGGGCGTTGTCATGGTCAAAAAGCGTGTGCGGGTGGTCCTGGGCGAGGACATCCTGTCCCTGGGCAAGAACGGGGACCTGGTGGAAGTGGCCCCCGGCTACGCCCGTAACTACCTGCTCCCCACCGGCAAGGCCCTGGCCGTCACCGCCGCCGTGCTGCGGCAGGTGGAGCACCGGCGGGCCAAGGAGGCCGAGCGCCAGGCGGCCCTCAAAGCCGAGGCCGTCGCCTTCCGCACCGCCCTCGATACCATCGGTCGCTTCACCGTCAAGAAGCAGACCGGTGGCGATGACGTCCTGTTCGGCACCGTGACCAACGGCGACGTGGCCGAAGCCATCGAGGCGGCCACCAAGAAAGAGGTCGACCGCCGCGTCATCACTGTTCCCGAGATCCACCGCACCGGCTCCTACAAGGTGCAGATCAAGCTGCACCCAGAGGTCGTCGCCGACGTCAACCTGGAAGTGGTCAGCTACTGATCAGCCGGCCGCGAACCGATTTTTTCCGCTCCGGGCACCAGAGTGATTCCTCTCACTGGCGCCAGATCCCGACCGATCCGGCTTCACGTTGCGTGCGTCGCGTTCTGATGTTGCGTCCAAGGTGAGCGTGCCCCTGGCTGGATCCGATCCCCCCACGCCCGATGGGCCGAGGCCAGCGGCCAAGCGTGCCGAACAGGCCGGTTTCGAGCCCCTGCCCGATTCCGTTCCCCCCCAGAACCTGGAGGCGGAGGAGTCGGTGCTCGGCGGCATCCTGCTGGATCCCGACGCCATCGGCCGCGTCGCCGACGTACTGCGTCCCGAGGCTTTCTATCTCGGCGCCCACCGCGAGATCTATCGCACCGCCCTGATGCTGCACAGCCAGGGCAAACCCACCGATCTCACGGCGATGGCGGCCTGGCTCGCCGACACCGGCCAGCTGGACAAGGTGGGCGGCAGTGCCCGGCTCGTCGAGCTGGTGGAGCGCACCCTCTCCACCGCTTCCATCGACCAGGTGGCGCGTTTGGTGATGGACAAGCACCTGCGCCGGCAGCTGATCCGCTCCGCCAACGACGTGATCCGCCTGGGCTTCGACCAGAGCATCCCCATGGAGCAGGTGCTCGATGAGGCCGAGCAGAAGATCTTCGCCATCAGCCAGGAGAAGCCCACCTCCGGCCTCACCCCTACCGCCGAGATCCTCACCAGCACCTTCAACGAGATCGAGAGCCGCTCCCTCGGCACCGCCGTCGCCGGCATTCCGGTCAACTTCTACGACCTCGACGCCATCACCCAGGGCCTGCAGCGCAGCGATCTGATCATCGTCGCCGGGCGCCCGGCCATGGGCAAGACCTCCATCGTGCTGAACATCGCCAAGAACGTGGCCCAGCTGCACCAGCTGCCGGTCTGCGTGTTCAGCCTGGAGATGAGCAAGGAACAGCTCACCTACCGCCTGCTCTCGATGGAGGTGGGCATCGAGAGCGGGCGCCTTCGCACCGGTCGCCTGCAGCAGGAGGAATGGCCCCTGCTGGGCCAGGGCATCAACAGCCTCGGCCAGCTGCCCCTGTTCATCGATGACAAGCCCAATTCGGGCGTGCTCGAAATGCGCTCCCTCTGCCGGCGCCTGATGGCCGAAACCGGCAAGGAACTCGGCCTGATCGTGATCGACTATCTCCAGCTGATGGAGGGCACCTCCGACAACCGCGTTCAGGAGCTTTCCCGCATCACCCGGGGCCTCAAGGGCATGGCCCGGGAGCTGCACGTGCCCGTGATCGCCCTCTCCCAGCTCAGCCGCGGCGTGGAGTCCCGCACCAACAAACGCCCCATGCTCAGCGACCTGCGGGAATCGGGCTCGATCGAGCAGGACGCCGACCTGGTGCTGATGATCTACCGCGACGAGTATTACAATCCCGAAACCGCCGACCGCGGCATCACCGAAGTCATCGTCACCAAGCACCGCAACGGCCCCGTCGGCACCGTCAAGCTGCTGTTCGAACCCCAGTTCACCCGTTTCCGCAATCTGGCCGCATAGGGATATCCGCCGTATCGCTGCCGTGAAGGTGCCAGTAACCTCAGCACCAAGGCATCGGCAAGATATACATGCAGCATCATTCTTTCTGGTTTTACGTTTTTACGTTTTTCGGCATTATTTTAGCGCGCTATCTGCTCATGGCAGGCTTTGCCCACTGGCTCCTCTATTGCCGTCAGCCGGCGAACGGATCCGTCCTCAACGACATCCAGCTCTCCGTCCTGTCGACGGGGATCTTCGCCCTCGCCACCGCCGTGACCATGACGCTGCACGAACAGGGACTGACCAGGCTCCACGGCCAGATTCAGGCAGACAACTGGTGGGTACTGCCGATCAGCTATCTGGCCGTGCTCGTGCTGCAGGACGCTTACTTCTACGCCACCCACCGGCTGTTTCACCATCCAAAACTGTTTCCCTGGTTTCACCAGGGGCACCACCGATCGCGTCAGCCCACGCCCTGGACCTCCTTCGCCTTTGACCCGCTTGAAGCTGTGGTTCAGGCCTTGTTCCTGATCGGGGTCGTGATGCTGATTCCTTTGCATTTCATTACCTTGCTGGCGGTGCTCACCACGATGACGGTGTGGGCGGTGGTGAACCATCTGGGCCTGGAGGTGTTGCCGCTGCACTTCCCCCACCATTGGCTGGGCCGCTGGTTGATCGGCCCCGCCCACCACTCCATCCACCACCGTCGCCACAGCAAGCATTTCGGGCTTTACTTCACCTTCTGGGATCGGGTGTTCGGCAGCGAGGATCCCGCCTATGCCGCGTCGCTGCAGCCCGACGCCGTGGCCCTGCCCGGGGCGGCCCGCCAGAGGGATCTGGACAGGGGCGCTCCGTGAAGCGTCTGAATGAATTCAGAGTCTTGGTGTCCAGGCGATGACCCCGCGACCTTGCCCAATCCACAGTGATGGGAGCTCGGGAGCTGGAGCTAGGGCAGGGGCTGAGGTCCCCTCCCTGGGGCAGGCCCTCAATCAAAGACTGCGGCAACTGCATCAGCAATGGAAGGAAATGACACCTGATGGGGATCGGGTGGCTGTTGCACTTTACGACCCCCAAGTTGATTGATTAAAAACGTTCGTTAACAGCACCCGCACGGGAGAGGCGATCAGCGGCCATGCGTTCCATCTCTCCAAAAGCCAGTCACTCAGTTACCTGGCCACAGGTCGGTCCGTCCGCGTGCTGGATACCATCTCGACGGCGGTGCGCGGCAACACCTAGCACTCGGCCTGGCTGCTGAACGAGGGCTCCCGCTCTTCGCTGACCGTTCCATTACTCGACAAGGGTTCGTTCATCGGTTTTCTCTTCTTCGATTCACTGAAGCCCGCTGTTTTCACCGAAAGTGTACAGCGGAAACTCTCTTTGATCGCTTCTCTGATCAATATGCTGATCAGCAGCAAGCTGAATCTGGTGCATTCGATCACGGCTTCGGCCCAGGTGACTCAGGAGTTCGCCAACCTCCGGGACTTTGAAACCGGCGCCCATCTTGAGCGCATGGCCCACTACGCACGGCTGATCGCCTGCGAGCTCCAACAGAGCCACAACTTGAGCGATGAATCCATCGAATATCTTTACTTGTTCGCGCCCCTGCATGACATCGGCAAGATCGGCATTCCCGATCGAATCCTGTTCAAATCCGGTCGCCTGGATGCCGATGAACGTCGGTCAATGGAAACCCATGCGCAAAAAGGCATGGAGATTCTACAGAGAGTGGTGGGTGAGTTTGGTCTTGAAGGTCCACCCGACTCGGCCATGATGAAGAACCTCGTGTCGAGCCACCATGAAAAACTCGATGGCTCCGGCTATCCCCTGGGCCTCAGGGGTGAGGCCATCCCCCTGGAGGCCCGGATCATCGCGGTGGCCGATGTGCTCGATGCCTTGACCAGCCATCGGCGTTACAAAGAGGCCTGGACCATGGACCTGGCTAACGCGGAACTCGACCGACTGGTGGCGGCGGGACAGTGCTGCTGACTGCGTGGCTGCCGTGAAGCGGCGGCGCGGCGCGGGGGAAGCCATCCAGGGCCGCCTCCAGGATGCCTGAACCCGCGCCCTGCTGGCCTGAAGCTCCACGCCACCCACCCCTGCAGCGCCATACATTCCATTCATGGCCCTGAGCGCAGACCCCACCGAATGCTTCGACCTGATCGTGGTCGGCGGCGGCCATGCCGGCTGCGAGGCGGCCCTCACCGCCGCCCGGCTGGGAGTGTCCACCGCCCTGTTCAGCCTCAACCTCGATCGGATCGCCTGGCAGCCCTGCAACCCGGCCGTGGGTGGCCCGGCCAAGAGCCAGCTGGTGCATGAAGTGGACGCCCTGGGGGGGGTGATCGGCCGGCTGGCCGATGCCACCGCCCTGCAGAAACGGCTGCTCAATGCCAGCCGCGGCCCCGCCGTCTGGGCCCTGCGGGCCCAGACGGACAAGCGCCAGTACGCCCGCCAGATGCTGCAGCTGCTGCAGCACACCCCCAACCTCGCCCTGCGCGAAGCGATGGTGACGGGTCTGGAGGTGGAAGGGGATCCCGACAATCCACCCGGGGCAAGGGTGATCGGCGTGAACACCTACTTCGGCAGCGTCTACGGTGCCGGCGCCGTGATCCTCACCACCGGCACCTTCCTCGGCGGCCGCATCTGGGTGGGCAACCGCTCGATGGCGGCGGGCCGGGCCGGTGAGCAGCCGGCCGAAGGGCTCACCGAAGCGCTGCAGGCGCTGGGGTTCCGCACCGACCGGCTCAAGACCGGCACCCCCGCCCGCGTCGACCGGCGCAGCGTGGCCCTGGATCGCCTCGAGGAACAGCCCAGCGACGCCGCCGATCGCTTTTTCAGCTTCGATCCCACCGCCCGGGTGAGCGGCGAGCAGATGGCCTGCCACATCACCCGCACCACGGCGGCCACCCACCAGCTGATCCGCGACAACCTGCATCTCACGCCCATCTACGGCGGCTTCATCGACAGCAAGGGCCCTCGCTACTGCCCCTCGATCGAGGACAAGATCGTGCGCTTCGCCGACAAGGACAGCCACCAGATCTTCCTGGAGCCGGAGGGACGGGACACGCCCGAGCTCTACGTCCAGGGCTTCTCCACCGGCCTGCCCGAATCCCTGCAACTGGCCCTGCTGCGCACCCTTCCCGGCCTGGAGACCTGCGTGATGCTGCGTCCCGCCTACGCCGTCGACTACGACATCCTGCCGGCGACCCAACTGGAGCCCTCCCTGGAGACCAAACGGGTGCGGGGCCTGTTCTCAGCCGGCCAGCTCAACGGCACCACCGGCTACGAGGAGGCCGCCGCCCAGGGGCTGGTGGCCGGGCTGAATGCCGCCCGCCTGCTGGGGGGCCAGGATCCCGTGCATTTCCCCCGGGAGGGGAGCTACATCGGCACCCTGGTGGACGACCTGGTGACCCAGGACCTCAAGGAGCCCTACCGGGTGCTCACCAGCCGCAGCGAGTACCGGCTGGTGCTGCGCGGCGACAACGCTGACCGTCGCCTCACGCCCCTCGGCCACCAGCTGGGCCTGATCGACGAACGCCGCTGGCGCCTGTTCGAAGCCAAGCAGGCCGCTATCGACGCCGAGAAACAGCGACTGGAGACGGTGCGCCTCAAGGCCTCCGATCCGGCCGCCAGCGCCGTGACCGCCTGTACCGGCGCCGGCATCAACGGCTCGATCACCCTGGCCGACCTGCTGCGCCGGCCGGGCCTGCACGGCCCGGATCTGGCACGGCTGGGGCTGTGTGATCCGGACCTGCCGGCCGACGTGCGCGATGGCGCCGAGATCGACATCAAATACAGCGGCTACCTGGCCCGCCAGGAACAGCAGATCGAGAGGGTCCGGCGCCAGCTCGGGCGGGCCATCCCCGCCGGCGTCGCTTACGCCGGCATCCGCACCCTCTCGGCGGAGGCCCGCGAGAAACTGACGGCCATCCAGCCCCGCAGCCTCGGGCAGGCCTCGCGCATCCCCGGGGTGAGTCCCGCCGATGTCAACGCCCTGCTGCTCTGGCTGGAGCTGGAGCGGCGGAAGTCGCCGCCCGGCCCTCGTCAGACCGCTGAACCATCGGTACAGTGACGCACGCCTTAGCCGAGGACTGCACGTGAGCCCCTCCCCTCGGCGCCCCCTGCGGGGCATCCCCACCTCCCGGGCCTACTGGGAGCTGAAGGCCGAGCAGATGATGAATCGGGTCTTCGACCCTGACGCCACCATTGATCTCGCTGTGGCGGCCCAGGCCGAGCCCCCTGCGCCACTGCCGGTGGCCACCCCCATCCACCGGCTTCGGGGCCGACCGACCAAGCCAGCCCCTGCGGCGGCCACCGCCCCAACCCGGCCCGACCGCCACACCCTGCTGCTGACGGCGATGGGCGGTGTCTGCATGATCAGCGTCGCCAGCTCCGTGCTGTACCTGACCCATTCCAGCCGCATGCAGCAGGCGCTCACCCAGGAGCGCAGCCTGTTGCTGGTGGAACGGTTGCGCAGCCTCGGGCCGGCCCATCCGGCCCCGCTCGGGGCCGTAGGAGGCACCGACCTGACCAGCGGCGGGCAGCCCCTTCTGCCACTCTCTGGCGACCCGTTGCCGCCGCCCCCGGACGAACCCTGGATCGAGCAGCTGTCCCAGCTGCCCCAGCAGGAGGGGGCAAGGGCCCCGGTCCTGCGGGTGCCGGTGAGCCCGAAACTGGCCGCCGCGGCCCCCCCTGCCAGCGGTGGTGGTGGCCACGCCGAACGCAGTGACGCCCCGACCGGTGGAGGTGCCGTGCCCGAGTTGGTCGGTGTCGTGGGATCGGCGGGCCGAGCCGCTGCGGCGATCTTCCAGATGGGGGGAAGCTCCACCAGCGTCAACGCCGGCGAAGCGATCGGGGGCAGCGGCTGGCGCCTTCGCTCCGCCGATGGCGACGCCGCCCTGATCGAGCGGGGTGGTGAGGTGCGGCGCCTCTCGATCAGCAACGGCTACTGACCCGCCTCCCGGCCCGCCATGACCCCTGACTCCGGCGGCCTCTGGCCGTCCCCCAGCGTTCTGTGGCAGGCCAGCGCCGCCGCCGCTGAGGAGCTTCCGGCCGGCAGGGAACTCACTGGGCCCTGGAAGCTGTTACTCCTCGGCGACGGCAGTCCGACCCGGCACCTGCAGCTACTCACCGGCCTGCCGGTGGAAGTGGAACTGATTGCCATGGCTTCCGAACCGGGGGGCTCCGCCGGGGCCCCAGCGGAGGTGGCCCACCTGGCGGAGCCCCTGCTCCGGCGACAGGTGTGGCTCACCTGCGGGGCGCAGGCCCTGGGCTGGGCGGAGAGCTGGTGGAACCAGGCCGAGGCGGAAGCGCATCTGCTGGATCGCCGCCTGCCGATCTGGCGCAGCCTCTCGGCAGGGCGGGCGGAGCTGTACCGGGAGGTGGATGGTGTTGGCCAGGTGCAGGAAGCGTGGCTGGAGCAGCGCTTCGGCTGCGACGGTCCCTGCTGGAGCCGGCACTACCGCTTCTTTCGCCAGGGGAGGGAACTCACCGTGATCCGGGAAGTGTTCTCCCCGGCCCTGGAGCACTGGCTGGGTCCGGCCGAAAGAAGAAATGTTCGTAAAGACTGATCAATTCGGTAACACGGTGTGGCGGTTTCCTGTTGACGAATTGACGCTCCAGGGTAGTTCGCCAGGATTCAGTTACTCGATTTCGCCTCCATGTCCACCCGCCACTGTGCCCAGACCCCGCCGGGAGGGGACTGGCTCACCCTCACCGAACTGGGCCGCCGCTACGGCGTCTCTGCCGTCCACACGGGGAAACTGCTGGTGACCTCCGGCCTGCGCCGCCGCAGCGGCGAGCCCACCTCCGAGGCCCTGGCGGCCGGCCTGGCGATGCGTCCCCAACCCGGCCATCACCATTCCAGCCTCTGGCTGCACCAGGGATGTGCCCCCCACCTGGAGAGGCTGGGGCTGGTGCCCCAGGCCCAGCGCACGATGGTGAGCCTGTGGGCGGATCTGCTCAGTGCCCTGCAGCACGGTTCACCCTCGATCAGCATCTCCGTGGAAGAGATGGCCAATGAGGTTCCCCACGACCTGGTGAAACCGGTGAACAGGGAACTGCGTCAGCGGGGCTGCAGTTTCCGGGTCAACCCGACGCTCAGGACAACCGCAGTCCCTGGGCCTGCTTGCTCGCCTGCTCGAGCATCTGACGCAGCCGGTCCTCGTCGGTCGTGCTGAGGTTGGTGCGCAGCAGCTTGGCGTGGGGGGCGTGAATCCTCAGGCGGTCGATCAGCCGATCGGGGGTGGCATCACGCAGCAGCAGGCAGAGGGCCGCACTACCGGGGGGGAGGGTTTCTCCCAGCTCGCGCATGAAGCCATCGTTGATGCCCAGATCGGAGAGGGAGCCTGAAGCTGCCCCCAGCCCCGCCCCCACGGCGGCCCCGAGCAGGGGGTTGAGGAACAGCAGACCCACGAGGGTGCCCCAGAAGCCACCGCCGAGGGCACCGGCTTTGGTGAGGTTGAGCGACTGGTGCAGGCGCACCTTGCCGTCCAGCTCCGCCTCCACCACCACGGCATCCTCCAGGGCGATCAGCTCCTCCTTCTGGATCTCCACCAGCTGGAGCCGGACCTGATCCGCCTCCGCCACGGTCGGAAACCCAACGACCACCAGGCTGCTCATGGCAGACATGTTCGCGATTGCAAAAGCATTCCTAACCCACTTTCGCCCTAGATGGCGGTGTTCCAGCCCCTAGGAGCGCCGACGGCTGGAGCGCGGCAAGGGCCGGCCTTCGAGCGGTGGGTTGGACGCCGGTTCCGGGGGGGCGGAAGGCTCGCCGGGCTCGGGACGTTGCCAGCGGGGCAAGCTGAAACTGGCGTCATCGGGCCAGTCGGCGTCGCCGTCCGTGCCGGTGCCTTGGCTGGGCCGGGGTTCTGGGCCCGGCGGCTGAACAAGGGGCACCCCCGGCCGGCCTCGCCGCGACACGGCCTCCAGCCCCTGGCGGCGTGGGCGACCCGATGCGGTGGGCGGCGGTGGCGGCGGTGACTCAGGGGCGCTGCGCTCGGACTCCTGCCAGGGTTCACGCCAGTCGTCCCCGTCATCGAGCAGCCAGTCGAGGCGCCCTTCCACCCAGCGGCCGAACTCATCCATGCGAGGCCGCAGCTGGGCCCGGCGCTCGGCACCCCGCGGAGCCGGACGACCGCCGGGCCGAGAACCCGCCACCCCCTCGACGAACTGGCGGCCCGCCGTCACCCAGCGATCGACCCGCTGATCCAGGGGGTCGGCTCCGCCCCGTGGCCGCCGGGTCGGTTCAAGCTCGCGCTCCTCGCGGTCTCGAAATTCCCGTTCTCTGGGGTCGCGTTCTCGGCCGTAGCCCTGATCCGTTGCAGGCATCAGGAGATTTTAACGGCGCCGACCGGAGAGCCAGTGTTCGCGCCCCATGCCCACCAGGGCGATGGTGAAGCCACCCCATTCCAGGGTCCACAGAAACGTCGCCATCGGCCCCAACACCTGCGCCAGAACCTAGGCGGTGGCGGGCTCGAACACCAGCAGACAGCTCGCATCCCAGCGGCCGCCATGCAGGCGCTCGCAGCAGTGGCGGCACGCCAGGCCCTGGCGGCGGCGCTGGTAGGGCGTCCGGCTGTCGCAACGCGGGCAGCGGGCGATCCAGCGGCTGGCGACCACCGGCAGGGGGTAGCGGTGCCGCAGGCTCACCTGAAAGCCGGCCTGGGCCTGGTTGATCGCCGCCATCCGGGCCCGGAACTGGGGGCCGTGCGCCTCCTGCACCACCAGCACCCGGTCCACCCAGGCGTGGATCATCTCGTGGCAGAGGGTGCCCAGGGTGGCCTGCCGGGGCAACGGTTCCAGCAGGGGCCGGGAGAGGACGATCTCGCAGAGGTCACGCCCGTCGGCGAGACGCCCCCGCCGGTAGAAGCCGGCGGTGCGGGTGAGGCGGCCGTCGCTCCAGCGCACGTCCACCAGCGGTCTGTCCCCGCGGGTGAGCTGGCCGTCGAAGTGCTCGCGATTGAGCCGGTGGAACAGGGGCAGCAGCGGTTCCAGGGGCATCGGCCCATTCTGGTGGGGTCGTCCGTCAGACTCTGCAACGCTGCGAACGGATGGGATCACCATGGACTGGGGACTGGCCCGCGACATCGGCACCAAGCTCCTGCTGGCGGGAGCCGGTGGCTTGCTTCTGTACTGGACCATCTCGGCGGTCCGGCTGGTGCTCAGCGCCCGGGGCATCAATCCGCTGATCAAGCAGTTCTTCACCCAGGTGGCCTCCGGCCAGGTGGACGGGGCCTACCTGCTCACCACCCGCAACTACCGCTCCCACGTCAACCGCCAACAGTTCATCCGCTTCCTGGCTGGGCTGCAGCTCAACAAGTACCGCAACCTCAAGTCCGGCCGGCCCCGGCTGCAGGAGGGCCAGGTGATCCTGACGGTCAAGCTCAAGACCGACGCCAAGGAGGAACTTCCCCTCGACTTCACCTTCGTGAAGGTGGAAGAGGCCTGGCGCGTGGATCGCATCACCCGGCTGGCGGCCGCCTGAGCCGTGGCCCAAGCCCGGGCAGAAGAACTGCGGCGCCTGCTCAACCGCGCCGCCCATGCCTACTACGTTCTCGATGCTCCGGTCATGGAGGATCCGGTCTATGACCGGCTCTACCGGGAACTGGTGGCGCTCGAGCAGGCTGATCCGGCGCTGATCCGGCCCGACAGTCCCACCCGCCGGGTGGGGGGAGCCCCAGCCGATGGCTTCACGAACGTGGCCCACAGGATTCCCCTGCTGAGCCTCGACAACGCCTTTTCCCACGATGAACTCGACGTCTGGTACGGCCGCCTGCTCAAGGTGCTCGACCGGGAACCCCAGGAGGGCTCCCCGGTGCCGGCCCTGCCGATGGTGGGCGAACTCAAGATCGACGGCAACGCCCTGGCCCTGAGCTACGAGCACGGGGTGCTGGTGCGGGCCGCCACCCGGGGGGACGGGGAGCGGGGGGAGGAGATCACCGCCAACGTGGGCACGATCCGCAGCGTGCCGCTGCGGCTGGAGCTGGCGTCGCCCCCGGCCTGGGTGGAGGTGCGCGGCGAGGCCTTCATCCCCGAGGCCACCTTCGCCGCCATCAACGCCGAGCGCGTCGAACAGGGCGAAACCCCCTTCGCCAACCCACGCAACGCTTGCGCCGGCACCCTGCGCCAGCTGGATCCGAAAGTGGTGGCCGCGCGGGGCCTGTCGTTCTTTGCCTACACCCTGCACCTGAGCGAGGACTGGCAGGCCGGGGCCCAGGATCCCGCCGCGCCCCGCAGCCAGTGGCAGGCCCTCGGCTGGCTCAAGGCCGCCGGTTTCCGCGTCAATCCCCACTGCGCCCTCTGCCCCGACCTGGCGGCGGTCAAGGCCTTCTGCGACCGCTGGGAGCAGGAGCGCCGCGGCCTGCCCTACGCCACCGATGGGGTGGTGGTGAAACTCGACGACCTGCGCCTGCAGGGGGAGGCGGGCTTCACCCAGAAGGCGCCCCGCTGGGCGATCGCCCTCAAGTACGCCGCCGAGGAGGCCCCCAGCCGCTTGCTGCGCCTCACCTGCCAGGTGGGCCGCACGGGGGTCGTCACCCCGGTGGCGGAGTTCGAGCCGGTGCCCCTGGCCGGCACCAGCGTGGGCCGCGCCACCCTCCACAACGCCGACCGCCTGGCGGAGCTGGACCTCTGCGCCGGCGACACGATCGTGGTGCGCAAGGCCGGCGAGATCATCCCCGAGGTGGTGCGGGTGCTCAAAGAGCTGCGGCCGGCGGGGGCGACCCGGCTGAAGCTGCCCCCCACCTGCCCGGAATGCGGTTCGGCCCTGGTGCGGGAGCAGGGGGAGGCCGCCACCCGCTGCGTCAACAACGGCTGCCCCGCCATCCTGCGGGGTTCCCTGCGCCACTGGGTGGGCAAAGGGGCCCTCGACGTGGATGGCCTGGGGATCAAGCTGATCGAGCAGCTGGTGGACCGGGGCCTGGTGGCATCGATTCCCGACCTCTACCGCCTTGATGCCGCCCTGCTGGCCAGCCTGGAGCGCATGGGGGACACCTCGGCCGCCAAGCTGGTGGCTGCGCTGGAGGCCTCCAAGCAGCAGCCCTGGCACCGGCAGCTGTACGGCCTTGGCATCCACCACGTGGGCGAGGTCAACGCCAAGGCCCTGGCCCGGGCCTTCGCCAGCGCCACCACGCTGGAGGCTGCCGCCCAGGCCGGCGACAGCGGCGAGGGCCCCGATCCGCTCACGGCCGTCTTCGGCATCGGCGCCGAAATCGCCCAGTCCCTGCGGCAGTGGTTCGCCACGCCGGCGAATCGGTCGCTGCTGCAGCAGCTGGGGGCGCTGGGCTTCTCCCTCGCCGCAGCAGTACAGGACCCGAACGCCGCCGGGGGCGGAGGCCCTCCGGCGCCGGCACCCCTGGCAGGCCAGACCTTCGTGCTCACCGGCACCCTGCCCAGCCTGAGCCGCTCCGCCGCCCAGGCCCTGATCGAGGCGGCCGGAGGGAAGGTGAGCGGTTCG
The DNA here is from genome assembly GCF_024345975.1 of Cyanobium sp. Cruz-8D1. Taxonomy (GTDB): domain Bacteria; phylum Cyanobacteriota; class Cyanobacteriia; order PCC-6307; family Cyanobiaceae; genus Cyanobium. Next base: position 11,350 of record NZ_JAGQCD010000022.1, on the reverse strand, counting down.
GTGAGCCGCAAGACCAGCCACGTGGTGGCGGGAGAGGAGGCCGGCAGCAAGCTCACCAAGGCCCACGACCTTGGGGTGAGCGTGCTGGATGAGGAGGGCCTGAGGGCGCTGCTGGGGACCGATCCGACCTGAATGGTCAGAGTGCGACGGCAGGTCTGCAGCGGGGCCATGCGACGACGGCAACTGATTCTTTTGGCTGTCGTGGGGGCCCTTGGGCTGGAGCGTGGCGCGCGGCCTGCGCTGGGGCACCGCCGTCCCGAACGCGCAGCTGCAGAACCCCGACCTGCGGCGCCTGGTGACCAGCCAGAGCGACCTGATCGTGCCCCAATCGGAGCTGAAGTGGGATGGGGTGGTGCGGCTTCAGGAGGCCACCATCGCCCTGGAGAACGCCGAAGGCGATGTACGCACCCGGAGGTTCCAGGTCAGTGGCCTGGAGCCGCAGATGAGCGTCGCCAGGAAGAGATGGCAGGAGCGCAGCCGCTCCCGACTAGTCAGCCCCCCCGCAGGGCGGTGGGATTCCGTTGACGCGATGCAGACGGTGATCCAGAGGATCGACTGCAGCCAGCGCTGGCCGACGACCACGGTGGCGGGAACGATCTCAACCGGTTCGACTGGGTCGCAAGGCCAGGATCGAACTGGTGGGCAGCCAGGACAAACTGCGTGGCCAAGGGATCGGGATCCGTTCCGGCATCGGCCGTACCCAGCGGGACGGGGAAGCTCCCCAGCCCGTACCGATCCATCCGGCCAGAGAAAGCGACGTGAAGATCCGCATCCTCAATGATTTTCCCGCTCCTCCCGTGGAATCCATGGCCTACGGACTTCCGTTCGTGATGATGGTGTGTTTCCTCCCGTCCTGGCAGACCGACAGCCATGACTTTCAGTTCTGAAGGTGAAGCGGGTGGGCAGCATCGAGGCCCTCGTCCTGCCGCTCGGTAGCGTGGTAGCAACCGAGCCGATCCCGCGCCGCTCCTGAGCCTGCGGCGCAGCGCCACCGATACAACTGGATCGGCCGGCTCAGCCCCAGAATGGCTGGGTGAAAGTCAATCCTGTGGCCGTCGCCCACCCCTTGGACCACAACATCAGCCTTGATCCACCCGTGGGGCCCTCCAGGCCGCCCGTGATGGTGGAGGTGGAGCCGCTGCCTGAGATTCCAGGGGACCTGCGGCGCCAGTTGGCCCGCCACCAGTTGCTGTTGCCCCTGCTGCGCCAGTCGGTGATCGCCAACGCCGTGGCCGGGGTGACCCTGGCCGAAGAGGAGCGTCAGAAGGCCCAGCAGGCCTGGGGGAGCAACCACGGCCTTCGCTCCGCCGAGGATCTGAAGAACCACCTGCAGCGGCACGAACTCTCAGAAGCCGATGTGCTCTGGCAGGCGGAGCTCCCCACCAGGATCGAACACCATTGCCAGGACCATTTCCTGCACCGGGCGGAACAGCGTTACCTGGCCCGCAAGAACCAGCTCGATCAGGTGATCTACAGCCTGCTGCGGGTGGAGGACGGGGCCCTGGCCCGCGAGCTTTACCTGCGCATCGCCGAAGGGGAAGCCGATTTCGCCGAGCTGGCGGCCACCTATGCCAAGGGGCCCGAGCGCTCCACCCGCGGGGTGGTGGGTCCGGTACCGTTGCTTCAAGCCCATCCGTCCCTGGCCGAACTGCTGCGCACCAGCCGTCCGGGCCAGCTCCATCCCCCCCTGCGCATCGACCGCTGGTGGCTGGTGGTGAGGCTGGAAACACTTCGCTCGGCCAGCTTCGACGACGAGATGCAGAAACGGATGGCGCGGGAGCTGTTTGAGGAATGGGTGGATCAGGAAGTGGCCCTGCAGCTGCGGCCGGGGCAGGGGCGATGACATCCACGCTCCCTGGACGCACCGACTGGCTCACCCTGCCGCCCTTCGACGGCCTCTCCATGGCCGGCCGGGAACGGCTTCTGGCGGAATCCCGCCCGTGCCGGTTCCGCGTCGGCGAAGACCTCAGCAGCGCCGGCAGCATCGGCGACCGCGTGCTGGTGCTGCACGAGGGTGAGGCCCGGCTGCTGGGGGAACGGGACGGTCGGCCCTTCACCCTCGAACGGCTGGGGCCCGGCGCCATCGTGGGGTTGGTGTCTCTGTTGCGGGCTGAGGGGATTGAGCCGGTGAGTGCCGCCTCCGAGCTGCTGGCGACGGCAGTCCCGGACACGCTGATGCTCGAACTGCTGCTGGCCGAAGAGGGACTGCGTCAGTGGTGTGGCCGCCACCTCTGGACGGCGGAACTGCATCAACTGCTGCAGCAACGGGATGGGGCCGCCGCGGGCCGCTTCGATCCGCCCCTCTGGCGCGAAAGGATCGAGCAGCTGCGCCTGCGGGCCCGGGGCGTGTTGCCGACCAGCGACGGGCCCATCGCCCTGCAGGAGGGCGAAGAGCTGCTCCTGGCCAGCGCCAACGTCCCCGATCTGGCCATCGGCTCGCTGCTGGCAGCGTCAGAACCGCTGCCCCAGCCCCGTCCCCCCCTGCCCCTGCGGCTGCTGGCCCTCACCCCCGCGGCGGCGGCGGTCCCAGCGCCATCGGCCTCGGACACCACTGCGGCGGGCCAGGCCATCGAGACCGAAGCCGGCGGCCTGGCCCAGCCCAGCAGCCTCGATCTGGGCCAGGACCGGGCCGACCGCCACCTCACCCTGGTGCGGGGCAGCGGACCGCTGGAGGAGACCCTGGCCTGCTTCCAGATGCTCGGCAAGCTGCTGGAGCTGCCCTACCGCCGTGACGCGGTGGACAAGATCCTGCGCGACAAGATGCGCCGCGGCCAGCCTCCGGATCTGCAACTCTGCGGCCAGATCGCCGCCATGCTCGGCCTGCTGGTCACCGGCGCCAAGGTGCCGGCGGCGTCCGCCACCCGCCTGATCACCCCTTGCCTGGTGCCCTGGAAGGAGGGCTTCGCCATCGCCACCGCCAGCAACGCCGCCGGCCTGCGGCTGGCCTCCCCGGCGGAGGGCTGGGTGCAGCTGAGCCCGGCCCAGATCGCCGAGAACTACCCGGAAGGACTCGAACTGCTGCTGCTGGAGCGCAGCATCGACACCCCGGAGCAGACCTTCGGCCCTGGCTGGTTCTGGCCGGCCCTGAAGCGCTACCGGGGCATGTTGCTCCAGGTGCTGCTGGCCTCCTTCGTGGTGCAGCTGTTCAGCCTGGCCAACCCGCTGCTGATCCAGGTGATCATCGACAAGGTGATCTCGCAGCGCAGCCTCGACACGCTGCAGATCCTGGGCATGGCTCTGGTGGTGGTCACCCTGATGGAGGGGGTGATCGGCTCACTGCGCACCTTCCTGTTCACCGACACCACCAACCGCATCGACCTGCGCCTCGGCGCCGAGGTGATCGACCACCTGCTGCGCCTGCCGCTCGGCTACTTCGACAAGCGCCCCGTCGGCGAGCTGGGCACCCGCATCGCCGAGCTGGAGAAGATCCGCAATTTCCTCACGGGCCAGGCCCTGATCACCCTGCTGGATGCGGCCTTCTCGGTGATCTACATCATCGTGATGGCGATCTACAGCTGGCTGCTCACCCTGATCGCCCTGGCGGTGCTGCCCATCCAGATCGGCCTCACCCTGCTGGGGGCGCCGCTGTTCCGGCGCCAGTACCGCCAGGCGGCCGAGGAGAACGCCCGCACCCAGAGCCACCTGGTGGAGGTGCTCACCGGCATCCAGACGGTGAAGGCCCAGAACGTGGAGATGGTGAGCCGCTGGAAATGGCAGGAGCTGTACGCGAAATACATCTCCCGCACCTTCGAGAAGACCATCACCGGCACCTTCCTCAACGAGACCAGCTCCGTGCTCCAGAAGCTGTCCCAGCTGCTGGTGCTCTGGGTGGGCGCCACCATGGTGCTGAAGGGGGAGCTCACCCTGGGCCAGCTGATCGCCTTCCGGATCATCAGCGGTTATGTCACCCAGCCCCTGCTGCGTCTGTCCTCCATCTGGCAGAACATCCAGGAGCTACGGGTCTCGTTTGAGCGCCTCGCCGACGTGGTGGACACCCCGGAGGAATCGAGCGAGGCCGACCGCAGCCACATCCCCCTGCCGCCGGTGAAGGGCGACGTGGTGTTCGAGAACCTCAGCTTCCGCTTCAACCCCGGCGGACCCGAGGTGCTCAGCAATGTGACGCTGCATGTTCCCCCCGGCACCTTCATCGGGATCGTCGGCCAGAGCGGCAGCGGCAAGAGCACCCTGATGAAGCTGCTGCCACGCCTCTATTCACCCACCAAAGGCCGCATCCTCGTGGACGGCTACGACATCGACAAGGTGGAGCTCTATTCCCTGCGCCGCCAGATCGGCATCGTCCCCCAGGATCCGCTGCTCTTCTCCGGCACCATCAGCGAGAACATCGCCCTGACCAACCCGGAGGCCCCCAGCGACGCCATCGTCGAGGCCGCCAGGATCGCCGGCGCCCATGATTTCATCATGGAGCTCTCCGCCGGCTACAGCACCCCCCTCGGGGAGCGGGGCGCCTCCCTTTCCGGCGGCCAGCGCCAGCGCATCGCCATCGCCCGCACCCTGCTGAGCCAGCCCCAGCTGCTGGTGATGGACGAAGCCACCAGCGCCCTCGACTACGACACCGAACGCCAGGTGTGCGACAACCTGCGGGAGGCGATGAGCCAGAGCACCGTGTTCTTCATCACCCACCGACTGACCACCATCCGCCGCGCCGATCTGATTGTGATGATGCACCAGGGCGCCATCGTCGAGACCGGCAGCCATGAGGAACTGATGGCCCTGAAGGGACGCTATTTCGCGCTGTATCGCCAACAGGAGGCGGGCTGATGGTTCCCCCGTTTCCCACCCCGGCCGGCCTGCTGCGCCGTGCCCAGAACGGCCTCGAGCGCAGCATCCACAACGACAGCGACGACGTGGTGCTGCAGCAGTCGCGCTTCTGGGCCCGCTCGATCACCTGGACCCTGATGGGGGTGACCCTGTTCGGCCTCGGCTGGCTGGCCTTCGCCCAGACGGAGGAGATCGTCACCGCACCGGGCAAGCTCGAGCCCCTGGGGGTGGTGAAGAACATCCAGATGCCGGTGGGCGGCGTGGTGGAGGAGGTGATGGTGAAGGAGGGCGAGCGGGTGGAGAAAGGCCAGGTGCTGCTGCGTCTCGACACCGAGACCACCCTCGACCGCCAGGCCAGCATGCAGCAGACGATCGGGTACAAACAGCAGCAGCTGCGCCTCAAGCAGGTGGAGCTCGACCGTTACCTGCAGTTCAACGACACCGCTCAGCGGGTGCTGCGCCAGAGCCTGGTGCTGGAGAAGGACGTGCTCAGCCGCCTCGAGACGCTCAATAAAGAGGGCGCCACCGCCGAACTGCAGTACCTCTCCCAGCGCAACAAGGTGCAGGAAGTGGAGGGAAAGCTGGAGGAAGGCGGCGTCGACCGGCTGCGCCAGCAGGCGATCCTGCAGCAGGGCATCCGCGAAATCCAGAGCGAGCTGGCCGACCTGCGCAGCAAGCTGACCGAACTCAACGTCAACATCCGCTACCAGGTCATCCGGGCCCCGGAAGCCGGCGTCGTGTTCGAGCTCAAGCCCCGCTCCAGGGGTTTCGTGGCCCAGACCAGCGAGCCGGTGATGAAGGTGGTGCCCTTCGACAAACTGGAGGCACGGGTGGAGGTGCCCAGCCGGGAGATCGGTTTCGTCTCGGTGGGCAAGCCGGCCGACATCAGCATCGATTCGTTCCCGGCCACCGATTTCGGCGTGCTGCAGGGCACCGTGCGGCGCATCGGTTCGGACGCGCTGCCCCCGGACCAGATGAACAACTTCTACCGCTTTCCGGTGGACATCCAGCTCAACTCCCAGCAGCTGAAACTCAAGAGCGGCAGGGTGCTCCCCCTGCAGGTGGGCATGTCGCTCACCGCCAACGTCAAGTTGCGCAAGGTGACCTACCTGCAGCTGCTGCTGAGCGACTTCAAGGACAAGGCTGACGCCCTGCGGCAGATCTGAGCCGCTCCATGGCCAGGTAGTGGTCGGGGATGATGCGCGTCCGTAACCCCACCAGGGGCTCCAGCCACGGCAACAGCAGCCCGTCGAGGCCGCGGTTCACCAGCCACCCTGCGACATGGAACGCCCGCCGCCAGCGGGCCTGCGGGGCGATCAGATGCAGGGCGCGGCGGTGCACCGGCCCATCGATGCAGACCAGCCAGGCCGGATCCATCCCCGCCTGAGCCATCGCCACCTCGAAGCTGCGGCGGCTGTGGAAGCTGATGTGCTGGCCGTTGCCGAAGGCGTAGTACCACCAGTCGGGATCGGGGATCTCACCCGCCTGCCGCATCAGGGTGGAGAAGACGAACAACGGCGTGGCGCCCACCTCGTCACGCAGGAACCCGGGGGTGCCGGGCACGTGCTCGATCACCTCGAAGGCCGTCTTGCAGCCGATCGGTCCATCGCCTGGAAGCTCGCAGAAGGGGCGGATCAGTTCCATGGCCGCATAGGCATCGGTGCCGTGGAAATCGAAGCCGTGGTCGCGCAGCAGCCGCGGCAGCATGCCCAGGCCGGTGCCCAGGTCGCAGCCCGGCTCGCTGGGGCCGAAGCGACCCAGCCGGCCGATCACCAGCAGCAGCCGCAGCAGGCGCGAGGCGTGCAGGTTGCGGTCGACGTAGCCCGTATCGCCGTAGAAGGAGTCCTCGTAGGCCACCGCCAGCCAGGAGGGCTCGCCCAGGAACAGGAAGTCGCAGCTGCCGCAATGGACGAGTTCAGCCTCCACCCGGGCCTTGCTCACCCGCTCCCGTCGCACCAGGGTCAGGCTGGCGCCACCGCAGTTGGGACAAGCGCCGGCGGAGGGGCTAGGGAGAGTCTCGGCCGTTACCATCGCTGGCCTGCATCGCAACGTGGGAGGCTACCCCGCGTTCCTCCAGGGCCAGGCGCACCTGGCGGCCCACCAGCAGCACCGCCGCCAGGGTGGCAACCACCCCCAGCAGGCGCAGGGCCCACGTGACGCCATCGGACGGGCCGGCCAGCAGCGCCGCAAAGCGGCTGGGATCGCCTGCCGCCGCCCCCAGGGAACAGAAGAGCACGGTGCCGGGGAGGATGCCGATCAGGCCAATCGAATAGTCCCGCAGGCTCACCTCACTGAGGCCGTAGGCGAGGTTGAGCAGGCTGAACGGGAAGGCCGGCGACAGCCGGGTGAGCAGCACCAGGGCCAGGCCCTGGCGGCACACCGCCCGCTCCACCGCCAGCAGCCGCGGCGCCCTGGCCAGGCGGCGTCGGGCCCACCCCCGCCAGCGACCGCGCCCCAGCAGAAACACGGCCTGGGCCCCCAGGCAGGCCCCGGCAAACACCAGCACGCTGCCCGCCACAGGGCCATAGAGCACCCCGGCCAGCATCGAGGCCCAGACCCCCGGCAGCAGCAGGGTCACCCACAGCGCGTAGAGGGGCACGAACGCCAGGGCGCCGAGGGGGGAGCGCAGGGCGGGCAGCAGCTGGTCGAGCAGGGCCGATCCATCCATGGCCGAACCGTAGCGATGGGCGGGACCACGGCAGCGCCCTATAACCAGCTGAGGCGAGGAGCCATCGCGCCATGTCCATGCCCAAGCCCACCAGTCGCCGGGGCGGCGGCGGACCCTGGCCGCTGATCGCAGCCCTGCTGGCCCTGGTGGTGCTGGCCGGGCTGGGCAGTCGCCTGTGGCAGCAGCGCGAACGGCAACAGGCTGAGGCCCAGCGGGCCGTGCCGCTGCTGCCGCGGCAGGTGTCCGCCCTGGGCAGGATCGAGCCCCTGGGCGGCATCAGCAAGGTGTCGGTGCCCAGTTCCCTGACCAACGACCGGGTGCGCGACATCCTGGTGAAGGAGGGCCAGGAGGTGCGCAAGGGTCAGCCCCTGGCGGTGCTCGAAAGCCTCGACACGCTCGAGAGCAGCGTGAACAAAGCCCAGGCGGCGATACGGGTGGCCCAGAGCAAGCTGGCCGCCCAGGACAGCGTCATCGCCCGTTATGAGGCCGACCTGGGCCAGGCCAGCGCCGAGGCACGGCGGGCCGAGCAGCTGTTCGCCAGCGGGGCCACCACGGCCAACCGCGTCGAGCAGCTGCAAGCCGACGAGAACAGTGCCAAGGCCCAGCTGGCCGAGGCGATCACCACCAAGGGCACCCTGGCCGCCGAGCTGCGCGAGAGCCGAGCGTCGCTGGACAAGGACAAGGTCGAGCGGGCCAAGGCCACGGTGCTGGCCCCCTTCTCCGGCACCGTGTTCAAGGTGCATGCCCGGCCGGGCGACAAAGTCGGTGATGACGGCCTGCTGGAGATGGGCGACAGCAGCCGCATGGGCGTGATCGCCGAGGTGTATCAGAGCGATCGCCCGCTGATCGCCCTGGGCCAGAAGGTCAGCCTCAGCGCCGACGGCTTCAAGGGGCGCAGCGTGCAGGGGACGGTGGTGGAGATCGCCCGCGAAGTCAGCCGCCAGACCGTGTTCAGCGGCCAGGCCGGCGAGAACCTGGACCGGCGGGTGCTGGAGGTGAAAATCGGCCTGACCCCGCAGGAGTCAGCGGTGGCCAGCCACCTCAACTACCTGCAGGTGAACGTGCTGTTCGCCCCACTGAACGCCGCCCAGAAGGCCAGCCAGGAGGCGGCTCGGGAGCGCGTCCTGGGCGGCGTCCAGAAGCCATGAACCCGCTGACCGCCCTGCGCCGCACGCCCCTGGCCTGGCGGCAGACCAGCCATCGACCGATGCGGCTGCTCGCCGCCATCGCCGGGGTGAGTTTCGCCAACGTGCTGGTGTTCTTCCAGCTGGGGCTGGCCAGCGGGCTCTATGCCAGCCAGAAGCGCCCCCTGGAAAGGCTCAACGGCGAGCTGGTGATGGTGAGCCGGCGCTACACCAACCTGGGCGAACCGCTCAACCTGCCCCGCAGCCGCCTGATCCAGGCCCTGGGGGTGCAGGGCGTGAAGGCGGTGACGCCCCTCTACATCGGCAAGACCGACTGGCTCAACCGCGACAGCCGCGAGAAAAAACAGGCGCTGATCTTCGGGCTGGCTCCGGAGAATCCGGCCCTGCGCATCCCCGAGGTGACGGCCGATCCGGGCAAACTGCTGCGGCCCGATGGCCTCTTTTTCGACACCCTCTCCAAGAAGGCGGCGGGCCCCGTGGGCCAGGTGGTGGCCCGGGACGGTTTCTATGACACCGAGCTGCGCGGCAACCGGGCCGTGGTGAATGGGCTGTTCACGATGGGGCTCACCTTTGCCGCCGACATCAACCTGATCACCTCCGCCAGCAACTTCAAGACCTGGTTCCCCGATCAGACCAGTGACGACATCCAGCTCGGTGTGATCCAGCTGGAAGCGGGCGTCAGCCCGCTGCAGGTGCAAGCCACCTTGAACAGCTTTCTCGATCCGTCGGTGAAGGTGCTCACCCTCAAGGAGCTCAAAGACATGGAGGTGGACCACTGGCGCAACAACACCTCCTTCGGGCTGATCTTCAACCTCGGGGTGCTGGTGGGCCTGGTGGTCGGCGCCATCATTGTGTATCAGATCCTCTATTCCGACGTCAGTGACCATCTGCCGGAGTACGCCACGATGAAGGCGATGGGCTACAGCGATCGCTTCGTCATTGGCATCATCGTGCAGGAATCGCTGCTGCTGGCCGCCCTGGCCTTCCTACCCAGCCTGCTGCTGTCCATGGGCCTTTATGCGCTGCTGGCCCGCTCCACCTCGCTGCTGATCGCGATGACCCTCCAGCGGGCTCTGGCGGTGTTCAGCCTGACCCTGGTGATGGCGGCCGGTTCGGGCTGGCTGGCCACCGGCAAGCTGCGGCGGCTCGACCCCGCCGACATCTTCTGATGACGCCGCTGGACGCTGCAGTCGGGCGCGAGCGGCCCATTGAGCTCCAGCATCTCGACCACTGGTTCGGCGAGGGGGAGACCGCCAAACAGGTGCTCATCGACATCAACCTGACGGTGCACGCCGGCGAGATCCTGATCCTTACGGGGCCCTCCGGCTCCGGCAAGACCACCCTGCTGACCATGCTCGGCGGCCTGCGGGCCGCCCAGAGCGGCAGCCTCAAGGTGCTGGGGGAGGAGCTGCTCCATGCCGACAACGACGCCCTCACCCGGCTGCGGCGCCAGGCGGGCTTCATCTTCCAGGCCCACAATCTGCTGCCCTACCTGACGGCCCTGGAGAACGTGCGCTTCGGCCTGGAGGTTTCGCCCACCTGGCTGGTTCGGGGCCGGGCAGCGATGGATGACTGCGCTGCCACCATGCTCGGCCATGTGGGGCTGGCGGAGCGGCAGCACTACTTCCCAGAAAAGCTTTCCGGCGGCCAGAAGCAGCGGGTAGCGATCGCCCGGGCCCTGGCCCCCAGCCCCCGATTGCTGCTGGCCGATGAACCCACCGCCGCCCTGGACAAAACCACCGGCCGCGACGTCGTCGACCTGTTCCGCCAGCTGGCGGACGACAACGGCGCCGCGATCGTGATGGTCACCCACGACAACAAGATCCTCGACATCGCCGATCGGATCGTCAGCCTCGAGGGCGGCCAGCTGGTCGAGAGCTGAGCGGCCATGGCCGGGGCACTCTGCCGGCGCAGTTGGGATGGGCGAGGTCTTTCTCGAGGCGGCCCCGCAGGGCTTCGATGCCCGCCAGTCCCTCGATCGGCATCAGCACCTGCAGTTCGCCTGTGGCGCCCGGGCGTGCCGGGCAGTAGCGCTGGCTGAGAGCAATGGGGTGAGCTCTCCCTACTGTGATGGCCATTGGCAAGGCAACTGTCGGATGGACCAGGCCACCCACAACCGGATCGTGTCGTTCCTGTGGGGCATCGCCGATGACGTGCTGCGCGATCTGTTCAAGCGCGGCAAGTATCCGGATGTGATCCTGCCGATGGCGGTGCTGCGGCGGCTGGATGCGGTGCTGGAGCCCACCAAGGCGCGGGTGCTGGAAGCCAAGACCAGGCTCGATGCCGCCGAAATCAAGGAACAAGAAGCGGCCCTGCGCGCAGCGGCAGGCCAGGCCTTCTACAACGTTTCTCCCTTCGTGCTGCGCGATCTCACCACGCGGGGCAGCGAGCAAAAACTACGGACCGATTTCGAGGCCTATCTGGAGGGCTTCAGCGACAACGTGCAGGACATCCTTGAGAACTTCAAGTTCCGCAACCACATCCCCACGCTGTCGCGCTCGGATTCGCTCGGCACACTGATCAGCAAGTTCCTCGATCCCCAGATCGATCTGAGCCCAGCGGCGCTCGACAACCACGCCATGGGCACGGTTTTTGAGGAGCTGGTTCGCCGCTTCAACGAAGACAACAACGAAGGTAACCGTTCACGGGGTGTGCCGGCCTGAGCTTGACATGACGTAGGCAGTCACCACTTCATGATTGATGCACAGCTCATTTGCTCAGCCTCTCAGCGCGCACCTTTCACTGCTCTGGTCGCTCT
>NZ_JAGQCD010000021.1 GCF_024345975.1 Cyanobium sp. Cruz-8D1 | reverse complement strand
CTCCAGTGTCAAGCAGCTGATCGCCAGGATCGAGCAGTTCGTGGCGGCATATAACAAGAACACAGCTCCATTCACCTGGACGGCTACGGCGGATTCAATCTTGGAAAAGATTCAGCGTCTTTGCTCTCGTATCTCTGGGACAGAACACTAGCCTATTTTGTTATAATATTATTTTATCTCATTGCCATAGTTCCAGCTCCCGGAATTAGCCTCCCAGGATCTCCTCATGATGACGGCCTCTTTATGAAGTGGTCAAACTCCATCTTGGATGGCCAATGGCTCGGATCTTGGGACATATTATCCACCAGTAAGGGCCCTCTCCACTCTGTCTTAACTGCCGTAGCTGCCCGCATTGGCATCAATCCTTTCGCGTACAAAAGGATCTTTTACTTGGTCGGTTCTTTAGTCTTCGTAGGCACGGCATTAAACAAAGCTCCCAACTGGCTGAGGGTAGTGACCCTGATCACGTTGCTCCTCGATCCATTTCAGTTTGGGAATATGGGACTCAGAAACTTGCGAGAAGGCACCTACATCCCATTGCAAATAATTGCTTTTGGGCTTGGTACTTGGAGCCTTGATCAGTTGCGGAAGCAAATTAAGTTCAAGGTGTCACTTGTCATGGGCTTGCTTGGAACTGCCACCTGCTTCGGGCTGATCTTGATCACAAGAGAGGGCCGAATGGTGGCTTGGGTTGAATTGGCGGCATGGCTCATTCTCGGTGGGCTGGTTTTTGCATGGAGACATCGGCAGCAGCTTCATCACCGCTTGGGAATTAAACTTCTAGCCGCGCTCCTTGTTGTGCTCGGAATTGTTGCATGGACAAAACTTCCAGTCTTAGCGATTAGCGGTTTGAATGGTTTCCACTACGGATCTTTCATTTCTAATAGCACTGAGGAAGGGGAGTTCCCTAGTCTATATGGAAGGTTGCTTGGTATAAGTGTCAACGGAGAGGCTGCTCTGGCCAGGGTTCCGGTAAGGCAGACAACACTCGGGGCAATCATACAGGAGAGTGACTCAGGTAGTCACCTCAGCAGGATACTCAACAATATCCCATCTCATTGGAGAATTCATGGCTGCAGCATCTATCCTGACACTTGTGGCGAGATCGGTGGTGGGTGGTTTATGTGGGCTCTTCGCGATGCCATTGGCGCAGTACTTGAGCCTGGGGCAAGTGAAGCTTCTTTTCAAAGAGTGGTCCAATCTGCCAACAGTGAACTGGATTCCATCTGCAAACAATCCAGTATGCTTTTATGTTCTTCTCCACAGGTTGGCTACAAGCCATCCATGAGCCGATGGGGTTTTCGCAGCCTAATCAATGAAGTTGCAAAGGAAGGGAGCAGAATCGCATCGCTTGTGCTGATCCCAGCAGTTTACCCCCATGGAAAGGTCACTCTTGCAATTGAGCAGGTGGGCGGTCTCCACGAAACGCTGGCGAGACCTCTTGGAATTCGGAAAGTAAGTTTGACTGAATCATTCAAGTGGCACAGAATCCTTCGGGCTGCAAGCATTCTGGGAGCCGCCGGAAAGTGGCTCATGATCGTGCTTGCTGTTATTTCCGTTGGCCTTGCAACGATGCGATCAAGACTGTCTGAGCTATGGGATCCAGTGTGTGTGTGGATGTTGCTTTGTTTGGGCCTTCAGCTTGCAACGTATACTCTTCTAGGCCTCACAAGCTTTCCAGGCGATGCCTATGTGACCATGGCCAGTCCATTGTTCATTGGTCTGCTGGCTCGTCTCTCTGCTTACTACATGCCGTTAGGGCATTCAAGGCAATTCCGGAGTAACTTGCCTAAGGTGTCATAATGGAACGGCATAGGGTATTGAATAAAATCAAGCCCACATCAGATTGCCATTGTTCTCTATTCTCCCCCATGAGGATATTGCTTTTCAACGAGATTAGTTGCCATGCAGGCTGAAGTTCCGCTGCTGACGTTTGTCATTCCTTGTCTCAACGAATCCCGCACGCTATCAAGTGTGATCGCTGATTGTTACGAAGGTGGAAGAGCATGCGGATGTCCATTTGAGGTGATCGTTGCCGACAATGGAAGTACCGATGGTTCCCAGGAGATTGCCCAATCTGCAGGAGCTCACGTTGTTGACGTGCCCATTCGTGGCTATGGCGCCGCACTGCTCGCAGGAATCCGGGCTGCGAAAGGTACCTACATCTTGATGGGGGATGCCGATTCAACCTACGAGTTCGCTCAAGCCGGCCAGTTCCTCGGCAAGCTTCAACAGGGTTACGACCTTGTGATGGGCAACCGCTTCAAGGGCAGGATTGCCCCTGGAGCGATGCCCTTGCTGCATCGGCACCTCGGCAACCCCGTGCTCAGCGCATTGGGACGATTGTTTTTTGGGATCAAGATCGGCGATTTCCACTGCGGTTTGAGGGGGTTCAATCGGGACGCCATTCTTGCCCTGAATCTTCACTGCTCAGGGATGGAGTTCGCCTCAGAGATGGTGATTAAGTCAAGCCTCATGGATCTGAGGACCGCTGAGATTCCCACGAACCTATGGCCGAATCCTCCAGGGAGAATTCCGCACCTCAAAACTTGGCGAGATGGATGGCGGCATCTGAAGTTCATGTTGTCGTTCAGCCCCAAATTCAGTTTTCTTCCTTTCACTGGCCTTCTACTGTTAATGGCTCTTGCACTGCTGTTTTCATTCGGACTCGGACTCGCTCCGTTTTCCGGTCCCAGTACGTTAGTTTTTGCCTTCTCCTGTCTTGTCGCCTGTATTGGAATCGTTTCTGATTATCTCTCTACTAGAGAAATGCTTTACTCAGAGTATCCTATGCGTAGGTCTGGCATGTCTCGGAGAATCGACAACTTCTTGGGCCTAAATCGTGGGACAGACCGAATATTTAAGATTGCTGGGATATCTGCTTTTGTGTCGTCGGCTGGTTTTGTTGCATTGCTAATCTTTTGGTTGCAGGGCAGTCTCTCCTCTCGTATGACTTCTTTGGTAACCTTTGTGACCTGCACTTCCTTGCTTCTCTCCATCTCCGCCTATCTCACGGCAGCCAAGATATCGACGTATCGCAATCTTCATCCAAAAGGCAGCAATGCTAATGTTATCAAGGCTCACGTGGAGCTTGATAGATGATAGACTAAGTTGCTCTTCATGCCCATAAGGTAATATGGCTTCTTTTGGTATCTCAGGCCTAGAGAGTCAAGCATCCTGTCCACATCTCTTTCGCTCAAAAGATTGAGATTGGCCTCCTCTGCAAAGAAATGTTGACCGGTCAGCCTTAGGAATCTTCGGAATAGCCTTGGTGGCAACCAGTGCAGAAACGGGGTCAGAGTGTGAAACTCCAAAGGAAAGTAACGGTTTGGAGTGGTCAGGACAGTAGACTCGGCGACCCTAGCTAGCTCTGCAATGAGTTGCAGTTGTTGAGCCTGAGACCCAACATGTTCAATGACTGCCGAGCAGAACGCCAATTTGAAGCATCTGTCCGGGAAGGGCAAAGACCTTCCATCAGCTTTAATGAAGGTCAGTCCTGGAAAGTCACGCTCAAGATGGGAAGCATCCTCTAGCCCAACCGCTGTGACTGAGGCGGGAAAGGGGTACAGACGTTCAAAGAAGTTGGAGTCAGGTGTTTGGTCTGAGGTGACTCCCACATCGAGAACCTTCCAGCTGTGCGGGGGATCGTACTCTTCCATCAACTGCTTGAAAATTGACGCACGCACCTTCCATGCCAACCAAGGTCCGAATCCTCCGAGCCTTGGGGCGATGTAGCTGGAGTCCCTGCGCAGAGCCATTAGGAATTTGACCTAGCAAGAAAGACAACACCTGCAGCCACCATTGAAATACCTGCTAACTTGTGAAATGTTATGTGCTCTCTGAATAGCAATATTCCCATTAGCGATGTCAATAGGATTGAGAAGGCGATCACCAGCGGATAGGCATAAGAAAGCTGCAGGCGTGTGAGAATAGCAACCCAGGCAAATGTCGATAGGGCGTAAACGGCACAGCCCGTAATGAAAACTGGATTCCGAATCAAGCCCCCCAAAAATGACAACGCCCCTCTGCTCAAGCCTCCGCTCGGGGCAGACAACTTGAACAAAGCTTGGCCCGCGCAGAGGAGTACGGAATACCCGAACAGGATGAGCAGCTGATTCCCGTTCACATATGTTGAGAAGCGAGCGCTATCATAGCAACAGGCACGCATAGAGGTCTCTTCGCATTCTCTTCGTTTGACGATAGAGGTGTCAGAGCTGAGCGGCAATGCTCCTTGTGGGCCAATGGTGGCTGCTCCAGCCTCATTCGCTCATTTCAAATGAGCGCTACATGATGGGCGACGTGGAAGACTCTTCATGGACTTTGCTTCATCGTAGTGGCCATCGAACTGGTCCAGAAGCTGCCCGAGATGATCGGGGCGGCCGTGGAGGCCAACCCGGCAGCGGGCTATGGCGCGATCTTTGCGGCCATGTTTCTGGAGAACCTGTTCCCTCCCATCCCGTCGGAGCTGATCATGCCCCTCGGGGGCTTTTATGTGCAGCAGGGCAAGCTCTCCCTGATTCCGGTGGTGCTGGCCGGCCTGCTGGGCACCGTTCTCGGTGCCCTCCCCTGGTACGGCATCGGCCGGCTGGTGAACGAGCAGCGCATCGAGCACTGGCTTGATCGCCACGGACGCTGGATCGGTATCAGCTCTCAGGAACTTCAGCGCAGTCGCCGCTGGTTCAGCCGTCACGGCACGGCTCTGGTGTTCTGGGGGCGGCTGGTGCCAGGCATCCGCACGCTCATCTCCGTCCCCGCCGGCATCGAGATGATGCCGATGACGCCCTTTCTGCTCTGGACCACTGCCGGCAGCCTGATCTGGACCCTGCTGCTGACGCTGGCCGGACTGTTGCTGGGGGAGAGCTACACCAACGTTGAACTCTGGATCGAGCCCGCCGCCAGGGTGGTGAAGGTGCTGCTGGTGCTGGCGCTGCTGGCGGGGGCCGCCTGGCTGGGACTGCGCCTCTGGAAGCAGAGCCGTCACAGTCCCTGATCCAGAGCCAACGGCCTCCGAACAGTAAAAAAGGCGCCCGGGGGGGCGCCTCCTTTGGCTTCAGGCCGCTTGATAACCCGGCTGGGTCACTGGCACAAGCCCCCGCAGCACTAGCTGGGTCGAAAGGCTCAGAAGGGCACTTCCTCTTCGCTGGGCTCGCCGCCACCGAAACTGCCGCCTCCGCCTCCGCCGCCTTCGGCATCGCGCTTGCTGCCGAGCAGCTCCAGGCGGTCGACCCGGATCACGGGCTTGCTGCGCTCCTCCCCACTGGCCCGGTCCGTCCAGCGGTCGAGCTTGAAGGAACCGATGATGCCGATCAGGGCACCCTTGCGGACATAGTCGGCGGCCACCTGGGCCTGCTTGCCCCAGATCTCCAGGTTGAACCAGTCCGGTTCGTCGTCGCGGCTGCGGCGATTGACCGCCAGGGTGAGGTTGGCGACCATGCTGCCGGATTCGAAGTAGCGGACCTCGGGGTCGCGGCCGGCTCTGCCGACGAGGGTGATGGAATTGACGCCCATGGCGTGCTCCTGAAACGAGTGGATCAATGATGGGGCACCCCGATCGGGGGCCTCTCTCTTTCCGTTCCACCCTTCGTCCCGGTTGTCACACCCATGGCGGTTGGGCCGGTCTGCTGGGATCGCCCCACCTATGATTCGCCGCTGCCAGAGGCCCTGCCCGTGTTTTTCCGCCGTTTCCAGTTCTCCCGCGACATCGGCATCGACCTGGGGACGGCCAACACACTGATGTACGTCTCGGGCAAGGGGATCGTGCTGCAGGAGCCGTCCGTGGTGGCGATCGACCTGGAGCGCGGCACCCCCCTGGCCGTGGGTGAGGAGGCCAAGCTGATGCTCGGCCGCACCCCCGGCAACATCCGGGCGATCCGCCCCCTGCGCGACGGGGTCATCGCCGATTTCGATGCCGCTGAACAGATGATCAAGAGCTTCATCCAGAAGGGCAACGAGGGCCGGGGGGTGATCGCCCCCCGCCTCGTGATCGGCATCCCCAGCGGCGTCACCGGCGTGGAGCGCCGTGCCGTGCATCAGGCCGGCCTGGCCGGGGCCCGGCAGGTGCACCTGATCGATGAGCCGGTGGCAGCCGCCATCGGTGCCGGCCTGCCGGTCACCGAGCCGGTGGGCACAATGATTGTCGACATCGGCGGTGGCACCACCGAGGTGGCGGTGCTCAGCCTGGGCGGCACCGTGCTGAGCGAGTCGGTGCGGGTGGCGGGTGATGAGCTCAGTGACGCCATCACCGTCTACCTCAAGAAGGTGCACAACCTGGTGGTGGGCGAGCGCACCGCCGAGGACATCAAGATCCGCATCGGCTCGGCGTTCCCCGACGACGCCCACGACGAGACCTCCATGGATGTGCGGGGTCTGCACCTGCTCTCCGGCCTGCCGCGCACGATCAACATCCGGGCCGGAGACATCCGTGAAGCCATGGCCGAGCCGCTCAACGTGATCGTGGAGGCGGTCAAGCGCACGCTGGAGCGCACCCCTCCCGAGCTGGCGGCCGACATCGTCGACCGTGGGATCATGCTCGCCGGCGGCGGTGCCCTGGTGCGGGGCATCTGTGATCTGATCAGCCACGAGACCGGGATCCTCACCCACGTGGCCGAAGACCCCCTGCTCTGCGTGGTCAACGGCTGCGGCATGGTCCTGGAGGACTACAGCCGGCTGGAGCGGGTGCTCGACACCCCCGAATTCCTCCGTCAGACGGCCTGACCCCCATGCCGGCATGGCGCTGGCTGCGTTTCGTCCAGGGCTCGTCCCTGCGGCGGATCACCCCCTGGCTGCTGGTGCTGCTGGCGCTCGTGGCCGTGCGCCTCAGCAAGGGGGCGCTGATCGCCGATGCCTTTGCCCTGCTGAGCCGACCCTTCTGGCCCGGGACGGCCCAGGCTGAATGGCTGCGCTCGGCCCGCCGGGTGGAAGACGGGGCCCGGCTGGCCCAGCTGGAGCAGGACAACCAGCGGCTGCGCACCCTGCTGGAGCTGCAGAAGCAGAATCCCAACCGGGTGACGGCCCCGGTGATTTCCAGGGATGGTGCCGGCTGGTGGCGGCAGCTGCTGCTTGGGCAGGGGGCCCTCAGCGGTATCCGGGCCGGCCAGGCGGTGGTCGGTCCGGGCGGTCTGGTCGGTCTGGTGGGCAGTGTCACCCCCAGCACCGCCAGCGTCACCCTGCTCACCGATCCCCGCAGCCGTGTCGGGGTGTGGGTGGGGCGCACCCAGAACCACGGCCTGCTCACCGGCATCGGCACCGGCCGGCCCCTGCTGCGCTTCCTGGAGAAGGATCCCCAGGCCCGTCCCGGTGACGTGGTGGTGACATCCCCCGCCAGCACCCTGGTGCCGCCGAACCTGCCGGTGGGTGTGATCCAGTCCATGGACGCCAACGCCGACCCGGCCCCGGTGGCTGTGGTGCAGCTGATCGCGCCGGTTTCGGCCCTTGACTGGGTGCAGGTGCAGGTGCAGGTGCGCTGATGGATCTGCTCACCCGCCAGCCCCTGCTCGTCGCCTCGGCCCTGCTGGTGCCGCTGCTCGTCCTGGCCTCGCCGGGCTGGCTCAGCCTTGATGGCGTCGGTCCGTGCTGGGCGGTGCTGTGGCTGCTGCCCTGGGCCTTGAGTGACGGACCGTTTTCGGGGGCCTGCGCCGGCCTCGCCCTGGGACTGCTGCTGGATGCCGTTTACCCCGGCGGCGTCACCCAGGTGCCCGCCCTGCTGCTGCTGGGCTGGTGGTGGGGGCGGATGGGACGGCGGGCACCGCTGATCCAGCGCAGTTTCAGCCTCGGTCTGCTCGCCCTTCTGGGCACCGCCCTGCTCGGCCTCACCTTGATGTTGCAGTGGGGGGTCCTGGACTGGGTCAGTACCCGAGAGGCGATCCAGCTGGCAGGACCGGAGGTGGGCCGCAGCCTGGCCGATCAGGGGGTGAATCCCGCCCTGCTGGCCCAGCCGGGGTGGCGCTGGGATGATCTGGCGGGATCCGGCCTGCGGGTCCTGCTCGCCCAGACGCTGATCACGGCCTTGATCGCTCCGATGCTCTGTTCCCTGCAGCTGCTGCTCTGGCGCCAGGTGGGCTCCGGCTGGCGGCGCTGAGTGATGCCCAGATCCCTGCCACGACGCCAGGCCCTGCGCCTGCTGGCCGCCCCCGTCGCCCTAGCCCTGGGCGCCGGGGCCTGCGCGCGGCGGCCCGGGGCCAACGCGGGCAAGCTGCTCAACGTCTGGACCCTGGACCTGGCGCCCCGCTTCAACACCTACATGCGGCGGGTGATCGCGGCCTGGGAGCAAGACCATCCCGGCGTCACGGTGCGTTGGACCGACGTGCCCTGGGGATCGGTGGAACGCAAGCTGCTGGCGGCCGTGTTCGCCCGCACCGCCCCTGATCTGGTCAATCTCAACCCCAACTTCGCCGCCAACCTGGCCAGCAAGGGGGGGCTGCGGGATCTCACCCCCCTGCTTCCCCCCGGCGCCGCGGATCGCTATGTGGCCGGCATCTGGACCTCGGGTCAGCAGCAGGGCGAGCAGTTCGGCATCCCCTGGTACCTGACCGCCCGGGTGACGATCGCCAACCGGCGGCTGCTGCAGCGGGCCGGTCTGGCCGCCCCGCCCCGCCGCTGGGAGGAGGTGCCGGCCTACGCCGAGGCGGTCAGGCGCCGCACCGGCCGCTACGCCCTGTTCGTGACCGTCGTCCCCGACGACTCCGGCGAACTGATGGAGGCGCTGGTGCAGATGGGGGTGCAGCTTCTGGACGATCGCAAGCGGGCGGCCTTCAACAGTCCGGTCGGCCGGCGCGCCTTCGCCT
Organism: Cyanobium sp. Cruz-8D1; assembly: GCF_024345975.1. Lineage (GTDB taxonomy): Bacteria > Cyanobacteriota > Cyanobacteriia > PCC-6307 > Cyanobiaceae > Cyanobium. The sequence goes on along the minus strand of NZ_JAGQCD010000021.1, from coordinate 59,746 downwards.
TCTGGAGCGATCTCTACCGCCGCGGGCTGCTGCCGCGGGAGGTGGTGAGCCAGGGCTACCGGCGCGCCATCGAGCTGTTCCAGGCCGGCGATCTGGCCCAGGTGGCCAGTGGCCCCGATTTCCTGCGCAACCTGCAGACCAACGCCCCCGGCATTGCCGCCACCTCCGCCCCCTTCCCGCCCCTGACGGGGGCGAACGGTGAAGCCAATGTGGCGGTGATGAACCTGGTGGTGCCCCGCCAGAGCGCCATGGCCCCGGAGGCGGTGAGCTTTGCCCTGTTCCTGAGCGATGCGGCCAACCAGCTGGCCTTCGCCGAGGAGGCCCGGGTGCTGCCTTCCTCCAGGGGAGCCCTGGCGAGCCTGGAGCGCAAGCTGCGGGGGGCGGTCCCCAGCGATGGCCAGGAGCGCCTGGTGCACAACGCCCGGCTGCTCTCAATCGAGACCCTGGCCCAGGCCCGGGTGTTGGTGCCGGCCACCCCGGGGGTGAAGCGGCTGCAGGCGATCCTCTACACCCAGTTGCAGCGGTCCATGCTGGGGCAGCTCGACAGCGATGCGGCCCTGGCCGAAGCCGAGCTGCAGTGGAACCGCTATGCCGAGGCCCGCTGGCCCTGAAGCCCTGAAGGGAGCGGCGCCGGCGGGGCAGGCAAGGGATTCCGAAGACATGTTGCCTTTCGCTCAGACGCCCGCTGCCGGAGCCGTTTCCGTGCTCGCGGCCCCAAACGGCGTCGCGTTATGGTTGCGATTCTTCATCTGAGTGGACCGGAGCGATGCCCATGCCCACGGTTTCCTCCCCCTTCACCGATGGTGCTGATCTGGAGGCTTCCGCGGGTGGTGGTTCCCCCTCACAGCCGATTGCCACCCTGCTGGTCGTCGACGACGAAGCAGCCGTCCGCCGTGTGCTGATGATGCGTCTCCAGCTGGCCGGCTACCGGGTGCTCTGTGCCGAGGATGGCGAAGAGGCCCTGGCGCTGTTCCACCAGGAGCAGCCCGATCTGGTGGTGCTCGACGTGATGCTGCCCAAGCTGGACGGCTTTGCCGTCTGCCGGCGGCTGCGGGCCGAATCCTGCGTGCCGATCATCTTTCTCTCCGCCCTCGATGCCATCGCCGAACGGGTGGCGGGCCTGGACCTGGGAGCCGACGACTACCTCCCCAAGCCCTTCAGCCCCAAGGAACTCGAAGCCCGCATCTCCACGATCCTGCGGCGCATGGGCCGGGGGGCGGCCACCAGCGAGCCGCGTGAGCTCCCCGTCGGCTCCGGCGTGCTGCGGGTGGGCGATCTGGTGGTCGACACCAACCGCCGCCAGGTGACGCGCGAGGGCCAGCGCATCGCCCTCACCTACACCGAATTCAGCCTGCTGGAGCTGCTGTTCCGGGAGCCGGGCCGGGTGGTGCCGCGGGCCGAGATCCTCGAGCAGCTCTGGGGCTATCCCCCCCGCCGCGCCGCCGACCTGCGCGTGGTGGATGTGTACGTGGCCCGGTTGCGCGGCAAGCTCGAGCCCGATCCCCGCAACCCCGAGCTGATCCTCACCGTGCGGGGCACGGGCTACTCCTCCCAGCGAATGGGTGAGGCCTCCCTGGCCGCCGCCGGCTGATCCTGCAGGATGGGCAGCCACCCTTCTCCACCCCCAGCCTGCCTTGTCGGATCTGCGTGAGACCCGTCTGGAGAAAGCCCGCACCCTGGAGTCCCTCGGTCGGGCTCCCTATGCGCTCAGCTTCGCCCCCAGCCACCGCACCGCCGAGCTGCAGCAGGCCCATGGCGACCTGCCCAACGGCGAGGAAAGGGCCGTTGAGGTGGCCGTCGCCGGCCGGGTGATGACCCGTCGGGTGATGGGCAAGCTGGCCTTCTTCACCATTGCCGACGAATCCGGTCCGATCCAGCTGTTCATCGAGATGGCCACCCTGCTGGCGGCCCACCCGGAGGAGCCCGAAGGTTTCGCCCAGATCACCTCCCTGGTGGACGGCGGCGACTGGATCGGGGTGCACGGCAGCCTGCGACGCACCGATCGGGGCGAACTCTCGGTCAAGGTGACCGACTGGGTGATGCTCACCAAGGCGCTCCAGCCCCTGCCCGACAAATGGCACGGCCTGGCGGATGTGGAGAAGCGCTATCGCCAGCGCTACCTCGATCTGATCGTCTCGCCCGACACCCGCGAAACCTTCCGGCGCCGGGCGCGGCTGGTGAGCGCCATGCGCCGCTGGCTCGATGAGCGCGACTTTCTCGAGATCGAAACGCCTGTCCTGCAGACCGAAGCCGGCGGTGCCGACGCCCGCCCCTTCGCCACCCATCACAACGCCCTCGACCTGCCCCTCACCCTGCGCATCGCCACCGAACTGCACCTCAAGCGGCTGGTGGTGGGGGGCTTCGAGCGGGTCTACGAACTCGGCCGCATCTTCCGCAACGAGGGGATCAGCACCCGGCACAACCCCGAGTTCACGTCGGTGGAGATCTACCAGGCCTTCGCTGATTACCACACGATGATGGACCTCACCGAGCAGCTGCTGGCCGCGGCCTGCCTGGAGGTCTGCGGCGACACGCGCCTCACCTACCAGGGCACGGCGATCGACCTCACCCCGCCCTGGCGGCGGGTGAGCATGCATGAGCTGGTGGAGCAGGCCACCGGCCTGGATTTCAACACCTTCGCCGATCGCGCCCAGGCGGCCGCGGCCATGCAGTCCGCTGGCCTGGCGGCCCCCGAGGCGGCCGACAGCGTGGGCCGGCTGCTGGTGGAGGCTTTCGAGCAAGCGGTGGAAACCAGCCTCGTGCAGCCCACCTTCGTGATGGATTACCCGGTGGAGAATTCGCCCCTGGCCCGGGCCCATCGCAGCAAGCCGGGGCTGGTGGAGCGCTTCGAGCTGTTCATCGTCGGGCGGGAGACGGCCAATGCCTTCAGCGAGCTGATCGATCCGCTGGATCAGCGGGCCAGGCTCGAGCTGCAGCAGCTGCGCCGCCAGGCCGGGGACCCCGAAGCCCAGACGGTGGATGAGGACTTCCTGCACGCCCTGGAGGTGGGCATGCCCCCCACGGGCGGCCTCGGCATCGGCATCGACCGCCTCGCCATGCTGCTCACCGACAGCCCCTCGATCCGTGATGTGATCGCCTTCCCCCTGCTGCGCCCGGAGGCGCGGGAGAGGGCGGGAACCGACGCAGTGGGATAATGGTCTCCAGTAGGCCTTTTCCCCCTCGGGGCTCTGGTATGAGTGGTGAGCGCGTCGGTTTTCGCTTTCAACACGCCGATGCGGTGGTGAAGCGCAATCCCCAGGGGCGATCTCGCCGTGGCTGGGTCATGGAACCGGTGGAACAGACCACCAGCCGGGGAACCAAGATGCCCGCCTACCGCATCCGCTGGCGGGACAGTGAACGTCCGGAGATCGTGCTGCAGCACATGCTGATCGCCGATCCCGACCCCACCCCCCCGCCTGAGGGAGTGAGCCTGGTGCCCCCGGTCCCCAAGAAGTAACCCCCGCAGCGCCCGGCGAGCGATCCAGCTCAGATCCAGCCCCGCAGCCGGTAGGCCACCAGGCCCAGGTGCTCGCGCATGGCCGTTGTGGTCAGCACCAGGGCTTCGGCGCTGGGCAGCACCCCCATCACGGTGCCCGCCAGGGTGGGGGTGCCGAAGGAGCGCCGCTCGGGCAGCTGGAAGTCGCAGGCCACCGGGATGATCCGCAGGTCCGGGGCGGCCCGACGCAGGGTGGCCAGCGAACGGGGCAGGTGGGTGGCGCTGGTGACCAGCAGCAGGGAGTTCCAGCCCCGCTGCCGGGCCACCCGCACCAGGGCGCCGGCCTCCTCGCCGGTGTTGCGCCCCTCCTCGCTGGTCACGATCCGATCGGCGGCCACCCCCAGGCTGGTGGCCAGGGCCTTGGCCAGCAGGGCTTCACCGGCCGCCGGGTCATTGGCCATGAAAGTGACCTTGCCGCCGGTCACCAGCAGCCAGGGGGCCTTGCCCTCCCGCATCAGGGCCACGGCGCGCAGCAGCCGGTCGCCGGCTTCGTTCACCTCCACCCCCTGACGGGGCGGCAGGGCGGGCCGCAGGCCGCCGCCCAGCACCAGCACCGCATCGGCGCTGGGGATCGGCGAGGGCGTCAGCCGGGCGGCCCGCTCCTCCAGGCTCCAGACCAGCTGGCGGCTCAGCAGGGGCGTGGCCGCCAGCCAGAGCAGGGCGATGCCCACCCCGGAGAGCACCGGGCCGAAGCGGCGCTGGCCGCCCAGCAGGCCGGCGATCTGGAGCAGCAGGGCCACGCCGAGGGGGTAGAGGCCGAGCGGCAGCAGTTTGGAGAGCAGGAAACCCATGGGGTGGCAGGGTTCAGCGCTGGCTGCGGCGCTTCAGCTCCTGCAGCTCCTGCTGGGCCTCGAACCGGGCCCAGTCGGCCTCTAGGTCGGGGGTGGGGGCAGGGCCGGAGTTGCGCTGGCGGGTCAGTTCGGCCAGCTCCTGCTCGACGCTGGCGAAGCGCTGGCCCAGGTCGGTGAGGGCCTGCCAGCGCTGGCGGCCCTGGTCCATCAGGCCCGCCACATGGCTTTCAGCGCGGCCGGCCAGCTCCCCGGCCCCGGCGCTCCGGGCCCGACCGATCCGCCCCTGCCACTGGCGGATTTCCTCGGCCAGCTTCAGCAGCTGCTGCCGCTGCTCCTCGGCCTGCTGCCGCAGGCGCACCCGTTCGGCCAGCAACTGTTTCTGACGGTCGCGGGCGGCCTGGCCCCGCAGCAGCTCCTCCTGTTGGGGATTGGTGCGCAGGAAGCCCTCCAACTGCTGATCCAGCCGCGCCTCCAGTTCCTCCAGCCAGCTGCTCATGGCACGGGTTCGCCGGGGGCGCGGGTGATCAGGGGCGCTTCGATCTCCTCCTGCAGGGGGGTGATGGCCGCCTCGCGGGAGCGCAGCAGCAGCTGGGTGAGCCGGGCGATGGCCCCTTCCCCCAGGTCCTGCTCGCCGATGCGGTCGAAGGCCCGGCGGTAGAGATCCTCGAGTTCCTCGATCAGCCCTTCACGCACCCCGCGCATGGACTGGCGCTGCTCCTCCCTGCTCATCGATCGCTCCGCTGCTGTTCCGAGTCTGCCTGCACCAGCAGATGCAGGGCGAAATCGCCGGCCGGATCGCTCCAACGGCCCGCCCCCTGCCAGCCGGCGCTGGCCGCCAGGGCGAGGAAGGCCTCGGGGGCGTACTTGTAGCTGTACTCCGTGATCAGCGGTTCGCCGGCCGCGAACGGCCAGCACCGGCCCGCCAGGCGTACCTCCAGAACCCGCTGGCTCACCAGGGCCATGGCGATGCGGGACTGGCCGGCCTCCCACCAGGCCCGGTAGTGGAAGTCGTCGGGGTGGAAATCGCCCTCCAGATCCCGGTTGAGTCGGGTCAGCAGGTTGCGGGCGAAGGCCTCCGACCAGCCGGCGGCGTCGTTGTAGGCCGCCTCCAGCCGCTCCACCGCCTTGGGCTGGTCGATGCCGATCAGCAGGCGGCTGTCCGGCCCCAGCAGCCGGCGGAACTGGCGCAGCAAGTCCCGGGCGCCGACGGGGTCGAAGTTGCCGATCGAACTGCCCGGGTAGAAGCCCAGCCGGCCGTGGCCCTCCAGGGCGGGGTGGTCGGGCAAGTGCTCGAGGCGGCTGTAGTCGCAGCAGATGCCGAGCACCGGCAGGTCGGGATGGCGTTGCTGCAGGGCCCGGCAGGCGGGCGCCAGATGGTCGGCGCTGATGTCGAGGGCCACATAGGCGGCCGGTTGCAGGGCGCTGAGCAGGGGGCTCACCTTGCGGGCGCTGCCGGCCCCGAACTCCACCACCACCCCCGGTCCGAGGGCGGCGGCCAGTTCGGCCGCCCGCGCTTCCAGCAGGGCCGTCTCGGTGCGGGTCAGGCCGTATTCCGGCTGCTCGCAGATGGCGTCAAACAGCCGCGACCCCTCGGCGTCGTACAGCAACCAGGCCGGCAGTTGCTTCGGGCAGCGGCCCATGCCTTCGATCACCAGCCGGGCCATGTCGGCCGGCTCGGGATGGAGGTCGATCAGCATCGGTCGGTGGCACCATCACTGGCCAGCCGCAGGCCGGCGGCCATCCAGCGGCAGTGGGGCGCAAAGAAGTTGCGGTAGGTGGCTCTGGCATGGTCTGCCGGAGTGAGGAAGCTGCTGCCCCGGAGCACGAACTGGGAGGTCATGAACTTGCCGTTGTATTCCCCCACCGCACCGGCGGCGGGCCGGAAGCCTGGGTAGGGACGGTAGGGGGTGGCGGTCCACTGCCACAGGGCGCCGAAGGCTTGTGGCAGGGGGCGGCCGCAGGGTTGCGCGGCCTCTGTCGCCACGAGCTCCCATTCGGCCTCGCTGGGCAGCCGGGCGCCGCTCCAACGGGCAAAGGCCTCGGCCTCGAACCAGCTCAGGTGCCGCACCGGCGCCTGGGGGTGGCGCGGCCGGCGGCCGGCCAGTCCGAATTCCCACTCCCCACGCCAGTAGCGCGGAGCGCACCAGCCACGCTCCTGCACCACCGCCCAGCCCTCGCTCATCCACAGCTCCGGGCGCTGGTAGCCCCCATCGGCGATGAAGGCGGCGTAGGCCTCGTTGGTCACGAGGGTTTCGGCGAGGCTGAAGGGCTCCAGCCACTGCCGGTGGCGGGGGGCTTCGTTGTCAAAGTGGAAGCCGACGCCGTCATGGCCGATCGCCACCAGGCCGCCGGGGTGGGAGCGCCAGCCGGCGGGGGCCTCAGAAGCCTCTGCCCCAGACGGTTCCTGGCCGTAGGCGGGCTCCAGCGGGTTGCGGCTGAAGCCGTCGAGCAGATCCATCAGCAGCAACTCCTGGTGCTGCTGCTCGTGCTGCAGGCCCAGTTCCACCAGCTCCAGCAGGGGGGGCGCGGCCTCAGCGGGGCCGCGATCCAGCTCCAGCAGCAGCGTCTCCAGCCCGGCGTCGACGCGCCGGCGCCAGGCCAGCACCTCGCCGATGGCCGGGCGGGTGAGCAGACCCCGCTGGGGGCGGGGGTGGCGGCTGCCGATCGCCTCGTAATAGGAGTTGAACAGATGGCCCCAGCGGCGATCGGGCGTTTCATGGCCCGGGAGGTGGGGTTCCAGCAGGAAGGTTTCGAAGAACCAGGTGGTATGCCCCAGGTGCCACTTGGCCGGACTGGCATCGGCCATGCCCTGCAGGCAGAGGTCCTCCGGTTCCAGACCCTCGATCAGGCGCTCGCTGTGCTGCCGTACCGCCTGGAGCCGTTGCAGGAGCCTGGTGATGTCCGCCGGGGTGTGTGCCCTGGAGCCCATGGACCTGCCCTTCTCTGGGGCCGACCATAGGGATGTTCCCTACGATCCGGCCACGCAGCCAAGGAGAAGGCCAGCCGGATGGGAGCCCACAGCGATGGCATGACCACAGGGATCACCGAGGGCTTCAGCGGCGCGGTGGGCCGGACGCCACTGATCCGGCTCCATGCCCTCAGCGCCCTCACCGGGTGCGAGATCCTTGGCAAGGCGGAGTTCATGAACCCCGGTGGGTCGGTCAAGGACCGGGCCGCCCTTGGGATCCTGCAGGAGGCGGAGGCCAGCGGCCAGCTGCAGCCGGGGGGCACGGTGGTGGAAGGCACCGCCGGCAACACCGGCATCGGCCTGACCCACCTCTGCAATGCCCGCGGCTACCGCTGCTTGATCGTCATCCCCGAAACCCAGTCGGCGGAGAAGATCGGCCTGCTGCGCAGCCTCGGCGCCGAGGTGCGCACGGTGCCCGCGGTGCCCTACAGCGACCCGGCCAACTACGTGCGCCTCTCCGGCCGCATCGCCGCGGAGACGCCCGGGGCCCTCTGGGCCAACCAGTTCGACAACCTCGCCAATCGGCGCGCCCATTACGGCAGCACAGGGCCAGAGATCTGGCAGCAGACCGGCGGCCGGCTGGATGCCTGGGTGGCCGCCACCGGCACCGGCGGCACCTATGCGGGGGTGGCCCTGTATCTCAAGGAGCAGGATCCCAGGGTCCGCTGCGTCCTGGCCGATCCCTGCGGCAGCGCCCTCTATCGCTGGGCCACCGACGGCACGCTCAAAAGCGAGGGGAACTCGATCACCGAAGGCATCGGCAACAGCCGTGTCACCGCCAACCTTGAGGGGGCCCCGATCGACGATGCCGTCCGCATCGATGACCCCATGGTGCTGCGCACGATCTACGGGCTGCTGTGGCAGGAAGGCCTGTTCATGGGGGGCTCGGTGGGCATCAACGTGGCGGCGGCGGTGGAGACGGCCCGGCGTCTCGGGCCGGGCCATCGCATCGTCACCGTGCTGTGCGACAGCGGCGATCGCTACCGCTCCCGCCTCTACGACCCTGATTGGCTCGCGGGCCGCGGCCTGGAGCAACCCGAGCGCAGCGGCGCCGCCCTGATCCCATGACGGCAGCCCAGGGTCAGGTGATCGGCGGCCGTTACCGGCTGGAGCGCTGCCTTGGCACGGAGAACGCCGGGCCGCAGGGGTCGCTGTGGTTGGCCAGCGACCAGCTCGCCGCCGATGCGCCCGTGGCCCTGCGCCGCATCGGACCGGAGCAGGACCAGGCCAGGGCCCGCGAGCTCTGGTCGAGGCTGCAGGGGGTGCTGCATCCCCAGGTGCCTCGCATCGGCGCCGTGATCGAGGCCGACGACCAGCTCTGGCTGGTGCGGGAGTGGCAGGCGGGCCGCACCTACCAGCAGCTGCTGGAGCTGCGCTCGGAGCGCCAGCTGGTGTTCGGGGCCGGGGAGGTGCTGCTGCTGCTGCGCCAGCTGCTGCCGGTGATCGCCGCCCTGCACAGCCAGGATCTGCTGCACGGCGACCTGAGTCCCGCCAACCTGTTGCGCCGCGACAGTGACGGCTTGCCGGTCCCCCTCGATTTCGGCCTGCTGCGGGGCACCGCCGGCGGCGGCGCCGGGGAGCGACTGCTGGGCGCCACGCCGGGCTACGCCCCGCCGGAACTGGCCAGGGGGGAGCCCGCCCAGCCCTGGATGGATCTGCACGCCCTCGGGGTGGTGGCCCTGGTGCTGCTGAGCGGTGAGGCCCCAGGGGGCCTGCTCGATCCGACCACGATGCAGTGGCGCTGGCCGGCGGCGCTGGAGGCCGAGCCGGAGCTGCGGCATCAGTTGCAGCGCCTGCTGAGCCGCCATCCCGACGAGCGTTTCGCTTCGGCGGGCCAGGCCCTGGTGGCCGTCCAGTCCCTGGCCATGCCCGACAGCACGGGACCCGTGCCCCGGGCTGATCGCACCGTGATCCTGGTGCCTCCTGCGGCGCCGGCGGCGCCCGGCGCCAGCGAGGTGGTCGCCGCTGACATCCGCACGCCCGAAAAGCCCCGGGTGGAGCCCCAGCTGCCGCTTCGCATGGCGCCGCCGCCCCCGCCAGCTCCGGTCGTGACGGCCCCCGATACGTTGCGGCGCCGCTACGAGGAGCGGGAGGAGGCCGCTGAGGGGGGCTTCTGGCCGGTGCTGATCGCCCTGGTGCTGTCGGCCGTGGTCGGCACGGCGGTGGGCTGGTGGTGGCTGAGCCGCGGCAAGGTGGCTACACCGCCCCCCGGCGGGGTGCCCGAGCTCCCCAGCAGCCTGCCCCCCTCGGAGGTGGATCAGCGCCAGCAGCTGCTCAACCGTCTGCGGGCGATGCAGGTGGACCGGGCCTGGTTCCTCAGCCTGGTGGATGCGGCCCTGCTGGCCCAGTACCCCGAACGCAACGGGCGGCTCCCCTCCGACACCCTCGAAGACGCCCCCCTGCGGCGCGTCTGGAACGAACTGGCCGAAGAATGGCTGGCCCGGGTGGAGCAGCTGCCCCTGCCCCTGCGCCGGCGCCTGGGGAACTTCAGCGCCACCGACTGGGAGGCGCGCCAGGCCGGCTTCGTGCGCCAGGGCCTGAGTCCGGCGGTGCTGCGGGAGCTGGTGTCGGCGAGTGTGCAGAACCTGCTGCCGAGCCGCGCCTCCCAGGCGATGCCACCGGAGCCCTTCCGCCAGATCTGGTATGCCGCCGGCGAGCTGACCCTGGAGAACCTCAGGATCGAGCCGATCGAGGCCCCCTCCGGCGCCACCCAGGTCCTGAGTGCCGAAGTGCCCGCCAGCGGCGCCCGGCTGTTCCCGATCCGGCTCCCCGCCGGCCATGGCCTGGCCCTCGGGGTCAACGGCTCCCCCCTGCTGCAGATGAGCGTCTTTTCCGCTGAGGGCACAGCCCTGGAGGCCAGGGGGCCGCTGCGGGTGGTCACCCTCGGCTCCCAGAAGAGCTCGCCGGTGCAGCTGCTGCTCACCAACGACGGCGTCGCCCCGGCCCTGATCCGCTTGTCGTTGCGGGCCGATCCGCCGGCTCCCACCCCCCAACCGGCCCTGGAGGCCCGACCGGCTCCTGAGGAGACACCGGAAACGCCGGACGTGCCCGCACCGGCCAGCCCCGTCCCCAGCCAGACGCCCGCCAGCCCAGCGGCCCCCACACCGCCACCGCCGGTGGAACCCGCCAACCCCTGAGGGCGCTGCTCAGAGCCGGGCGACGGCGGCCCGGGTCTCCTTGGCGATCTGCTTGTTCTTTTCGTCCTGGCGCTTGTCGTGCAGCTTGCGGCCCTTGCCCAGGCCGATGGTGATCTTGATCCAGGAGCCCTTCAGGTGCAGGTTGAGCGGGATCAGGGTGAGGCCCTTCTGATCCAGGGAGACGCGCAGCTTGTCGATCTCGCGCCGATGGGCCAGCAGCTTGCGCACCCGCAGTGGCTCGTGGTTGAAGAACTTGCCGGCGTGGCTGTGGGGGGAGATGTGGACGTTGTGGAGCTGCATCTCGCCGTTGCGGATCAGGCAGAAGCCGTCGCGCAGGTTCACCTGGCCGGCCCGGATCGACTTCACCTCGGTGCCGAGCAGTTCAACCCCGGTCTCGAGCGTTTCGAGAATCTCGTACTGGTGTCTGGCCAGACGGTTGTCAGCCAGCAGCCGGTTGGCCGGATCAGCGCTCTTGGCGCCACCGCCCTTTCTGCCTGGCCCCTTCGCCATCGGATCTGAACAACGTTCAACATCATGAGGCTAGACGCAGGCTAGGCAGATGATCCCCGGTCATTCCCAGGACGGGAAGGACGGGGTGGTTGATGGCAGGTCATCGGAGCGAAGCAACAGAACAGATCAGAGATCAGGAGAGATGCCAGTTGGTGGTCGAAAACCAGAGGCGGTAACTCCACACATTTACGGCGATGGCGAGAGTCAGCCAGCCTGCAAGCAGCGCCCTGTTGCGGCCGAAGAAAAGAGCTATGAAAAGCAGTACTGGCGCCTGCCACCAGATGTAACGGGAGAGACCCCAGCAGTCGGAGGTGAGTGGGATAATTGTGCTGAATAAACTGAACGAGGCAAGCGAGGTATATCTGCCCCGTAGAATGAAGAAGAGGCTAATTAGCAAAACTACAATTCCAGAAATGCCCCAATAGCGATAAAGCCACCAGTCGCTTGATAGTGCTTTGCTCAAGGCCACCAGCCAACTGGTTGGCCCAGCAGGAGTAGCTCTTCCCCACGCTCGTTGGATATGGATGAAGGCCAGCGGGTCACCAGTGCGTTCTTGAAGATGCAGCATGAAGACGACAAGTCCCGTAGGGATCAGTGCCATGGCCCCCAGAGCCTGGAAGCGATTCTTCCATCGCCATGATGGCCAAAGCGGCGTCAAGCTGATCAGGTAGGAGATCACTGAAACCACCCCGACCAGTCTGGTTGCAGAAAGTAATGCCCCGGCTATACTTGCCTTCAGATACAGCCTCCTCTCTAGAAGCGCAAAGAAGATACAAGTAAGAAGCAGAAACAGGGGTTCTGTATAGCCTGCATTGCCATAGATTGAATAAGGATTAAATGCTGCGATGCTGCCATTCGTAATTGGGTTGGTCGATGGCGCTATTGTTTGGACCATTTTGATAAATGCATAAATAGAGATCATGAAAAAAAACTTGGAAGTCAGCACCACGCCCGTCTGCGATGTCAGGCCAAGCAAATGGGACATCACAGAAGCGGCGCCAGGGAATAGGGGAAAGAAGGCAACATTAGCCATTCTTGAGTAATCGAACTGACCTAGTTGCAACCTCTCGTAGCCTTCTCCGGCAATCTTTCTGTACCAATGACAATCGAGTTGGCAGAGATCACTGTATCCATTGGATGCAAACCAGTGTAATAAGATGCTTTCCATGGCTTGGTGGGCTAGAAACAGCGTCACAGAGATGATTATGAGGCGAAGCTCACGCTGGATTCTTTGACTTCCCATTGCATTGGCCAGTCTCATCTCGTCTCTCTAGAGGTCTTTCTCCTTTCATTATGGCATCATGCCGTGACCTTGTGGACTCGTCTGCTCACCGTCGAAACTGGGGTAGTCCTGATGTCACATAGAGCAGAAGATAGTTGATGGCAGCGGGTACAAGGGGAAGGAGTACTCGATACTTGTCACGCAGGAAGGCTCCAAGTGCGATTGCGACCAAAATGTTGACGAGGAAAAGAACACCCATGGCCAACAGGTTGAGCTTCTGCTTGCCCAGCCTGTCCTTAAACGTGAACGCCTGCTGGGCCTTGAACGAGAAAGCAAACGCAATCACAAAGCTGATCATATTGGTGACTCCGCCCCCCAAGGAAGTCAACGAGGAGAGAATGATCAGGGAACTGGAGTGGATTGCTGTAGCGACAATGCCCACTGTCCCAAAGCGCACAATGCGAAGCTGTTTCACTCCAATTCGGTAGTGCTTTCAATGATGTATTGGGGTCTTTGCTTCGTCTCAATATAGACGCGGCCTATGTACTCCCCAAGCACTCCTATGCCCACCAATTGCAGCCCTCCGAGAAAAGTCACAGCGGTGAAGAGTGATGCATATCCGGGAACATCTACGCCGAAGAACAGGGTGCGAACCATCGCAACCATCCCGAGAACAAAAGCGATCAAGGTGACAATGAGTCCAAGATAGCTCCAGATTCTGAGAGGGGACGTGGAAAAGCTGAAGATTCCATCCAAGGCATAATTCCACAGCTTCCAGCCCCCCCACTTGGTTGCCCCATCCTTTCTCGGTGGACGTTTGAAGTAGACATTGGCTTGCTTAAAGCCGACCCAGGCAAAGAAACCCTTGGAAAAGCGTATGCTTTCGTTGCAGGAAAGGATCGCGTCAATGGCGACACGATCTAGCAATCTGAAATCGGAGGAATTGAACTGAATTCTGAGGTGGCTGAACCGATCAAAGATTTTGTAGAATGCCTTTGCCGTCAGTCGCTTGAAGAGCAGGTCGTCCGAGCGATCCATGCGTACCGCGTTGACTATCTTGTAGTTGTTCAGCCAAAGGTTGATCATCTCTAGTATAAGATGAGGTGGATCTTGAAGATCCGCATCCAAAATGATGCAGGCTTCGCTCCGGCACTGCCTAAGCCCTGCCAGCAGAGCCGCTTCCTTGCCGAAGTTTCTGCTCAAGTTGATCAGGATCTTCCGATCGAAGCCGGCGAGAACCTCAAGTTCGTGGGTAGCAAGCGACTGGGTGTCATCGGTGCTGCCGTCATTCACGAGTATCAAGCCAAGGCTCAGTGGCTCGGAGAATGAATTTCCAATTTCCTCGGCAAGGCGCGCTATCTCCATCAACAGTGCAGGGATACTCTCCTGCTCGTTGAAACAGGGAATCAGGCAATCGATGGTGCGTGATGGACTCATGTCACTTGAAATGTGAATATTGCCACATGTCCCTCAGGAAGTAGCCTTCCCAGGCCAGTGTTCCTATGCCACACGTCCATAGGATCGGCTTGGCCCACTTGTTCGTGGTGCTCAGTTCATGGCAGCCGCCCACGACAATCACCACAATAGCTGGAAATAACTTTACCACATATCGTAGTCTGACGTAGATCACTAGCCAGGCGGGGATGAGGGTGCAGCCAATGGCCAACAGAAGGATGATCAGAAAGGGGCGAAGCGTTGAAAGTTTCTTGTTCTGAATCACAACCAGACCAAGTGGGAACAGCAACAGCTTTCCCGCATGAATGACGTTTGGCAAACTGCGCGCCGCTGAGACGGCGACGAAGTCGAAATACAGCTGAGGATACTTCGTGACAATATCCAGAAGGTTGTTTACGCCTGGGAAAATTGCCTCCTTGGCTATTTTCATGGTGTCGATCCCAGCAGCTGCAGGAATGCCTGTGAACTGGTGATAACCCAGGAATTCTGTATAGGCACTCATGAATGCCAGCAGACTCCTATTGCCGGCCAATGGATCCGAGCCTTGGATCAGGAATGCTGGCGCAAGAAAGAGAAGCAGCCAGCCGAAGGTGAATAGTGCAAGTCTTTCGGGATTCTGTCGGCCTTTTTGTTGCTCCCAGAACCCCCAGAGAACTGCGATCATGATCGCCGCCACGATCATGTCGACCTTGGTGAGCCCAAAAATTGCCAGCAACAGTGACGTAATAAGAACAGGCCATGCCTGTCTGAGTGCGACCAGGGAAAGGTTGAAGAAGGAGCCAGCGAACAAATCACTGGATGGCTGGATGAATTGAAACCCTGAGATGCAGATCAGCAAATAGGCTAGGATTCTGATTGGTGCCGCAGAGATCAAGCTGCGAATCATCCACCAACTGCTGCCCAGGTACATGACCATGGCCAGAATTCTGATGTGCCAGTTGAGGTTTGTCTTCGACGTGGGAATGATCAGCTTGTAGATCCCGGCGATCAGACTTGATGTGATGCCACCCGAGTTCTGCAGAGCAGGATAGTGAAAGGTCCAATTGCCTTTTGTGTAGCGGATTGCAAGGTCAACTGACTCGACGAAGTGCTGATCCATCGGATGACTAGGCACAACACCGCTGTCGCGCAGAATCAATGTGGCTGAGATGATCACGGAGGCCACCAGCAGTGCGGTTAGGATCACGGGGAATTGACGTTGCCCCCTTGCGATGGCCGTGCTGAGATTCATAGAGCTTTTAAAACCTGAGGCGATTACCTTACTGTGATCGTTGCGTTCAAGACACCATCTCGACTGATGCCATCGACCCTGTCCCAGAATTGAACCCTGATCGCTAAATGGACATGGACATGCCATCGGATGGTTTCGTGCCCCTCACCATCTGAGGCTGGGGGCCGGTACCCTCCACCCATGGCGATCATCTCTTCGGGAGGAACGACCTCACCCGGTCCTCCGGTCCAGCGGCTGGTGGATCCCACCGCCCGACCCGAGGAGGAGCCGGTGGTCCGGGAGGACGGACTCCGGCCCCGACGCCTGGACGACTACATCGGTCAGAGCGAGCTCAAGCAGGTGCTGGGCATCGCCGTGGAGGCCACCCGCCGCCGCCAGGAGGCCCTCGACCACGTGCTGCTCTACGGGCCCCCCGGCCTCGGCAAGACGACCATGGCCCTGGTGCTGGCCGAGGAGCTGGGGGTGCGCTGCCGGATCACCAGCGCCCCGGCCCTGGAGCGTCCGCGCGACATCGTTGGCCTGCTGGTGAATCTGCAGCCCCGTGAGGTGCTGTTCATCGATGAGATCCACCGGCTCAACAGGGTGGCCGAGGAGATCCTCTACCCGGCGATGGAGGACTTCCGCCTCGATCTCACCGTGGGCAAGGGCACCACCGCCCGCACCCGCAGCCTGGCGGTGGCCCCCTTCACCCTGGTGGGGGCCACCACCCGCGCCGGTTCGCTGAGCTCGCCGCTGCGGGATCGCTTCGGCCTGATCCAGCGGCTGGAGTTCTATGGACTCGACGACCTTGAGGCGATCGTGGTGCGGGCCGCCGGCCTGCTGCAGCTGCCCCTGCGGCCCTGCGCCGCCCAGGAGGTGGCCCGCCGCTGCCGTGGCACGCCCCGCATCGCCAACCGCTTGCTGCGACGGGTGCGGGACGTGGCGGCGGTGGGCGGGCACGGCCAGATCGATGCGGCGCTGGTGGAGGAGGCCCTCTCCCTGCACCGGGTGGATGGCCGCGGCCTGGATGCCAGCGACCGCCGCCTGCTGCAGCTGATGCTCGGGGCCTACGGGGGCGGCCCGGTGGGGCTCGACACCCTGGCGGCGGGCCTGGGGGAGGATCCCGCCACCTTGGAGGCCGTGGTGGAGCCCTATCTGCTGCAACTGGGGTTCCTGCAGCGCACCCCCCGGGGACGGATCGTCACGGCCGCCGGCCGCGCCCACCTCGATGGCCCTGCTGCGGTGGCGGCGTGAGACACCGAACGGGGGCGGTTCTGTCTGTGCTGGCCCTGCTGCTGGCCGGGCTGCTGACCTGGGCGCCGGCGGTGTGGGCCGCGGCGGGGGAGGGGACAGCCTCGTTGCCGGTGCTGTTCGACCGGGCCCTGGTCGCCAGCCGTGAGGGCCGTTTCGGCGACGCCCTGCCCCTGTGGGACCAGGTGCTGGAACTGGCGCCGCAGGACGCCTCGGCCTGGAGCAACCGGGGCAACGTGCAGCTGGCGCTGGGGGATCCGGTGGCGGCGATCGCCGACCAGGACCGGGCCATAGAGCTGGAGCCCGGCAGCGCCGACCCCCACCTCAACCGCGGCACCGCCGAGGAGGCCCTGGGCCTGTGGCCAGCGGCCGCCGCCGATTACCGCTGGATCCTGGAGCGGGATCCCCTGGAGGCCTCCGCCCTCTACAACCTGGGCAATGTGGAGGGCTCCCAGGACGACTGGCCGGCGGCCCGCCAGTGCTTCGAGGCGGCGGCCGCCGCCCGGCCGGGCTTCGCCATGGCCCGCTCCAGCGCCGCCCTGGCCGCCTTCCAGCTGGGGGACACCACGGCCGCGGAGAAGCAGCTGCGCGACCTGATTCGGCGCTACCCCCTGTTCGCCGATGCCCGGGCCGGACTCACGGCGCTGCTCTGGCAGCGGGGCGCCCGGGGGGAGGCGGAAAGCCACTGGGCCGCGGCCTCCGGCCTCGATCCCCGCTACCGGCAGGAAGAATGGCTGCAGCAGATACGGCGCTGGCCGCCCGTTCCCGTGCAGGCTCTGGCCCAGTTCCTGGCCCTCGCCCCCTGAACCGGTTTCGCACCTCCGCCCATGACCCCGTTGTCCTTTTCCCCCATGGCCCCGGCTGATGCCACCTGGGAGGCGCTGGGGATGGACGCGACCCTGCAGGCGGCGTTGCCGGAGCTGATCCAGCTGCGGCGCCACATCCACCGCCACCCCGAGCTGAGCGGCCACGAGCAGCAGACCGCCGCCCTCGTGGCCGGGGAGCTGCGGCGCTGGGGCTGGGAGGTGCGCGAAGGGGTGGGTCGCACCGGCGTTGTGGCCGAACTGGGTCCGCTGGGGGCTCCCCTGGTGGCCCTGCGGGCCGATATGGACGCGCTGCCGATCGAGGAACGCACCCAGCTCGCCTATGCCTCCAGCCGCCAGGGCCTGATGCACGCCTGCGGCCACGACATCCATACCACCGTGGGCCTGGGGGTGGCCCGGCTGCTGTCCAGCGTGGCCGACCGACTCACGGCCCGGGTGCGGCTGCTGTTCCAGCCGGCGGAGGAGACGGCGGAGGGGGCCGCCTGGATGTGCGCCGACGGTGCCATGGACGGCGTCCAGGCCCTGTTCGGGGTGCATGTGTTCCCCAGCCTGGAGGTGGGCACCGTGGGGGTGCGCAGCGGCAGTCTCACGGCCGCGGCGGGCGAACTGGAGGTGGAGGTGCTGGGGGAAGGGGGGCACGGCGCCCGACCGCACCAGAGCACCGACGCGATCTGGATCGCCGCCCGGGTGGTGAGCGGGCTGCAGGAGGCGATCAGCCGCCGGCTCGATCCCCTCCATCCGGTGGTGGTCAGCTTCGGGCTGATCGAAGGCGGCAAGGCCTTCAACGTCATCGCCGACCATGTGCGGCTGCTCGGCACGGTGCGCTGCCTGGATCTGGAGGTGCATGCCCAGCTGCCGGGCTGGATTGAGGACACCGTCCATGCCCTCTGCCGCGGCCACGGCGGCGAGGCCCGGGTGCACTACCGCTGCATCTCGCCGCCGGTGCACAACGATCCGGAGCTCACCCAGCTGGTGGCGGATGCGGCCGTGGCCCTGCTGGGCCGCTCCCGGGTGCAGTGGCTGGAGCAGCCGTCTCTGGGGGCCGAGGACTTCGCCGAACTGCTGGAGGGCACCCGCGGCACGATGTTCCGCCTGGGGGTGGCCGGACCCGCTGGCTGCTCGCCCCTGCACAGCAACAGCTTCGATCCGGACGAGGGCTGCCTGGAGGTGGGCATCAAGGTGCTGGCCCTCAGCCTGCTGCGCTGGATGGAGCGGCCGGTTTGAACGGCCGTCGCCCCCCCCGGTTCCGGGCCGCCCTGCTGGCGCTCTCCGCGCCGCTGCTGATCCTGCTGGCCCTGCTGGTGCTGCTCACCCGCCAGGGGGCCGATCGGCTGCCGGCCCTGCCGGCCCTGGTGATCGGCTGCGGACTTTTAACCACCAGCGTGCTGCGCCGCCGCCGCCGCCGGGCCGAACTGCTGCGGGCGCTGCGCCAGGGGCCGCAGGCCTGAAGCGTGCTGCGCCAAGGTGAAGGATCCCCGCCGTGATCCCCGTGAGTGAAGCCACCCCCGATCTCGAAGCCGCGCGGCAAGCGATCGCCTCCGGTGACCCCAGCCGGGCGATGCCCGCCCTGGCGGGACTGCGGGCGGTGGAGGCCGAGGCGGCCATTCCTTTGCTGTTGCTGGGGCTGGAGCAGACCACCTTCGTGATTCGTTCCCTGGCCTGTGCTGGTCTGGGGGTGAAGCGCAATGAGGTGGGCTGGCAGGCCCTGGAGACGGCGGTGCGGCAGGACGAGGATGCCAATGTGCGCGCCGAGGCCGCCAATGCCCTGGCCAGCTACGGCGTGGTGCGGGCCTGGCCCCTGTTGCGGGACGCCTTTGTGGCCGACGACCAGTGGCTGGTGCGCTGCAGCATCCTCTCGGCGCTGGCTGAGCAGGAGGCGATGCCGGCGGGGTGGCTGCTGGAGCTGGCGCAACTGGCCATCGTCGATGGCGACGGCACGGTGCGGGCCGGTGGGGCCGAGATCCTGGGCCGCCTGGTGCGCGAGGGGGAAGAGCCGCAGGCGACCCAGGCCCGCGAGGCCCTGGCGGGCTTGCAGAGCGATGGCGACCACCGGGTGACGGCCGTGGCACTGGACGGTCTGCAGGCCTGACGGCTCGTCTTCCCTGGGGAGGTGGTGGCGCGCTGGTTCCCGATTGTGTACAGCCTGTACAGAATCGGGAATCATTGCTGCGCAGCCCTGCCCCCGTTCAGCCTTGGCCCCACCCCCTTCCAGCCTTGCTAGGTTTCGGGCGTCACTAGGGGTGCCCGGCGCAGGATCCACCGATCGCTTCGCCCAGGGCTGAGATCACACCCTCCGAACCTGATCCGGGTCATGCCGGCGCAGGGAAGTGCGGAAGCTCTCAGGCTGCGCCCAACAGTCCTTCGTCATTCCTGTCATGCGCAGCGCCTGGATCCAGAAGCGTCGTGGTCAAGCCAACGTCACCCAGCTGCATTACGCCCGCCAGGGGCTGATCACCGAGGAGATGGCCTTCGTGGCCAGCAGGGAAAATCTGCCCGAGTCGCTGGTGATGGAGGAGGTGGCCCGGGGCCGCATGATCATCCCGGCCAACATCGAGCACCCTGGCCTGGAGCCGATGGCGATCGGCATTGCGTCCCGATGCAAGGTGAACGCCAACATCGGCGCCTCCCCCAACGCCTCCGATCTCAACGAGGAGGTGGAGAAGCTGAAGCTGGCGGTGAAGTACGGCGCCGACACGGTGATGGACCTCTCCACCGGCGGGGTGAACCTCGATGAGGTGCGCACGGCGATCATCAACGCCTCCACGGTGCCGATCGGCACGGTGCCCGTGTACCAGGCGCTGGAGAGCGTGCACGGCTCGATCGAGAAGCTTGGCGAAGACGACTTTCTGCACATCATTGAGAAGCACTGCCAGCAGGGGGTCGACTACCAGACGATCCATGCCGGCCTGCTGATCGAGCACCTGCCGCTGGTGAAGGGCCGCCTCACCGGGATCGTGAGCCGCGGCGGCGGCATCCTGGCCCAGTGGATGCTCTACCACCACCGCCAGAACCCGCTGTTCACCCGCTTCGACGACATCTGCGAGATCTTCAAGCGCTACGACTGCAGCTTCTCCCTGGGGGATTCGCTGCGGCCCGGCTGCCAGCACGATGCCTCCGATGCGGCCCAGCTGGCCGAACTGAAGACGCTGGGTGAACTCACCCGCCGCGCCTGGAAGCACGACGTGCAGGTGATGGTGGAGGGTCCGGGCCACGTGCCGATGGATCAGATCGAGTTCAACGTCAAGAAGCAGATGGAGGAGTGCAGCGAGGCGCCCTTCTATGTGCTCGGTCCGCTGGTCACCGATATCGCCCCCGGCTACGACCACATCACCAGCGCCATCGGCGCCGCCCTGGCCGGCTGGCATGGCACGGCCATGCTCTGCTACGTGACGCCGAAGGAGCACCTGGGCCTGCCCAACGCCGAAGATGTGCGCGAGGGCCTGATCGCCTACAAGATCGCTGCCCACGCCGCCGACATCGCCCGCCACCGCCCCGGCGCCCGCGACCGCGACGACGAGCTGAGCCGGGCCCGCTATGCCTTCGACTGGAACAAGCAGTTCGATCTGAGCCTGGATCCGGAGCGGGCCCGCGAGTACCACGACGAAACCCTGCCGGCCGACATCTACAAGCAGGCCGAGTTCTGCTCGATGTGCGGCCCCAAGCACTGCCCGATGCAGACCAAGATCACCGACGAGGACCTGGCGGGCTTGGAGGAGGTGCTCAAGGCGCAAGCAACGCTCAAGCCCGTAGGGATCGTGGGCAGCTGAGCCGTCAGGCATTCGAGCTGGAACTTGTCTCCAAGGTGTGATCTGGTCGTTTGATCCGGCTTGCTAAGTTGCCCCAGCGCCTTGGCCTGCAGCCATGTAGGACATCGCAGGGCAGCACCCCACCCCCCCACTTTCCTTCCTGATGAAAGCCGTCATCCTGGCCGGTGGACTGGGTACCCGATTAGCGGAAGAAACCCACCTGCGGCCCAAGCCGATGGTGGAGATCGGCGGCAAGCCGATCCTGTGGCACATCCTCAAGATCTACAGCCACCACGGCATCAACGATTTCATCATCTGTTGTGGCTACAAGGGCTATGTGATCAAGGAATACTTCGCCAACTATTTCCTGCATACCAGTGATGTCACCTTCCATATGGATCTCAACCATATGGAAGTGCACCGCCAGAAGGCCGAACCCTGGAAGGTCACCCTGGTCGACACCGGCGACGCCACCCTCACCGGTGGTCGTCTGGCCCGGGTGCGCAGCTACCTCCCCGACGACGAGTCCTTCTGCTTCACCTACGGCGACGGCGTCGCCGATGTGGACATCACGGCCCTGATCGCCCACCACCAGCGCGAGGGCCTGCAGGCCACCCTCACCGCCGTTCAGCCCCCCGGCCGCTACGGCGCCCTGCACCTGGATGGCGATGGGGTCACCGATTTCGAGGAGAAGCCCGACGGCGACAATGCCTGGATCAACGGCGGTTTCTTCGTGCTCGAGCCCCCGGTGATCGACCTGATCGACGGCGACCAGTGCGTCTGGGAGCAGGCGCCGCTCAAGGCCCTGGCCACCAGCGGCCAACTGAACTCCTTCAAGCACCGCGGCTTCTGGCAGCCGATGGACACCCTGCGCGACCGCCAGCGGCTGGAGGATCTCTGGCAGCAGGGCCGCGCCCCCTGGAAGGTCTGGGGTTGACCATGACCAGCACCTCCCCTGGGCGGGCCTGGCAGCAGCCCGATCCCACCTTCTGGCAGGGCAAGCGGGTGCTGCTCACCGGCCACACCGGCTTCAAGGGCAGCTGGCTGGCCCTCTGGCTGTGCGAGCTGGGGGCCCATGTGTCTGGTTTCGCCCTGGCGCCGGACACCGAACCCTCCCTGTTTGACCAGCTGGGCCTGGCCGGCCGCCTCGATCACCACGTGGGTCATCTGCGCGATCTGGCCGCCCTTTCTGCGCTGGTGGCCGCCACCCAGCCGGAAGTGGTGCTGCACCTGGCGGCCCAGCCCCTGGTGCGCCGCAGCTACGCCGAGCCGGTGCTCACCTGGCAGACCAACGTGCTGGGCACCATCCACCTGATCGAGGCCCTGCGGCCCCTGGCCCATCCCTGCGCTGCGGTGCTGATCACCACCGACAAGGTGTACCGCAACAACGAATGGCTCTACGGCTATCGGGAGAACGATCCCCTCGGCGGCCACGACCCCTACAGCAGCAGCAAGGCCGCCGCCGAGCTGGCGATCAGCTCCTGGCGCGCCAGCTACTGCGGCACCCTGCCCCACCAGTCGCCCCAGCTGCGCCTGGCCAGCGCCCGGGCCGGCAACGTCATCGGCGGTGGCGACTGGGCCGCCGACCGCATCATTCCCGACACCGTCCGCTCCCTGCGCGCCGGGGAGCCGATCACCCTGCGCAACCCCGCCGCCACCCGTCCCTGGCAGCACGTGCTCGAACCCCTCGGCGGCTACCTGGCCCTGGCCGAGGCTCTCGCCGAGCCGGCCGGTGGCGCGGCCATGGCCGAGGCCTTCAACTTCGGGCCCCAGCTGGAGGCCAACCGGCCCGTGCAGGAGCTGGTGGAGCAGGCCCTGCACCACTGGCCCGGCCGCTGGATCGATGCCTCCGATCCCAGCGCCCCCCATGAGGCCGGCCTGTTGAACCTGGTGGTCGACAAGGCCCACCACCGCCTCGGCTGGTCGCCCCGCTGGGATTTCGCCACCACCACCGCTCGCACGCTTCAGTGGTACCGCCGCGTGATCGAGGCGGGCGACGACCCCCTGGCCTGCTGCCTCGACGACCTCACCGCCTATCTCGCTTCTCTCCCGCCGGGCCGATCCACCCCATGACCGCCGACCTCGACCAGCTCAAGCAGGAGATTCTCCGGCTCACCCGTGATTACGCCCGCCGGGCCCACGCCGGCTTCCGTCCCGGCGACGACCCGGAGCGCACCCCGCACGCCGACGGCCAGGCCATCCCCTACGCCGGCCGTGTCTTCACCGAAGACGAAGTCGAGGCGGCCGTGGGCACCACCCTCGACTTCTGGCTCACCCTCGGCAGCGAAGGGGCGGCGATGGAGAGCGAGCTGGCGGCCTTCCTGGGGGTGCGCCACAGCCTGCTGGTGAATTCCGGCTCCTCAGCGAATCTGGTGGCCATCTCGGCCCTCACCTCCCACCGCCTGCCCGCCGAGCGGCGTCTGCGCCCCGGCGATGAGGTGATCACTGTGGCGGCGGGCTTCCCCACCACCGTGGCGCCGATCCTGCAGGTGGGTGCGGTGCCGGTGTTCATCGACGCCGATCCGGTCACCGGTAACGTCCGCTGCGACCAGCTCGAAGCCGCCTTCACCCCCGGCCTCACCAAGGCCGTGATGATGGCCCACGCCCTGGGCAACCCCTTCGACCTGGCGGCCGTGCTGCGCTTCTGCCGCGCCCACGACCTCTATCTGGTGGAGGACAACTGCGACGCCTTGGGGTGCTCCTATTCCATGCCCCGGGAGCTGGCCGAATCCCTCGGCTTCAGCGACAACAGCCCCGGCCTTGATGAGGGCCCCGAACGCGTCATCCGCTGGACCGGCACCTGGGGCGACCTCAGCACCCAGAGCTTCTACCCACCCCACCACCTCACCATGGGCGAGGGCGGCGCCGTCAACATCGTGAGTGACCAGAAGCTCAAGGTGGTGGCCGAGAGCTTCCGCGACTGGGGCCGCGACTGCTGGTGCCCCTCCGGCAAGGACGACACCTGCGGCAAGCGCTTCGACTGGCAACTGGGCGAACTGCCCGCCGGCTACGACCACAAGTACATCTACAGCCACCTCGGCTTCAACCTCAAACCGCTCGATCCCCAGGCTGCCATCGGCCGGGTGCAGCTGCGCCGCCTGCCGGAGTTCATCGAGGCCCGCAAGCGCAACTGGCAGACCCTGCGCGAGGGCTTGGTGGCCACCGAGCACGTGCTCGAGTTCTCCCTGCCCACCCACGCCACCGGCTGGGATCCGCAGGCCGGCTTCTCCTGGGACGCCAGTGGCTGCCGCACCGACTGCTCCTGGTTCGGCTTCAAGATCGCCGTCAAGCCCGACGCCCCCTTCCGCCGCACCGACCTGGCCCGGGAGCTCGATGCCCACCGCATCGGCAACCGCATGCTGTTCGGCGGCAACCTGGTGCGCCAGCCGGCCTTCGTGCAGCTGCGCGCCGATCGCCCCGACGCCCTGCGGGTGGTGGGCGATCTGGCCGGTGCCGACGCGATCATGGTCGACACCCTCTTCCTCGGCACCTACCCGGGCCTCACGGCGCCGATGCTGGCCAAGGAAATCGATGTGATCCGGGCCTTCTGCCAGGCCTGATGCGGCTGTTCCTCACCGGCGGCACCGGCTTCATCGGCTCCCACGTGCTGGCGGCGGCCCTGGCGGCGGGGCACCGGGTGCTGGCCCTGCGGCGCAGCCCGGCGTCCACCCCGGTGATTCTGATGCCGCGCCAGCCCCAGTGGTGCGAGGGCGATCTCGCCAGCCTGGAGGCCGCCCAGCTGGCGGGGGTCGATGCGGTGCTGCACCTGGCTTCGGCGGGGGTGAGCCCCAAGCAGGTGCCCTGGGCCGAGCTGGTGCAGGCCAATGTCGCCGGTAGCCTGCGGCTACTGGAGCTGGCGGCGGAGGCGGGGGTGCGCCGCTGCGTCGTCACCGGCACCAGCCACGAGTACGGCAACGCCGCTCGCCATTTTGCGGCCATTCCCCCCGATGCCCCCCTGGAGCCCCTGAGCGCCTACGGGGCCAGCAAGGCGGCGGCTTTCCAGCTGCTGCGCACCTTCGCCATCGAGCGGCGCCTGGAGCTCTTCTACGGCCGGATCTTCACCGCCTACGGCGAGGGCCAGTTCGCGGGCAACTTCTGGCCCTCCCTGCGGCGCGCCGCCCTGGCCGGGGAGGATTTCCCCATGACCTCCGGCCGCCAGGTCAGCGACTTCATCCCAGTCGCCGCCGTGGCGGCCCATCTTCTCGAGGCCTGCAGCCGGCCCGATGTGGACCCGGGCCGCCCCCTGGTGACCAACATCGGCTCGGGCGTCGCCACCAGCCTGCTGGCCTTCGCCGAGGCGGAATGGGACCGCCTGGCGGCGACCGGTAGATTGCACCCCGGTGTGCTTCCCGACCGCCCCGATCAGATCGAGCGATACGTTCCGGACCTGGCTGGTTTGAGGCTTCCCGCGTCCCCTCTGCCCTGATTCCGATGAAGGTCCTGATCACCGGTGGTTGCGGCTTTCTGGGCTCCAACCTGGCCGCCTCCTACCTGCAGGACGGCGCCGAGGTGATCGTGGTCGATGCCCTGTTCCGGAGTGGTTCGGCCGCCAACCTGGCCTGGCTGGAGCAGCAGGCCGCCCCCGGGCGCTTCCATTTCATCCAGGCCGACCTGGCCGGCGCCGAGGCCGTCATGGCGGTGTTCCGCCGCCACGCCCCCTTCGATTACATCGCCCATGTGGGCGGCCAGGTGGCGATGACCACCTCCCTGACCGATCCCGCCCGCGACCTGCAGACCAACGTGCTCGGCACCTTCGCTGTGCTGGAGGCCGCCCGGGCCCTCTCCCCTGAGGCGCTGATCGCCTACAGCAGCACCAACAAGGTCTACGGCGACCTGGAGGGGCTGCGCTACGAGGAGACCCCCACCCGCTACCAACTACCGGATCATCCCGAGGGGCTTGACGAGTCGCTGGGCCTGGATTTCTCCACCCCCTACGGCTGCTCCAAGGGGGCCGCCGATCAGTACGTGCGCGACTGGGCCCGGGTGTACGGCCTCAAAACGGTGGTGTTCCGCCATTCCTCGATCTTCGGCGGCCGCCAGTTCGCCTCCTTCGACCAGGGCTGGGTGGGCTGGTTCTGCCAGAAGGCGATCGAGCAGAAGCGTGCCCATCAGGCGGGCGCGGCCCCCGAGCCCTTCACCATCGCCGGCACCGGCAAGCAGGTGCGCGATGTTCTCCACGCCGACGACCTGATCCGTCTCTACCGGGCCGCCTACGACCACCGCCAGCCGATGAACGGCGAGATCTTCAACATCGGCGGCGGCGCCGCCAACTCCCTCAGCCTGCTGGAGCTGTTCGCCCTGCTCGCGGAGCTGCTCGCCATCCCGCCACTGGTGTACACGCCCACCCCCCGCCGCGCCAGCGACCAGGACTGTTTCATTGCGGATATCGGCAAGGCCCAGCGGCTGCTCGGCTGGTCGCCGGCCATCTCCTGCCGCGAGGGCGTCGGCCGCATGCTCGCCTGGACCGAAACCAACCTGAAGCCAACCTGAAATCAGCCTGAAACGGACCTGATGGCAGACTGAGCGGAGCCATTGCGCACACCCATGGCGAACGTACTCCACAAGATCCAGCAGTTCCGGCAGTCAGCGCAGCAGCGGTTGCCTCCCCGGCTGCACGGCTTTCTCGTGTCCGCCGCCCTGATCGGCCTCTGCGCCCTTGGCTACCACCTGCGGCGCCCTTCCGTTTCGCTGCAACCCGGGCTGTATGCCGAGGACGGCTCAATCTTCCTGCAGCAGGCCATCGACCAGGGCACCGGTTCGCTGCTGCAGCTGTATGCCGGATACAGCCATCTGCTGCAGCGCCTCACGGCGCTCTCGGCCGTGAACCTGCTCTCGCCGCTGGCCTATCCCGGCTTCTTTCTGCTGGTGGCCTGGGTGTCCTGGCTGTTGCCCCTGGTCAGCGTCGAGGCCCTGATTGGCGCCAACGTCTTCAGCCGGGCGATGCGCGTGGCCTACATCCCCTACGTCTACTACCCCTACGCCGGCGAGACCTATCTGAATCTCCCCAACGCCTACATCTTTTTTCCGCTCGGCTTCATCCTGATCGCCTATGGCGTGGTGGCGCAGCAAGGGAGTGGTCGCCCGGAGGTCTTCAGACCTCCGCTTCTCCAGGTCCTGCTGCTGCTCTACGGGCTGGTGGCAGCGTTGACCGGCCCCTTCATGGCCATCTATACGATTCCGCTGCTGATCTTCCATGGCCTGCGTCGCCGGCGGCTGCCGATCAGGCCCCTGTGGCTGAGCCTGCCGGTGCTGCTGTCGTCCCTGCAGATCTACTTTTCCCAGCTGCAGACCAACTACCCCCTCTCGACGGCCCAGGCGCTCGCCAAGCTGTTGAGGCGGCCCGCCCTGCTGCTCGACTGGTTCACGGTTCACCTGATCAGCCCGCTGCTGGGGGGCTACAAGCCCTGGTGGGTCCTGCGGGGCCTGCCTGATCCCCTGCAGTTGCTAGCCGTTCTTGTGGTGCTTGCCCTGGTGCTGCTGGGCTTGCGCGTGCTGACAGCGCGCATGGGACAGCCGGCCCTGCTGTATCTGGCCATCTTCTCCACCCTGGTGCTCTCCTTCTCCAGCCTGTTGGTGGCCACCCGTCGCGGGGTGGAGCTCGAGCTGATGGTCGTCGAGGATGCGGGCGGGCGCTTCTTCTATTGGAACACCGTCCTGTTTCTATCCGTGTTGCTGATGGCCTTCGTTTGTCTGGTCCGGGACCAGCGAACGCGTAACAGTGCAACAGCTCGTGCCCTGGCCGTCTGGCTGATGCTGACCGTCGTTTTCTATCACAACAATGTCATCAACAGGCCTGTCTCTGAAATGAGTGCCACGGGCCAGATCAGGACCCTCGTCTACGAGGATCAGATTAGGGAGCAATGCAGCCGTCCACAATCGCTGCCAATTCAGATCTTTGGAGGTCCAGCGTGGAACTTCCAGTTGGGCCAGCCCCAGATCGATCGACTCTGCCCCGGCCGAACCTAACGCCCGAACATGCCCACAGCAACGATGGCGTAACCAAGGCTGATCGCCACCAAGCTGGCCGGTGGCAGTGCGGCCGAATCCTTGATCGCGAAGAGCACATAGAGCAGCGGATACTGCAGGCTCAGCATCAACACCGCCAGTTTGCGATCGGCGGCGGGCAGCACAAGGGCCGTGATTCCGAAGGACGCGCCATAGCAAAGCAGCGAGGCCACCAGATAGAGAAATGTTGTCCGGATGCCTTCGGACGGGGGGCGGATCCGCAAGATGAATTGGCCCAGGCATGCCGCTAGAACGGCAGCCAAAAGATACAGTGCCTGCAACAGGCCTTTCGTCAGCATGGTTTCATGACGACATCGACTCATCATATCGCCATTTGCATCCCATGCTACAACGAGTCTTCCAACGTAGAAGCCCTTTATGTGCGGCTCTCCAGGGTACTTGAACAGTTTCCGGACGATGCCTTTTCGATCGTGTTCGCGGATAATTGCTCCACAGACCACACCGTCGCTCTGATCGAGGGATTGGCGGCAAGGGATTCGCGGGTTGGCCTGATTCGCAATGTCTCGAACTTCGGTTTCGTGCGCTCCTCAGCCAACGCCCTGCTGGTGCCCGATGCCGATGCCAATGTCTTTCTGATGGCGGATCTGCAGGATCCCCCCGAGTTGGTGGCCGATCTGATCACGGCCTGGAAGCAGGGCGACAACCAGGTGATCTTTGCCGTTCGGCGTTCGAGCCATGAAAGCCCGATCCTGTTTCTCTGCAAGAAGATCTACTACGCCACGCTGTCGTGGCTTTCCGACTATCCGATGGTGCGTGACACCACCGGTTTCGGTATCTATGATCGCTCGGTGATTCTTGCCCTGCGGCAGTCGATCGATTCCTATCCCTTCATCAAGGGTCTGGTCTGCGCCATCGGCTTCAAGTGGTCCACGATTCCCTACGTGAGTGCCGATCGCAAGGGGGGCAGCAGTTCGGCCTCCCTGTCGTTCCTGGTCGATTTCGGTGTGCTCGGCATCGTTACCTCCTCCCGTAAGCCGATGCGGCTGATCACTACCGCGGGCCTGTCCTTGGGGGCGCTGTCGATCCTGCTGTCGATGGTGGTGATGCTCAGCAAGCTGATCTTCTGGGACAGCTTCCAGTTCGGGGTGGCCATGCTGTCGGTCTCGGCTCTGTTCTTCGCCGGTGCGATGATGTTCGCCCTTGGCATCCTGGGCGAGTATATCGGCTTCATCAACCAGCGCACCCTGCGCCTGCCCCTGGTGGTGGAGAGCAGCCGCATGAATATTCCAACTATGCACGCGGTCGACGATTGAGCCAGGCCACCAGCAGATGATCCCTGTGCGGATGATCGTGCATGGGAGGAGTTGTTTGCCACAGGAGTAATACCCTGAGCTGATTCAACAAACGAAGTTTGGACAAAAGGCTCGTAGCATTAAAATCGTTCCGATCGGCCGCTCCAATTATTACCTGTAATCTTCTTTCCGGAGCTTTCAGAAATGGCAGCCGCCCTACCTCAAGTCTCTCGGTATCACCAGGGGTGCTCCCAGAGTGCCAATGAACGATAGGACACTGGATCTTTCGCCGTGTTTATGACGGTGTAAATGGCAATGTCAGGGCTTTTGCTTGCTGAGGATTGGCTTGTACGGTCTTCGACCGTGAGAATAGCTTGCCGGCTATTCAAGATCTCCCTTGAATCCTTAATAGCTATTGCCATTATCGCATTGTCGACTATCCTAGACTTGTCCAGCGCATTCGAGCATGCTTTTTGCGTGCCCAATCTATCTTTTACGCAGAACGTCACCTGTCCGTCGCTGGATCGCCCATAGGTACCAATTCGGATGTGGATTCCATCTGTTGTTGTCAGGCGGCGTGCTGGAATCTTGAATCGGATACGCTGATTCTTTGGCACTCCAACATACATCGTTTGGTCTGCCATAGTGCCGCTCGAATGCCATAATGGAACCATGTAGGATGCCTTCTTTGGCCATGTATCGAGCAGCTCTCTTGCTAGCTGCCTATGCATTTTATGAATGTAGGTTGAGGCGCCAAGCTTTAGGTACTCTTCGTTTTGAAGCTTGATTAGGCAGTTTCCATAGACTTCAGATTGATGCCCTGAAAGTTTGTCGAAGTTTGCTGAGCTGGCATAGGAGATAATCGAGGGCCTTTCGGTATCCTCTCGATTGCAGACCCTATAGTCCGCCAAGCTGGGATCTTTTTCGATATCAGTATGATACCAAAGGTACCAAGTGCTTGGATATGGGGAAGCGCGATCAAGAGCTGCATAGAAATCGGGATTGAAAGGCCAAGAGTAAATCTTTGCATGTATCCCCCTTTCTGATTCAATTGCGGAAATCAACTCTACCAGGAACCTGTTGGTATCATTTTTCTCTCCATCTATCATTCTTTCGAGGACTGGATGCATGGAGTAGCCTATTGGCTTATTGGTTTGAGTCTTGTACCTAAAAAGTCCGAACAGAAAAAGGGGTAAAATGCAGGCAATGCCAATAGCCCGGTTTTTAAGGTTAGATCCAGGTGATTCAATTGAGGCTAATATTGTGTTTCTTCTGACTTCTAAAAGGCGCAGACATCCGACTAGGACAAGCGCAGAGGCGGGAACTGTGTATGGGAGCGAGTGGAACTCGGCTAGGTTGAATGGTCCAGAGCGGTAAGCGAGGGAAAGGATGGACGAGGATGTAAAAAAGCTAATGCAAACTCGTTGGAACTGACTGTTCGAAAAGCCCGACCGCTGCTGAGGGTATGGACTTTCTGTCTCAGGAGCCTTGGTTGTATGCTGATTGATTAAAAGGGGAAGTGTTACAACTCCAAGAACTAGCAGAGCGGGGAGAAGCTGTGAATGAATGTCAAAATCCCTGGGAACAAATGGCAATGGAGGGTTGAACTTCGCAAAAACTACTTTGTTGAAGTAAAGATGCCCTAGGTAAAGCCCGATAGGTGTGATCGCACCAAGGCTAGCCAGGATGAGTAGCGTGAATACCGGTGAGAATGAGGCTGCAATGGCCATGAAACGTATGATCTCTGTTTGTATGGAATGCCGTGCGGAATTTCTTGATTGGATCGCTTTGCTGAGGCTGTCTCTGCGCCCTGCCAGCCCTAGTAGGCAGGCCAAGCTGGTGAGAAGTATGAACGGCAAAAACGTTGCCGAAAGGCTTAGAAGTAGAGAGCTTAGGCCGGCAAACTCCCAGAGCTGGGATCTTGATGGTTTCTCGTTGTTGTTTAGGATCGGCACGATCACGCGCAGTAAGACAAGGCAGGCAATCAAACCGCCCATCCCGTGATAGAGGCCCATGCGCAAAACCCCTTTGGACCAGAATATTCCTAACAGCACGCACCATAAAGCCTGGGCTCTTGAGGAGCTAAGAGATGAGGAGAACAGCCTTTTTGATCGAATCACGACCGCTGTGGCTATCGCCAAAAGGATTGGTACAAGCCTTAGGGCGATCAGAGAGCCTACGGAACCACCAGCCCAGTAGCCAAAGGACCCTATGAGAAATGGGAATGGGCCGTGATTCAGTAACACGTCCCTGTACGGCATCATCCCGTTGGCAGCGAATATGCCAACAGCGATCTTTTCGTCTTCATCAACAAAGGAGCCCAATGGTGCCAAGGCTATGGCGATAGTGATGAAACCTGCGAAAGCCAACTTTGCAAGTAAATCGTCCAAGGACGTCTTGTTCATGTGCTCGGCTCGCAAATGTTGTCGGGACGCCTACGGTTTTTAGGGTTTCACCGGCCCCATTGCCTATGTCCGCTGTTCGGTTGCCGCATGGGTTTGATGCAGCCACTGAACATCTTGTGCCCATCTACCAAAAAAAAGACCCCCTTGAATACTGGAGGTCTTGTGTCTGTTGAACGTCTCGGCTAGCTCAGCCCAGCGCTTTCGCGGTGGCCACCACGTTGTCGACGGTGAAGCCGAACTTCTCGAGGCAGATGCCGCCTGGGGCTGAGGCACCGAAGCTGTCGATCGACACGGTGGCGCCATCGAAGCCGGCGTACTTGTGCCAGCCGAAGGAACTGGAGGCTTCCACCACCACCCGCTTGCGCACGGCCGCGGGCAGCACCGACTCGCGGTAGGCGGCGTCCTGCTCCTCGAACAGCTCGACGCAGGGCATCGACACCACCCGCACGGCTTTGCCTTCGGCGCTCAGCTGGGCGGCGGCCTTGACGCAGAGGTCGAGTTCGGTGCCGCTGCCGATCAGGATCAGATCGGGGGTGCCGCTGCAGTCCTCGAGCACGTAGCCGCCCATGGCCACCTTGTCGGCGGCGGAGTTGGCCTGGTTGACCATGGCCTGGCGGCTGAGGGCCAGCACCGTGGGGCGCTTGCGGTTGGTGACGGCCACCTTGTAGGCCCCCACGGTCTCATTGCCGTCGCCGGGGCGCATCACCAGCAGGTTGGGGATGGCGCGCAGGTTGGCCAGGGTTTCCACGGGCTGGTGGGTGGGGCCGTCTTCGCCCAGGCCGATCGAGTCGTGGGTGAGCACGTAGATCACGCCCAGCTGGGAGAGGGCCGACAGCCGCATGGCGCCGATCATGTAGCCGGCGAAGACCAGGAAGGTGCCGCCGTAAGGAATCAGGCCGCTGTTGTGGTAAGCGATGCCGTTGAGGATCGCCGCCATGGCGTGCTCCCGCACACCGAAGTGCAGGTAGCGGTTGGCCTCATGGCCCTTCTGGAAGCTGGCCTCGCCCTTGATGTCGGTGAGGTTGGAGTGGGTGAGGTCGGCGGAGCCGCCGATCAGCTCGGGCAGGCTGGGGCCGAAGGCGTTGAGGGCGTTGTAGGAGTGCTGGCGGGTGGCCAGGCCCTTGTCGGCGGGGGTGAAGACGGGCAGCGAGGCATCCCAGCCCTCGGGCAGCTCACCGCGCAGCAGCCGTTCGAACTCGGTGGCTTCGGCGGGGTACCGGCTGCGGTAGGCGGCCAGGCTTTCGTTCCAGGAGGCTTCATCGGCGGCCCCGCGCTGGATGGCGGCGCGCCAGTGCTCGTAGGCGGGCTCGGGCACTTCGAAGGCCCCGTAGCTCCACTCCAGCTGCTGGCGGGTGAGCTCGGCCTCCTCGGCTCCGAGGGCGGCGCCGTGCACGCCGGCGGTGTTGGCCTTGTTGGGGGAGCCGTAGCCGATGGTGGTGGTGACCTTGATCAGGCTGGGACGATCGCTGACCGCCTTGGCCGCTTCGATCGCCTTGGTGATGGCGGCCACGTCGGTGTTGCCGTCCTCGACGTGCTGCACATGCCAGCCGTAGGCCTCGTAGCGCTTCATCACGTCCTCGGTGAAGGACACGCCGGTGTTGCCGTCGATGGTGATGTGGTTGTCGTCGTAGAGGGCGATCAGCTTGCCCAGGCCCAGGTGGCCGGCCAGGGAGGCGGCCTCGCTGGAGACGCCCTCCTGGTTGCAGCCGTCACCCATCAGCACATAGGTGTAGTGGTCGACGATCGTGGCGTCGGGCCTGTTGAACTTCGCCGCCAGGTGGGCTTCGGCGATCGCCAGGCCCACGGCGTTGGAAATGCCCTGGCCCAGGGGGCCGGTGGTGACCTCCACGCCGGGGGTCTCGAAGGTTTCCGGGTGGCCGGGGGTGCGGGAGCCCCACTGGCGGAACTGCTTGAGGTCCTCCAGGGTGACGCTGTCGTAGCCGGTGAGGTGCAGCAGCGCGTAGAGCAGCATGCAGCCGTGGCCGGCCGAGAGCACGAAGCGGTCGCGGTTGAACCACTGCGGATTCTTCGGGTTGTGGCGCAGCACCTTGTCCCACAGGGAGAAGGCCATCGGAGCGCAGCCCATCGGCAGGCCGGGGTGGCCCGAGTTGGACTTGTTGATCGCATCGACCGCCAGGAAGCGGATGCTGTTGATGCAGAGCGTCTCTACGTGGCTATCGACCTGGGTGGTGGGGGCGGCGACCATGGCTTGACGGGGGAGTGCAGGGAGAAGGGAGGTGGTCCTGGGCGGGCGCACCGGGTGATCAGGTCATCCGGCGGAAGGCGAGGCAGACGTTGTGGCCGCCGAATCCGAAGGAGTTGGAAAGCACGACGTTGACGTTGTGTTCCCGGGCCTGGTTGGGCACCACATCCAGATCGCAGGCGGGATCGGGCGTGCTGTAGTTGATCGTAGGCGGTACCTGGTTGTGGGCCACCGCCAGCACGGCGGCGATCGCCTCGATGCCGCCGCTGCCGCCCAGCAGGTGGCCGGTCATCGATTTGGTGGAACTGACCGGGATGGTCATGGCGTGGGCCCCGAGGGCTGCCTTGATGGCGGCGGTCTCGTTGCTGTCGTTGGCCTGGGTGCTGGTGCCGTGGGCATTGACGTAATCGACGGCCTCCGGCTCCAACCTGGCATCGGCCAGGGCCAGCCGGATGGCCTCCGCCGCCCCCACACCGCCCGGGGAGGGAAGTGTGTAGTGGTACGCGTCACAGGTCATGCCGTAGCCGATGATCTCGCCGAGCACCCGGGCGCCCCTGGCCATGGCGTGCTCCAGGCTTTCCAGCACCAGCACGCCCGCCCCCTCACCGATCACGAAGCCGTTGCGCTCGGCGTCGAAGGGACGGCTGGCCGTGGCGGGGTCATCGTTGCGGAACGAGAGGGCCCGGGCGCTGGCGAAGCCGGCCACCCCGAGGGGGGTGATCGCAGATTCGGCACCGCCGCAGACCATGGCGTCCGCCAGGCCCATCTGGATCAACCGGAAGGCGTCACCGATGGCGTTGGAGCCGGCGGCGCAGGCGGTGGCCACAGCGCTGCTGGGGCCCTTGGCGCCGATGGCGATGGCCGCCAGTCCCGTGGCCATGTTGGGGATCATCATCGGCACACAGAACGGGCTGACCCGGTCGGGACCGCGGTCGGCCAGCACATGGGCCTGGGTTTCCATCATCAGCAGCCCGCCCACGCCGGAGCCGATCGCCACCCCAACGCGCTGGGCATTGCTGTCGTCGATGCTCAGGCCGGCATCGGCCACGGCCTGTTTGGCCGCGACCACCCCGAACTGACAGAAGCGGTCCCAGCGCTTTGCTTCCTTCGGTTCGAGCCAGCCGGCCGTATCGAAGTCCTTGACTTCGGCGGCGAAGCGGCAGGCATGGCGGGAGGCATCAAAGAGGGTGATCGGCGCCACCCCATTGCGGCCGCTGATCAGCCCTTCCCAGTAATCCGCGACGTTGTTGCCGATCGGTGTGACCGCGCCCAGGCCGGTGACGACGACGCGGCGGAGACCCTCCACCATGGACGCCTCAGGCCTGCTTCTCTTGGATGTATTTGACGGCGTCGCCCACCGTGAGGATTCCTTCAGCCGACTCGTCGGGGATCTCGATGTCGAAGGCTTCCTCCAGGGCCATCACCAGCTCGACGGTGTCGAGGGAATCAGCACCCAGGTCGTTCTGGAAGTTGGATTCCGGCTTGACCTCGTCCGCCTCCACGCTGAGTTGTTCGGCAACGATCGACCGGACTTTCTCGAAGATCGCTTCCTGGGACATGGCTGCTGTGAGGGAGGCAGCATCCTACGGGTCGCCCTGGTCGGCCCCTTTCGCCGTATGAACAAGGGTGACGGCCGACGCCGGGTCCGGCCCTGCGCCGGAACGGTGTGGGTACTTTGGGCACCTCGCCGTTCGTTCCCGGCCCTGGCATGTCCCACGCCGTCAAGATCTACGACACCTGCATCGGCTGCACCCAGTGCGTCCGTGCCTGCCCCCTCGACGTTCTCGAGATGGTGCCCTGGGATGGCTGCAAGGCCGCCCAGATCGCTTCCTCTCCTCGCACCGAAGACTGCGTCGGCTGCAAGCGCTGCGAAACCGCTTGTCCTACCGACTTCCTGAGCATCCGCGTCTACCTGGGCGACGAGACCAGCCGCTCCATGGGCCTGGCCTACTGACGCCGGCGGCGCCGCTGCCCTCCCATAAGCTCTTGCCCGGCGCCAGCGCCGGGCTTTTTTTTGGCCCACCATTCCCGTTGGGCTCACCATTCCCGTTTCCCGCCGGATTGCTTCTCCTATGTGCGGCATCGTTGCCCTGATCGGCTCGCGGGAGGCGGCCCCCCAGCTGCTGGAAGGTCTGCGCCAGCTGGAGTACCGCGGCTATGACTCGGCCGGCATCGCCACCGTCGACGCGGCCGGCCTGCACTGCCTCAAGGCCGAGGGCAAACTGGTCAACCTCACGGCCCGCTACGAGGAACGGGGGGCCCCGGGCCAGTGCGGCATCGGT
Organism: Cyanobium sp. Cruz-8D1; assembly: GCF_024345975.1. Lineage (GTDB taxonomy): Bacteria > Cyanobacteriota > Cyanobacteriia > PCC-6307 > Cyanobiaceae > Cyanobium. Next base: position 23,988 of record NZ_JAGQCD010000021.1, on the reverse strand, counting down.
CACACCCGCTGGGCCACCCACGGCAAGCCGGAGGAGCGCAACGCCCACCCCCATCTCGATGGCAGCGGCCAGCTGGCCGTGGTTCAGAACGGCATCATCGAGAACCACCGCAGCCTCAGGGAGGAGCTGCAGGCCGAAGGGGTCGCGTTCCGCTCCGACACCGACACCGAGGTGATCCCCCACCTGCTCGCCCGCCGGCTGCGGCAGCGGCAGGCCGAGGGGGCCGTGGCCTCGCCGGCGCTGTTGCTGGAGGCCCTGCAGCAGGTGCTGCCGTTGCTGCAGGGGGCCTATGCCCTGGCGGTGGTGTGGGCGGCGGTGCCGGGGGCCGTGGTGGTGGCCCGGCGGCAGGCGCCACTGCTGATCGGCCTGGGGGAGGGGGAGTTCCTCTGCGCCAGCGACACGCCGGCCCTGGCCGGCTTCACCCGCACGATCCTGCCCCTGGAGGACGGCGAGGTGGCCCTGCTGACACCCCTGGGCATCGAGCTGTACAGCGGGGCCGGCACGCGGGTGCAGCGCAACCCCACCCTGCTGGTGGGTACCGAGCACGTGGCGGACAAGCGCAGTTTCCGCCACTTCATGCACAAGGAGATCCATGAGCAACCCGAAACGATGGCCCTGTGGGTGGCCCGCCACCTGCCAGAGGGGGCCTTGGTGGCGCTCCCCCTTGATGAGTCCGTCTACGAGGGGGTGGAGCGGATCCAGATCCTCGCCTGCGGCACCAGCCGCCATGCGGCCCAGGTGGGGGCCCACCTGCTGGAGCAGCTGGCGGGGCTGCCCACCTCGGTGTTCTACGCCAGCGAATTCCGCTATGCCCCGCCGCCGCTGGAGCCCCACACGCTCACCATCGGCGTCACCCAGTCAGGCGAGACGGCCGACACCCTCGCCGCCCTGGCCATGGAGCAGGACCGCCGCTTCCTGGTGGCCGATCCGGCCTACGCGCCGCGCTTGCTGGGCATCACCAATCGCCCCGAGAGTTCCCTCGGCCGCCTGGTGCCCCATCTGCTCGACATCGGTGCCGGCATCGAGGTGGGGGTGGCCGCCACCAAGACCTTCCTCGGCCAGCTGCTGGCCTTCTACGGCCTGGCGCTGGCCTTCGCCGAACGCCGCGGCGGCACGGCCCATCCCCTGGGCGGCGGCCGCACCCCCGCCGAGCTGCGGGCCCTGGCCGAGCAGCTGCGGGCGCTGCCGCCGGTGCTGCAGCAACTGGTGGATGACCACGACCGCTGCTGTGCCGAGCTGGCCCACCTGTTCGCCGACACCCAGGACGTGATCTTCCTGGGGCGTGGCATCAACTACCCGATCGCCATGGAGGGGGCCCTCAAGCTCAAGGAGATCAGCTACATCCACGCTGAGGGCTACCCGGCCGGGGAGATGAAGCACGGCCCGATCGCCCTGCTCGATGCCCGGGTGCCGGTGGTGTCGATCGCCGTGCCGGGAACGGTGTTCGAGAAGGTGCTCTCCAATGCCCAGGAGGCCAAGGCCCGCGATGCCCAACTGATCGGCGTGGCGCCCGCCTGCCCGGACACCGACCTGTTCGATGTGTTGCTGCCGCTGCCGGAGGTGGACGAGCTGCTCAGCCCCCTGCTCACGGTGATCCCGATGCAGCTGCTCAGTTACCACATCGCCGCCCACCGCGGCCTCGACGTCGATCAGCCGCGGAACCTGGCCAAGAGCGTCACCGTCGAATGAGGGTGTCGTTCCGCGGTGGGCCTGCGGCGGGCGAGCCCGCTGGCGCGGGCAACGCCGCCTCCGAGCCCACCGCGGAACGACACCCTCCCGGGGGGAACGGGCTCGAGAGCCTTCCATGGCCTCCCTCCCCTGCCCAGCCCCTGGCGCGTTGAGGGCGCCGGCCTAAGGCGGCGTTGCCCGCGTAGCGGGCTCGCCCGCCGCAGGCCGGCGCCCTCAACGCGGGGTCAGGGGCTGGACGTCACTGCGTCCGTAACGGTCGTCGAAGCGGACGATGTCGTCTTCGCCCAGGTAGGGACCGCTCTGCACCTCGATCAGCTCCATGGCGATCTTGCCGGGGTTGGTGAGGCGGTGGCGGGCGCCCAGGGGGATGTAGGTGCTCTGGTTCTCACCCACCAGTTCCTCCACGCCGTCTTTTTCCACCACGGCGGTGCCCCGCACCACCACCCAGTGTTCGGCCCGGTGGTGGTGCATCTGCAGGGAGAGGCTGGCGCCTGGCTTCACGGAGATCTTCTTGACCTGCCAGCGCTCCCCTTCCACCACCCCGTCGTAGTGGCCCCAGGGCCGGTAGATGCGGCGGTGGGCGCGGCCCTCGGGGGCGCCGTCCCGCTCCAGCCGGCCGACGATGCCCTTCACCTCCTGGGCCCGGTCGCGGTGGGCCACGAGCACCACGTCGTCGGTTTCGACCACGACCAGGTCCTCCACGCCCAGCCCCACCACCAGGCGGTGTTCGCTGCGCAGGTAGCAGTTGCGGCTGCCCTCGCTGATCACCCGGCCCCGCAGCACGTTGCCTTCGGGGTCCTGCTGGGAGGTTTCCCAGAGGGCCGCCCAGCTGCCCACGTCGCTCCAGTCGGCATCGAGGGGGAGCACCACACCCCGGTCGGTCTTTTCCATCACCGCCACGTCGAGGGCGATGCTGGGGCCGTTGGCGAAGGCCTCCCGCTCCAGCCGCAGGAACTCCAGGTCGGCGCTGTCGTGCTCCAGGGCGCTGCGGCAGGCGCTGACCACCTCGGGGGCGAGTCGCTCCAGCTCCGAGAGGATGGCGCTGGCGCGGAACAGGAACATGCCGCTGTTCCAGGTGAAGCGGCCGGTGGCCAGAAACGCCTCGGCGGTGGCCTTGTCCGGCTTCTCGACGAAACGGGCGATCGGCACGGGTGTGGCGGCGGCCATGGGCCCGGCGGCCTCGATGTAGCCGTAGCCGGTTTCGGCGCTGGTGGGCACGATGCCGAAACTGACCAGCTGGCCGGCGCTGGCGGCCGCCATGCCGGCGGCCACGGTGGCGCGGAAATCGGCGGCCCGGCGGATGACGTGATCGGCGGCCAGGATCAGCAGCAGCGGGTCGTCACCCCGGGCGGTGGCCTGCAGGGCCGCCACCGCCACCGCCGGGGCGGTGTTGCGCCCCACCGGCTCCAGCAGGATCGCCGCCGGCTCCACGCCGATCTGGCGCATCTGTTCGGCGACGATGAAGCGATGGTCCTCGTTGCAGATCAGCAACGGCGCTGCCAGGTTCGGCAGGCCCTCCAGGCGCTGGTGGGTCTGCTGGAGGAGGGTTTCCTCTGTGGTGCCGGCCAGGGGCCAGTACTGCTTGGGGTAGCTGGCCCGCGACAGGGGCCAGAGGCGGGTGCCGGTGCCGCCGCAGAGGATCACCGGAACCAGGGAGGGGGAAGCCATGGCGGCCGCAGTTGTCCCGCAGGACCATCAGTCGGGCCCATTCAACCCGAGGCGGCCGCGCTCGTCAGCGTTCCGCCGCACTGGGGGGCACGTCAGAGGTCGAGCAGGCCGGGGGGCGGCGTCAGGCCGATCCAGCCTTCGGTCAGGTTCACCTCCGGAACGATCGCCTCCACGAAGGGGATCAGCAACCGCCGGCCCCCCGCCGTGAGCTCCACCTCCAGCAGATCGTTGCCGGCATGGAGCAGGTCGGTCACGGTGCCGAGGGGGGTTTGGGGCTCCTCCAGCAGCCGCACCTGGAGCCCCACCAGATCAAGGAGATGGAATTCCCCCGGCTCCAGCCTGGGGCGGTCGTTGGCGGGTACCAGCAGGTGCTGGTCCACCAGGGCTTCGGCGGCGTTGCGGTCGCTGACGCCTTCGAGGCGCAGCACGAACAGGTTCTTGCCCGGCAGGGGCCGGCCAGCCAGTAGCCGCACCGGCCGCGGTTCGCCCTTGGGGGCCTGCAGCCAGCGCATCCCTGGTCTGGTGAATCGCTCGGGGAAGTCGCTGAGGGGCAGCAGGCGCACCTCCCCGCCCATGCCCTGGGCCGCCACGAACCGTCCCACGGCCATCAGCTCCCCGGGGTCGTCGGCTCCGGGCGCCTCGTTGCTGGTATCGGCCACGGCCTGAGCGCTTGCTTTGCGGGCGCATCATCGCGCCATGGCACCGGGGCCCGATAATGCCCCCACTTGATGGCTCCAGGGGGCCTCCGTCATGGCCAGCAGCCCGATCCTGCCCGGTTCCACCGTGGTGGTGCGCGATCCCCGCTCCATCTACAACGGCTATCAGGGCTTCGTGCAGCGCATCAGCGGGGCGATGGCGGCGGTGCTGTTCGAAGGCGGCAACTGGGACAAGCTGGTGACCGTGCCCCTCAGCACCCTGGAGCAGGCCTGAGTTCGAGCGCCTCCAGGGCAGCCCGGGCGGCCTGCTGTTCCGCCTCCCGCCGTGAACCGCCCCGGCCCACGCCACTCAGGCCGGCCACCTCCACCCGGCATTCGAAGCGCTCCGGATCCCCATGCACCCGGCTGCGCTCGCGGCAGCTGTAGGCGGGCAGACCCTTCCCCTGGCCCTGGCTCCATTCCTGCAGCACCGACTTCCAGTTGTGGCGCAGGGGATCGGCCAGCAGCTCGGCGACGCTGGTTTGCCAGTGGGGGGCCAGCCAGTGCTGCACGGCCGCCAGCCCGCCCTGGGGCCCGCCGCCCACGCTGTAGATGGCCCCCACCAGGGCCTCGCAGCATTCGGCCAGCACGGTGGCGCGGCCGGCCTGGTCACCGGCGGCCATCGGCCCCAGCAACAACACCGGCTCCAGGGCAATGGCGCGGGCCAGCTCGCTCAGCCAGCGGTCGGACACCAGCTGGCCCCGCAGGGCGGAGGTGTCGCCGACGCTCAGGGACGGGTGTGCGGCGCGCAGGAACTCGGCGGCCGCCAGACGCAGCACCGCATCGCCGAGGAACTCCAGGCGGTCGTGGTGGCGGGGCTGGCCGGTGGAGCTGTGGGTGAGCGCCTCATCCAGGGTGGCCAGGGCCTCGCTGGCGGCATCCGGATCCAGGGGCCGCAGGCCGGAGCCGGCGCCGAAGCCGAGACTCTCCAGAAAAGCCAGGAGTTGCTGGCGGCGCTGGGGAGTCATCGCGGGGCAAGGGGGGAAAGCAGGACGTAAGCCGGGTTCTGTTCTCCCCTGCCAGCGGCACGCCGACGGCAGGGGGGGTGATCATCTGTCTGGGACCGCCGTCACCGGCGGCCTCGAGCGGCGCATGGGAATCGGGACGGGGAAGATGGCCAACCGCTGTCCCTGGGCCTTGCTCCCAGCCGGGGTTTACCAAGCCGGCACCTCTCGATGCCGCTGGTGCGCTCTTACCGCACCTTTGCACCCTTGCCTGTGCCACCGGGCGAGCCCGGCCGGCCATCGGCGGTGTGTTTCTGTGGCACTGTCCTCACGGTCACCCGCACTGGGCGTTACCCAGCAAGCCTGGCCATTGGGGAGCCCGGACTTTCCTCAACCGGCCGCGGCTGTGGCCCGAAGGCCGCACCGCACCGATCGCGATCACCTCGCCTGCTTTCCGGGGTCAGTGTAAGGAGCCCTCCCCCCACGCCCTCATGCCGTGCGGCTGCGCCGGCGGGACTTGTTGCCGAACAACCCCTGAGCCTTCTTCAGCAGGGTGGGTCCACCCTCACGCCCCTGGGCGAAGGCGGCGAATCCGGCGGCAAACAGCAGAGACTTGAGGCTGTTGTTCGCCGCTTCGCCGATGAAGCCCTGCAGGCGCTGGGAGCGGGCCTGGTTGGTCTGGTAAATGAGGGCATTGAAGCGGGAATCCGCCTGGGTCACGATGGCCTTTTTGAACGCAGGGAAGGGCAGGTCGAGCTTGGCGGGCAGGTTGATGGGCTGGGGCAGTTGCCCGAGCAGAGCACGCAGCTCCTGCTCGTTGCCGGTGGCCTCAAGCTGCTTCCTGAACTTTTTCCAGCTTGCCTGTGTTCGTCCCTCCTCGCCCGATTTCTGCTGCAGCACCCGTACGCCTGCATACAGCTGAATCGGAATCAGGGCGAGATAGAGAATCGCCACCCAGGTGCAGACTTCACGCAACAGCTTCACGTTGGCTTGGATGGGCGGGGGCGAGACGGGCAAGGCGCCGGCCGTGCAGACCAGCAGCGTACCGATCAGGAGCGAGAACCCCCCCGCCGTCAGCGCGCCTGAGAGCTGCAACTGCCAGACGGGGTCCATCAGGCGCACCGGCAGGGAACTGAACACCAGCACGACGAGACCCAGGCCGATGGAGACGACCCCTACGACGGAGAAGGCACGGGCGGCCTCCTTCCTGATGCGGATCTCATTGCTGCTGGAAGATCTGAGTTCCGTTGCACTCATTCCGGGCATTTTTCAGACGGGAGGCCAAATCTACCGGCGTGCCGCCGTCTGTCAGGAGGGCCACCGCCTGCAGGAGCGATCTCCAGGCCTGGAGTAAGCCCAAAAAAAAACCCACCGAAGTGGGGGGGCAAACCCGTGAGCAGAGGGGCTCAGACGGTCTGCTTAATGCGGCTGCGCAGCTTGCGGGAGAAGCCGAAGGCAGCGGCGGCACCCAGGATGGGCAGCGGGCCGGGAACGGTCTCGCCTTCGTCAAACTTCTGGGTGATGGTGTCGGTAATCCCTTGAACGGCGTTGTTCGCCAAGGGCGCAACGACCAGCTTCGAGATGAAGTCGGCCGAAACGGGCTGGACAAGAACACCGAAGGTCTTGGGGCCGTCGGAGGTCACAACCGGCCCACCGGCTTGGCTGGTGGTGATGAACAGGGACTCGTCGTTCGTCGCGATATCCAGGGTCTTGGTCCAGGCCGGGATGCCGGCGCCGATGTTGGAGGAGGTGGCCGACGTGGAGGCACTCGCCAGTCTCTGACCGGTGTTGAGGGCGTCAAAGACGGTCATCGTGTAGCCGAACTCGTAGGTGCCCGGCGTGAAGCTGTTGATCGCAGACAGGGTGTGGTTGGTGCCCTGGAAAGCGAACTGGAAGATGCCGTTGGCCAGCTGGTTGCTGGTGTCCGTGGTATTGAAGAAGTTGCTGTAGATCTTGTCGCCGGAGGTGCAGGCGAAGCCGGCACCGAAGACGACGGCACCGGGGACGAAGGTGGCGCAGTCAGCGGGCTTGCTGGTGCCGTCGACCCCGCCGGGCCATTCGTTGCCGGAGGGAGCGTTGGCCTGGGCTTGGGCCGGGCTGACGGAAAGAAGAGAGGCGGTCAGGCTTGCGCTGAGCGCAGCCCTAAGGCCTATGGGCGTTCTAGGCGAAAGCATGATGAGTAGAAGGAAAGAAGCCGTACCGACGAAATACTACCACCTTTCACCCTTTTCACAGAATCCGCTTTCTTTCGTTCGTGAACCCGCACAGCCTGGTCCCGGGCCAGGATCCCCAGTCCAGCGCTGGGTTTTCAAGTGAAGACGTCCGAGCAGGCCCTTGCCCTGTTCCGGGGTTCAGGGTGTCAGGCACTGGCCGTGGCGGGGTCCGGCAGCCTTCATAATCACAGGGATGGGGCTGTAGCTCAGCCGGATAGAGCGACGGTTTCCTAAACCGTAGGTCGTGGGTTCGAGTCCCGCCAGCCCCGTTCTTAAAACCCCCAGTCGCAGAGAGGGTTTTCAGGGAAGAAAGGCCCCGGAAAAGCCCTCTGCCCACCCCTGGTTGTTAGGCAAAAAGCTAGGCAAATCGGCACGGATCGACCACGATTAGGCAAGTGGTTAGGCAAGTCCGGTGCCCCCCTCAGATCCCTGGCTCAGCCGCCAGAACGCTGCTCTGAAGCTGAAAGGCCACGGAGTCACCCTCGATGTGGTGGGTGCTCGGGTGCGGCTACGGGCGACCATGCCGCCGCGGCCGACCGATCCGCTTGGGACGGGACTCAGGCAACACCGAATCAGCACGGGCCTCGCCTATCCGGATCAGGCCAGCGAGGCACTGCAGCTGGCCGAGCAGCTTGGCAATGCGCTGGAGCGCCACCGGCTTGGGGCAGAGACCTTTGATTGGATCCCATGGCTGCCGAAGGGGCGTCAACGGCAGGACCCGCAATCGGAAGCGACAGAAGAGTCGCAGGGGGTCAGCGGACGCCAGGCGATCCGCCTGACCCGCGGCTGGTGGGGGAAGCAGCGGCGCCGAGGACCTTCCGCTGACGACAGCTGGAAGGTCGACTACGAAGCACCGCTAGCGCCGCTGATCGCGATCAGCAACCTCGAGCCTGCGCACCTGGTGGCTGTGGTGGAGGCCACAACGGCTGGCAGTCGGTCGCGCCGGCGGGCCTCCCAGGCTGCGGCCACCGTGGCCAGGGCGCTCGACTGGCCCGAGGAGCTGGTGTCCCAACTGCGGGAACTTGGCAAGGGCTACAGCGCGGCACGCAGTCAGTCTCCGCGCGAGCTGCCTCGCGACGAGGCAATCGAGGCGTTGATCGATGGCCTCTCTGCGTCATGGCAGTGGCCTGTGGCGGTAGCCGCCACCTACGGCTGCCGGCCTCACGAGGCGCTGCTGTTCGCAGAGGTGCAGCCGTCCGGGCTACTCCGCATTACTGATGGCAAGACCGGTTCACGTCAGTCGCTGGCGTTACCGGCCGACTGGATCGAACGCTGGTCGCTGCAGAACAAGCGCCTCCCGGCCTTCAACCAGAAGCGCAGCCACCGGGATGTCGGTGCCTTGATGGGGCAGGCGTTTCGCCGTGCTGGGGCTGCATTTCAGCCCTATGACCTGCGCCATGCCTGGGCGGTTCGGGCGATTCACAACCCGAAGATCTCCCCGTCGCTGGCCGCTAAGTCGATGGGCCACAGCCTTGCGGTGCATAGCAGCGTCTACCAGCGCTGGTTTGATGCCCACGAGATGGAGTCACTGCAGGCCGTGCTCAGCGCAGCGTCTTGAGATAGCGCTCCACATTCACCAGATAGGAGTGGCGCTTGCCAGAGGGTGAGGGCAGCTGCCGGTAGCAGTCGGGAGGGAAGCCGCCGCGCAAGATCCGGGCCTTGAGGGCGCGGGGTGATTTGAAGTGCAGTAGTTGTGCTGCTTCGCGCAGGGGTAGCCAGGGGCTTGCTTTATGCGCGGGCTGCGGCTGGTTCTGTGCATTCAGCAGCTTGAGTTGGGCTGAGAGCTGTGCCAGCTGAGCAGTGAGTTCAGTGACCACGTTGTCCATTTTGTGCCGTCTTGTGGCGTACTCAAAGCATTGCTTCTGGTGCCCTATCTAATCCACTCCCAACTTGCCTCCCAAATTGCCTCCCAAACTTGGGAGTGGATTATCCGAGTCAGCTGAATAACACTTCTGTATGTTCCTGGTATTCCTCCAGTGATCAGGATTGAGCCCCGTCCGACAGAACAGCTGAACATCAAGGTTCAGCCCGATGTCATTGCTGAGATCGACCGTGCTGCGTTGCGTCTTCGGGCGACACGCTCAGCGGTCGCAAGGGCCCTGATCCGGAGTGGGTTAGATCAGCTGCGCTGTTCTGCCGAGAAATCAGGTCAATAAAAAATCCCCGCGCCTGGCAGGGCAACGGGGACACGAGAGGGATCTCATGAGGCTACTGCAGTTCATCACAGCGCGGTTGGTGCTGTTACATCCAGAGAAGGCAAGTGTCTGGCTGAGGGGTGATGTCTGAACCCTCTGCTTACGACCTGCTCTGGGAGGAAGTTAGTCGCCTGTCGTCTCAGGGCATCCAGCTGCAGACCATCATTCCGGTGGAGCTACCAGCGGAGCTATGCCCCAGGCGCCGCAAGAGCCAGGCCACCGGTGAGTGGGAGCCTGTTCTCAAGAGCGGCGCCTTGCAGCCCGCGATCACGGGCAAGAACCCATCGTTCTGGCGTGGAGATGGTGAGCCCCAGCTGATCAGCCATGCGCGCCCGGTACCGCCCGAGATGCTGTTGGAGCGGATTGCGATAGCTGAGCGACTGGGCAAGGAGATCGGCCTGGCTGTCATCCCCGGCGGGGAAGTGGTGTCGATCGACTTCGACACCAAGCACTACGGCAGCGTTCAGAACCTGGAAGAGGACTGGATGAACCTGGTCGACAGGTACCCAGTGCTCGCTGACACCCGCATGGAGCGCACCCCCAGCGGCGGGGTGCACATCTATGTCCGGGTCACGGATCGGATGGTCAGCTGGCAGCGACCTGGAGGTGGCCTGCACTGCAACTTCACGACAGAACAGGGCGGTCCGCATCGCGGCGAAGTTCTTGCCGGCACGCGGGTGTCGGTCTGTGCCCCGACCCGCAATGGCAAGGGCCCCTATGAGCTGATCAACCCCGAGGCGGCCTACCGCTTTATGGAGGTGCCTGACCTGGCTTCCATCGGCATCTTCCCGGAGGTCAAGGTCGCGCCAGAGCCGGCCGCCCCATCGCCACCGTTGCTGCCGCCGCCGGCCAGTGAGCGGCGAGCACCGACGGGCGTAAGCACCTGCCCGCAGCTGGCTGACCTGATCGGCAGCAAGGCGCAGGACGTGCTGGCGGGAGGACGGCCCTATGGCGGGGATGCATCAGCCGCGCCCGATCGGAGCCTCCAGCTCACCGGCTTCGTGAAGGAGCTCTGGAGCTGGCACAACCTCCTGCTGGATCAGGGATTGAGGTTTGAGGGTGATCCTGACCAGCTGCTGGGGCAGGCAATTGCCGCCCTCGACATCGGCGACAAGGCGGAGCGGGTTCTGGCGTCCATCGATCGGGCGGGCTGTCGCCCCAGCGATCCCGATAAGGCGGAGCGCCACTACGCCTGGCTGTCTGGTGATCGCACCCGCCGTTGGCGCGGCCGCGGCGAGTCCCAAGGCGCAAGCAGTGGGGCATCCGCTGATGCCTCTTCCGGTCCCAGCAAGCCACCGCCGCTGAGCCGTGAGGAGTGCCGCGATCGGCTGCGGGAAGCGGTTGCAGCCCATCAGTCGCCCACCGAGTTGGAGCTGTTGCTCGGGGATCTGGTGGATGCAGCCGAGCTCCATCCCCAGGAACTCAGGCAGTTGCTCGCCGCCGTCCGGCTGGAGGAGGAGCAGCGGGATGTCCTGCTGCAGGAAGCCAGCGCTCTGGAAGAGGACCTGGCTCGGCACCAGGCGCGTGCACCCATCACTTTGGATCGCCTGTTCCCGCTGCCGTTGGCGGATGCGCTCAAGCGAATCACGGAATACTTGCCGTACTGCGATCACGTGGTGGCGACGGCCTATCTGGCTGGCATCAGCGGCCTGGTGAAGCTGGGCACGACGATCTGCGGCAACCCCTACACCGATTTCGTCACCCCGGCGAATCTGTATGTCGCCACGGTGGGCCGCTCCGGTCAGAAGAAAACGCCATTAGAGAAGCTGCTGGTCCGCCGACCGGCGCACGAGCTCAAACGGGAAATGGCTGCCGCCAACACCCGTGCGATGGAGGCCTGGCGTGAGCAGTGCAGAGGCTGCAAGACCAAGGACGAGCGACCGCCCAAGCCGGTGGCGATCTACCTGCAGATTCAGGACTACACCGGAGAGGCCTTCGTTCAGCAGTTGCAGGAACTCGATAAACGAGGCCTGAGTGTGCTGGTGCTGCGCGATGAGCTCTCGGGCCTGTTTGGCTCGATGAACGCCTACCGATCGGGCAGAGGCTCCGATGAACAGCAGTTGCTCGAGCTGTTTGACGGGCAGGCCTACACCTCGCTGCGGGTGTCAGCCGGTGATCGCAGTTATGACCGCTGCCAGGTGAGCATTTACGGGGCCATTCAGCCCGGTGTGTTGCGGGAGCTGATCAAGGGCGGCGACCCATCAGGCAAATGGGCACGTTTCCTGTTTTCGCCCTTGCCGGAGAACACGGTGCCCCTGCCCACCCTGATCAGCGACGAGGGCGTGGCAGCCGTGAACGGTGCGAATCAGGCTCTGCAGGCCTATGCCCGCCGGATCTACACGATGCCGGCGCATCGCTACCAGCTGGATCTTGAGGCGATCGAGGCCTTCAGTGTCTACGAGCACAACAAGCAAATCCAGGCGCAGCAGGCCCGGCTTGATGCTCAGGGTGCGCTGTATGGCAAGTCAGCGGGCAAGGTGTTGCGGGTCGCGGTGTTGCTGCACCTGCTGGAGCTGGCGGTGCTGAATGAGCAGGGTGAGCTGGAGGTTCCGGTGGCCACGCTGCAGCGGGCCATCGAGTTGGTCGACACGATGGATGACTGGGCCTTGGGCTTCCATGAGCAGGCCGCGGCGGGTGACGAGGAAGGAGGCGTTTCGTCGCTGATGCGGCGCATTCACACCCTGGCGCGCAAGGCCAGGAGCGCGGTCACCTGGGGGCAGCTGCGCCAGCAGATGAACTCCAAGGAGAAGAAGGGAACCAATGCCGCCCTGGCCGAGCAGGCCATGCAGGCTCTGGCAGAGCTGGGTGTCGGAGAGGTAAGCGAGGGCCCCAGAGGTGGGCTGCTCTACCGGGCCACTGGTGAACTCCCCGCATAGGGGAGCAGGGGAGGTGATGGGGGAGCAGGGCTTCTCCCCCAGAACAAACAAGTGATCACAAGGGATCTGAGGTAAGGGGGGAGAGGGGGACTGGTTTTGGCTCTTCTTTTTCCTACCCCCCTTGTTGTGGACATGAATGGAAAAAACAAGGATCCCCGCTCCCCCTGATCCCCCCATTGGGAGATCGCAGTCAGGGCTCCTGCTCTGGTGGGGGAGTGAGGTGTCTCCTCCGGTGCATCCCCCACTGATTGGGGTGGCCCTGGAGCTCGCCGGTCGACGCGGTTTCCCGCGTGCCAAGGAGGCTGCTGTTGCAGGGCTGGGCTTCAGGTGAAAGTGCTGCCGATGGCATTGCACTGCTGCTCCAACAGTGCGATTCGCTGCAGCAGCTCGGCGAAGCTCGGGATCTCGCCGCGCAGCATGCCCGAGTCGGTCATGGCTTTGTAGTCAGCCTCCAGGGCCTGCCGAGCGGCGTCGATCGGCACCAGCTGCAGGTTGCCATTGAGGGCGTGGAGGTAGTTGATGGGCTGCTCATCGGCGTCGGTGGCACGCCAGAAGTCCTCCTTGTGCTGTGCCACCTCAACGGCGAGGGGCCGGTCACGGATCGCCGCCTCCGCGATACCTGCACGGGCCAGGCGATCGAGGTCATACCAGTGCCGTGAATAGCGCTCGCCCTCGCCGCTGCCCCAGCGGCCCTTCCTGCATGAGACATGGATGGCCGCGGCCTTCTCCAGGAAGGTGCGCTTCGGGTCCATCACCAGTGGCCTGGCGGCAGGGAAGTCAAGCATCGCCAGATGGGTCGCCGCTTCGCATGAGATGGGCATCGGCCCATGCGGTTCACCGGTGGAGTGGGCGCCGAACTCCAGCCGCACCGTCGGCCGCACATAACCGGAACTGTTGTCTGCCGCTGGGATCAGCGGTTGGTAGTGGATGACGATGGTGGGTGGCTGCCGGCGGCCTGCTTCTGGCTGCTCCAGATCCAGCTCAAGGGTGACACCGGCTGCAGCGGCAGCAGCCTGGAGCAGCGGCATGGGGATCTCCCGGACCCACTGTTTGAGTTTTCTATCTGCGGCTTTTCGGCGCTTGTCCGCCTGGCTGGGATTGACTGCTGCTGAGAGATCAACCTCAGGCCAGAGGTGCTGGATGTTGAGGGTGAGATCGACGTCTTCCGAGAAGCGATCGATCAGCCCATAGGCCTTCGAGAGCGAAGTGCCCCCCTTGAAGGTGAGGGTCTCCAGCAACTGTTGCTCTGCCCCCAGGGTCTGCAGGGCCCAGACCACCCAGATGTCCTTTTCCAGCAGGTTGGCCGGCCAGCCAGATTCGGCAGCAGCGACCGCCAGGGCTTCCTTCTGGTCCTCTGGGGAAAGCGCGAACCAGGACTCAGCCATGAGCCTTCTGCGGCTCTAGAGCCTGTTCACTCAGCAGCTCCGCCAGCCACAGGGGCAGCTCGGCGCGAACGGCGAGCAGGCCATCCCACTCCACCGGCGGCAGCACACGGCGGAGCGTCGGCATGGCTGCTGAAGCCTGATCGGGGCCAAGCCAGATGAGTGCTCGGATCGCCTGGCCAGCAGGGCGATCGGGCAGCAGGAAGTTACAGGCGGCTGCCGGACGGATCGTGACCTGCTGCTTCCCGAAGACGTAGCGCTTCTGGCTGCGGGTGCGGGCCAGGAAGGTCTGCTGCACCGGCATCTGGGTGGTGAGGCCAAGGGCATTGGCCGCGGCGGCACCGCTACTCACCAGCTGCTGGGCACCCTCCTGGTTGAGCTGAGCGATCACCACCTCCGGCGCCGGAGGCCTGATGCCAAAGCGACTGGTGATGGGCAGGGCGTAGCGGCCGCGGGTGATTTTCACGAGCTTGCCGCGAGCGGCCAGGCGCCTCAGGGCCTGGTCCACCGCAGCGCGGTTGGCCAGCGCCAGGAACTGCTTGGCAGCCAGCAGGGATCCATCCGGGCGCTTGCCCGCGGCTTCCAGGATCTGCTCGCTCAGTACTGACATGGCGGCTCTGTGGGCCTTGTTGTGCTCTGTTGTGTCAGAAGACTACGTGAGTTTCTGACACTCTGTCCACAGAGCTCTTGCCATCACCCTCGGCAGGCCGTTGACACCTGGCTGCGCTGGCGAGCTGCTCCGGTCAGCGGCGGCCGTCCTGAACTTGCCACGGCTGGGCCGTGGCTGACGTCAGACAGCCGCCGCTGCCCTCCGCGCTGGGGCCGTGGTGGGGGTATGAGGCGGAAGGGCATGCCCGCGGCTGCGGTGCCCGTGGTGATTCGGCGAGCGAGGGATGAATCAAGGGGCTCTGATTGCAGGTCTTGCTGCGCGCGGCTGCGCGGCCATTCGCTGCTGCCTGGGTGCTGAATTTGGAGGGTTGCTGGTTGCTCAGCCAGGGCTGGTATGGGCTCGGTCTTGGTGTCCTGTGATTGCCAAGATCCACTGGCCTGCAAGCGGTCTGCTTGTGTCAAAGGTGCATCTGTACTGGTAGAATAAGGATCGCGCCAAAGGCCCCGAGCCCATCGCCTGCGGCAACTTCATCCCCTGATCTCGCTATCACTGCCGCACTCTCATCAGCGGCATGATGCCCCGATCAGTTGTCCCTCAAGGCAGCTGATTTCATGGTTGTTTGTCATTCATTCGAGCCAAGTTCTGGCCCTGCTCGTTCGTTGGTGATCGCGGCCGGTGGCGGCCGTGATCTGGCCTGGTCCCATCAGCGGGTTGCCGCCGAGCTGCTGGCCCGCAGCGGCGGGCGGCTTGTCCATCTGCTGCTCCATGGCGGTGCTCGGGGCGCCGATGCCGCCATTGCCCGTGCCGCCCATCAGCTGGGCTGGTGCTCTCTTGTGATGCCGGCCGAGTGGGGCCGCCATGGCCGCGCCGCCGGGCCGATCCGCAATCGCGAGCTGCTGGAGCAGGCCATCGCCCGGGCCTTGGCCCATACATCGCCGGGGTCGATCGCCTCGGTGCTGGTGGTGGCCTTCCCCGGTGGTGCCGGCACAGCCTCGCTCGTGCAGCAGGCGCGGCGTATGGCTTCCCGCTCGCCGGTGCCGATCTCCGTGGCGGAGGTCCAGCAGCCACGCGCCTCCCTCGTCCCTTGAAGCCTTCTGCGCCTGCTGGCGCGCCCTGTTCCTCTTCTCTTCTTCTCGCCGTCATGGCCGTTCTCACCCCCATTTCCGCAGCTCCAGCCGATGCCCCAGCGGCAGCCCCCTCGGCAAAAGGTCCTGCCTGTTCCCTGCGTCGATCTGGTTCCCTATGGCAGCTGGGCATCGAGGCCCAGGAGCTCACCACCGCCATCGGCCAGCTGGCCGAGCAGCTGGAAGCCGATGATCCTGAGCAGCACGCCTCAGCTCTGGCTGAGCTGGAGGCTGCTCTTTTGGCAGAGGAGGGCAACAAAGCCGCCCTGGCCGCCAAGGCCGATGCCACCTGCTGGGTGATCGAGCACCTGCGCGGTCAGGCCGCCTACCGCCAGCAGCAAGCCAAGCGGCTTGCCGATCTTGCCCGTAGTGATGCCGGCCGGGCTGATGCCCTGGAGGAATCGCTGATCTTTGTCCTCACCCAGCTGCAGCCGGCGGCCACCCGCTTCTCGTTCCCCGATCACGAGCTCACAAGCCGCAAGTCCCAGACCGTGGTGATCGACGACGAGGAGGCCCTCGATCGCGAGTGGCTCACCGTCACCACCACCACCAAACCGGACAAGAACGCCATCAAGGAGGCCCTCAAGGCTGGCCGCCAGATCACCGGAACCCAGCTCCTCTCCCGCCGCTCTTGGCGCATCCACTGACGGGGGGCAGAGGCCCCCTCGACATGGCCCACTGCAGTGGCGGGCCCGCTTCTCCAAACCACATCCCTCCTCACGCCTGAGCACCGTCATGACCTGCACCTTCTCCGCCGAGCAGATCACTGCCCTCTCCGCCCCTCTGGATCGCGCCAAGGTGCGCCAGCGGGAGCAGGGCCGCAGCCAGGTGAGCTACCTGGAGGGCTGGCAGGTGATCGCGGAAGCAAACCGCATCTTTGGCTTTGACGGCTGGCAGCGGGAAACCGTTGCTCTCCGCTGCGTCAACCAGAGCGAACGCACCATCGGGCGGGAGCAGAAACCCGGCTGGGGTGTCACCTACACCGCCCGAGTGCGTATCAGTGTCAGCACCGCCGGCCAGCCGACCCTGATCCGCGAGGGCAGCGGCGCCGGCCACGGCATCGACGTGGATCTTGGTCAGGCCCATGAATCGGCCCTCAAGGAAGCCGAGACCGACGCCATGAAGCGCGCGCTGATGACCTTCGGCAACCCGTTCGGGCTGGCGCTGTATGACAAGCAGCAGCGGGAGGTCACCGGGGCAGTGGAGACGGGGGAGCGGCCCAGTTCCAGGTCGCCAAGCAGTGTCAGGCCCACTCAACTGCGGGTGGTGGCTCAACCGGCGTCCAGGCCTCTGCGTGCCCAGGAACACGAGGTGGCGGCGACATCGAAAACTGAGCCACCCATTGAAGAAGGATCAGCACCGTCTCCTGATCCAGGCCTAGCGCCCCTCGATCCAGCCACCATCCACCAGCTGTGCGACACGATCAGGGCTCTCCCCCGGCCAGTCCTGGAGGGGTTCACCAAGGCCTTCCGCAAGCGGTTCCAGGTGCCCCCCGAGGACCACACGATCGCTGATCGGATCTGCCAGCGCAGGCATCACGACTGGATCGAGGCCTTTCTGGTGCAGCACACCGACGGCGGGAATCTCACCATGGTTACTGGCGCTGCAGCCCAGGCCAGCTGAGCTGGTCAGACTTCAGTCCACCTGATGGGGCCATGACCTTGGCCCCTGCGTCACCTTCGACTTCTTTACACCATGCGCCACTCCCTCGGCAAGGTCGTCGCCACGGCCGCTGTCGCCGCTGCCGTATCCCATGAGGTGATCATCAGCCTGCTTGATCGGCATGCCGCCCGCGATTGGGGCAACCTCGATGCCGAGGACAAGGCGGCCAATAACTCAGACCACAGTCACGCAGAAGGGCGCCTGTTCTCCAGCTACGACACCCCGGGGCACGGCACCATCTGGGTGATCACCCAAGACCTGCGCGGCGAGGGTGGCGGCCCGATCACCACGCTGCTTTTTCCCGAGGACTACTGAGCACCAATGGCGTCCCGAGCCAGGCCGAGCAAGGCAAGGGAAACCGTGCTACAGGCAGAAGTGCAATCCATGCTTGCAGCCTCGTGGAACCTGCCGACCACCCCGCAGGCTGGTCAGGTTTCTGATGCAAGGGGTCTTCAGGATCAGGTCGGCCGATGCGGATGAAGTGAATGTGTCAAGGGCTCACAACCTCTTGCCTCTGGTGCCAGGCCTGCCAGGCTAGCTTCACAGTCCACTTCACACTTGGGCGCTCAGCCCAGCATGCTCCCGGCCCAGGCACCCCATGGTTGCTTTCAATGATCCCCTCACGGACCCACCCCCCGAGGAGGTGGCGCTGGAGCGAGCCCCGTTGGTATGCGTGATCGCCCAGATTCGCTTCTCGGAAGTTCTCGCTGTCGCCACGGATGAGTTCGTGGCGCCCTTTCAGCAGGAGATCTTGTCGAAGTACCCCTTGTTGACGCACGGTAAAGTACAACAAATAAACTTTGAGTCTTCTGGTTCAATTTCCACCAAAACAGAGAAGGTGTGGAGATTTGCCAACCTTGAGAGCACATGGACGGTTTCCCTGGCTCAAACATTTCTGGCTATTGAGACGAGTTCTTATACTAGTCGAGCCGACTTTCTTGCTCGTTTGCGCGAGGCTGTTTCTGCACTCATTGAGCATGTCAACCCTGCCGTAGTCGACCGCTTAGGTGTTCGCTATGTCGACCGGATTAGCGGGGAAGCCGTGCATCAAATTAGATCACTGGTCAGAGATGAAATATGCGGCATTGCTGGATTGCCTCAGTTCAATCAACAAGATTTTAGTATTACTGAAAATAAATTTAATCTCCCTCATGCCACCCTAGTCGCTCGATGGGGGCAGCTAGCCAAGAACGTTGGCCTAGACCCGTTGATCATTCCAGCCTTGGACTCACCAAGCTGGATCCTTGATCTTGACATGTCAACACTTGATCATACGTCAATTAATGTTGACGTGGAAGCTATAATCAACCGTGCACAGTTATTTTCCGAGCGTATCTACACTTTTTTCCGCTGGGTGGTGACCGATGATTTCCTGGCATTCTATGGAGGTGAGCAACAATGATCTCTTTGCAGTCGCGTGGAGTGAGTCACTCGCAGTCCACAGGCTCTGGGCTGTCCCAGGTGTTTGGGCAGGCCGACGTTGTAACCCGAGGGTTCGGTACCGGATCCTATCCCTATAGCGGTGATCTTCTGGATTTCCTGATCAGGCTCTATTCATCAGAGCATACCTCTTCTGGCGGGTGCCTGAGTGTTGACCAAGACCTGGATCTCCCCACGAGCAAAGCCATTCACGAGCTGCGATTCAAAACAGGGCTGTCTTGGGATCAGCTGAGCAGGTTGTTTGGTGTTCAGCGCCGCTCCTTGCATTTCTGGGCAAGCGGGAAGCCGCTGTCAGAAAAGAATAAAGAAAAGTTGTATCACCTACTAACTTTAATCCGTACGATTGACAGGGGGTCAGCTCGTGCCAACCGTACGCTCTTGCTCGAGCCTCTTGAAAATGGTGATCGCTCACCATTCGAATTGCTCATTCAGGATAAATATGAGGAGGTGCGAGATCAGCTTGGTGTAGTGAAAACGCATCGCCGGCGGCCGCCCCAAGCCAACCCTGTTCAAATCAAGGATAAAATGCCACCCTCGCTGACAGGTTTTGATGCTGAAATAGACGACACACCCATCTCTTCTTCAGGACGGGTCAGAGTTGCCAAGGCGAGGAAAGTGAAGCGTGGACAAATCCTCTGAACCAGATCCTCGCCTGGAGGGAGCCGACGATTCTCTCGATGATTGGCAGCAGGGAGATTGTGTACTTGGGGAGTTCTGGTTCGCTTGGCGATTTTGTGACACAATGCCCATCACGCCATCGGCAAAGCAGCTTATAGCAGAGAACGATGTAGATGGCGACATTGTTGAAGAGCAGGTAGACGGATTGGCTATCGTGACTCAGACTTGCGACATCGTGCGTCCATTTCAGCAGAGACCTTTTCTTGAAGTTTCACCATTGGTCTCCGTTGGTGATGTCCGCTCAGTCGAATGCGGCAAGCGGCCACGTTTTGCTTATTTACGTGGGCTTCAAGAGAAAGGTCTAGTTGTGGATCTCGACCGCGTGATGGTCATAGAAAAGCCATTTTTTCTTCAGTATCAGCGAGTTCGTGGCTGTCTGACGGATGAAGATGTACGCCACTTTTCTGATGCATTGAAACGTAAGCGCTCACGCTTTGCCTTTCCGGATGACTTTGTGGTAATGGCAAAGCCTCTCCTCGCACGCCTCTCGGACAAGTACAAGAAGAACTCTTCTGAAGGAGAAGCCCTTCGCCAGCTGCGTGAAATACGTGTCCAGGCTAGCCCCTCATGGGGAGATGAGCAGGTCGAGCTGTTCTTTCATTTCATCCAAAAAGATGATGGACTTCCAGGCAGTCCCACCCCGTATGAACAGCTAGATGCCTGGCTCGCACTGATACAGCCGAATGGTAGATTTACCTCAGTTGAGGGCCAGGTTGCATATCTGGATGATCTCACCGCCGCCGAATATGTGTACAGTGATCGGCTTGACTTTGACAGTCTAACTCTCTCTTTTCTCCTCTATGAATGACTTTTAAGTGAATTGAAAAGCCGCTTCATGGGTCACTGCGGAGTTCCGTTCTTCTAATCCGATGTGGCCAGAACAACCCCAACCAGAAGCACCAACTGCAGCGGTACGAGGGATGCACCACCATCTCAGTCCTACAGGTGGCCTGCTGCATCCTCTATGTGGGTGCGCAGCAGCTGCTGCCGGGGCAGGGCGCCGGGATCGACTTAGCGAGGAAGTACGAGCTGGCAAAGGCATGGCGGGGGGGAGTGACAGAGCTTTGGGCGCCTGCCTCCAAGCCCTGCAGCTGTTGAGGGAATGGATCAGCAGCGCTTCATGGCGCTGCCCAGCGAGGTGGCGCCCGTCGGTCAGGGTGGGCTGCAGATCAATGAGCCCGGCACCTCCCGCAGCATCAAGACACTGCTCGGCAGCTGAAGCGACCTGGCCCTGGCCTGCCTGATCCACGTGGGCATGTAGCCGAAGGCCCGCGCAGCGGTAGCGATTGACCCCAGATGAGGACTCAGGGCTGGGGATCGGTGCTGAATACGAGGAGGCGCTACGGTTGCAAGGAAGCACGATACAAAGCAGCAGCGCAGACAATAAATAGGATAAATCTGCCGAATAGAAGAAACTGCTGTTTTACTGATGATCCAAAAGTATCCTGCAAAAACACTTTTCAGTGAAAAAATCAAGCGTTCTATGAGAAGGCAGCTAAAGAGGCTTGACAGGCTCAAGTTTCGTGTAGGGCTTCTACTGGCCAAGGCAGCGCTTGCTAGGGCAACCGAGCGATTGTGTGTTGGCAGTATTCCAAGATCGGGAGACGATGCTCGTCATGTGAATTGCCAGCGCGTTCATATTCTCGAAAATAGAGAGCCTTGCTTCCTCGTGCTTTCATGCCAAGGCCTTGTCATTAAAGGCAAAGCGTGGGACAAGGCTGCGCAGCAATACTCGGGTGACTCCAAGATGAGCATCGCCAGACTAAAAGGCAGAAGAATTCAGTTTGTTCAATATTGGGGAATTCACGATATCATCATTAATGGCATTATTGATTATTATCTAAAACGGCTTACTATGTTCCCCTACGGCATTGCCTTGTTTAGGCAGGTCGTATCTTTTGTACGAAAGAAGCTATTTCAGCTTAAGACATTGGAGGAAGCCGACAGGGACAAGCTGCTTGAGTATGTGATTGCGCAATACGCATTTAATCGAACTCGCTTTCATGTGCACGATCTTTTAACGAGGAAGTATTCGATCTACTGGGCTAGTCACCCAGATGTCGACTCGATTAAGCTAAAGACTGAGTATATTCTTGACTCACTGTGCAACACTGGAGAGCTGAGCAAGGATCCCTATCAGCAGTATATTGTGGAACCGCTTGCCATCTCAACTTTGGCAAAGACAAGGCAAGCTGACCTGCGTCATTGTCAATTGCTGCAGGTCCAATGGCTGAGCATTGCGATTGGGTTCTCGGTGATGCTTACCGCAATCATAGAGGCAGGAATTGTTCAAGCCCCTTGCCTGCTAAGCTTTGACGGAGAAGTTCTCAAGAGCAACGAAAAGAAATGCTTGCTTGACTTTCAGCTCTAGCATTGCCTGTTGTATTTTAGCCGCCATAATAGCCATGCCAATTTATCGCTATTGCCTATTTCAAGCAACTGCCTTAGGGGAGGCCGAAGTATGTAAATAACTTGAATTGATAATCGATTTGCCTAGCTCTAGGCAATTTCCGTTACGGCTATCCATCCTTGGGTTCGCTTTACTGATAACAGATACTTAGAAATGACTTCCTGCTCCACCCACTCCGGCATCAGGTCCTGAAACTTGCTGAGCCTGTAGTTAGGGAGTGATTCAGCGACATCTTTCCAGAGCTTGGCGTCGTCCCAGATATCAGGTAAGGCCAGCCGCTGGATCGCATCGTGAAACCGCTCGGGCGTTATGCCTTCACCCTTGGCCTTGACGAGGATGTTGTCGGTGGTGATTTTCCAGTCACCGCCGACAGCTTCAAGGCCATAGCGCAGCGTGGCGTTGATCTTGCCGCCAGCGAAGGTCCACCAGCGGAGTTCGCCATCTTTCACCTCGATGCCGCCGCGGCCGGACTGAAAGAGCGGCTGGATCACCTCTCGCTTCTCCTCGAGGACAGCCGCGGCTTGCGTATCGAGATAGGGGAAGGCTGTTGAGGAGAGCAAGATGTCGCGCATCTTCTGGCACACCTCCAGGCCGAGGAATTGGGGGATGTAGCCACCCCAGGTGGGCTGCTTGCCGCGTGGAGCGGGATCCACAAACACGCGGCGGTCATCGTGCTGGATGCGCTGCACCACCCAGCCCCGGCCGCCGAGCAGAAAGCTGCTGACCCCATCGACCAGGCGATCGACGAACTCCTGCTGCAGCGAACCGAGGGGCTGCCCTGCGGCCGTCACGACCGTGTAGCTGACCGGGCTGGTGAACACCGCAAACAGCTCCATGAAGTTCTTGCGGCCAAAGCGCTTCTCCGCTTTGGGACCGATCACCAGCTGGCCTGAGGCCTCCCGCAGCCCGCCATCAGCGAGCAGCCAGCGGATGAGGCGTTCATACTCTGGTCGGCTGATTCCGGCGAAGTCCGGCACCTTGGAGAGGTGGTTCCAGGCGTCTTCTGCTGTTATGCCACCACCGGCCAAGGCCATGGTGAGCAGCTGGTGGATGAGCACAGGCCAGCAGCGGCCCTGAATCGGCACGTCCTCTACCCATCCCTGCTTGGCCAGCTCGATCAACGCCGTGGCCTGCAGCACGCTCTCGCTGGATTCACAGAAAAAAGTGGTGTTGGCAGCCTGGCCATCACGCCGGCCGGTGCGGCCCATGCGCTGCAAAAACGAGCTCACCGTGTCCGGGGCATCGGCCTGGAGCACCAGATCGAGATCACCCACATCGATACCCAGCTCGAGGGTGGAGGTGCAGACGATGCAAGCACCACTGCCATCCGCCGTGCTCCGATGAAAAGCCTCCTCGGCGAGGAGGCGCTCCTCCTTGGAGACAGCGCTGTGGTGCACGAACACGGTGGTGCCAGCCCGCCGCATGGTTTCGGCCACCTTCTCTGTGATGGCGCGGGATTGGCAGAAGAACAGGCTCTTCTGGCCCTGGGCCATCCGGGCAGCATCGTGGGCGAGCAACCGCAGCTCCGGCCGGTGAACCACCAGCAGTTGGCGGCGGCTCGCAGGTTTCGGTGGATCTACAACCTGACCCGGCCGCTGAGAGGAACCCTGCAACCAGATGAGGATCGCAGCAGGATTGCCGACCGTGGCGCTGAGGCCAACTCGTTGCAGGTCATGGCGTGACAGCCGGGCGATGCGCTCCAGCACGCTCATCAGGTGCGCACCCCGGTCCGAGCCAGCGAGGGCATGCACCTCGTCGATCACAACAATCCGCAGATCACCGAACAGCTTGGCTTCGTCCACCCGCTGGGAGACGAGCATCACCTCCAGGGATTCGGGGGTGGTCATCAACAGCTCGGCCGGCTCCTTGAGGAACTTGCGGCGGGAGGAGTCGTCGGTGTCGCCATGCCACACGAAGCGGCGCAGGCCCACCATTTCGGTGTAGAGGCCAAGGCGCTCGGCTTGGTTGTTGAGCAGGGCCTTGATCGGCGCGATGTAGAGGGCGCCAACGCCATCAGGGGCCGACTCCACCATTTGGGAGATGGTGGGGAACATGGAGGCTTCGGTCTTGCCGCCGGCCGTCGGCGCCAGGATCACCGCGTTGGCACCAGCCAGCAGCGCCTCGCCGGCCTGCTCCTGCACCGGGCGCAGGCTGCTCCAGCCCAGCCGGGCAACGATTGCCTCCTGCAACCGGGGCGCTAGGAGCCTGTTGCGCATAATGCCTGCGCTCACGCCATCCACCTCAGCCCGGCACTTTGTGTGAGCCGGCTTGTGCGGATTTTAGGGTACAAATCATACAAGGACAAGGCGATTAGCTACGGATGGCTTCCCATCTAGCCGTGGGAGCCTGGCCCCCCTATCCCGTTGCCATCACCTCCTGCTGCTTCTGCCTGTTGAAGTGGC
>NZ_JAGQCD010000020.1 GCF_024345975.1 Cyanobium sp. Cruz-8D1 | reverse complement strand
AAAACAGTCAAAATGCGGCGAAATCGGGCTGTCTGAGCGCTCGAACTGAACCCATCTGACGAAATCACCGAGAAATCAGCTCGGAGATGGGAAAACACGACTGCTTAGACGGTTTTTCCGCAAACTCTTAAGGATGTCTTTGAGCTTGGTGATGAGGGCCAGCAACCCTCTCTCCTTCTGGCGGTGATCGAGGGCCTGTTCTTCACATTGGCGGGCGTAGTCACGCAACAGCCCTGTGCGGCGCTGCAGCACCTTGGCGGTGCACTCGTATTTGATGATCGCGATGACGCGGCAGCGCTCCAGTTCATCGAGTTCCTGAACAGCTTTCAGCCGCCGCAGTTCGTCGTAGTTGGTGCACTCATGCCGCAGCTCCTGGGTGGTGACATGCTCGCGAGCCCCCAGGCGGTTGAGGTTGGTCAGCCGCACCCGGTCGTGCCAGTAATCAAAGAGGGCTTTCTGGTCTGCACCGCCGAGCATCCCAAAACCCTCCTGACCAGCACCAGATAGCCAACCGATCCTAAGGAGCGTCATCGCTGCAGACCTCAGCGCAGAGGAGCCGGGCCTGCGGTCCGGCGGCTCTCCAGCCGCAGGATGCGTTGAGCATGCAGGTCGGTCTCGGCAGACCAATGCACGGGCGGCTCTGGCTCCTGCACCGGTGGCTCTGCCGCCCTCGCCCGAGGGGAGGGTGCGTCCATGGTGGCCATGAGCAGCAGCACCACCAGCAGCTCAGCAGCCAGGAGCAGGTCGATCTGGGGCATGGCGAGAGGGGAGCAGGTGTCAGCGAGCACAGCCTCAGCCCGCTAACCCCGTTTCGGATCAGTTCTCCTGCGAAAGAGCAGCGGAATCAGTCGGCCTTGGGCGGACTGATTCCGCTTTGTTCGGACGATTCCGGCGAGATTATGAAGATTGCTGCGGATCTGCAGCTTTTTCAGCACCCCTCTCGCCTCAGTCGTCACGCGGGGTGATGCCGGAACTATTCACCACACGAATAGATCCAGCCTCCGGTGAATCGCCGCACCTTGCAGCTGCATTCAGAAGATGGAAGCCGATGTGCTGCCTGGCATGGTCTTCCTGCCCCCAACCTCTGATTTCCCACCAGATCCGGAACCACTGGAACGTGAGGTGCTCAACAGCACCTACCTGGAGCTGAGGAATTGCTACTCCAGCCTGATGCGCAGCCGCGCCCAGCACCGGCGCCTGGCCAACAAGGCCAAGGATGAAACAGCCCTCCTCAAGGAGCGAATCACGGCCCTGGCCAGCCGTGATCTGCCCCATCGCAAGGAACTCTATGAGCTCCTGGAGATCGTGACGGCCATTGCCGGTGACATCGAAGATGCCGGTGATGATCTGGTGAATGGCTTTAGCCGCTACAAGAAAGGTCGCCATACCTTTCAAGGCGGCGGCTATCTCGGTGATCTGATGCGGGCCGTGATTCATTTCATCAATCGCTGGGGCCGCACCAAGGATCGCCTCGGCGATCTCAAGCAGAAGCAGCAGCAGCTGATCGACAAATCGAAAGATCTGCTGGGCACGCCGCCACTGCCACCAGGCGGCAACGGCCATGGACCCGCAATCGCGACAACCCCGCCGCCCGGGGACGGTGTGCCGGGGCCCATCGACGTCAGCACGAACGGGAATCAGCCCCAGCAGCCGGCCGAGCCCACAGACGCTCAGCTGCAGCCACCTCAGCAGCCCCTGCCCCAGCCGCAGCCCCAGGATCAAACCAAAGGAGCCGATGACCATGGGTGAGATTGCCGACACCATGCGCTCCGCCCTGCGTGAGCTGGCCCAGGCCGATGCCCGGCTCTATCGCGGCCTGGCGGAGGAGCTGGGTGATGGCGCCGCCGCCGTCGAGGAACCCCGCGCCTTGATCCCGCCCGAGGGCGGCCCTCCCGCCACGGAAGCCCAGCTGCTGGCACTGAAAGGCGATGTCCTCCAGGAGCTCTGCGCACAAAGGGGGATCAAGGTGGCCAAGCGCGCCCGGAAGGACGTGATGGTGGGGCTGCTGCTGGCGGATCCCAACGGCCCGCCGCCTCTGTCCTTGCTGCCCCCTCCCAAGACCAAAACCCCTTCAGGTGGGAAGGGCACGGGAGATACGCGCGGCAAGGCCGGCACCGCTGAGCTCCAGGCCCTGGAGCAGCGCCTTGTTCGTTTGGAGCAACTGGTGCTGCTGATCGCTCAGCAGGTGGGCGTGGCCCCGGAAGCGATCGAGCGGTTGCTGCCGCCGGCTGCTCCGCCAACCTGAAGCTCCTCTGCGCTGGTCCCAGTTGATGACGGTGAACCGGGAGTCGCTGGCGAAGCTGGGCCGCTTCCTGCTGCGCGGCCTGCGCATCGGCGCCAGCACGGTGGCAGTGGTGGAGCTGCTGCGCAACGACTGGACCGGAGGCATCAGTGCCGGTGTGGCCTGGCTGGTGTTTCTGCAGGTGGAGCGGCGGCTGCCGCCCCTCAGCCCGGAGCCTGAGGAGTGATCTGCAGGCAACGGGCCAGCGCCCGCGCAGTAATGATGAAGGTTGCGGAACTCACAGACCGCCGCCCTGGCATCCATCTATCGTCAGAAATCAGCCAACGAGTCCACCACCCCCGCTCGCCTGGCAGTGTCCAGCACTGGACCCTCTCCATCGCATGACGCTCTCCACCCCAAGCAGGCCTCCCTCCACCCCAGCCTCTGGGCCGCTGCGGCGTGAGCAGATCGATGCGCTCCTGGAGGAGTTGCGCGACCCTGCTCTGGCCCGTCAATTCTTGATGGATGCTGGCCTGATCGACGCTGATGGCCAGCTCACCCCTCCGTACCGCAGTCAGGATGCCCGGTCGGCCTAAGAACAGTCTGGGCCCCTTGGTGCTGTTTCATGGCTGCGACAAGGATGTTGCTGAATCCGTTCTGAGTGGACAGGCAACACTTCAGCCCAGCGAAAATGATTACGACTGGCTCGGCAACGGCATCTACTTCTGGGTTGACAGCCCAGAGCGGGCTTTGTCCTGGGCCAATCTCCGTAGATCCTCCCCATCGGTGATCGGCGCTTTTGCCTACCCGGGCAACTGCCTCAATCTGACCGACTACGGAGTGATGAATGAATTGGCCCTTGCCTATGAGGCCACCCTTGGCATTTCCGCAGCAGCAGGCACACCACTGCCCGTGAATTCTGTTCGAGAAAACGGCATCTTCATGAAGCGTCAGCTGGACTGTGCCGTGATCCAGATGGTGCACAAGATCCGTGAGAACAAAAGCATGGATGCGTACGACACCGTCTATGGAGTGTTTGAAGAAGGCGAGTTGGTTTATCCGGGCGCAGGCTTTCGTGACAGAACGCATGTGCAGATCGCCATCCGCAACCCGGAGATGATCCTTGGCTATTTTCGAGTTGATGGGATGACATAGGCCTGTTGATTGACACCCCAACAAAGAAGGCGCCCCGTGGGGGGCGCCTTGGCACCGGTTGCGGCGGTCACCTCCTCACACCAAGGACTGCCGGTCGGGTGTCTGTGGCTTCACGCATCACCTGTCTTGGGCCTGGCAGGGAAGGAATGGGGATCACGTCTGGGAGAAGAGACGCTCGGGGCTTGACCTTCTCGGTTGTGATCCCAGCTCGGGTACTACAGCCCGGGGTTTCAACACGCGGGAAACAGAGCTGGCGTATCGCTCTCTGCAACTACGGGATGACGCTCGCGCCGCGTCACCGAGTTCACCTTGTGTGTGTCGCATCGTTGGCGCACCTCCGCTGTGAGCACCGGCTCGGGTGCTCCACGGCCGGACTCTGTTGGAGGGCGAGGGTCGGGTTGGCTCCCGGGCCTCCCCTCAACTTCAAAGTACGCCCTTTTTCAGGTGGTGGTGGCCCGCTGGAGTACCTGTTCCCGTACCACCAGAAACCAAGTCAGTGCAATGCTTCTTAGGCGCCCCTCTACTCCTCGGAGAGGCTGCAGCACCGGCGGTTCTATGCGCTGGGCGCATGGATTTGCGGACGGCTGCATCCACGCGGCAACCTGAACCCTGCTCGAGCCATTCCTGCGAGCCAACCCGCTGATTGCCATGGGCTTCCGTCTCCGCCGTTCCGCCCGCCTGGGCCCGCTGAGGTTCAACTTCTCCAGCGGGGGACTGAGCTCGATCTCCGTCGGTGGCCGCGGGGCCTCGTTCAACATCCCGGTGAATCGCAGCGGTGGGCCCCGCACCACCGTGGGGCTGCCGGGCACCGGCCTGAGCTGGAGCGTGGAGCACACCCCCAATCGCGCCGCTGCGATCCCCACCGCGATCCCGGCCGGTCCTGCGGGGGGCCTGCCCAACAGCCGCCGGCTGCGGCCCGGTCAGCTCGATGCCCTCAAGCAGTCGCTGCTGGCCATGCTGCGCCAGGAGCTGTTCGCTCCCGGTTCCACGGGGGAGCAACTGTGGGACCACGGCCTGGTGAGCCGCCTACTCGCCGATGGCTCCTTACCTGCACGAACCTCTGGCCTGCTTGCTCTGATCGAGACCCCGGAGGCCATGGAGGCCTATGTGCTGCGGGCCCAGGGACAGGACGATGCCAAACGCCGCGCCCAGCGCTGCATCACGGCCGCGCAGGAGGCGGCACGCCTGGCCAACGGCTGGGGCTGATTGCGCAGACATGGGCTTCCCCGTGAAACGTGCGCTGCGCTTCATTGCAAGGGGCCGCCTGACTGGCCCATTCATTCCTAGCCAGAGGGCACATGACCGAAAATGCTGCCTGCCTGGCACAAGCCTGGCTTTTTTCAACGGGCCCTGATCAGGTGCTGAGATACGGGCACGACTTTGCTTCTGCACCAGCAATGACGTTGTGCTGAACCTTGCGCTCTCAGCAGGCTTCGCAGTAGTGGCCTTCCTCTACGCAGTGGTGGGGCATGCCGGAGCATCGGGCTATATCGCTCTGATGACATTATGCGGTCTACTTCCGGAGACGATTAAACCTGTCGCCCTGATCCTGAATATAGTGGTGGCAAGCATTGGCTGTTGGAATTTTCTGAGGGCGGGCCATTTGCCCTGGCGAATTATCTGGCCAGTCTATCTATTGGCAATTCCGGCATCATTCCTTGGCGGCTGGCTCAACCTGCCCGGGATATGGTTTCAGCGTTTGATGGGAATTGTCCTGGTTTTCACGGCATGGCGGTTGGGTACTGTGAGTAAGGACCCGGCAAGCCTGCGTCAACCCAGTCGTTCAGTTCTTGTGACCAGCGGTGGCATCCTCGGTCTATTGGCTGGTCTTACCGGCACAGGTGGAGGTGTTTTCCTTACGCCACTTCTCCTGCTGGCCAAGTGGTGCGATACCCGCCAGGCTGCAGCAACTTCGATACTGTTTATCCTGATTAACTCCTTGTCTGGCCTGGCAGGCCTTACCTGGAATCGCCCGACTGCTCTCACAGCAGTTCTGAACACCTCGCTGTTCGGATGGATCGCGGCGGTAGTGATTGGCGGCAGCTTGGGCTCAAGGCTGGGTAGTCGTCATTGGCCCGTGGCATTGATCCGTCGAATACTCGCCTTCGTGTTAGTGCTGGCGGCACTGAAACTGCTTGGTTCGCATGGTTGAATCCAAGCTGATTCAAGCCGTAAAAGGGAAGTCTTTCAATCAACCGACCGTACAGCTACGCCCGATCCCCTTTGAGCGGCACTACGGCTTAGCAGGTAAATGCCCGCGGCCAGTGCTCCGGGTCTTGTTGTAGTTCACCGCGCTCAGGCCAGGCCACCCAGCCGGACCAGGCGCTCTCACCCAACCGATGGCTGTCAGCCTGGCCTTGGCAAGGTGAGGCACCGGCAGCGACCTCGAAGTGCCAGCGTGAGCGAACCGCAGCCCTGAACCCCTTGGAATCCGATGGCCATGACCAGTGAACCCATCCGTTTCACCGATGGGGCCGGCTATGACCGCTTCATGGGGGTCTGGAGTCGCCTCGTCGGCAAGGAATTTCTCGACTGGATCGCCCCGAACGAGGGCCAGCGCTGGCTGGATGTGGGCTGTGGGAATGGTGCCTTCACGCAACTGATCGCCGAGCAGAACAAACCGCTCGCGCTCGTTGGCATCGACCCATCGGAGGCGCAACTCGCCTATGCCCGGCAGCATCCACTGCTGCAGAGCGTGGACTTTGTGAACGCCGACGCCATGGACCTGCCGTTTCCAGACGAGGCATTTGATCTTGCGGTCATGCCGTTGGTGATCTTCTTCGTGCCGGAACCGGTACAGGGTGTCGCTGAAATGGCACGGGTCGTGGCCCCCGGTGGAACCGTGGCCGCCTATGCCTGGGACATGGAGGGTGGGGGCTTCCCGTATCAGAGCGTGAATGAAACCCTGGGCGCTGTCGGCAAGGCCATTCCCCTGCCGCCCAGTGTCAGCTCCTCCCGCCTTGAAGCGCTGAGCGATCTCTGGGTCACCGCCGGCCTGGGCGACATCTACACCAGAGTGATCACGGTAGAACGCACTTACACCGACTTCGACGACCTCTGGAACACGGTCCTCGGGGGGCCGAGCGCCGGTCAGGCCCTCGCGGCTATGAGCGAGGAGGAACACACCCGCTTCCGTGAGCTGCTGCAAGCCCGCCTCCAGCCATCCGGCAGCGGCTCGATCAGCCTGACAGGGCGGGCCCATGCCATCCGGGGCACAGTGCCAAGCCTTTGATACGTCTACTGAATCGCTCGTTATGACCGCTTCCGACACTGCAAAGGCCTTGCTTTCCCTGGAAACGAGCCCAGAAGAATCAGCCTTCCTGGAGACTCTGGATTCCCTCTTCTGAGCCATCGGGCCCCAGCGTTGCCGGCAGGTGGCCGGTCTTGACCCAGATCGTGCAGCCCGCCTCACTCCAGGGCCGGTGCACGCTGCCGGGCGGACTGCGCAGCCAGCTGCCGGCCGGGTAGGTGCCGTGCTCGTCCTGAAACACGCCCTCCAGCACGAAGATCTCCTCGCCGCCGGGGTGTCCATGGGGCTGGAACACCGTGCCCGGTGCCCACCGCACCAGGGCCATGTGCTCCGAGCCAAAGCCGTGCAGGGGAAGCACCTCCAGCCCACTCACCAGACCGGGCACCCAGACGGCGTTGGTGGTGTCGATCACCTGCCGTTGCTGATCGGCCTGGTGCATCTGGTGGAGCTTCACCAGGATCGTGCAGCCCGCCTCACTGAAGGGAGCATGGCTGGAGCCAACCGGATTGCGCAGGTAGGTGCCGGCTGGGTAGTCGCCCTGCTCATCGGAGAAGGTGCCATCCAGCACCAGGATCTCCTCGCCGCCGCCATGGCTGTGGCGCTCAAAGCGACTGCCGGGGGCGTAGCGCACGAGTGAGGTGGCCCGGGCCACTTCCTCGCCGCGGCGATCCAGCATCCGCCGCTCCACCCCTGCCATTGGCGATGGGGTCCAGTCCAGGGCGTTGCTGTCGAGCACTGCGCGCTGGCTGAGGTCTGCATGGAGCTCCATGGCCTCGATTCTGCTCAGCCCGGCGACAGCGGCACTGGCGGCAGCCACTGGGGCGCGCAAGGCTGCCAGCCCTGCTGGCGCTTCTGGGCCCAGAGCTTGATCGCCTGCTCACGCGTCAGCTCCCTGCGCTTCTTGAGCAGTGGCGGCTCACCGCCGGCCATCACCTCCCCGAAGGTCACCTCCAGGCTCTGACTCCAACGGTCGTAACGCCGTGGTCTGAAGTGCAGCACCTGGCGGCCGTCGCTCAGCCAGCCCTCCTGCGGAGAGAGCGGTGGTCGGCCGGGCCTGTCCGTGACGTTCATCTGCCGTTCAGGCCACCTCAGGCGCCCAGCCCTTCTGCCGCACCTGGTCGTCGGTCCAACCCTGGCAGCGGTTGGTGAGGTGCTCGCCATGGGCGATCAGCCCCTGGTGCAGCTGGCAGGTGAGCACCGGGATGCAGTTCACCCCGGCGTGGTGTCGGAACCAGTGGCAGGTCATGCAGACCTTGCGACTACGGGTCTTGAGCAGCACAGCCTCATCGAGATAGGGCCACTCCTCAACTGGACCTTCAAGCTGCGCGACCAGGGCCGCAGGCCGAGACAAGGGACCACCCATGGCCCTCTCCAAAAGCGTACACATGTACTAGCACGCTTCCGGTCCCCTGGCTGCTGCGGTTTTGCTGGGTCGACATCGGGACCGTTGACCCGCCTGCTATCTTTCCGTCAGCAACACCCCCCAGGCCTCTGCCGGCCTCCGGCATGCCCAAACAGGGGGGTCACTCTTTCCAGCGGACGTTTGTTGAGGTACTCCAAGCCTCCGCTGAACATTCCCGACCAGCTCCAGCAGTTAAGCGATCGAGGGCTGCGGGTTGGGTCAGAGGAGCTGGCGCTGAACGCGCTCAGCCTGATCGGTTACTACAGGTTGAGCGCGTACTGGCTGTTCTTTGAAGAACCTCCGGCTCCAGGGGAGACCAGAAGCCACAGTTTCAAGCCTGGCTCCAGTTTTGAGCAGGTGATTGAGCTCTACAACAAGGACCGACTGATTCGGTTGCTAGTGATTGACGCAATAGAGCGGATCGAAATCGCTGCCAGATCAGCCTGGGTTCAGGAAATGAGTATGAAGCATGGGCCCCACTGTTACCTCGACCCGCTGCTGTTCAGATCTGACTTTAATCACGGTGAACAGATCGAGCAACTGCGTGGTCAGATGCAGCAGAGCAATGAAACCTTCGTGATTCATTACCGGCAGACCTATTCAGAGCCCGAGCTGCCCCCGATCTGGGCCATGACCGAGTTGATCTCCCTTGGCACGCTGCGCGCCTGGATTGCTGCAACAGAGCTGGACAGCAAGACGAAGGTGGCGCGATCCCTGGGAATGCCATCGGCTCAGATACTAAATGGTGTATTGCACTCCTTGAATCTGCTACGCAACATCAGCGCCCACCACGGCAGGTTGTGGAACCGTCTGATCGTGAAGCGACTCCCGAAGATCAAGAAGGTCCAGAACCTCCTTGTGATGGAGGATGCCGACGGAGAAGGGGTCCAACCATCCAAGAAGCTGTACAACTACCTTGTCGTGATGGCTGTCATCGTGCGCAAGGTCGCTCCTCTCAGCACCTGGCCCTCGCGCATGGCGACAGTCATTTCACCCATGCCAAGCGAGCAGCAAGAAGCCATGGGCTGCCCGGTGGGCTGGTACCAGCAACAGATCTGGAGCTGATCCGACTCGCCGAATCGTGAATGGTTGATCAATAATCCTCTGGGAACAAGACCGTAGTGATCGGTCCGCCGCCTTCGCCGCGCAGATCTTCTGTGATCACCCAGATGGTGCCGTGGTCCTCGGTGTCGTAGCTGGAGAAGAGCCGGCCTTCTGCCTGGCTGTGATCAGCGTCGTTGGCGGCCTTGTCCTCGGCATCGAGATCGCCCCAGTCGCGGGCGGCATGGCGATCGAGCAGGCCAATGATCACGGCCTCCGATACCGCTGCGGCGATGGCCGCGGTGGCGACGACCCGGCCCAGGGAATGACGCATGGGGATGAAGAAGTGAGGCCGCAACAGCTGCCACGGCCTGATGGCTGAACTGGAAGTCTGATCCGGTCAGCCTTGCGGAGACTCCTCGTGCCGCTGGTGCTGCACGAGGAACGCCTCAATCCAGTCGTGGTGACACTTCTGGTTGATCCGATCGGCGATGGTCACCGCCTCCTCGGGCACCTGAAACCGCTTGCGGAAGGCCCGGGTCAGGCTCTCCAGCAGTGGCCGGGGCAGGGCCCGCAGGGTGCTGTGGAGGTGCTGGATCGTCTCGGCATCGAGGGCCACCTGGCCGGAGTCGGCCGGGGCTGATGGCGGAGGCGTCGGGGCCGTGGCCTGGGTGCGGCCCTGAGCCGGGGAGTCAGCGGCGGCGGAGGGAGAACCAGCTACCGGCCGACTCAGAGAAGACCGCTGCCCACCAGGCCGCTGGAGCCCATCACCCTGACCTGCTGCGCTGCTGACCTGGCGCTGCGCCTTGTCATAGAGGGCGAGGCCAAAAGGGTTCCCAAAGGTCATGAGCGCCCGTTTCATCGCGTCGGTCTCGGCTTCCTTTAGGGCGGATTCGTGGGCCTGGCCCAGGTCCACGTCGATGCCGTGGCCGGCGCCGCTGCCCTCGCGAACCAGGGGTGTCAGGCCTCCAGCGATGACGGTGACGCGCACACGGGCGGTGTAGGTGACGCCCCAGCCAGGCTTCTGGTCCCGGCCGATCAACCGCTCGGCCTGGGCCACGCAGCGGACGGCGATGGTCTGGCGCTGCCAGCCATCGAAGCCAAAGATGCGGTTCGCTTCCGCGATCACCTGCCAGCCTTCGAGGTAGTGGACCTTCGATCGGCCTTGCTCGCGCTGAC
Source organism: Cyanobium sp. Cruz-8D1 (assembly GCF_024345975.1). Taxonomy (GTDB): domain Bacteria; phylum Cyanobacteriota; class Cyanobacteriia; order PCC-6307; family Cyanobiaceae; genus Cyanobium. The sequence continues at coordinate 59,591 of NZ_JAGQCD010000020.1, read as the reverse complement.
GGACGTTGGCCCGATCGAGTGGGGCGGAGAGCGCCGCGAGCTGCTCGGGGGAGAAGCCGGAAGGCGGAGCCTGGGGGGCTTCCGGTGCCGAAGTTGGTGCTGGAGCCTCAACGGCGCGGTCAGTTGAGCGGATCAGCTCCAGGGCCGAGGGCGGCCTCTGGCTCGGTCGAGGAGGAGCGGGGCGGCTGGTGGTGCGGGTCCCGTTGGCGGAAGGAGCGGCGACGGTCATGGCGATGGAAGCGAAAGGGTGTGAGGAGGGGAGGGGGCCCCAGCTGCTCAGCCAGGACCCCAGTTGCATGGGGCCTGTGCCCCGCTCAACAGATGCGCCAGGAGCGGCGGGAGAGGAGCTGGGCGCCGGGGATGAGCTGGCCGGCTTTGAGGGCGTCCTTGATGGCGGCCTTGTCTGGCTTGCTGGTGGTGGAGAAGCTCAGCCACTGGGAATCGAGGGCGTCCTCGTCGTCGATCTCGACGGCCTGGGACTTGCGGGAACTGAGCTCGTGATTCGGAAAGGAGAACCGGGTGGCGGTGGGCTGCAGCCGGGTGAGGACCAGGACCAGGGAGTCCTCGAGGGCGTCGGCCCGGGAGGCATCGGATCGAGAGAGCTCAGTGAGACGCTTGGCCTGCTGCTGGCGGTAGGCGGCCTGACCACGCAGGTGCTCGATCACCCAGCAGGTGGCATCGGCCTTGGCGGCGAGGGCGGCCTTGTTGCCTTCCTCTGCAAGCAGGGCAGCCTCCAGCTCGGCGAGTGCCTGTGCGCGGGAATCGTCGTCATCGGCTTCCAGCTGCTCGGCGAGCTGGCCGATGGCGGTGGTGAGTTCCTGGGCCTCGATGCCCAGCCGCCAGAGGGAGCCGGAACGCTGCAAGTTGCATGACGGGCCGGTGGCCTGAGGAAGAGCCGGGGTGAGAGGAGCGGCGGGGGCGGTGAGAACAGCCATGGGGTGGTGAATGGGGATAAGGGACAAGAAGAACGGGGCAGCGGATGCGCCTCAGGCGGGGAGGGGCTCCGACGAGAACGGCGGCGGCGGCACTTCCATCACCACCACCGGCACTGGCGAACGGGAGGAGCAGCGGCGGGCCTGCTGCACCAGCGAGGCCGTGCCTGCCCCACCGGGAAAGGCGATCACCAGCACCGAGGCGCTGAACGCCGGGCAGGTGTGGGCCTGGGCCTCCACCAGGGCCTGCTCCAGCAGGAGGCGATTGCGGATGGGGCCAGCACTGCGGCCATAGCGGCGCCAATCAGCGGCGAGGGACTGGACCCGCCAGCCGAGCTGCTGGGCGGCACGGCCGATGGAGCGATCTGCGCCACGGGCCCCGCCATGCAGCAGCAGATGGACAGGCCGGCCACCGCTGCGCTGGAGCAGGGCGGAGGCGATGCGCTCCTGGGGCCAGACGAGATCACGGCCACCAGCGGCGACGATGACGACCGAGCGATGGGCCAACGCCGGCGGCGGCAGGAGGCCAAGGGAAGGCAATGCAGCGGCCTGGGCCACTGCAGCAGAGGACAAGCTCATGGGCTACAGAGCAAACGAACGGGGCAAGTTGTCCGAGGATTTCGTTGCCGCAGGCGATGGTCTCGTGGCCTTTGGCGCAGCTCTTATTCTACCAGTACAAACGCACTGAGAAGCGGGCAGAGCGGCTGCGGGGCAATGGATCTACGCAAAGCAAAGCCATGCGCTGATGGATCGGAAAGCTGATAAGCAGACCCGCCAGATTCAGACCTGGATGCCCAACCGGCCGCGCAGCCGCGCGAGGAAACTTGGGGCCTCGCCCCAACCCCTACCGGCTGGAAGCGGCTCCGCTACCGCAGCCGCGGGAGGACAGCCATGCCCGCCACCCCCACACCGGCCCCGGAGCGGAGGGCGGCGGCGGCTGGCCGATGCACGCCACGGCGTAGCCGTGGCACGCTGAAGGACGGCCGCTGCCGACCGGAGCCCTGCGGCGGTTGCTCAGCCCCAGGGAACGTCCAGGAACTCCACCAGCAGCACGCCCCGGTGGGTGCCATGGATCGTGACCAGTCCCGCCTTGGCAGCACGCTCCATGCCAGGACGCTCCTTGCGGACCTGTTCGGCGGTAGCCAGCACCCGCACCCAGCCGCCGGTCATGAAGTCCTCGCTGCCTGTTTCAAAGACCTGCAGCCGGCGGTGCTGGTTGCTGTTGCGCTCGTAGTACAGGCCTCCACCGGTGGGGTCGGTTCCCTCTGCCCAGACCTGATCAACCATCAGCTTCCCGATCGCCAGTGGGTCCCGTGCCGCTGCGTCAATGGCCTCACCGTCAAGCACCAGCGGGTTGCCCGGGTCCTCACGGTTGTCAGAGATGATCAATCGGTCGCCCATGAAAGGGTTCTCCTCAGCCCCTTCCTGTCGCGTGATCACGCCGCATGGGTCAATCCAGCGATGGTGCTCGTCAGTCTGGCTGCGGATCAGCTCTCAGCCCCAACCAGCGCCGGCTCAGCCATCTCCCCTGAACCCTCTGATCCGGGTCTCAAGCAGGTCCCACGGCAATTTGGAGCCTCGAATTCCGTCCATCCATCACAGACCGTGAATGACGGTATAAAAGACGGTACAGACGGTAGCGCCCATCGTCCCAAGCCGTCCCATAGCAGTCGATCCGGTCCGCTGCACACGGACACCCTCTCCGTTTTCTGATGGGCCGGATCTGGCTACTCGCCCGCCTGGAGCAGCAGCAGCGTCCTGCCGCTGGCGTCCGGAAGCAGCAGGCTGCGCTGAAGCGCCGTTCGAAGGCCGTCAGGGTGCTGGCCAGTTGGGAGAAGCGGATCGTCTCGCCCTCAAGGCTGAACGCGCCCATCCAGCGGTTGCAGCCGCCAGTTGGTACTCTGCAAGGGGGCAACCCGCGGCGATGGGCACTCCTGGCCGGGCCTGATCGTCCCGAACGTCTCTACCACCAGCGTGCGGCGCGGCGGCTGCCCTGCCTCCATCGATGGCCGCTGGGTGATCCGCCCCTGCAGCTCCACCAGCAACGGCTGGCCCGGTTGGTCTGCCGGACGGGCCTGGAGATAGGCGCGCTGCAGGGCCACAAAGTCGCCCTCCATCGCCACCGGCAGTTGCTGGCCGGTGGCGCATAGCCGGAGGCTGGCCGCATCGGCCATGTAGCTGAACATCCCCGTCACCGGCGTCCCTGCCATCGCCGCGGACGCCATCACGACCAAGGTGCTCGCCAAGGCGACCCTGCAGCCCCAGAGATGAGCCGGACGCCAGATCAGCACGATCGGGGCGGGGGTAGGGGGGGGAGGATGATGATAAAAACGCTATAGGCCGGCTGGGTGCCGCTTCAAGGGGCGATGGCTTGGAGTCTGGCCTGGAGTCTCGTGGCTCAGAACTCCCCTGCGTCGCAAGCCAATGCTTCATAGCGCAGGTGAGTTTGGTTCAATTGCAATAATAGTCAACCCAGGAGATGGCCTCGGTTTTGCTCAGGCCTTTGTAATCAATGTCGTACTGGCGATTGTCGCACCAACCATTGACAAATGAGCCATCGCTCCAGAAGACTCCAATTGATTCGTTGTCACGACAAATCTCAACGCGATTGCCGCTGTCATCCTTGTCCTTGCGGCAGTCGCTGTCTTTCCAGTCCGCTGCACTGGATGGAACTGCGAAAGTGAATGGCAGTACCAGCAGGATAGTCAAATAGCGAATGAATGGCATCTTTAGCGCCTTGTTGACACTATTTTAAGGACGCGACTAGGAAGTCTTTCTATCTGTTTCGTAAAACTTTTCTTGATTAGGTAGCAAGCTCCGTCGGCAGGCCGTTCCCGCCTGGGCTGGTACGCATGTACCAGGCGTGTGTTTGCCATGGCCATGAATCGAATCCAGTTTCAGGCAGGCCTGTCGCTGCCAAGGTTCATCGAGCTCTACGGCACCGAGGAGAAATGTGAGGTCGCCCTGGAGCAGGCACGCTGGCCTGATGGTTTCCGTTGCCCCCGCTGTGAGTGCAAGGAATACGGGTTGATCCATGGCAGACGCCTCAAGCGCTATCAATGCCGGAGCTGCCGTCATCAGGCCACCCTCACGGCCGGAACCATCCTGGAGGCGACCAAGTTGCCACTGACCACCTGGTTCCTCGCTTTCTACCTGGTGGGCCAGGCCAAGACGGGCATCTCCTCACTCGCTCTGAGGCGCCATCTGGGCGTGAACTACCGCACGGCATGGCTGGTTCACAACAAGATCATGCAGGCGATGAAGGAGCGGGATGGGGCCTATGTCCTGCGGGGAAAGGTACAGGTGGATGATGCCTACCTTGGCGGAGAACGCTGTGGTGGTAAGCCTGGTCGTGGATCAGAGAACAAGGTGCCGATCGTGGCGGCCGTATCTGTCGATGATGCGGGCCACCCCCGTTACGTGAAGCTTGCCACCGTGGCCACGTTCTCCTTTGCTGCCATCGCTGACTGGGCACAGGATTCACTCGCAATAGGATGTGAAGTGATCTCAGATGGGCTGGCCTGCTTCCGCGCTGTGACAGAAGTCGGTTGCCTGCATCAAGCTGTGGTCGTGAAAGGACGCCATCCCAGTGAACTGCCGGTATTCCGCTGGATCAACACGGTCCTCAGCAACTTGAAAACGAGCTTCAGCGGCACCTTCCATGCCCTGAAATTCGATAAGTACGCTGATCGCTACCTGGGTGCCTTCAATTACCGCTTCAACCGGCGCTTCAACTTGGCAACAATGACTGAGCGAGTGGTTCATGCCATCTGCAGCTGCGACGCTCGGCCGGAACGCATCTTGAGGAGTGCGGAGCTAGCTACCTAATCAAGAAACTTTTTATGCCGCAAGCGTGGCCTCCACGTTGGTCGCCTCCGGCGCGGCGCGATCAGACAGTGGCATCGGCACTGTTGTTGGACACAGCAGGGAAGATCGCGATGGTGCTGGAAGCAGGATCTAGGGGAGGTCGTTGAGCGGCTGGAACGCCTTCAGCAGTGCCCGATTGAGGCGGTCATCACATCCCACCACCAACTGCGGATAGATGGTGCCGTCCTTGTAGGAGGCATAGGCGTGGGCACAGACCGCCCTTGTGGCCTCCTGCCACTGCTCAAAGCGTGGCTTGGGCAGCTTGCGCTTCAACTGGTCGGTGGATTGCCGCCAGGATTGAGCAGCGCAGTAGCGCATCTCCACGGTGTTTTCGCCAGGACACTGGATCCTGGCTTCCTGGGCGTGGATGGCTGTGGGGAGCACCAGCAGCAGCAGTGCCCATCGAGACCGAAAACAAGTCATCCAGATCCCTGGTTGTGGACGTTTTTGCCTAGCACCGGGCGTTGCGGTTGACACCGGCGCGTCAATGCCATGGGTCTGCTCAGGAATGGAACAGCAGCACCAGGCCCGATTTCACCTGGTGAAACTCCCGTTCCTCCCGGCTCAGATCCAGGCCCACCAGCAACCCCTCCCGGAGCGCCACATCGAACGGTGGGGCCGGCGGCGGTTTGCCGTCGCACCAGAGTGCCGCAATGCCCACCGAGGTGGCATGCCAGCGGAAGCAGGCGGTCTCGCCGATGGAAGGCTCCTGCAAGGCGTCTTCGAGGAGCTCGCGGATCGCCATCGTTCTGCGGCTCTCGCCATCCCAGTCGTCGCCTTAGCTTCGGCAGGGAGCCCCACAAGGGCAATCGCCTGAGAGTTTTCGTGATACTGGCGCCTTACGGTGCCTGGCATGGAGGCCTTTCCCACCCCTGTCGCCCTGGTGCACGAGTGGTTCACACCCCGGTCGGTGGGTGGGTCCGAGCAGGTGGTGGCAGAACTCGACCGGCTTCTGGCGCAGCGGGGCAGCCCGCCCGAGCTCTACGCCCTGGTGGATGGGGAGAGCGGCCGGCCCGGCAGTTGGCTGTCAGGGCGCAGGATCCAGACCAGCTTCATCCAGCGGCTGCCCTGGGGGGTGAGCCACGTCCAGCAGTACCTGCCGCTGCTGCCCCTGGCGATCGAGCAACTCGACCTGTCCGGCCATCCCCTGGTGATCAGCAGCAGCCATCTGGTGGCCAAAGGGGTGATCACGGGCCCGGACCAGTTGCACGTCAGTTATGTGCACACCCCGGCCCGCTACGCCTGGGACCAGATGCATCCCTACCTGGCCCGTTCCGCCCTGGCCCGCGGGCCCCTGGGACCCCTGGTGCGGCTGCAGCTGCACCAGCTGCGTCAATGGGACGTGGTCAGCAGCGCCCGGGTGGATGCCCTGGTGGCCAATTCCCGCTTCACCGCCCGTCGGATCCGCTGTTTCTGGCGCCGGCGTGCCCATGTGCTGCATCCCCCCGTGGCCGTGGAGCGGTTCCGTTGGGATCAGCCCCGGGACGACGTCTACGTGAGCCTCTGCCGGCTGGTGCCCAACAAACGGGTGGATGTGGTGGTGGAAGCCTTCAACCGCACCGGGCTGCCCCTGGTGGTGCTCGGCGACGGCCCGGAAAGGCGGCGGCTGGAGGCGATGGCGGGGCCCCAGGTCCGCTTCCTCGGTCGCCTGTCGGATCAGCAGAGCGCCGCCTGGCTGGAGCGGGCCCGGGCCTATGTGTACGCGGGCCTGGAGGATTTCGGCATCGCGCCGGTGGAGGCGATGGCGGCCGGTGCCCCGGTGATCGCCTTCGGGCAGGGCGGGGTGCTCGACAGCGTGCGCTGCCTCAGGGAAGGCGAGCGGGGCGCCACTGGCCTGCTGTTCCCAGAGCAGAGCGCCGCCAGCCTGGCGGCGGCGCTGGAGCACTTCGAGGTAGGCCGGCTGTGGCGATCCCTGCCGGCGGAGGAGCAGCGGCGCCGGGCGGAGGGCTTCGCCCCGGCGGTCTTCCGGCGACGCATGGACACGCTGCTGGACAAGCTGTGGCGGCAGCAGCGTCGGCGCCTTCACGGTCCTGTGCCTCTGATCTGAGTGGCCCCCCGCCATGGAGTTCCGGTCCTGCTGATCCTTAACTTCATCTATCGAAGCAGGCCCCCATGCTCTCTTCCATCGGGACCCCCTACGCCTCTGGTCAGCTCGTGACGGCTCCGGCGCAGGTGTTCACCGCTGAAGAGTTGATCGCCATTCAGTCCAAGCGGGATCGCGTCGTCAAGCGAAGTGGCGACATCCTTTTTTCGTTGACGGTGCTGACGCTCGGAGCTCCGGTGCTGCTCACCCTGGCCCTGCTGGTGAAAGTCACCTCCAGGGGCCCCGTGTTCTACGTGCAGCAACGGGTCGGCCGCGATTACCGCAGTTTCGGGTGCATCAAGTTCCGCACCATGCGCCGGGACGCCGATCGACTGCTCTCCACGCTGCTGGCGGAATCGCCCGATCTCGACGAAGAGTTCCGCAACGATTTCAAGCTCAAGAACGATCCCCGCATCACCCGTCTGGGCAAGTTCCTGCGTCGTTCCAGCCTGGATGAACTGCCCCAGTTCCTCAATGTGCTTCGCGGCGAGATGAGTGTGGTCGGGCCCCGTCCCATCGTCACCAGTGAGCTGGTTCGCTACGGCAACCGCATGGACGAGGTGCTCGCCGTCCGCCCCGGCCTGACCGGCCTGTGGCAGGTGTCCGGCCGCAACAACCTCAGCTACCCCGAGCGTGTTCGGCTGGATGTGCGCTATGCCCGCCGCCGCAACCTGCTGATGGATCTGCGCATCATCCTGCGCACGATCAGCGTGATGCTGGATCCCCGCGACCGCGGCGCCTACTGAAGCGCTGCCGTTGCGCTGAGTGCCCAGAGGGCCGGCAGCGCCACCAGCAGCCAGAGCCGCTGCAGCCGATCCCCCAGGGCCAGGATCCGCTCCACCGCGTCCGCATCGGGTGCTCGCCCTGCGGCCGCCAGGATCGGCTTGATCCGAACGCCATCGGCGTAGGTGTTGGCGCCTCCCAGGCGCACGCCGGCGGCGTGGGCGAAGGCCGCCTCCGAAACCCCGGCGTTGGGGGAAGGGTCGGGGGCGCCGTCCCGCAGGGCCGCCCGAAACAAGCGCAGGGTCTGACCGGGGTGCCCCGCGGCTAGGGGCAGGGTCAGGGCCACCAGGCGGGCGGGCAGCCAGGTGAGCAGATCGTCGAGGCGGGCGCCGGCGGTGCCCAGCCAGCGCAGGCGCCCGTGGCGGTAGCCGAGCATCGAATCGAGGGTGCTGGCCGCCTTGAAGCTCCAGGCCAGGGCGAGGGGTCCCGGCAGTGGCAACGCAGGCAGTGCCGGCCCCAGCTGCAGCGCCGCCCCCACCAGCATCCAGAACAGCGGCGCGAACAGACCGTCGACGGCGTTTTCAGCGGCGGTCTCGGCGGCGGCCCGCAGGATCTCCGCCTCCGGCAGCTGGCTCACCTGGCGGCCCACGATCCGGGCCAGCCGCGCCCTTGCCAAGGGGACATCCGGTAGCGCCACCAGCACCGCGCGCACGGCCCGGGCCAGGCTGCCGCCCGCCAGGGCACTGGCCAGGCCCAGCAGCAGCAGGGGGGTGCCCACCAGGGGGGCGCGCCTGGCCAGGGCCTCGATCCCCCAGCCCGCCAGGCCGCTGCCGGCGATCACCACCAGGGCCAGCAGCGCCCCGCCCAGGCGCAGGCGCCGGGGGACATCACCGGCCCAGGCTTCCACGGCCCGGCGCAGCACGCCGATGGCCCAGCCCATGGCCTGCACCGGGTGCGGCCACCACAGGGGGTCCCCCAGCAGCCGATCCAGCCCGCAGGCGAGCAGCACGAGCAGGGCGGGGGTCAACGCCGGCGACGTTGCAGCAGGGGCAGCAGGGCTCCGGCCCCCAGGAAGGCCACCAACTGGATCGGCAGGCTGCCGGCCAGGCCGATCACCTGGGCGACCAGGCCCATCCCCAGGCTTCCCATCAGGCCCCCCAGGGCCGAGGAGCGCTCCAGGCGGTTCCAGTTGCGCTGCAGGTCACCGGCCGGACCCATGCCGATCGCCAGGCTGGCGTCCGCCAGGGCCGCCAGCAGGCCCAAGGGCACGAACAGGACCAGGACCACGGCCCCCCAGCCGTCCACCCACTGGGTCGCCACCAGCACGGCGGCCATCAGCAGGTAAGGCAGGCGCGGCGGCAGCCGCAGGCCCCAGGCTTCCGCACCGGTGCGGCCCAGGCCGTAGGCCGTCAGCACCAGCCCGAAATCAAAGCAGTTGCCTGCCGCCTCCTGGCGCACCCACAGGGGCAGCAGGGCGAACAGGCCCCCGAACAACAGCCCCTGCAGGACGCCGCCGGGCTCCAGCCGCAGGGCCTCACCGCCCTGATCGGTGCTGGGGTCTGGCTGGGGGCGGTCGCCGGCCTGGAGCACGCCGATCACCGGCACCAAGGGCAGCAGCAGCAGCAGCAGGCTGAGCAGCTGGATCAGGTAGCCGAGGCGGATGCGCTGGGGCAGGGGTACCAGCAGCGGCAGGGTGGCCAGGGCGGGCAGCACCCCGTTCAGCAGGGGTGAGGGGGTGAGGCGGCTGAGCAACCTGGCGGTGGCGCCAATGGCGAGGGTGCCGCCGCCCTGGCTGCTGCTCCAGGCCAGGGTCAGCAGGCGCCTGTGCATCGGCTGGAGATCAGGCGGCCTTGAGCCAGCTGAACATGGAGCGGAGGCCCTTGCCCACCTGTTCGATCGGATGGGCGGCATCGCGCTCGCGCGCCTTGGCCATCTCCGGCTTGCCCGCTTCGCACTCGGCCACGAAGTTGCGGGCGAAGGTGCCGTCCTGAATGTCGGCCAGAATGCGCCGCATCTCCGCCTTGGTGTCGGCGGTGATCAGCCGCGGGCCGCTCACGTAGTCGCCGTATTCGGCGGTGTTGGAGATCGAATCGCGCATGGCGGTGAGGCCGCCCTTGACCATCAGATCGACGATCAGCTTCACCTCGTGCAGGCACTCGAAGTAGGCCAGCTCGGGCTGGTAGCCCGCTTCCACCAGGGTCTCGAAGCCGGCCTTCACCAGTTCGCTCAGACCGCCGCAGAGCACGGCCTGCTCCCCGAACAGGTCGGTTTCGGTTTCTTCTTTGAAGTTGGTTTCGAGGATGCCGGCGCGGGTGCCGCCGATCCCCTTGGCGTAGGCCATCGCCAGGGCGCGGGCGTTGCCGGAGGCGTCCTGCTCGATGGCGAACAGGGCGGGCACGCCCTGGCCGTTCTGGAACTCCCAGCGCACGGTGTGGCCGGGGCCCTTGGGGGCGATCATCACCACGTCCACGTCGGCGGGCGGCTGGATCAGGCCGAAGCGGATGTTGAAGCCGTGGGCGAAGCTCAGCACCTTGCCGGCGCTCAGATGGGGCGCGATCTCAGTGGCGTAGACGGCCTTCTGGGCCTCATCGGGCAGCAGCACCATGATCCAGTCGGCCTTGGCGCAGGCGTCGGCGACGCTCAGCACCTCGAGGCCGTCGGCCCGGGCCTTGGCGGCCGAGCGGCTGCCGTCGTAGAGGCCCACCACCACATTGACACCGCTGTCCTTGAGGTTGAGGGCGTGGGCATGGCCCTGGGAGCCGTAGCCGATGATGGCCACCGTCTTGCCGGTCAGCAGGCCGAGGTCGGCGTCGGAGTCGTAGAAGAGCTGGGCCATTCCGGGCGGCGGGCAGGGCAAACGCAGACTTTAGGCGTGCGTCCGCACCGTCTTCAGCCGCCTGCTGCTTCCGAGGGGTGGGCGATCACCCGGTCGATCAGGCCGTAGTCCCTGGCTTCGGCGGCGCTGAGGAAGTAGTCGCGGTCGGTGTCCTTGGTGACTTTCTCCAGCGGCTGGTCGCACATGCCGGCCAGCGACTGGTTGAGCATGTCCTTGATGCGCAGGATCTCCCGCGCCTCGATCTCGATGTCGCTGGCCTGGCGCTGACTGGTGCCGCCCAGGGGCTGGTGGATCATGATCCGGCTGTGGGGCAGGGCCAGACGCTTGCCCTTGGTGCCGGCCGCCAGCAGGAAAGCCCCCATGGAGGCCGCCAGCCCGACGCAGATCGTCACCACGTCCGATTTGACGTATTGCATCGTGTCGAAGATCGCCAGTCCGGCCGTCACCGACCCGCCTGGCGAGTTGATGTACAGATAGATCGGCTTGGAGCTGTCATCAGCGTCGAGGTACAACATCTGGGCCACCAGGCTGTTGGCGATGCCGTCGGTGACTTCCTGGCCCAGGAAGAGAATGCGCTCCACCCCGAGGCGGGTGTAAATGTCGACCCAGCGCTCGTACTGGCTGCCGGGGAGGCGGTAGGGAACGCTGGGGGTGCCGATGGGCATGGCGGGAAGGCTCTCGTTCGGAGCCGGGGAGAAGAGTTGGTGGAAAGGGTCGGCCGGAAGCCGGTGGGCACTGGGTTCAGCCCACCTGGTGCATCACGCCACGGGGGCGGCCGTCGGCAGGTCCTTGCGGCTGGTGAGCACCCGGTCGATCAGGCCGTAGGCCATGGCCTCCTTGGCGGTGAGATAGGTCATCCGGTCGGAGTCGCGGGAGAGGTCCTCGACGCTCTTGCCGGTGTTCTCGGAGAGGATTTCCAGCATGCTGTGTTTGTTGTGCAGCACTTCCTTGGCCCGGATCTGGATGTCGCTGGCCTGGCCACGGGCGCCGGAGCGGGGCTGGTGCAGCACAATCGAGGCGTGGGGCAGGGCGGCCCGCTGTCCCTTGGTGCCGGCTGAAAGGATCATCGCGGCGGTGCCCATGGCCTGGCCGATGCAGATGGTGTGCACCGGCGGTTTCACGTAGCGCAGGGTGTCGCAGATGGCGAAGGCTTCGGTCTCGAAACCGATGGCGTCGCCGGAGTACCAGCTGGTGCCGGTGGAGTTGATGTAGAAGAAGATCGGCTTCTCTGGATTGTCGAACTCGAGGTAAAGCAGCTGGGCAATGATCAGCTCGGTGACGTCGATGCCCATCTGACGCTTGGCTTCATCGTCGGAGAACAGGGGCAGGCCCAGGTAGACGATCCGCTCCTTGAGCAGCAGGGACGGCAGATCCGGCGGCGGCGTGCGCATCGCTGCGGAATCGCCGTAGTAGGGGGCCGACACCGTCATCCGCGCTCACCAGCACTCTTGAGGCAGGAGCCTAGCCGGGGCCAGGAGGCTGGTGCTCCCGCAGGGCGACGGGTTTCCCTCCCTGCTTGTCGAGGCCGCGGCCATTGGCCAGCTCGCCGGGGCGGTCCTGGTTGCGGTCGCAGCGGGCGAACACCATGCGGCCGGTGGGTGTCTGCAGGGCACCGGTGACGGTGACGGGCAGACGTTCGCCAATCCGGCGCCGGGCATCCTCCACCACCACCATCGTGCCGTCCTCCAGGTAACCGACGCCCTGGTCGGCCTCCTTGCCCTCGCGCACGATCTTGAGCTGGAGAGCATCACCGGGCTGCACCTCGGGCCGCAGGGCAATGACCAGTTCGCTGAGGTTGAGCACCCGCAGCTCCTGCACCTGGGCCACCTGGGCCAGGTTGAAGTCGGCGGTGAGCAGGGTTCCGCCGGTGTCGGCGGTGAGCTTGAGCAATTTGTCATCGGCGCCGTTGCCGCTGTAGCGGGTGCTGTTCAGCACCAGCCGGCGACCGTAGTTCTCGCGCAGTTCGGTGAGCAGCTTCAGGCCCCGGCGTCCCTTGGCGCGCTTCTCGCTGTTGGAGGAATCGGCCAGGGCCTGAAGTTCGTCGATCACGGCCTGGGCCACGATCACCTGACCTTCCAGCAGGCCGGAGGCCAGCAGGGCACGGATGCGGCCGTCGATGATCACGCTGGTGTCGAGGATCTTGGCGGTGGCGGGCAGCAGAACCCCATCGGCCACCAGCAGGGCCTCGGTGCTGGCCGGATTGAACAGCCGCAGCAGGGTGCGGCCATGCACCTCCGCCAGGTTGTACCCCAGCACCCCGAAGAAGACGTTGCTGAGCACCGCCGCCAGCGGCTTCACCAGCACCACCTCCCAGGGCAGGGGCAGCAGCAGGATCGGCGCCAGCAGCAGGTTGGCCACCAGCAGGCCGAGGATCAGTCCCACCGCCCGGCTGATCAGCAGGTCGGTGGGCATGCTGCGCACCTGGGCCATCAGCCGCCGGCGCAGTTGCTGGAAGAAGATGCCGGCGATCAGCCCGAAGAAGGCGCCGAAGCCCCCCATCACCGTCCGCAGCCCTTCCTGGTTGGTGACCTCCAGCAGCAGCTGCTCCGGCAGCAGGTCAACGCCGAGCCAGCCGGTGGCTCCCCCTGAGATCAGGAACAGGAGCAAGATGAGGGTGTCCACCATGCTTCGAAGTCCCGACGCCTTGGCCGCCCAGCAGGTCTTCAAAGCAGCTTGGCCGATCTTCCGCCGTTTGGGTCCCTGGGATTACCGCCCGTGATGGATCCCCGATCCGCCTACGTCCACATCCCCTTTTGTCACCGGCGCTGTTTCTACTGCGATTTCCCGGTGGTGCCCCTCGGCGACAGGGCCGATGGGGCCACCTCCGGCTCGATCGCCGCCTACCTGGCCCTGCTGCATCAGGAGATCGCCACTTCCCCCGGCGGCCCACCGCTGGCAACGGTGTATCTGGGCGGTGGCACTCCTTCGATGCTGAGTAGCGTCCAGGTGGCGGCGATTCTGGAGGCCCTGGCCAGCCGCTTCGGCCTGGCGTCGGGGGCGGAGCTGAGCCTGGAGCTGGATCCGGCCAGTTTTGACGAGGCTCGCCTGGCGGGCTATCTGGCCGCCGGCATCAACCGCGTCAGCCTGGGGGGCCAGAGCTTTGACGACGCCGTGCTGGCGGACCTGGGCCGCCGCCACCGGGGGGCCGACCTGCGGGAGGCGGCTGGCTGGTTGCGCCGGGCCCGCCGGCGGGGGGAGCTGGCCAGCTGGAGCCTGGATCTGATCCAGGGGCTGCCGCGGCAGGACGCCGCCCACTGGGACGACCAGCTCGGCGCGGCCATCGCCCTGGAGCCCCCCCATCTGTCGGTGTACGACCTGAGCATCGAGCCGGGCACGGTCTTTGAGCGGCGCCTGGCGCGGGGGGAGCTGGATCTGCCGCCCGAGGATCTGGCCGCCGATCTGATGGACCTGACCTGGGCCCGGCTCACGGCCGCCGGCTACGGCCACTACGAGGTGTCGAACTACGCCTTGCCCGGCCACGCCTCGCGCCACAACCGCGTCTACTGGAGCGGAGCCGGCTGGTGGGGGTTCGGCATGGGCGCCACCGCTGCCCCCCGCGGTCGTCGCCGGGCCCACCCCCGCACCCGTGCCGGCTACGCGGAGTCCCTGGCGGCAGGCGTGTCCCCGCCGGCCCAGGTGGACGAGCCGGCTGAAGCTGAGCCGGGCATGCCCTTCGAGGAACGGTTGATGGTGGGCCTGCGCCGCCGGGAGGGGGTGAACATGGAACAGCTGGCCCGCCAGGAGCGCCTGGAGGCGCCCCAGCTGGAGGGTCTGCGGGAGCGGCTCGCGGCCTATGAGCGACGCGGTCTGCTCTGCATCGAGGGACCCCGTTGGCGCCTGGCGGATCCGGCGGGGCTGGCCCTCAGCAATGGGGTGCTGCGGGAGATGCTGGCCTGGTGGCAGGACCTTGAGCTGGAGCAGGCCCTGGAACCGCTGCGGGCCCCTGCTCCCTGACCCAGCGGCCGAGGACCTCCACCGCCAGGGCCCGGCCCTCGATCAGGGGGGGGCTGAAGGGGGGTTGGCGACTGGTGAGCCCCAGCAGATCGGCGGTCACCCGCACCTGGCCGTCGCAGCCCTCTCCGGCGCCGATGCCGATCACTGGAATCACCAGGGCGGCGCTCAGCTCACCGGCCAGCTCCGCCGGAACATGCTCGAGCACCAGGGCGAAACAGCCGGCCTCCTGCAGGGCCAGGGCCCGCCTCCGCAGCCGTTCCTGGCTGACCGGATCGCCGGCCTGGCGCCGGTAGCCCAGCAGATGCACCGACTGGGGGGTCAGCCCCAGGTGGCCCATCACCGGAATCCCACTGCGCACCATCCGGTCGATCACGGTGAGCGTCTCGGGCTCGGCCCCTTCCAGCTTCACCGCCACCGCCGGCGTTTCCTTCAGCACCCGTCCCGCGGCGGCCATCGCCGCATCGGCGCCGCACTGGTAGCTCAGAAAGGGGAGATCGCAGATCAGCAGCGGCGGATGGGGCACCGCTGCCGCCGCCAGCCCCCGGCCAACGGCGCGGCAGTGGTGCAGCATCTCCTCGAGGGTGACCGGCAGGGTGGTGGCGTGGCCGAGCACCACCATCGCCAGGGAGTCGCCCACCAGGACCGCCTCCACCCCGGCGCCGGCCACCACGGCGGCGGAGAGCGCGTCCCAGGCGGTCAGCACGGTGATCGGCAGACCCGCCTGCTTGCGCCGTGTCAGATCAGGGGGTCGCAGGGGCACGGCACGGTGGGCGGAGGGGGCATTGCTAGCATCAACTCGACTCGGACCCACGCGGCTCTGACGCCCAAATCTGGTCAGGACCGGAAGGGAGCAGCCACACGGGATGCTCAGGGCAGGCGTGGACTCCGGGTCACCCTCTTGAAACAGGACGATCAGTCGATCCGGTTCTGGCGATTGATCAGAAATGGCGGGATCATGGCTCCGCGCTCCTCAGGGGTGTGGGTGAGGTTGTCGGCGAAGCTCGCGGTGCTCGTGCGCTCCGGCCGGTAGTGGCCGCCGCTCTGGAAGCCGGTGGCGATCACGGTGACGTGGATCTCGCCCTCGAGGGATTCGTCCACCACGGCCCCCACGATGATGTTGGCGTCCGGGTCCACCACGTCGTAGATGACCTCAGAAGCGGTGGTCATGTCCTCCAGGGTCATGTCCTTGCCGCCGCTGATGTTGATGACGCAGCCGTTGGCGCCGTCGATGCGGGCCGACTCCAGCAGGGGGCTGCTCATGGCGGCCTGGGCCGCCTCGATGGCCCGTGAACGGCCGGAGCCCACGCCGATGCCCAGCAGGGCGGTGCCGGCATCGGCCATCACCGAACGGATGTCGGCGAAGTCGACGTTCACCAGACCCGGCCTGGTGATGATGTCGGTGATGCCCTTCACGCCCATGCGCAGGACGTCGTCGGCGGCCCGGAAGGCCTCCTGGAGCGGCGCCCCGGCGATGGCGTCCCGCAGGCGATCGTTGGGAATGATGATCAGGGTGTCGACATGCTCGGCCAGGCGGGCGATGCCCTCCTCCGCCTGACGCAGCCGTTTGCGGCCCTCGAAGCCGAACGGTTTGGTGACGATGCCCACGGTGAGGGCGCCACATTCCTTGGCCACCTCCGCCACGATCGGCGCCGCACCGGTGCCGGTGCCACCGCCCATGCCGGCGGCGATGAAGACGAGATCGGCGCCCTCGAGCGATTGCTGCAGATCGGCCCTGGATTCCTCCGCCGCCTTCTGGCCGATCACCGGGTTGCCGCCGGCCCCCAGGCCCCGGGTGAGCTTCTGGCCCAGCTGGATGCGCTGGCCAGCCGCCGACTGCAGCAGGGCCTGGGCGTCGGTGTTGAGCACCCGATAGCCCACTCCTTTGAGGTCGGTGGCGATCATCCGGTTGACCGCGTTGCTGCCGCCTCCCCCCACGCCGATCACCTCGATCCGGGCCGATTGGCTCGGGACGATCCCATTGCTGCTGGGCGAGGTCTGGCTCATCGCGTGGGGCTCCTGCGGGGACGAAAGATCGACATGGTGAAGGCGGTCCTGATCGCGCGACATCGCGGGAGGGGAGACGTGGCCGTTGATCTGCGGCTGCATTATGTCGGTGGCCAGCTCAGCCAGAGTTGCCGATAAATCACATTGGACGGAATCGGCTCAGGGCGCAACGGCCTGTGAGGATTGTCTGGCTGGGTGGATGGCTGCCTGGCGAGGGCTGAGATCCCTCACTGGGCGCCGGCTGGAGAGAGCCGGGGCTTCAGAAGTCGGGCCGGTGCGGCGGTTCTGCCCTTGCTGCCCATGCTGAGCTCGGGCTGTTCGGGATCGCTCAAATCGATCAGCAGCGGCGGGCTTCCTTTCATACTGGTCGGCAGGATGCGGCTGAGGTGGGCGACCACCTCCAGCCGCCGGGGCAGGCGGGCGTCGGGGGGGCCCAGCCGCACCCGGCCCAGCTGGGTGATCGTGAGCCAGAGGCTGCCGTCCGGTTCGAAGCGGATTTCGCGAAGCCCGGGACCCAGCGCCTCCCGCTCCTTCAGCACCCTGGCCAGCACGGCCCGGTGGCGGGCGTTCCAGCCGACGACCAGCAGGGACAGGTCGCCCTGGCGGAGCACTCCCATGTGTTGGCGGATGCTGATCCAGTTGCCCAGCCGATCCACGAAGCCCATGTCCGGTCCGCGGTCGGTGCGGCGCTCAGCTCGGGCCACCGCCTCCCTGTCCTTCAGCTCCACCCGAAGTCGCGGCGGCAGCATCAGCCGGCTCACCTTCACCTGCTCCACCGGCAGGGCCCCCATCAGGTTGCTGGCCACCTGGCGGGGCTGCAGGGCCATCAGGGGCTGGGGGAAGCGCAGTCCGGCGGCTGTGATCACCTGGTCGCGACTGACCACGGCGCTGCCGATGACCTCCACCTGGGCCGGCTCCCCCAGGGTCCAGCCCTGCCGCAGCAGCACGTAGCCCAGGCCGGCGGAGAGGGCACTGAAGACCAGGATGCGCCAGAGCAGGCGCAGCCTCTCGCTGCGGCGCTGACGGCGCAGTTCCTTGCGGCGCAGCACTCCCGCCGGCAGGGGCGCTCCCGGCGAAGAGGGGGCCTGCTTCACAGCTCGCAGCGGGAGCGGGCCATGAGTTCGCCCATCCAGCTGCGGGCCCGACGGGCGTCGGCGAAGGGCAGTTCCTCCTGCTGACCACCCCCCACCAGCCGCAGCCGGCAGGCCCCTTCGCTCTCCTCGGTCAGGGGGGCCTCCCCGGAGCTGAGCGAGAGCAGCTCGACCATTTCCAGGCGTTTGATGCTGAAGCAGCCCATCGGTTGGAAGCTGCCGGCCACAAACCGGCTCCAGCTCAGTTCCCCGTCCAGCAGCCGGGCGGCTCCACAGCCATCCAGCTTGGCCAGTTCGGCGCCACTGGCCCAGTCGCGGAACAGCTGCTGCCGCCGCCGCTCTATCCAGCCGAGGGCCACCAGGAGCACGAAGGCCGCCAGCAGGGGCAGCCACAGCAGGCCATGGATCATGCCGCCGTTCCCTCCACGTTCATCCCATGCACCGATCTTCCCGCGGCCAGCACCAATTGGTGCACCAGGTCGGGGAGTGGACATCCACTGGCCTCCCACAGCATGGGGTACATGCTCTGGCTCGTGAAGCCCGGCAGGGTGTTGATCTCGTTCAACCAGAGGCTGCCCGTGCCCTCGTCGTAGAAGAAATCAACCCGGGCCAGCCCTCCGGCCGCCACCGCCCGGCAGGCGTCGAGGGCCATCGCCCGGGCCCGTTCGCTCACGACCTCGCTCACCACGGCGGGGATCACGGTGTGGCTGAGGCCCTCGCTGTACTTGGTCTCGTAGTCGTACCAGTCGGCATCGAAGCGGATTTCGCCCAGCACCGAGGCCCTCAGCCCGTCCCCCTGGCCATCGCTGCACTGCAGCACGGCGCATTCCAGTTCCCGGGCCTTGACGCCCTGCTCCACCACCAGACGACGGTCGAGGCCCGCGGCCAGCTCCAGGCCCATGAGCAGGGCGGCACGGTCGCCGGCCTTGCTGATGCCCACCGAGGAGCCCATGTTGGCCGGCTTGACGAAGCAGGGATAGCCGAGCTGGCCCTCCAGCCGCTCCAGCAGGGCCTCCCGGGCGCCGGGGCTGGAGGCGGCCAGCTCAGACGCCTCGATACAGGCGTAGGGCACCTGGGGCAGGCCGGCGGCGGCGAAGGCGGCCTTCATGGCCTGCTTGTCCATTCCCAGGGCCGACCCCAGCACGCCGGAGCCCACGAAGGGCACCCCCATCAGGGTGAACAGCCCCTGGACCGTGCCGTCCTCCCCGTTGGGGCCATGCAGCACCGGAAACCACACCTCCATCTCCAGGGCCCCCTCCGGAAAGCCCCGGAAGCCACCCGCCTCCGGCTGGCCCGGCAGATCGGCGGGTTCGGCGGGCAGGCCCCGCTCCAGGACTGCCGTCGCCACGGTCTCCGGCCACCAGCCGCCACGGCGATCGATGTAGAAGCAACGGACCCGATAGCGCTCGGCATTGGCGCCGCTGCGCAGTGCCCGCAGCACGGTCTGGGCCGAGCGAATCGAGACAGCGTGTTCGCCGGAGGCTCCCCCGAACACCAGGCCGACGCGGGTGGGGTGGGGGGCCATCGGCACAGGAAAGAGGGCCAAACGTATCAGTGAACCGGCGGCCGGCCCAGGGGCCGGCCGCTGAGGCTGAACGGCCGCACCGTCTCGATCAGCACGTCAACCAGATCCCCCGGCACATGGGGCCGGCCATCGCCGGGGTCGGCGGCGAAGAAGGTGAGGCGGTTGGTGCGGGTGCGGCCCATCAGCTGATCCGGATCCCGGGGGTTGACCCCCTCGGCCAGCACCTGCTCGCGGCGGCCCAGGTAGCGGGCGCTGCGCTCCGCGGCGACTCTCTCCACCAGGGCGTTCAGCTCCTGCAGCCGTTCCACCTTCACCGCTTCCGGCAGCTGGTCGGGCCAGTCGGCCGCCGGGGTGCCCGGTCGCGGCGAATAGGCGGCCGTGTTGACCTGGTCGAAGCCGATCGTCTCGATCAGGTCGAGGGTGCGGCGGTACTGGGCGTCGGTTTCGCCGGGGAAGGCCACGATCACGTCGGCGCTGATGGCCGCATCGGGGAGGCGCTGGCGGATGCGGTCGATGATGCGCCGGTAGCGCTCCACGGTGTAGCCGCGCGCCATGGCCCGCAGCACGGCGTCGTCGCCGCTCTGGAAAGGGATGTGGAAGTGCTCGCACAGCTTGGGCAGGTCGGCGCAGGCGTCGATCAGCCGGTCGGTGAAGTAGCGCGGGTGGCTGGTGGCGAAGCGGATCCTCTCCAGGCCCCGCACGTCATGCACCGCCCGCAGCAGATCGGTGAGGGTGTGGGCCCGCCGGCCCTCGGCGGTGATGCCAGGCAGGTCGCGGCCGTAGGCGTCGATGTTCTGGCCCAGCAGGGTCACCTCCCGGAAGCCCCGGGCCGCCAGCCCCTCCATTTCCTGGCGGATGGCCTCGGGCAGGCGGGATTGCTCCCGGCCCCGCACCGCCGGCACCACGCAGTAGGTGCAGTGCTCGTTGCAGCCGTAGATGACGTTCACCCAGGCGCAGACGGCGCTGTCCCGCCGGGCCGCCGTGATGTCCTCGAGGATGTGGTGCTCGTCGGTGGCCACCACCTGCTGGCCGCTCTCCACCCGGGTGAGCAGGGTCTCGAGCCGGTTGGCGTGCTGGGGACCCATGACCAGATCCAGTTCCGGCACCCGGCGAAGCAGGGATTCCCCCTCCTGCTGGGCCACGCAGCCGGCCACCACCAAAGTGAGACCGGGGTTGGTCCGTTTGCGCTGGGCCTGCCGCCCCAGGTAGCTGTAGACCTTCTGCTCGGCGTTGTCCCGGATCGTGCAGGTGTTGTAAAGCACCAGATCGGCCGTGTGTTCGTCGACGCCCGGGGTGTATCCCATGGCTTCGAGGATTCCGGCCATGCGCTCGGAATCGGCCTTGTTCATCTGGCAGCCGAACGTGGTGATCCAGTAGCTGCCGCGCCGTGCCGAGGGCGCCTGGTCGGCCGGCGGGCCGGAAACGGTGGCTGTCATGGGATCCAGTTTCCGCTATCGCCCCGTCGCCGCCAACCGGGCGGTTGTGGCAGCGTGAACGCCCCGGCTGTTTTCTGGAATGCGCTGCCGCCTGAGCCGCTTTCCCCTCACCAAGGCGGTGCCCCTGGCCATCAGCCGCGGCACCACCGGCGCCGTGCAGCATCTGTTGCTGGAGCTGGAGCATGACGGCTGCACCGGCCTCGGCGAAACCGGTGGCTTCGACACCGGCCCCAGGGCCTACAGCACCGAAGCCCTGGAGGCCGAACTGGAGGCCTTTTTGCCGGCTCTCGAAGCCCGTGAGCCGGAACCGCTCCAGGCCCTCGAGCCCCTGCTGCAGACGCTGTCGCCCCCGGCCCGCTGCGCCGTCGATCTGGCCCTGCACGATTGGTGGGGGCGGCGCCTGGGGCAGCCGCTGTGGCGGCTCTGGGGCCTCGACGACGGCGCCATCCGCCCCACCAGCGTCACCCTCGGCCTGGGCAGTGAGGCGGCGGTGCTGGCGCGGCTGGAGCGCTGGTGGGGCCAGCTGCCCGCCAGCCGCATCAAGCTCAAGCTGGGCAGCCCGGAGGGTCTCGACCACGACCGGGCGCTGGTGCGGGCGGTGGCGCAGGCGCTGGAGCGGCGCCAGCAGAGCCATGGGGTGGCCTGTGAGCTGCAGGTGGATGCCAACGGCGGCTGGAGCCTGGAGCAGGCCCTGCCGATGCTGGGCTGGCTGGACGCCCAGGGCGTGGTGCTGGTGGAGCAGCCCCTGGCCCCCCTGGAGGATCCGGAAGCCGACGGCGCCGCCTTCGCCGCACTGGAATTCCACTGCCCCATTGCTCTGGTGGCCGATGAGAGCTGCTGGAACCTGGCCGACCTGGTGCGGCTCGCCCCCTATGTCGATGGGGTGAACATCAAGCTGCTCAAGAGCGGCGGGCTGGCGGAGGCCCTGCTGATGGCCAGGGCGGCGCAACGCCTGGGGCTGGGCGTGATGCTCGGCTGCTATTCCGACAGCGCCCTGCTCAACGGCGCCGCCGCCCAGCTGCTGCCGCTGGTGCGCTGGCCGGACCTCGACAGTCACCTGAATCTGGTCGACGACCCCTTCACCGGGCCCGTCCTCGAGGGCGATCGGCTGCGGCCCGCCCCGTCCCCGGGACTGGGGGTGATCCGTGCTCGGGGCTGATGTCCCGATCGTGCTGCTGCAGCACGGGGGCCTCGACAACCTCAGTGGCAAGACGGGCCTGGCCATGCTCCGCTACCGCCAGGGTCCGATCGTGGCGGTGGTGGATCCGGCCCACCCCGGCGCTGATCTGCGGCAGATCACGGGAATCGAGCGGGCCGTGCCGGTGGTGGGCTCCCTGGCGGAGGCCCTCCCCTACGGCCCGCAGGTGGCGGTGGTGGGGCTCGCCCCCTCCGGCGGCCGCCTGCCGGAGGGGATAGGCGCCGATGTGGCGGCCGCCCTGGCAGCGGGGCTGTCGCTGGCGAGTGGTCTGCACAGCCGCCTGGGCGACGATCCGGCCCTGGCGGCCCTGGTGCAGCCGGGACGGTGGATCTGGGATCTGCGCCGGGAGCCCCCCGACCTCACGGTGGCTTCCGGCCGGGCCGCCGGGCTGCCGGGCCGCCGCTTGCTGGTGGTGGGGACGGACATGTCGGTGGGCAAGATGAGCGCCTGTCTGGAGCTGCAGGCCGCCGCCCGACGCCGCGGCCGCGAGGCCCGCTTTGTCGGCACCGGCCAGGCCGGCATCCTGATCAGTGGCGGCGGGGTGGCCCTCGACGCCGTCCGCATCGACTACGCGGCCGGCGCCGTGGAAGCGGCGGTGCTGGCTGCCGGTGCCGGCGCCGGCCCGGACACCCTGGTGCTGATCGAAGGGCAGGGCTCCCTCTGCCACCCAGGCTCCAGTGCCACCTTGCCGTTGATCCGCGGCAGCCAACCCACCGATCTGCTGCTGGTGCACCGGGCCGGGCAACGCACGATTCAGCGGTTGGAGGCGTTCCCCCTCCCCCCCCTGGCCCAGCTGATCGCCGCCGTCGAGGCCCTGGCGGCCCTGGCCCGGCCGGCGGGCTCCGGTCCGCCCCCCCGGGTGGCCGCCATCGCCCTCAACACTGCCCTCCTGGACGGGCCGGCGGCGGCGGCGGCGCTGAGGGCCACGGCAGCGGACACGGGGCTGCCCTGCGTCGATCCGGTGCGGCAGGGCGGCGAGGCCCTGCTGGACCTGCTGCTGGGCCAAGAAAGAAGCCCGACGCCGTAGCGCCGGGCCTGAAGGGCGAGCGAGGGGACTTGAACCCCCGAATGGTGGCGCCACAAGCCACTGCCTTAACCACTTGGCGACGCCCGCCGCTGTCTTTGCCAATGTATCAAGTGAGCCCGCCGGCCCCCCTTGCCACCGCCGACCACCGCCAGCCGCACCGTTTCGGGCCTCCTGGGCCTGACCGCCGTCTCGGCGGGCCTGATCGGCCTGGCCGTCACCAACCCCGGCCCCGACGCCTTCGAGGAGTTCGCCGCCGACAAGCTCACCGAGATGGCCAGCGAGGAGCTGTGCCAGAACGAGGGCCTGCCGCTGCTGGCCCGGTTGCTGATCCAGAACTGTCCGGAACTGGTGCGATCCCAGCGCAAGGTGCTGGGGCGCCTGGCCCGGGAGAGCTCACGTCGCTACAACTTCGGCCTGCTGAGCCTCTACGGCACCCGGCTGGGCGGGGAAAAGGTGCTGCCCAACTGGAGCATCCCCCGCTACGACGCGGTCACCCTGGCGGTCGCGGGCCATTTCGTGCTGCTCTCCGCCGGTGAGAGCGCGCCTGGGAGCCCGATGCCGTGAGCGTCGCGCCGTTGCCGGCTGGCCTGCTGCCGCCGATGCGCCTGCCCAGGGCCCTGCTGGATCCCCAGCTGCGGCTGCCGGCCGCCGACGACCAGGGGCTGGTGGCGGTGCGGCTGGAGCAGGCCGACGGCCGGATCCGCGCCATTCATGGCCTGGCCAATGGCTTCGTGGGTGATGGGACGGGAGGTGGCACCCCCCTGCCCCTGGCGCTGACGCCTCTGGTGGAGCCCCATGCCCACCTCGACAAGGCTTTCAGCGGCGAGGACTTCCCCAATCCCGACGGCACCATGGCCGGGGCCATGGCGGCGAACGGGCGGGAAGCGGCTGAGCGCCAGGCCGAGGCGGTGCGACGGCGGGGCGAGCGGGCCCTGGAGCGGGCCTGGCGCTATGGATTGCGGGCGATTCGCAGTCACATCGACAGCCTCGGCCCCTGGGCCCTCCCCAGCTGGGAGGTGCTGCTGGAGCTCCGCCGCCACTGGCAGGGCCGGGTGGAGCTGCAGCTGGTGGCCCTGGTGCCGGTGGGCCACTGGCGTACCCCCGAGGGCGAGGCCTTCGCCGCCTGGGTGGCTGCCCGGGGCGGCCTGCTGGGCGGGGTGCTCGGTGCCCCCTTCCGCTCCACCCCGGCCGATCGCGCCGCCCTGCTGGCCCTGCTGCGGCTGGCGGAGCGCCTTGGCTGCGCTGTGGATCTGCACGTCGATGAGAGCGCCGAGGACCCCGGCCGGGGCGTGGCCCTGGTGAGCGAGCTGCTGCTGCGGCAGCGCCTGGCGCTGCCGCTCACCTGCAGCCATGCCAGCAGCATGGCCCTGCTGGCCGATCGGCGCTGCTGCCGCCTGGCGGAGGCGATGGCGGCCGCGGCGGTGGGGGTGGTGGCCCTGCCCAGCACCAACCTCTGGCTGCTCGGCAAACACCCCCGCCGCACCCCGTCCCTGCGGCCCCAGGCCCCGATCCGCCAGCTGCAGGAGGCTGGCGTGACCGTGGCGGTGGGGGGCGACAACGTGCAGGATCCCTGGTTTCCGGGGGGGGATTTCGATCCGATCGCCCTGCTGCGCTTCAGCCTGGCGGCCAGTCACCTGGTGCCCTGGCGACGGCTGGGCTTGAGTCCCTTCAGCACCGCCGCGGCCCAGCTGCTGGGCCTCGACTGGGACGGAGTGCTGCGGGAGGGCTCCCCGGCCGATCTGCTGGTGCTGGGGGCCTCCTCCTGGGGCGAGCTGCTGGCCCGTCCCCCCCGGCGGCGGGTGCTGCGGGCCGGCCGCTGGCTGGACCCGCCCTCCAGCGAAGAACCGTCCCCACTGCTGGCCGCCTGCCATGGATGACTTCAGTCCAGTCGAACCCGATCGGATCCGGGCCCTGGTTGCCGAACTGAGCGCCAGCCCGCTGGGGTTGACGCCGATCCTTTCGGCCGCCGAGTTGAGCCGGCTCTCGGCCGACTTCCACGACTACTCTCCCGTTCTGGAGCCGCTGCTCAAGGGCCGCTGCGCCCAGCTGGCGCTGAAGGTGGACCGGCTGGAGCAGGTGATGGCGGTGGCCGGGGCCTGCGCCCGCCACCGGGTGCCGCTGACGCTGCGGGGCGCCGGCACCGGCAACTACGGCCAGTGCGTGCCTCTGGCCGGCGGTCTGGTGCTCGACCTCAGTGGCCTGAACCGGCTGCGGGCAGTGGATCCTGACAGCGGCATTGTGGAAGCGGAGGCCGGCTGCATCCTGGCCCACCTGGACGGCCAGCTGGCGGCCCATGGCCGGGCCCTGCGGCTGGCCCCGAGCACCTACCGCAGCGCCACCCTGGGGGGCTTCATCGCCGGGGGATCGGGCGGCCTCGGCTCGCTGCGCTGGGGCTTTCTGCGCGATCCCGGCCATCTGCTGGGGCTGGAGGTGGTGACGCTGGAAGCCGAACCCAGGCTGCTGCGGCTCGATGCCGCCGCCAGTGCGCCCCTCAACCATGCCTACGGCACCAACGGCATCATCACCGCCCTGCGGCTGGCCAGCACCGAGGCGGTGGCCTGGCAGCAGCTGGTGGTGGGATTCAGCCGCTGGGAGGAGGCCCTGGAGGCCTCCCGCCAGCTGCCGACCACCGCCCTGCTGCTGCAGGCCCTCTGTCTGCTGGAGGCGCCGGTGGCAGCCCGGATGCCCTGGCCGACCGGCTGCCCCGCCGCTGATCCAGGGGAGCACCGGCTGCTGCTCCATGCCGCCCCCGACACCCTGGAGCTGTTGCCAAGCTGGCTGGCGGCCCGGGGCGGCCAGCTCCGCTGGCAGGGCTCCCGCCCGGAGGCGGGGCGGGGGCGGGGCCTGCCCCTGGGGGAGCTCACCTGGAACCACACCACCCTGCACTGGCGGGCCCAGGCGCCCGACTGGACCTACCTGCAACTGCTGCTGCCCCGGCAGGAGGCGCCGCTGCTGGAGGCCGTGCGCCAGCGCTGGGGCAGCGACGTGCTCTGGCACCTGGAGGGGGTGCGTTACCAGGGGGCACCGCGGCTGACGGCCCTGCCCCTGGTGCGCTGGCAGGGGCCCCAGGCCCTGGCCGACCTCGTTGCCCAGTGCTGTGAGCTGGGGGCGGTGCCCTTCAATCCCCACGTGATCACCGTCGAGGACGGCGGCCTCGGGGTGGTGGATGCCGACCAGGTGGCGGCCAAGGCCGCCTACGACCCGGGCGGACTGATGAATCCGGGCAAGCTGCGGGGCTGGATGGGTTAGGGGCGCCCCGGCAGCGCCGACACCCGCCTCAGCCGCAATCCAGGCTGAGGCGGGTGTCGGCGCCGGTCACCGGGTTGGTGCCGCGGGCGTCGCGGCAGAGGAGGCGCTGGTCCACCCGGTCGAGCAGGGCATCGGTGAAGTCGGCATCGGTGACCGTGGCGCCGGTGAAGTTGCTGCCGGAGGCGATCGCTCCCCGCAGCACCGCGCCGGTCAGGTCGGTGCCGCTCATGTCCACCTTGTCCATCAGGGCGTCACTGAGATCGGCGCCGCGGAAGTCGGCGTCGGGAAAGGCCGCCTGGGTGAGGATCGCCCCGTGCAGATCGGCCTCCCTGAAGCTGGCCTGGCGGGCCGTGGCCCCGGCGAAGGAGCTGCCGGCCAGCTGCTGGCCGCTGAAGTCCTTGCCGCTCTGGTTGGTGAGGGTGTAGTCGACCCGATCCTGGTCGTCGGCCCGGGCGCTGGGGGCGGCCAGCAGCAGCAGGGCCAGCAGGAGTGGCAGGAGTCCCCCCAGGAGCGCGTTGCCAAGGGGCCGCCTGGGGCTGCCCTCGGGCCTGGGGGCATCGGATCCGAAGGCCGTCGTCATGGGCCGTGGCTGCCAGGGATCTCCCCAGGCTGGCCCAGCGCCGGGGCTTCGTCAGCCCGGGGCGCGTTGAGCAGCGGAAGGACAGCGCCCAGCAGGAACAGGGAGCCCGCCACCACCGGCACCGGGCCGGGGGCCAGCAGGCTGTCCAGCCCGGCGGCCAGGCTGCCGGCCTCCTCGAGCTGGTCGGCGAGGCCGGGACAGGCGGCGGCCAGCTCCTGCCGCGACCAGCTGGCATGCTCCGGCACCGCCACCAGCACCGCCCGATCACCAGGGCGCAACAGCAGCTCCAGCATCGCCGCCCCCTGCTTGTGGCGTTGGATGCCCAGCAGCCAGCGGCGCCCCCGGCTGCCCGCGAGAGCACTGTCGAGCCGGTCGAGTTCCCGGCGCAGGCCCGCCGCGGCCTGGGGGTTATGGGCGCCATCGATCAGCAGCTCGCGGCCCCGCCAGCGGTGCCTCTCCAGCCGTCCGGGCCAGCGGGCCGCCGCCAGGCCGGCGCGGATCATGCCGTCGTCGAGGGGCCTGCCGGCCAGAGGACCGTCCGGGGCCGTCAGGGCCCGGGCCATGGCCACCGCCACGGCCCCGTTGTGGCGCTGCAGCTCCCCGGCCAGGCCCAGCGCGGGGCCGCCATCGGTCGGGGCGGGCAGGGGATCCAGCCACTCCAGGCTGGCGCCGCAGCGCAGCGCTTCGGCCTCCAGCACCCGGCGGGCCTCGGGCTCCTGGGCGGCGCTGAACGCCCGGCAGCCCGCTCCCATCACGGCGGCCTTCTCGGCGGCGATGGCCGCCAGGGTGTCGCCCAGGTGTTCGCGATGGTCGAGGCCGATGGCCCCGAAGCCGATCACCGGCCGGTGCGGATGCAGGGTGGTGGCATCGAGGCGGCCCCCCAGGCCCACCTCCAGCACCGCCAGATCCACCCGCTCGCGGGCGAAGCGGTCGAAGGCCGCGGCCGTGATCAGCTCGAAGGGGGTGAGCCGGTGGCGGCGGCCGAGGGGCTGCCAGCGGGCCAGGTCGTTGCGCAGGGTGGCGGCTGGGATCCAGGCGTCATCGATCGCGATCCGTTCGCACCAGCTGACCAGATGGGGGGAGCGGTAGGTGCCCACATGCACCTGGGCGGCCCGCAGGATGGCGTGCAGAAAGGTGCAGATCGAGCCCTTGCCGTTGGTGCCGGCCACCTGGGCAGCGGCGTAGCGCTGTTCCGGGTGTCCCCCGGCAGCCAGGGCGCGGCCCAGCCGCTCCAGCCCCAGGTCGACACCCCGGCGGGCGAAGGGCTCGAGCAGGTCGCCCAGGTCGACCGGGGGGGGCAGCAGGGACGACACGGGCGGGGCGACGGTTCAGGCCAGGCTGTGGAGGGCCTTCTCCAGGCGCTTCACCGCCTTGCGCAGCTGGCGGGGCTTGATCACCAGCGGCGGCACGAAGCGGACCACACCGGGGCCGGCGGGCACCAGCAGCAGACCTTCGGCCATGGCCTTCTTGACGATGTCCGGGGCCGTGAACCCGCCCTCCCGCAGCACCAGCCCCCGCAGCAGCCCCCAGCCCCGCTCGCCGGCCAGCTTGTCGGGATGGCGGGCCACCAGCTCCTGGAGCTGGGACTGCAGCAAGGCACCGTTGGCGCTCACCTTGGCCAGCAGGCCTCGGCGTTCGATCTCTTCGATGACCGTGAGGCCGGCCCGGCAGGCGAAGGGGTTGCCACCGAAGGTGCTGGCGTGGTCGCCGGGGCGGAAGTGGTCGACGGAGGCCTTCACCGCCAGGGCGCCGATGGGGATGCCACCGCCCAGGCCCTTGGCCATGGTCAGGGCGTCGGGTTCGACCCCCAGCTGTTCGTAGCCCCACCAGCGGCCGCTGCGGCCGACGCCGATCTGCACCTCGTCGAAGATCAGCAGGATCTGGTGGGCGTCGCAGAGGTCCCGCACCCGCCGGAAGAAGGCCGGATCACCGGGGTTCACCCCGCCCTCCCCCTGGAGGGGCTCAAGCAGCACCGCCGCCACCCGGGGACCCTCGGCTTCACAGGCGGCCAGAAGCGCTTCGAAGCCGGCGGTGTCGTTGTAGGGGAAGTACCGGAAGCCCGACACCATGGGCTCGAAGCCCTGGTGGTACTTGGGCTGGCCGGTGGCGGTCACCGCCGCCAGGGTGCGCCCATGGAAGCTGGCCTCGGCGGTGAGGATCAGGGGCTCGGCGATGCCGCGCACCTGGTGGCCGTGCTTGCGGGCCAGCTTGATGGCGGCCTCGTTGGCTTCGGCGCCGGAATTGCAGAAGAAGACCCGGTCGGTGCAACTGCGCGCCGTGATCGCTGCGGCCAGGGCCTCCTGTTCCGGAATTCGGTAGAGGTTGGAGACGTGCTGGAGGCGACCCAGCTGGTCGCAAAGGCGCCGCCGCAACACCGGGTCGCTGTGGCCGAGGGTGCAGACGGCGATGCCGGCCACCATGTCGAGGTAGCGCCGGCCCTGCTGATCCCAGAGCCATACGCCGCGGCCCTTCGTCAGCGCGAGGGGGTAGCGGGCGTAGGTGTCCATCACCGGCTGGATGGGAGCGGTGGGACTTGAACCCACATGCCCGAAGGCGCTCGATTTTGAGTCGAGTCCGTCTACCAATTCCGGCACGCTCCCGATGGCGCGACTCTAGGCCGCGGGGGGTGGCTAGGCCGCGACGGATGGCAGCCTGCGGATCGAAGCCCCGGCGGCGTTGAGTTTGCCCTCCAGATCGGCATAGCCCCGATCGAGGTATTCCAGGCCCCGCACGGTGGTGATGCCATCGGCAGCGAGCCCAGCCAGCACCATGGCGGCGGAGGCGCGCAGGTCGGTGCCATGCACCGGGGCGCCGCTGAGCCGGGCGACCCCCTCGACGCAGGCGGTGTTGCCCTGCATGCGGATCGACGCCCCCATGCGCTGCAGCTCAGCCACGTGCTGGAGGCGATTCTCGAAGATGTTCTCCACCACCATGCTGGTGCCCTCGGCGGTGGCCAGCAGGGCCATGAACGGGGCCTGGAGATCGGTGGGGAAGCCGGGGAAGGGCTGGGTGCGCAGATCCACCGCCCGCACCTTGTTGGCGGTGATGGTCAGGCCCTGGCCGTCGGCTTCGATGCGGCAGCCGGCCTCCTCGAGTTTGGTGATCACGGCACCCAGGTGCTCGGGCAGGGCGGGGAACACCCGCAGCTTGGAGCGGGTGATGGCCCCCGCCAGCAGGAAGGTGCCCGCTTCGATGCGGTCGGGGATGACGGCGTAGTCGGCGCCGTGCAGGCGCTCCACGCCGAGGATGGTGATCGTGGGGGTGCCGGCGCCGCGCACCTTGGCCCCCATGGCCAGCAGCAGCCGGGCCAGGTCGATCACCTCGGGCTCCTGGGCCGCGTTGTCGATCACCGTTTCGCCGTCGGCGAGGGCGGCCGCCATCATCAGGGTCTCGGTGGCGCCGACGCTGGGGCAATCCAGGTGGATGTGGCCGCCGGTGAGACGGCGCTGACGGCCAGGAACCACGGCGGTGACCACGCCGTGCTCGATCGTGACCTGGGCGCCGAGGGCCTTGAGCCCCTTGACGTGCTCCACGACGGGCCGGGTGCCGATCTGACAGCCGCCGGGCAGGGGCACCTTGGCCATGCCCATGCGGGCCAGCAGGGGGCCGATGCAGAAGAAGCTGGCCCGCAGGCTGTTGACCAGCTCGTAGGGGGGGGCTGCGGTGGTGATGTGGTCACCGTGCAGAACAATGGCATCGCCCCCCCGCTGCACCCGCACCCCCAGGGCGGACAGGATCTCCCCCATCGCCGTGATGTCGGTGAGCGGGGGCACATTGCTGAGCCTCAGCCCGTCTTCGGTGAGCAGGCAGGCGGCCATCAGCACCAGGGCCGAATTCTTGGCGCCGCTGACCCTCAGTTCCCCGTCCAGTCGCCCTCCACCACTGATCTCCAGCCTGGTGCCGGCGATGACCTGGACTGGCATGGGGGATACGGTCATGGACGGAAGTCCTGGTATCAATTTCTGGGGCATCTTGACAACGAATGATCCCGTCGTCTAGGGGGTCGCCGTTCAAACTGGCTTGCGGCCATGGCCCTGTGCGTGGGGTGGCGGCACCGGTGATGATTTATGCTCCTTCGAGCGCCGCGGCTTCCGTGGCGGCTAACGCCCGCGGATGTGGCGGAATTGGTAGACGCGCTAGTTTCAGGTACTAGTGGCAGCAATGTCGTGGGAGTTCAAGTCTCCCCATCCGCATATTGACTTCATGATTGTTCTCAAGATCACCAACGCTTCTGATGTCGTCGCAGCGAACATCGGCAGATTTCTGGAACGTCTGACTCCCGACGGCTTTGATCAGAGCAAAATCGAAGACATTGTGATCGATCGCTTGGTGGAAAACCTCAAGGCCGAGGGCATCAAAGGGGAGGTGGCGGCCTTCAAGGGTCTCGATCTCAACGACGACGACCTGGTCATTCACGATCACCTCAAACTCCGTCGCCGCAAGAGCATCTGACACCGACGGGTTCCTCCCCTGATCTCCACGGCCTGCCCGCGGGCGGGGAGTGGATCCGCAGTGTCCGCAATCCCCTCATCCAGGCGGTGCGGCGCCTGCACCGGCCCAGTGGCCGGTTGGAGCAGGGCCTGATTCTGCTGGAGGGAACCCACCTGCTGCAGGAAGCCCTGCGCCTGGATCTGTGCCCGGAGCTGGTGCTGGCCACCTCCGACTGGCTGGACCGCCATGGCGCTCTGTGCGAGCGGCTGCCGGACGCCAGCCGCCTGCGGAGCGCCAGTGCCGAGGTCCTGGCCGCCGCCGCCACCACCCGCCATCCCGACGGAGTACTGCTGATCCTGGCCGTCACCGAGCTCCCGGTGGCTGCCACGTCGCCGCCGGGTTTCGTGCTGGCCCTCGACCGGCTTCAGGATCCGGGCAACCTCGGCACCCTGCTGCGCACCGCCCTGGCGGCGGGGGTGGAGCGGGTGTGGCTGGCGGAGGGGGCCGATCCGCTGCAGCCCAAGGTGCTGCGGGCCTCCAGCGGAGCGGCCCTCGCTCTGCCGATCGAGCGGATGACGTCCCCAGACCTGCACTCCCGACTGGAAGCGGCCCGGGCCTGCGGGGTGCAGCTGGTGGCGGCGATGGTGCC
Organism: Cyanobium sp. Cruz-8D1; assembly: GCF_024345975.1. Taxonomy (GTDB): domain Bacteria; phylum Cyanobacteriota; class Cyanobacteriia; order PCC-6307; family Cyanobiaceae; genus Cyanobium. The sequence continues at coordinate 28,006 of NZ_JAGQCD010000020.1, read as the reverse complement.
CGAGGCGGCGGGCGATGTGCGGCCCTACTGGGAACTGGACTGGTGTCGCCCCACGGCCCTGTTGCTGGGTAACGAGGGGGCGGGGCTGGCGCCGGACCTCGCCCAGCTGGCCGACCGCTGGGTGACGATCCCCCATAGCTCCGCCGTGGAATCGCTCAATGTGGCGGCCGCCGCCGCCCTGCTGCTGCTGGAGCGCCCCCGCCAGGCCCACGGCCGGCCCGCGCCCTGACAGGGGAGAATGCCTCCATCCATGCAGCCCCATCCGGTGACCGCAGCACCCGCCCCCCCCCCCTCCGGGTTCGATTTCGACGTGATCGTGATCGGCGCCGGGTATGGCGGTTTCGATGCGGCCAAGCACGGGGCCGACCACGGCCTGAAGGTGGCGATCGTGGAGTCCCGCGACATGGGCGGCACCTGCGTCAACCGGGGCTGTGTGCCCTCCAAGGCCCTGCTGGCGGCCAGCGGCCGGGTGCGGGAACTCGCCGACGCCGAGCACCTCAAGGGGTTCGGCATCCATGCGGCGCCGGTGCGCTTCGAGCGCCAGAAGATCGCCGACCACGCGGCCCAGCTGGTGGCGACGATCCGCACCAACCTCACCAAGACCCTGGAGCGTTCCGGCACCACGATCCTGCGGGGCAAGGGACGCCTCGACGGTCCCCAGCGGGTGGCGGTGCGCGAGGCCAGCGGGGTGGAGCGCGTCTACGCGGCCCGCGAGGTGATCATCGCCACCGGCTCCGACCCCTTCGTGCCGCCCGGCATCGAAACCGACGGCCGCACCGTGTTCACCAGTGACGAGGCCATCAATCTGGAGTGGCTGCCCCGCTGGATCACGATCATCGGCAGCGGCTACATCGGCCTGGAGTTCGCCGATGTGTACACGGCCCTGGGCTGCGAGGTCACCATGATCGAGGCGCTCGATCGGGTGATGCCCACCTTCGACCCGGACATCGCCAAGATCGCCGCTCGCCATCTGATTGACGGCCGCGACATCGACGCCCGCGCCGGCGTGCTCGCCAGCAAGATCACTCCCGGCTGCCCGGTGACAATCGAACTGGTGGACATGGCCAGCCGCGAGCCGGTGGAAACCCTGGAGGTGGATGCGGTGCTGGTGGCCACCGGCCGGGTGCCGGTGAGCAAGGAGCTCAACCTGGCCAGCGTCGGCGTGGAGACCAACCGGGGCTTCATCCCTGTGGACGATGGACTGCGGGTGCTCTCCGGCGGTGAGCCGGTGCCCCACCTCTGGGCCGTCGGCGACGTGACCGGAAAAATGATGCTGGCCCACACTGCCGCCGCCCAGGGCACGGTGGCGATCGAAAACATCCTCGGCCACGCCCGCCGCATCGACTACCGCTCGATCCCCGCCGCGACCTTCACCCATCCGGAGATCAGTTCGGTGGGGCTTTCGGAAGCGGACGCCAAGGACCTGGCGGAAAAGGAAGGCTTTGCCCTTGGCAGCGTGCGCAGTTATTTCAAGGCCAACTCCAAGGCCCTGGCCGAGCTGGAGAGCGATGGACTGCTGAAGCTCCTTTACCGCAAGGACACCGGCGAAGTGCTGGGGGCGCATATCTATGGCCTGCATGCGGCCGACCTGATCCAGGAGATCGCCAACGCGGTGGCCCGCCGCCAGGGGGTGCGGCAACTGGCCAGCGAGGTGCACACCCACCCCACCTTGAGCGAGGTGGTGGAAGTGGCCTACAAGCAGGCTGCCGCCAGCCTGGCCACGGCGGTGGGTGCCTGAGATGGACATCCGTCGCCGCCCCCCCAACCCTTCGGTCCGGGTGGCCCATCTGGAATTCGGCACCCCCCATCCTGAGCAGAGCCCCCGCCACATCCTTGAGGAGATCCTCTGGGAAAAGGACAAGGAGGTGACGGCGGCCCGAGAGCGGGTGAACCTGGAGTCGCTCAAGCAACAGGTGTCGGACCTGCCGCCCAGCCTGGATTTCTGCGCGGCCCTGCGGGCCAGCTGCCGCAAACCGGCGGTGATCGCTGAGATCAAGAAGGCCAGCCCCAGCAAGGGGGTGATCCGCGAGGACTTCGACCCCGTCGCCATCGCCCGGGGCTACCGGGATGGTGGCGCCAGCTGCCTGTCGGTGCTGACCGACAAGCGTTTCTTCCAGGGGGGCTTCGATGTCCTGGTGGCCGTGCGCGAAGCGGTGGCGCTGCCCCTGCTCTGCAAGGACTTCATCCTCAGCCCCTACCAGCTGTTCCAGGCCCGGGCCGCCGGGGCCGACGCGGCCCTGTTGATCGCGGCGATCCTCACCGACCAGGATCTGGCCTACCTGCTCAAGGTGGCCAGGGGCCTGGGGCTGGCGGTGCTGGTGGAGGTGCACAACGCAGCCGAGATGGAGCGGGTGCTGCAGCTGCAGGGCGTCAACCTGATCGGCATCAACAACCGCGACCTGGCCAGCTTCACCGTGGACCTGGCCACGACCGAACGGCTGATGGACGCCTTCGGCGAACGGGTGCGTGCTTGCGGAGCCCTGCTGGTGAGCGAATCGGGCCTGTTCAGCCGTGCCGACCTCGACCGGGCCGTCGGGGCCGGTGCCGATGCGGTGCTGGTGGGGGAGGCCCTGATGCGGCAGGAGAACGTGACGGAGGCCCTGGAGATCCTGATCGGGGGCTGAGCCTGCCTGGGGGCAGGGGCTACTCCTTCTCCAGCAGGGCCCTGGCGGCATCGAGTTGGGCGCGGGCGTCCGGGCTGACCTCTGGATAGTGGAGGTGCAGGGAATCCAGCGTTTCGATGATGGCGGCCGCCACGGCCATGCGGGTGAACCACTTGTTGTCAGCCGGCACCACATACCAGGGGGCATGGCGGCTGGAGGTGTGCCGGATGGTTGCGGTGTAGGCGTCCATGTAGTCATCCCAGAAGGCGCGTTCCTTGATGTCGTTGGCAGAAAACTTCCAGTTCTTTTCCGGACGGTCAAGGCGGGCGAGAAAGCGCTTGCGCTGCTCCTTCTTGGAGACGTTCAGAAAGAACTTTCGGATGATGATCCCATTGTTACTCAGATACTCTTCGTAGTTTCTGATGTCGCGAAAGCGCTCTTTCCAGATGCCCTTCGTGAGGCGCTCGGGCGGAAGTGTTTGCCTGGCCAGCATCTCGGGATGCACTCGAACCACCAAGGTTTCTTCGTAATAGCTGCGGTTGAAGATGCCGATCCGCCCCCTTTCCGGCAGGGCATTGTTGGATCGCCAGAGAAAATCATGGTCCAGATCCACCGAGGAGGGCGCTTTGAATGAGCTCACCTGGCATCCCTGGGGATTGACGCCACTCATCACATGCTTGATGGTGCCGTCCTTGCCGGCTGCATCCATCGCCTGGAAGATCAGCAGCAGGGCGTAGCGATCCTGGGCATAGAGCAGACCCTGGAAGTCCGCCAGCATCTGCACCCCCATCGTCAGGGCTTCCTGGGCCCGGTCCTTGTCCTTTTTGTCGAGATGCAGTGTGTCGTCAGGGTCATAATCCTTCAGTTGAAAACCGTCTCCATCCTCAATCCGGAAGGGTTTGGAGAAACTTCTGGCCCGCTCCAGGAAGTCTTTCTTGTCCACGCGCCTTGCCCCTTGAAGATCTTCCACTGATAGGTCGGCGCCCTGCGGCTACTGGGGCCATCAGCATCATTCGTAAAACGAGGCAACCTGACTTGGCTGAATGCCGTGGATCAGAGGGCGCCAAGCTGCCAATCGATTGCGAGAAAAAGAGAGCTGGCTCGACAAAACATTGAGCCTATTTTAGCCACAGCCTCTGGTGAGGGCCAGCATGTCAGAAAACTTATGAACATGGACGTTCCTCTGTCTTTGATTACAATGGCAGGGGAGGACAGCCTGGCTTCGCGACAATTCCCCTCAGCAGCTTCTCCCCTCAGCAGCTTCTCCCCTCAGCAGGTTCTGCCATCCCTTCGGCACCGGTCCTGATCCTCTGATCGCCCTTCCCATGCCTGCGTCCCTGGTCAGTTATTCGAAGATTCTCGAAATCGTCGGCGACATTCTCCGGGTTGAGGTCCCCGCCGATGCCAGCCAGAGGGAGGCGGCACCACGGTTCAACGATCTGGCGGTCGTGCAGAACCGCAATGGCACTTCTTCCCTGGCGCAGGTGATTGCCCTGAAGCAGGATTCCGTGTCGTTGCAGGTGTTTCGAGGCACCAAGGGGGTGGCTACCGATTCTGCCGTGCATTTTCTTGGCCACCCGATGGAGGCCACCTACTCCAACAACATTCTGGGTCGGGTGTTTCGAGGCACGGGTGAACCGATTGATGGTGGCCCAGGCCTTGGGGAGGATCCAAAGATTCCGATCGGAGGGCCTTCCGTCAATCCGATGTGCCGCATTCTGGCCTCCAAGATGATCCGCACGAACGTGCCGATGATCGACGTGTTCAACTGTCTGGTGGAGAGCCAGAAGATCCCGATCTTTTCGGTCTCGGGCGAGCCCTTCAACGCCTTCCTGGCCCGCATTGGGATTCAGGCCGATGCCGATGTGGTCGTCTTCGGGGGGCTGGGGCTGATCTTTGACGACTACTACGCGTTTCGCAAGACCTTCGAAGATGCCGGTGTTTTCGCACGCACCGTGATGTTCGTGAACCTGGCCTCCGATCCGATCGTGGAGCGCTTGCTGATTCCGGACATGGCCTTGGCGGTGGCCGAGCGGTTCGCCGTGGAGGAGGGCAAGCGGGTGCTGGTGTTGCTCACGGACATGACCTCGTTTGCCGATGCCCTCAAGGAAATCAGCATCGCCATGGATCAGGTGCCTGCCAACCGCGGTTATCCAGGCGATCTCTATTCCCAGCTGGCCCGCCGCTATGAAAAGGCCGCCGATTACGCCAAGGGTGGCTCGGTGACGCTGCTTACGGTCACCACCATGCCTGGGGACGACATCACCCATCCCGTGCCGGATAACACGGGTTACATCACGGAAGGACAGTTCTATCTGCACGATGGGGTCATTGATCCTTTCGGTTCCCTGTCCCGCCTCAAGCAGAACGTGATCGGCAAGGTCACCCGTGAGGACCATAACCAGATCATGAACACCTGCATCCGCCTCTACTCCGGTGCGCGGGATGCGGAGCAGAAGCAGGCCATGGCCTTCGAACTGTCCGATTACGACCAGCGCCTGATCAAATTTGGTGGACTGTTCAAAGCCAGATTCATGGACATCAATGTGGATATCTCCCTAGAGGACGCGCTGGATCTGGCCTGGAAAACCCTGGCCGAATGCTTCCAGGCCAGTGAGCTGCTGATGAAGCAGGAGCTGCTCGATAAGTACTTCCCTGGCGACACGCCACTTCGCCTTCCCTCCGCGTAGTTCCCATGGCCAGGCTCTCGCTCACCAAGGCCTCCCTGACGAAGGAGAAGTCCCTGCTGCGGACCTTTCAGGATGTCCTGCCATCGCTGGACATGAAGCGCCGCCAGATCGGTGCCGCACGCGAGAAGGCCCGCCGGCTGCTGGCCGAGGCCATCGAGAAGGCGGCGGCGATCGAGCCGGATGTGGCGGTCAGGTTGCCGATGGTCGCCAACAAATCGATCGATCTGACAGATCTTGTGGCCGTTTCCAGCCTGGAGATCGGCGAAGAGAATCTGATGGGCACCCGGCTGCCGGTGCTTCAGAGTCTCGCGTTCCGGGTCATCCCCTATGGCGTGCTCACCAAACCGTTCTGGGTCGACGCCCTGGTGGTTGTGCTCCAGCAGGCCATGGAGCAGTCGATTCGCATCCAGGTGGCCAGGCGCCGCGTGGAACAGCTTGAACAGGCCGAGCGGATCGTGACACAACGCTATAACTTGTTTGACAAGGTTCTGATTCCAAGAGCCAGGCAGAACATTCGCAAAATCTCCATCTATCTGGCCGATGCGGAACGGGCTGGTGTAGTCAATTCCAAGATTGCCAAACGCAAGAAGGAGCACCAGGTGCTATGACGATCATCGCGCTCGCCAAAGTCTCGATCTTCGGTCTTGCTGCGGAGAAGCAGGCTGTGCTGGAAGGACTGCAGGCCCTTGGGTGTCTGCATCTGATTGATCTGGGAGCCCAGGATGGCCCTGCTGATTTCAGCGCTCCCCAGCCGGCTGTCGAGGCCCGCGAGGCCTTGCGCTATCTGATGGATGTGCGCCATCGCCGCTATCAATTGAAGGTCGATCCCACGTTCCAGCTCGAGGCCGTGGTGGCCAAGACACTGGCGAACCGGGCTCGCAAGCGGGCTGCCGAGGACAGGATCCTCACGCTCCGCCACCATCTTGCTGAACTGGCTCCGTGGGGGAACTTCCGGCTGCCTGATCTGGGGGAGCTGGGCGGCCAGCGCCTTTGGTTCTACCGGGTTGCCCATCCCAAGTTTGAGCCCTTCCAGCAGGCGCTTGCAGGGCTGGCACTGCCGTGGCAGCAGATCCATGCCAGCCCCAGGCATGCCTATGTGGTGCTGATCGCCGAGCAGGAACCGGACCAGAACCTGCTGCCGGTCGAGCGTGCCCACGTGGGTTCCGAGTCTCCGGAGGATCTCAGGGCCGAGCTGGACCAGGCCCATGTCGAACGCGATGACTGCGAGGCGGAGCACGAAGCCCTCAGCCGCTGGATCTTTCTGCTCTCGAAGCACCTGATCCGTGCCGATGAGCAGGTGGCCCTGAGGCAGGCCGGCGATAAAACGGCTGATCGTGGCCGCGTCTTTCAGGTGCAGGGCTGGATGCCGCGTCAGGATCTTCCCAAGCTCACGTCCTTTGTCGAGCGCATGGGGCTGGCGTCGTGGGCCGAGAGTCCCGCCTCAGACGACACCCCTCCCACCTTGATGACGAATCCGGATGTGCTGGCGGGTGGTGCAGATCTGGTGACGTTCTATGAGACACCGGGCTATCGCGATTGGGATCCCTCGGTCGTGGTGTTCTTTTCCTTCGCCATCTTTTTCGCCATGATCCTGGCGGATGCCGGCTATGCCCTGGTGCTGGGGGCGCTGCTGGCATTGTTCTGGAAAGGGATGGGAACCAGGCCGTCCTCGCGCCGGTTCCGCGTCCTGGCGGCGGTCGGTCTGCTGTTCTCGCTCCTCTACGGGATGCTGGCCGGGAGTTATTTCGGTGCTCCCCCCCCGAGTGGATCCGTGCTGGCCCATCTTCAGGTCCTGAATCTGGATGATTTCGAGGGAATGATGAAGCTCTCGCTGGTGGTGGGTGCCCTGCATCTGATCCTGGCCAATGGGGTCGTGGCGCTGCGCGGTGTGACGCTCGCCGATCGCGCCAAGCCGATCGGCTGGATCGCGATCCTTCTCGCGGGCCTCAGCCTCTACCTCGGTGCTGGTACTGCGGCAGGCCGTGATCTGGGCCTAGGCCTCGGCAGCGGCGGGCTGCTCACCATCCTGCTGCTGAGCAGCGAGCGTCGCCTCGATTCGCTCGGTTCCCTGCTGTTGCGACTGTTCGATGGGCTTGCCTCACTGGCTGAACTCTCCAAACTTTTTGGCGATGTGATGAGTTACTTGCGACTGTTTGCCCTAGGCTTGGCCAGTGCCTCTCTGGCCCTGACCTTCAATCAGTTGGCCGGCGAAGTTTACCGCTCCGATGTGCCCCTTGCGGTGGTCATTTCGCTGCTGATCCTGATCCTGGGTCATGGCATTAATCTGTTGCTGGCCATCATCAGCGGATTTGTCCACGGCCTGCGGCTCAACTTCATCGAGTTTTTCAACTGGAGCCTCAACGAGGAAGGCTATCCCTTCGCACCCTTCAGCAAAAAGGAGACGGCATTGTGAGCAACGACACATCTGTTTTGGTCCTTGGCTGGATCGGTATCTATGCGCCGGTGGCGTTGGGGGCGATCGGCGCCTCCATCGGCTGCACCACGGCGGGTCAGGCGGCGATCGGCGCCATGATGGAGGTCAACAGTGGCTATGGACGCTTCGTCGGCCTGTCCGCGCTGCCCTCGTCGATGTCGATCTACGGCATCGTCGTGATGTTCATCCTCAACCGACCGGTGACTCCGGAGAATTCCGGCGGGCTCTTCGGCATCGGCCTGCTCTCGGGTCTGGCCTTTCTGATGGCGGCGATCTACCAGGGGTTGTGCTGCGCCTCCGCCATTTCCGGATCCAAGGCCAAGCCCGAGATTTTCGGCCTTTCCCTGGCGCCGGCCGCGATTGTGGAGGGTTTCGCCGTGTTTGCCTTCGTGTTTGCCCTGGTGGCGGCCGGGGGGATCCCTAAGTAGGGCTCCCTGCAGCGCTCCCACGCCTCCGGCGCCTGCCTTCGTCACTTCTTTTCCGTCGTTCCTCCCCAGCCGGGCAGATCCCATGGCCAACCCGAAGAAGCTCCGGCACGACACTCCCCTGGCGGTGGCCTCCGGTGTGGAGGATTTGATTGCACGCCTGCGCGATCAGGGCGTCGAAAAGGGCCGCGCCGAGGCCGAGGGCCTGCTGCACCAGGCCCAGGCGAAGGCGGCGGCCCTGCTCGCCGAAGCCGAGGAGCAGGCCAGGCAGATCGTCGATCGGGCCAGGAAGGAGGCCGAAACGCTCCAGACCTCCGGGCAGCAGGCCCTGGAACTGGCCTTCCGCGATGCCAACCTGGCCCTCAAGGCCCAGCTCAGCGATCGCTTCACCGGTGAGGTGCGCCAGCTCGTTGGCGAAGAACAGCAAAAGCAGGAAATTCTGGAGCGGATGATCCTGGAGATCGTCGGCACGCTGCGTCCGGAGGCCGACCAGTCGCAGCAGGTGGAGGTGCTGCTGCCACGGCGGGTGGTCGGCCTGGCCGAGCTCAGCCAGCACCCGGAGGAGCTGGAGCAGGGCATCCTCAGCCGCTTCGTGCGCCTCACCGCCCGGGGCCTGCTGCGGCAAGGGGTCAGCTTCGGTGTCTCGAAGGGCCCCGAGGCCGGGTTGAAGCTGCGGCTGGTGGACCGTGATGTGGTGCTCGACCTCACGGATGCGGCGATCGCCCAATCCCTGCTGGCCCACCTGCAACCGCGGTTCCGCGCCCTGCTGGAGGGGGTGGTGAAGTGAGCGCCCCATGAAATACGTCGTGCTGATGGCCAGCCTGCCGCCCCTCGGGTCGCTGTTTGAAGCGGCGACGCCGCCGATCTCCAGGCTCAAGCTGGAAAGCCGACTGGGTCTGCTGGAGTCCAGCGATCGGCACACGCTCGAGCAGATTGCCAATCTGATCGCCTGGCCGTCACAGCCATTGGAGCGCACCGATGCGGCCTTCCTTGTTGAGGCCCATCGCTTCTTGGCGTCCAACCGCAACCCCACCCTGCGCCGTCTGGTGACGCAGCGTCTGGACATGCGCACGGTCGTGGCGGCGTTTCGCCGGCGGCGTCGAGGGGAAGCCCAGCCCCCCGACGGTGAGGTCTGGGGATTCGGCGAGTGGGTGGGCTTGATCGAGCGCAACTGGAGTGCGCCGACGTTCAAGCTGGACGTGATCTTTCCTTGGGTCAGGCAGGCTCACGACCTACTGGAGGAGGATGACCTGATCGGCTTCGAGAAATTGCAGTTCTCCGTCGTCTGGACGATGTTGAATCGCCTTGGAGCCGGCCATGCGTTTGATTTCGAGGCGCTGATCATTTATCTGGCGCGCTGGAGTCTGGTCAGCCGTTGGTCATGCTACAAAGGTGAGACGGCCGTCGCACGTTTTCGAGAGCTCGTGGATGCGGGCCTCGCCAATCACAGAGAACTCTTTTCGGGTGTAGCTCAATGAACAGCAGCATTGAGTCCCTGTCTGAGTTCCATCCCGCCAGCGTTGTTGCTGTGCAGGATGATCTTGTCACGATCCAGATGGCGGAGCGCAAGCCTCGGCCTCTGCTCAAGAATGAAGTGATCTATATCTGTCTGCAGCGCCGTAGTGGAGATCGCCAGGAAAAGCTGAAAGCCGAGGTGCTGCGGGTGCGTGGCAGGCTGGCCGATGCCCAGGTCTTCGAAAGCACCAAGGGTGTCGGCATCGGCGATCCGGTTGAGCAGACGGGCGAGCAACTCTCTGTCACTCTCGGCCCTGGCCTGCTGAGTCAGGTCTATGACGGACTGCAGAATCCCCTGGCCCAGCTGGCCGCGGGCTATGGCACGTTTCTTCCCCGTGGTGCCGATGTGTCGCCCCTGGATACGGAGAAGAAGTGGTCGTTTCAGTCCAGGGCCAAGATCGGTGACACCCTCCATGCTGGGGATGTGATCGGCACCGTCCAGGAGGGTCGCTTCACCCACAAGATCATGGTTCCCTTTGATCAGCAGGGGGTGACCACCCTTGACTGGATTCAGCAGGGAAGTTTCACCATCGACACCGCCGTGGCCCGGATCCGTGATGGCAGCGGCGCCACCCGCTCGCTCACGCTGACGCAGCAGTGGCCGGTGCGTCGCGCCCTTCCCCAGGCACTGCTGGAAGCAAACCGCTGCGAGCGCCTCTATCCACAGGAGCCGATGATCACCACCCAGCGGATCATCGACACCTTTCTGCCCATCGCCCGTGGTGGTACCGGCTGCATTCCGGGGCCCTTCGGCGCCGGCAAGACCGTGCTCCAGAACCTGATCTCGCGCCACTCCGATGTGGACATCGTGCTGGTGGTGGCCTGCGGGGAGCGGGCGGGGGAAGTGGTCGAAACCATCACCGAATTCCCCAAGCTTTCTGACCCGAAGACCGGCGGATCGCTGATGGATCGCACCATCATCATCTGCAACACCTCCTCGATGCCGGTGGCGGCCAGGGAGGCCTCCATCTACACCGGTCTCACCCTGGGTGAGTATTACCGCCAGATGGGATACAACGTGCTTCTGATTGCCGACTCCACCTCCCGCTGGGCCCAGGCGATGCGGGAAACCTCCGGCCGGCTGGAGGAGATTCCGGGTGAAGAGGCGTTTCCCGCTTATCTCGATTCCTCGATCAAGAGCGTCTATGAGCGGGCCGGCATCATCCGCACCAACGACGGCTCCGTTGGCAGTCTCACCATGATCGGTACGGTGTCGCCGGCGGGGGGCAATTTCGAAGAGCCGGTCACCCAATGCACCCTGGGCACCGTCAAGGCTTTCCTGGGGCTGAGTGCGGAGCGGGCCTACAAGCGCTTCTATCCAGCCGTCGACATCCTGCTCTCCTGGACGCGCTATTTCCAGCAGCTCGAGGGTTGGTTCTCCCAGCACCTTTCACCGGAGTGGGTGGGACGCGTCGCCCAGATGAATGGGTTGCTCAAGCAGGGCGATCGGGTCGGCCAGATGATTCAGGTGACCGGCGAGGAAGGCGTCAGCATGGAGGACTTCCTCGTGTTCCAGAAGGCTCTGTTTCTGGACATGGTGTATCTGCAGCAGGATGCCTTTGATGCCGTCGACTCCACCACCCCCCTGGAACGGCAGAAGACCTCCTTTGATCTGGTCTTCGATCTGCTGCACCGTGACCACACCTTCGCCGACAAGACGGCCGCCAGGGATTATTACACCCAACTCACGGGTCTGTACCGGAACCTGAATTACGCCGCCTCCGGTTCGCCCACCTACAAGAGCTATCTGCAGCAGATCCAGGCCCTCTCCGGAGCCCCTAGGGCGATCCCAGTCGCGACGCCTTGATCGTCAGCGGCCAGTGAAGGCGCCGTGGCGTCTGCGCCTCCCCCCAGACGGCGGCCAGGGCTGGACGGAGCCAGTCGATGGGGTCGCTGCCCAGGGCGGCGCGGTACCGGGCACTGGCCGACCAGCTGGAGCCGTAGCCGAGCAGTTGCTCCAGGCTCCAGACGGTTTCCATGGCGAACGACGGGGCCGCCAGGTTCGCGCCGGGCAGCACCAGGTCGCGGTAGCCGTTGTCCACCAGGGCTTTCTCGGCAGGCCAGTAGGGACCGACGATGTCGGCATAGAAGTGCTGCAGCAGGGCGTCGGCCGCCTCCCCTGCCAGGTGGGGGAGGCCGTAGCTCCAGACGGCCAGAACGCCTCCGGGTCGCAGCACCCGCGCCACTTCCGCGAAGAAGCGGGGCCGATCGAACCAGTGCAGGGCCTGGGCCACCGTGACCAGATCGATGCTGTCCGCTTCCAGTCCGGAGCCCTCCGCCGCCGCCAGTCGGTAGTGCACGCGGGGGTGGGGGCTGGCGGCCTCGAGCTGGGCGGCGCTGGCATCGGAGGCCACCACCTCGCTGAAGTGGGCGGCCAGGGCCACGCCGGCCTGGCCCGTGCCGGTGGCGCAGTCCCAGGCCCGTTGTCGGGCGGGGGCTACCGCGGCCAGCTAGTCGAACAGGGGCGGCGGGTAGGTGGGGCGGAAGTGGGCGTAGGCCGCCGAGACGGAGCCGAAGTGATCCATGAAGGCTTCGCTCATCACAGGGATTGAACGGGGGAATCAGAAGCTATCAAGTGCCATGAAGAGACTCCCTGCTGAAGGCGCCATCTGTGCCGTGACGGTGAGTGCACGGCTTCGCGAAAGACCTCTGTGGTGAAGGGGTGGCGCTCCAAGAACAGATGAGCGGATCCGATCTTTCTCCCGCTGCTCATGCAAGCCGAGTGTCTGCATGTGAAGGTCGTTGAGTGGATGGCTGTGGTTCTTCCAGGCCAGCCAGCTATTGAAAGAGAAGTCGGCGTAGTCATCCAGGCGCTTGAACGCTTTCGCCATCGAGGAGAAGGAGCGGCGCATGGCCAGCCAGGTGTCGAACGGGTCGCGATGGGTGTAGCAGCAGGTGTGGGGAATCTGACGGCTGTCCAGAATCTCAACCAGAGCTGGAGTGGCTGAGCTATCAGGGAAATGGCGGAATCTCCAGCCCTCACCAAAGTTGTGGTCGCGGATCATCAAGACCGAGGCGGCGTCGTTGGTGAGGAAGGTGTCGACGAGCAACTCAAGTCGTCTTGAGTATTCCTTAAACGCCTCTTGTCTGGAAAACAACTCCAGAGCTCGAACCCGATGCAGGGGATCCTCCGGGACGTATGTGGCTGGTGGGTTGTAAGAGTAGGGGTTGGTTTCACCGGTGTGCCAGGCGTTAGCGTCCAGCGCTTTAGCGACGTAGTGAAAGAGATAGGTCCCCGCCGAACACGGAAGATTGGCCACCAGGACAATTCGTTTGTCTATACGCTCTTTCTGATTTGTTGGGATAATAGGCTGCAAATCTGCTCGCCATGCTGAGTTTCTTCAGGGGCTGGCTACAAAAAAAGCCCCCGCCGTTGGGCGAGGGCTGGGAGGGTTTGCTATGGAAGCGGTTCAGACCTTGCGGCTGTAGAACTCCACCACCAGCAGTTCGTTGATCTCAAGGGCGACCCATTCGCGCTCGATGCGGCCGCCCACCTTGGCGGTCATCTTGGCCTTGTCGAACTCCAGGTGGGGAGGGATGTTGGCCAGACCGGGGAAGGCCATGTTGGCTTCGGCCAGGGTCTTGCTGCACTTGCGCTCGCGAATGGCGACCACGTCGCCGGCCCTGCACTGGAAGCTGGGGATGTCCACAACGCGGCCGTTCACGGTCACGTGGCCATGGTTCACCAGCTGGCGGGCGCCGGGGACGGTGGGACCGAGGCCGAGGCGGAAGCAGATGTTGTCCAGTCGGCCTTCGAGCAGCTTGAGCAGGTTGGTTCCGGTGGAACCCTCCTGGGCACGGGCTTTCTTCACGTAGCGCACCAGCTGACGTTCGGAAATGCCGTAATTGAAACGCAGTTTCTGTTTTTCTTCGAGACGGATCGCGTATTCGGAGCGCTTGCGACGGGCTTGGCCGTGCTGACCGGGGGGATAAGACCGTTTGGCGGCCTTACGGGTGAGACCGGGAAGGTCCCCCAAGCGCCGCGTGATCCTCAGGCGAGGGCCGCGGTAGCGAGACATAAGGGAAGGTGACGGTGGTGGTGTGTGGCCCAGGGGCCGGCGGCGCGGTTCACGGTTGCGGCATGCTGGGGAATCCCGGATGCCTTGCGCGTGCAGCGCCAACCACCCACCCTAAGCGTCGACCGTCCCACAGCGATCCCAGCGGCCTTCTCGGCCGCCGTGGCCGCCCTGCTGCTGGCCCTGATCGGCGCCTATCGCCGCTGGCTCTCGCCCCTGCTGGGCCCCCGCTGCCGCTTCATTCCCAGCTGCAGCGCCTATGGGCTGGAGGCGATCGGTCGCCATGGCCCCTGGCGCGGGGGTTGGCTCACCTTGAAGCGAGTGGGCCGTTGCCACCCCTTCACCCCCTGCGGCTGCGACCCGGTTCCCGATTGATGCAGGAGCTGCTGCTGTTCACCCGCCAGGGCTGCTGCCTCTGCGAGGGCCTCGAGGACAAGCTTCGTGCCCTGGATCCGCCCCAGCCCCTGCAGCTGATCGACGTGGACACCGATCCGGCCCTGCAGGGTCGCTACGGGCTGGCCGTCCCGGTGCTGGCGGTGGCGGCCAGCGGCGAGGCTCCCCTCCGCGAGCTGCCGCGGGTGTCGCCCCGGCTGGCGGGAGCCCAGCTACGGGCCTGGCTGACCAAACAGGGCGTCCGCTGAGCGTCACGCTATGAAAGGCGCCAGCTTCGTCCCGCCGGACGCCGCCGGCGCCGCCATGTCACCGCTGCTTCAGTCGCTCCTGCGTCAGGTGGGTCTGCCGCCGCTCCCCGACCCCACCGGTGCCCTGGCGCAGATGGAAGTGGGCGGCGTCAGCTGCGATTCCCGCCGGGTCGGACCCGGCAGCCTGTTCGTGGGCCTGCCCGGCACGGCCGTGGACGGCGGCAGCTTCTGGCCCGAGGTGCTGGCCGCCGGCGCCGTGGCGGCGGTGATCGGGCCGGCGGCGGCGGCGGCCCGGCCCCCGGCCCCGGGCGATCCGGTGCTGGTGGTGGAGCCGCCCCTGGCCCTGTGGGCCGGCCGGCTGGCGGCGGAGTTCTGGGGCCAGCCCAGCGGGCGTCTGGCGCTGATCGGCGTCACCGGCACCAACGGCAAAACCACCACCACCTACCTGATCGAGCACCTGGCGGCGGCGGCCGGCCGGCCGGCGGCCCTGTTCGGCACCCTGCAGAACCGCTGGCCGGGATACAGCGCCACAGCCACCCACACCACCGCCTTCGCCGATCTGCTGCAGGCCGATCTGGCCCAGGCGGCAGCGGCCGGCAGCGCCATCGCCGCGATGGAGGTGAGCTCCCACGCCCTCGATCAGCAGCGGGTGGCCGGCTGCCGCTTCGCCGGCGCGGTGTTCACCAACCTCACCCAGGACCACCTCGACTACCACCCGTCGATGCAGGCCTACTTCGAGGCCAAGGCCCGGCTGTTCGCCCCGGAGCTGCTTGCAGGCGGCGCCGTGGTGAATGTGGATGACCCCTGGGGCGCCAGGCTGGCGGAGCGGCTGCGGGAGGCTGGCCCTGGAGCCACTGGTGCCGCCGCCTGCTGGCGCTGCTCCCTGGAGGATCCGGCGGTGGAGCTGCACATCAGCGAATTGGTGATGGGCGCCGATGGGGTGAGCGGCCGGCTGCACAGCCCGTCAGGGGAGGGGCCCTTCCGCTCGCCTCTGGTGGGTCGCTTCAACCTGATGAACCTGTTGCAGGCGGTGGGGGTCCTGCTGCAGCAGGGATTGCCCCTGGCCCAGCTGCTCGACGGCCTGGCCAGCTTCCGGGGCGTGCCGGGACGCATGGAGCGGGTGGACGGCCCGGCGGGGGTGGCCCTGCCGGCGGTGCTGGTGGATTACGCGCATACGCCCGATGGCCTTGAGAATGCCCTGGCGGCCTGCCGTCCCTTCACCGAGGGTCGGCTGATCTGCGTGTTCGGCTGCGGCGGTGACCGCGACCGCAGCAAACGGCCCCAGATGGCGGCCATCGCCGCCCGCCTGGCCGATGCGGTGGTGGTCACCTCCGACAACCCCCGCACTGAGGACCCTCAGCGGATTCTTGACGACGTGGTGGCCGGCATCCCCGCCGGCACCGAGCTGGTGGTGGAGGGGGACCGGGCCGCCGCCATCGCCGCCGCCATTGCCGCCGCGGCGCCGCAGGATCTGGTGCTGATCGCCGGCAAGGGCCACGAGGATTACCAGATCCTCGGCACCACCAAGGTGCACTTCGATGACCGGGAGCAGGCCGCCCGGGCCCTGCTGGCACGGGCCGCCAGCTGAAAAGGCTTGGCCATGTGATGAAGACATCCGCCAGAAGTGGGTGCCTTGGTGTGTCATTTTGTCTGCGCAACCCACCCCTTTCCCCCAACCGTTTTCATGTCTGCTTCCATTCCCATGCCGAAGAAGTTCCTGGCGGAACTGATCGGCACCTTCTGGCTGGTGCTCGGCGGCTGCGGCAGCGCCGTCCTGGCGGCCGTGTTCCCCTACGACAACGCCGCCGCCAACCCCCTGGGCCTGGGCTTCCTGGGCGTCTCCCTGGCTTTCGGCCTGACCCTGCTCACGGCCGTCTATGCCATCGGCCACATCTCCGGCTGCCACATCAACCCGGCCGTCAGCTTCGGCCTCTGGGCCGGCGGCAAGTTCCCAGGTTCCGGCCTGCTGCCTTACATCGTCGCCCAGGTGCTGGGCGGCGTGATCGCCGGCGGTGTGATCAAGCTGGTGGCCAGTGGCCGTCCCGGTTTTGAGCTGGTGGGCTCCAACCCCTTGGCCACCAATGGTTTCGGCGCCCACTCCCCCGGCGGCTATGGCCTGCTGGCTGCCCTGGTGATCGAGGTGATCCTCACCTTCATCTTCCTGCTGGTGATCCTGGGGGCCACCCACAAGCAGGAGCTCGGCGCCATCGCCGGTGTGCCGATCGGCCTGTCCCTCACCCTGATTCACCTGATCAGCATCCCGGTCACCAACACCTCGGTGAACCCGGCCCGCAGCACCGGCGTGGCTCTGTGGGTGGGTGGTGAGGCCATCGGCCAGCTGTGGCTGTTCTGGCTGGCCCCGATCGTGGGGGCCCTGCTGGCCGGCTGGTTCTACAAGGCCTTCTTCCAGCCCACCGAAAGCTGAACCAGCTGAGCCAGCAGCCGCTCCACCTCGTCAGCCGTGCTGACCAGGTGGGTGCAGGCGCGAATGCAGGCGGGGGATTCCAGGGTGCGCAACCAGGTGCCCTGATCCCCCAATCGCTTCACGATGGCGGCCGGATCCATGGGGTCTCCTGTGGGGCCCGCGATGGTGAAACTCACCAGGCCCGCCGGCGGGGGTACCTCCAACAGGGTGCGGACCCCAGCAAGCCGTTGCAGGCCTTCCCACAGTTGGACGCTGCGTTTCCGGATTGCCAGCAGCCGCCCTTCGGCATTCCCCTCGGCCTCCAGCAGCTCCAGGGAGCAGTTGAGCCCCGCGAACAGGGGTGTGCAGGAGGTGGCCACCTCGAAGCGGCGGGCGTCCTGGTGGAAGCTGCCTGCACCGGGCCCGTCGTGCTCCAGGCTGCGCCAGCCGATCAGCGTCGGGCTGCTCTCTGCCAGCAGCCGTTCGGAGAGGGCCACGGCCCCGAGGCCTTCCGGGCCGCAGCACCACTTGTGGCCGGTGCAGGCATAGATGTCGGCGGCGGAAGCCGCTTGCGCCACCGGCAAACTCCCCAGCGACTGGGCCCCATCCACCAGCAGCCAGGGATGGCCGGGATGGGCGGCCAGCTGGGCCGACACCGCCGCGATCGGCATCGTCTGGCCGGTGTTCCAGAGCAGGTGGGAGAGCACCACCAGGCGGGTGTGGGGGGTCAGGGCGGCCTCCAGCCGCTCGCTCACCGCGGCGGCGGTGGCTTTGGCTTCGCCGGCCAGATCGGCCACCGCCAGCGTGGTGATCCGCAGTTGGTGGCGCCGGGCCAGCTCTTCGAGGGCGGCCACCACCCCGTAGTGCTCGGCGTCGCCCACCAGCAGCTCATCGCCCGCCTGCCAGGGCAGGCCCCAGAGGGGGAGCACGCACCCTGATGTGACGTTCTCGGTGAAGGCCACCCGCGCCGTGTCGACGCCAAACCAGGCCGCCAGCCGCTGGCGCAGTGCTGAGACGGTGCGATTGACGTAGGGCCAGACGTTGTCGCTGAAGGGGCCCAGCTCCTGGATGGTGGCGAAGGCTTCGTTGATCGCCACCAGCGATGGCGAGGGCAGGGGCCCCTGGCCGCCGTAATTGAAGTACGTCTTGTTGGCCAGGGCAGGCATCAGATCCCGCAGGGGGATGGGCCTCGCAGGATGGGAGGGTGAGGCTGGGCCGCTGGGTCGGGGCCCAAGATCGCTGCTCAAGGGGTGGTGGGAATGGCGTTCCGCCAGCATGGCAGCGGATTCGGGGGCTCCCCACCCCACTCATTCGAGTGGATCAAAAGGACCAAGATCCTGCAATGGATATTGAATTGCCAAGCAGATTGCCGTTCACCCTGAAAGTTGAAAAGCTGTTTTGATCCGTTGCAGAGGTAAATAGTCCAGGCGTTCCCCAGCATCCAGTCTGCGTAATGCCGTTGATGTACGCTTCCCATCCCGCAATCTCAGGATTCCCATCTGTGGCTGCTTTGGCTCTTCCAATGGCGTCGGCCAACTCTTTTGTCATGGAATCCTGCATCAGCTGGGAGGCTGTGGAGGCAAAGACCTTATAGGCTTCTTCAGGTGTTTTGGCCTCTTGAAGCGCGTGAATCAGGCTCTGTGAAATTTCCATGATGGGTCGGGTAGACTGAGTTGTGCATGCGGTTGAACTCTTCAGCTTCCCAAAATAGCGATCTGTCAGGGGCAAGGCCCAAAGATAAGGAACTGGCTTTTTGCAAGCTTTGCTCATCCCAAAGGGACAATTCTTGATACACGCGTGGTTGGCTGGAAGCATCTTCCGTCTTGTCGGGAGTCTGCTTGGCATCACGATCGCCCTAAAGTGACCTTGGAAAGCTGGTGTCTGTAGATCGCCGTCACTTCCGCATGGAACCGCAATTCTATCAATTGCAACTTCTTCATTGAAGTCATACCTCTGCTGCGCATTGACTGCAGTATTGATGAAACTATAAAGTCGATGCGTCGCGTTGCTTGCGATTGAACAGGAAGGTGGCAGAAGCTGCATGGCCTGAGTCCCGTCTTGAATCCACTCCAGCCAGCTGCGCCGAGGTGGCGACTTTGGTCATGTTGTGTTGAAGCACGTTTGGTTGGTCATGGCAGTGGGCATCAAAGATCTCGTTAGCAATCTGTTCTGTAACCGTTCAGAGGGCGGGATGGATCAGCTAGAACCATGACCTCACTGAGGGATTCCTGAAAAAGGCAAATAAACTGCGCTGATCATCGACCCGGCTGGACAGATACGCGTCCCGATCCAGTGCAGGCATGGAAAGCTATTTCGAAGTTGTGAAATTAAAGGAGATTTTGGATAATCCAGGCGATCTGCGGGAGAACGGATCCCTAGGTCAAAGTCAGCATAAACAAATCATAGCGTGATGGCTGCATTCATAAGGGCGCCTAGAAATCTATGCAACGTATCTTGAATGCGCTGCGAATTTGTTTTGGAGTGTGGCAAGTCATCTCAGTCCGACTATAGGAATAAGTGGATTCTAGGACGAGCAGCCGAAGGCCTCAAGGCTCAGTATGTTTGGCCAAATGCACGGGGAGAAGTGCCTTGTCTTCATTGGCAAGATTGACAAGCTTGACTTTCATTCCTGAGGGTTGATCTTGCGCCTATTACCATGTCTAACCCTTTCCATTTGGGGAGGTATTCGATTGCTATCGCGTCCCCAGTACCAACGCACTTTTGGAGCGAGGCCGAGGCAGGAAATGCAATGAGATGCGGTGGTACAGAGAGACTGTTCGACTATTTGCTGTAAAACCGAATCATTGAAATTTGCATTGTTGCGCGAAAACCCGAATGTGTTGAAGTCTTCCTGATAGAGAAGGTTTGCCATGGCCTGAAGATTTGAATCTGTCTCTAACTGGGTCATTGCAGGCGCAGATGTCTGAGGTATCCTAACCGCTGAAGACACCAGTTTATCCATGACCTGCTGTGGCAAAATTTCTGCCGCGCGAAACTCCTCTAGATCCCTCGATAAACTATGACAGTCTAATAAGGTATCAACCATCGGCTCCGATCCATAGTGAGTGAACCACACGGCTGGAAACGCATGCACATAGCGCAAATCATGAGCGTCTAGCGCTGCTGGCAATGCACGTAGATAATCGAGTAACTGCTCAGACGTCGGAGGGTGATTTCGCATCTGAACTTCAGTTTCGCGGCTCTTCTGCCTATAATATTCTCTACAGGCAGAAACAAGCCTAGAATAGGGGTGGCGTATGACGGCAACTGTGTGATAATCATTTAGTAATTTCCATTCAGCATAATGCCTTAAGTCCATGAGTGGCAGATGGGCCATGTCCACATGCCGTTTAAGTATATGATTGTACTCAAAGTCAAAAAACGAGATTGCACTTCCTAGTGGTGCTTCCTGTTCCAGCAGGCGTCGTATCGAAGTACCTGCGCATTTGGGAACATGCAAAAAGACCAGTTTCCAATCGTGGCAAATCAGCATTTAGAATGACCGTCCTTCGGGATCCAAGATGAACAGCGGTATTGTTGATTCTAGCAAAGGGCAACTGCCTGTCCCAGGCTTTGTATGCATTGGTGTGCAAAAAGGCGGTACCACGACATTGCATCGCCTACTTTCTCATCATCCAGAGCTAGTGATGCCGCGAACAAAGGAACTTCAGTATTTCACCTACAACTATGATCGAGGTCTTGAATGGTATCTTAGTCAATGGCCCTCGGCTGATGGCCTTCGCGCAGAGATTACCCCGTACTACATTTTCCACCCCCACGCCCCGGAACGCTTGCATGCCCTATGTCCAGACATTAAGATCTTAATCCTGCTTAGGGATCCATTGGAGCGGACCTTGTCGCAGTACTTCCATTCTCGTCGACTCGGACTGGAGCCCTTGGAAATTGAACTTGCTCTGGCTTCAGAAGAGGAACGTTTACGAGGCGCGGAGGAACACCTTGCCAATCCCGGATATCGGCATCAAAGTCATCAGGAGCACAGCTATTTAAGCAGGAGTCGCTACGAGCTGCAACTCAATGCATGGCAGCATCTTTTCCCTGCTACGCAGATCCTCGTCCTGAGAAGTGAAAGCCTATTTACTGAGCCTCAGAAGGTGTGGGATAGACTGCAGACCTTTCTGGGCTTGTCTACTGTGCCGTTCCCTGCGCATGCCTTTGGGCGGATTCATGCTGGCCAAGGAGAGGCTGCTACTGTGTCTTCTGAGTTGAAGCAACGGATTTGCCAGATACTGCAGGACACCTACGCTTTTATGGAAAGCCTTGACTTCGAGTAGCAATCTCTACATATGGAGCCACAGTCATTCCGATGCGACTAGTACTTACACTACTCTGCCGTGACGAAGAGGATGTGATCGAAGAAATGATCACTTTCCACCTAAGTCGAGGCGTTGATTTAGTGATTGCAACAGACAATCATTCAACCGACTCCACTAGGAGCATACTGGCAAAGCACGCTAGTTCAGGATCTGTCGTTCTATTGGACGAACCCAGCCATACCCACGATCAAGCTCCATGGGTCACTCGCATGGCACGAATGGCTGCGGAGCAGTTCGCAGCTGACTGGGTTATCAATGCTGATGCTGATGAGTTCTGGTGGCCTCAAAGCGGAAATCTTAAATCGCATTTCTCTAACCTTTCTGATGATGTCGAGGCGCTAAGCATCGACCGGTTCAATTTTCTACCACCCTCGTACACTACTGACTCTCAGCGGCCCTTTTATGAGTCGATGACGATGCGAGAAAAACAGTCACTGAATAGCCTTGGCAGCCCTCTCCCTCCCAAAGTCTGCCATCGTGGCCTTAGCCAGATCAGCGTCGATGATGGAAACCATGCTGTTCGCCATGCAGGAAGCGTTATATCCACTCAAGCCTTCAACGATATCGAGATCTTGCATTTTCCTGTGCGGAGCTACCAGCAGTTTGAGCGCAAGATTCGTCAAGGGGCCGAAGCCCTTCTGCGCAATCAACGCATCGCCAATACGGGGATAGGAAGTACGTGGCGCCAGCTTTATCAGGATCATCTTCTCAATGGAACGCTTGAAAGCTACTACTTGTCGCTACGTCCAACAGACCCTGCTCTTGATGCACTTCTTCAGGGTGGAGACTTAATCAGGGAC
The DNA here is from genome assembly GCF_024345975.1 of Cyanobium sp. Cruz-8D1. Lineage (GTDB taxonomy): Bacteria > Cyanobacteriota > Cyanobacteriia > PCC-6307 > Cyanobiaceae > Cyanobium. The sequence goes on along the minus strand of NZ_JAGQCD010000020.1, from coordinate 6,144 downwards.
CTGCGGCTCCAGAAAGCACTACGCAGACTGAAAGAACATCCTAGTGATCTAATTCCAGAATGAGTCCTTTGCCAGTAGTTGCTGTCATTACTCCATACCATGGAGAAGACATCGCCACTCTTGAGCGTTGCCATCGCAGTGTGCGAAGCCAGACATGCCCCTGTCTCCATGTGCTTGTGGCCGATGGTAAACCGCACGCCGAACTTAACCTTTGGGAGGCTCATCATGTGGTTTTGCCTGTGAGTCACCACGACATCGGCTCAACACCGCGACTGGTTGGCTGTTTCCACTCCATTGGCCTTGGTGTGGAGGCCGTTGCTTTCCTTGATGCCGACAACTGGTATTCTCCTGAACACGTTGCCGGGCTCATGCAGGCCCGCCATCAACATGGTGCTGCGTTCGTTTCCAGCGGACGGATGCTCTGGAGCCTCGATGATCATCCGATGGGTGCCTGTCCGCTGACTGATCCAGGGCGTTTTATTGACACCAATTGCATGCTCTTTGGCAGGGAGGCCTTTGCTCTTTTGCACAACTGGGTGCTGATGCCAGGGTACGGCCATCTGATCGGTGACAGAATCATGCATCATCATGTTCGACAATCGGGTCTGACACTGGCGCACGTTTCTGCTCCTACGGTGAATTATCGGTGCGGAAAAGAGGGTCTTTACCGGCTGATGAAGCACCCCGTGCCTGAAACCTGTCAACCACGGCCTGACTATGAAGCATCATTCCATCAGTGGGTACTGGATGGGCACCCACCACTCAACTAGTTTCTTGTCTCGGAGCCTTGAAAACAAAGTCGACAGAACTGCGCAGCCCCTCCCTCAGGATGCTGCCAGTTCTGCCCTGAACATCTTCAGGATGTTGTAGGTGGTGGCGATCAGGTGTCACTACCCACTCACCTTCTCCATGCCTCGCAACTGGAAGCGATCCAGTCATCTGGCACCTTTGGTTTGTCCAAAGATCGGTTTTAGGATGGTCTGCTCCAGCTGAGATGCCTTCGGCTTGCGCAGGCCATCGTTCGCCTGAAGTCGGTGGGCTTTCGAGCGGGTCTTCCGGTACATCCGCCCGCAGGCATCCAGATGTCTTGGTGCGGGCCCCCTCGATGGCCGTTGGCCGTGCGCCTAACGGCAGTTGGAGACGTGGTCATCAAGCGTCCGCCGCGCGCAGTTCTCGATGTTGTCGGTGCTGCAGTAGCCCGCATCAGCGATGGGCTTGTCTGGCAGCTGGCTCCACCATGGGGAGGAGGTGGCTGGCGTCACCAGCCTGGTTGCTGAGTCCGACCGCCATGATCACCTGCTGGTCGCCAGCGACGGCGGCCAAGTAGTTGTACCCCTGAATCCACCCCTCTCCTCCTTTGAGGATGGTCCTGTCGGGATGCGTGAAGTTCCGCCGGCCCTTTCCCCTGGCATTGCCGTCGGCCCTGCTGGGCAGGTTGCGATTGGGCATCGCCATGTGATCAACGCTGCCTGGGGGATTCGGAGTCTGCTGGCCCGACGCCTCAGCCCTCAGGATCGCCAGTGCCTTTGCCGACTACGCTCGTTTACGGGCGGCTCTGGCTCGGCGTTCTGCCTTCGGCACTGGCAGCGTCCGCCTGTCAGTTGGCTTCCCGGGCTTGCTGCAGTGCATTGAGGTGCCTATGGCAGAAGTCAATGATCCGGCTGTGGTCCTGCTGCTGGTCGCCGGTGAGCCCGCGGAAGGCGGCATGAGCACAGCAGCACCACCTCCATCATCCGCGGCTCGTAGGCCTTCACCCCACGGGGAGCCCTGTGGGGGAGCATCAACGTCGGAGATGCCTGTCAGATCCAGCACAGCCGCCAGATCCAGCAGGAAGAACACCAGATGGCTGTCCGGCGGAAGCGATTCCAACGGTGAAGGCGGCAAGGCCAACGTCTGCGCCGGGTTCAAGGGACGGAAGGTCTACCGCTGCGCGCAAGCCTTCGGCTCAGCCTTGCTCATGAGCCAGCCCATCGAGCAGACCCATTGCAGCCACTGCGATCTGGGCAGAGACTGGTGTCTCTCTGGTGAAGGCGGACACTGCTCTTTGCCCGGGAGGCTCTTAACGGCCAGCCTGCGGGCTCAATCGTCGCCGTCCTGGTGGCCACGGCCATCGCGATGCAGGCGGCGATCAAGTCGGATCAAAAAGCAGACACTACAAGCTGGATCAGGCGAAGACAGACAGGCGTGGCTTTTGCGGTTAGGGGCCTCCTCAGCAAGGAGAGAGGGGGGGGGTTGACAGGTCGGCACTTCATTGGTAGGCTGTTAATAGGTTTTATCAGTGTCATGTCATTTTCGCTGCTCTCGAAAAAGTCATCAACTTATGCTATGGGAGGTGTTGTGGCTGGCATGGTCGCCGCCTCATCTATTGCACTGGTGCCAGCGGCACAAGCATCAATAACAACTTTTAATCTCACTACGTCGTCAGTCGTAAACTCTCCATCGCCATTAAGTTTCGGCCCAATCGGTGTTGATAATATTATTCTCACTCTATCCAATCCCCAAGGCTCCAACCTCCCCGCTAACTCTTTGAATACCAATTCTTCAGGTTTTTGTGCCTTTGCTCTTGTTGGAAATTCAAATGGCCGATGCGGGTACCTTGCAGGTTCTAATAGTGTCATCAACGGATTTTCACTGAGTTTCGACAAGTCAGTTTATCTTCGTCAATTTGATATCGCTGGTTTGCAGAATATAACCGGCGGTAGCATTGCCTTCGGCTCTGAGCTATTCAACTTTACTGGCAACGGTCCACAAACATTTATCAATCCATTTCTTGCTAGTGCGGGGTCGACAATACTCGTGACTACCACTGGAGCGCCTGATGGCCAAAGTGGTGTATTCAGGCTTACCAACCTGCAGGTTGAACTTGCTCCTGAAGCTTCCGTTCCCGGTCCTCTTCCTCTTTTAGGAGCAGGTGCTGCTTTCGCCTATAGCCGCAAGCTTCGCACTAGAATTCTTAAAAAAGCTTGCTAGTTTTGTTATTGTTTAATATTTCCTGGCTTCCATGCCAGGATTTTTTTTGACGATGAATTCAGCTCGAATCTATCTGTCCTTCAATAATAGACACAATTCGAGAGCTTTCCCACCGCAATCGAAAGCCGAGCAGGAATGGAGTTGAGGCAGCGGTGAATTTGTATCTGCGTGCAGGTTCGACCATATCTGCATGCGTGAAGGAGGCTTTATTCCTGAGCGTGCATTAATTCATCCTTTTGGCCAGTCTGCAAGATTGATCAGACTATTGAGTAAGAGCTTACTGCTGTCGTCTTTATCATTCTTGCTTGTATCTCCATCGTAATGGGACTGAGTAACGGAAACTCCAATCAATACTTCTTCTTGCCTCTCTTAACCACGAACATATTAATTGACTTCAAGCCTATATCGGAGAAACGCTACTCTTCGAGAAGGCTGAGCCTAGCAGAATTCGACCATAGTCTATTCAGTAATTTGATCTTGCAGGAGTAAGTGAAAAGCGCAAGGAAGAACTTACACCATGTAGACGTTCTCATAGATCTACAGAACAGTCTCTTCGTCTGTGAGTCTAAACGTTGCTTGATGTAGAGTGATCCGAACGCTATTCGAACGGGCTTGGCAAGAGCATCAATCCTTGCACTGAACTGATGGCCAGAGGCCTCTTAAGCTCTTGCCAAGAGATACGCGTTGCACGTAGCTTCCAGCGGTTTGTCAGCGGTGAGTGTGCCATCAAAAGGCACATGGAAAGCTTTGATTGCAACCTGAGGCCAGTTGCAGCGCAGTTGATATGCCTATTTCTGGACCCCCTATTCAGCCCTTTCAGTTGTGACTCATGCCTACAGCAGATCTTCTCGCCCTGTCAGGAGGGTAGGACGATGCTTAGCAACTGTTGCACAGGCGGGAGGACTTGTTCCATTCATTGAGTTGCTACCGATCCTATCTATATCTAGTTAAACTCAGTCCATTCTGACGTGTCAAACTCATATACCTCTCGTAACCTCTTGATATCTTCGCGTAGCAAGTGGATAATAGTTTCACGTTGACTTGAACTCAACTTCCAGTTCGCTAGGTCTGGTGGGAGCGTGTACTCGGCAATATCTCTGTAACTTTCTAGGCGCGCATCTGATGAGTGCCTCACACCACTATCTTCGAATTCAAAGCAACTGTCAAGCCCAAGAAACCGTGCCACTTCTCGAGCAATCTCCGCTGGCGCCTGAGTAAACATACTGAAATTGATTAGAAGAAGCGATTCGCGAGATAGCCAGCTTGAGAACTTTTCTAGCTGCTTTGCATAAGAGTAAATGGCAAGAAGATGCCTGCTGAGTATGTCGTGGCTAAGCACCGCTATTCGGTGATTTCGAGCCCAGGCCAAGTAGCTTGTGAATGCATGACGATAGAATGGCGAAACAGCATCGATCGGAATTCTTGGTATGTATATTACCTTGAATGATGAGCTCGTTGACTCCGATACTCTTCTGATGAGACCCGCTGCCATTGGCTGTACTGGAACCTTGGCATAACTGGTTGATACTTCTAGTGCGTATTGATGTTTTAATGGATTCAAGCTAGGCCAACCATTCTGGTATTTGGCTAGCAGGCTGCTCTCGTTGGTTTGGCTCAGTCGATCTTCTTTGATAGCTTTGATAAAGAAGTTGGTCTCTTTCCGTGCACTCAGGCAAATCTCGGGAATGCAATCAAGATCATGAATAAGCTTGGTTGTACCGCTTTTCATGGCCCCAATAATCAGCATAAACCGTGTCGGCGCTATTTTGGGTTTCTCGTTGCTCATCTAAGAGATCATCTCTTGCGTATGGAGAAGACAATCCCTTTCATGCTCTTGTCAGGGACTTGCGGTTTGGTGGCCGCTTTAGCCAATTCACTCGACTTGATTACCCAGCGCGCTCCGCAGCAATGCGGATTCAAAGCGTGCCACATGCGACCTGGCCGCTGCCGCCCTCCATGCTCTGAGGACGGTGGCGGCGCAGAGAGCCGCCACATCCATCTATTGGCCTTAACGCGTAGCAAATGGAGACGATGTAGGTTTGTTTGACAAGAGAATGGACCGGATGGCCCCTTTGCACTGTTTGGCTGACAGCTCAATGACGCCAAGACTTCAGCAGTAGGTTATTTCACTTAGAGAAGAAGCAAAAGAAAGCCTAAACTATGGCTTGATGTTTCTGCAGTAGGCCCAGATGATCCCCGGAGTTGCCGGCTTGTTCAACTTCGGATAGATCGTGGCTGCGCACGATCTATCCATAATCGTTAGGCAAGTAAGATCACTTAGAGCGACTGGGCACTGCTGAACAATCATTTCAGCCGTAAACATGTTATCATGCAATGATCCGAAAAAATCGATTATGCAGCACAAAGAGCTGCCATACTTTATTCTGCATGATGTTAAAGAGCTCGAAAGAATGAATCCCGCCTCAGGCTGGTTGTCGATACACGAACAACTCATCGAGGCTATCTCTGCTTACGGAATCCCGTTGGATGTCGTTCCACGGGGTACTCCACTGCCACAAAATATGGATGGAATCTTTATTGGAAAGCATACTCGGCTTAATAGAGACAACTGCTGGAATGTCAAGAAGGCTTATCTGCCTAATTATTTCTATTTCGATCGCACTGGATATTCGGGTTGGGCTGAAATGGCCAATGACGTAAACCTATTCACGAAAGCATTGGGGACGGAGCAAGCAGTTGCTGACGCATTCTTTTGCAATCTCTACGCAGATACAGTAGCAGTTAATATATCAAAAGCTCCTCAGTCGGAAGAGCCATTCTCACCTCCTCCTAGATCTTTTGTGTTTCTGCCCCTGCAGCTTAGCTTTGACAGTGTAATGAAGTTAAGTAGGATCGAACACTTCAGATTTTATGAAGCTGTGAGAGACTGGGCTGGTAATAATAGTCTTGACCTTGTGGTGAAGCCGCATCCTGCTTCAAAAGGCGACAAGGTATTTGGGCGTGACTGTGAAAGCACTCAAAAGATCGTGAACGATGTTATGGAGCGTGAGCATGTCTATACATCCAATGCTTCAATCCATTACATTTCTTGATTACCCAGCTCGCTCCGTCCAGGCTGATGCGACCGCGTAGATTGGTACACATATACCAGTCAGCTCATGGCGCGCAACGGCATCCAATTTCAGAAGGGCCTCTCCTTACCGGAGTTTCAGC
>NZ_JAGQCD010000002.1 GCF_024345975.1 Cyanobium sp. Cruz-8D1 | reverse complement strand
GCAGGTGGAGGCCTTCCTTGGCCTGGTGCCTGATGGGCAGAACACTGGTTGCGGCCAGGGCTCCGGCCGCAATGGCAAGCCCTGGCGCATGCCCGAGAAGCCCCCTGCCGATGCGCCGCCGCCGCCGATGAACCGCGGGGCCACCGCCCAGTGGGCCTACCGGAACGCGGCTGGTGAGGTGCTGTTTTGGATCCAGCGGATCCGGCTGCGCAGCGGCGGCAAGGCCTTCCTGCATCGTGTCTGGCTGGATGGCGACTGGCATCGCCCAAGCCGCCGCGACGCCTTCACCTGCGACTGGCCGGCACCGCGTCCGCTCTACGGCCTGCCGGGCCTGGGCCAACGACCAGAAGCGCCGGTGCTGGTGGTGGAGGGGGAGGGCACGGCCGATGCGGCCGCTCGGCTGTTCCCCCAGCACGTGGTGCTGAGCTGGGCCAATGGCTCCAAGGCGATCGCCAAGGCGGACTGGACGCCGTTGGCTGGCCGTTCGGTGACGCTCTGGCCCGATGCCGATGCTGCCGGGGTGGCGGCCATGGAGAGCCTGGCCGCCCTGCTGCATCCCCTCGACTGCCAGCTGCAACTGGTGGCCCTGCCGGCGGATCTGCCCCAGGGCTGGGACCTGGCTGATGCCGACTGGACGCCCCGGCAGGCCGCGCGGCAGCTGGCGAAAGCAGCCCAGCCATGGACGCCCCCACCCACCGCTACCGATGGCAGCGACCACGCCCCGGCAGCGGCGGCGGCACCCAGGCCGGCAGCGCCCTTCCTCTGCCTGGGCTTCGATGCGGATGCGAACTTCTACCAACCCGCCAGCACCGGCCAGGTGATCCGCCTGCCCCGCGGCTGCCACACCGCCACCCATCTGGTGGCCCTGGCACCACTGGAGTACTGGGAGACCCTCTACCCCAGCCGCACCGGTGTGAACTGGCCGGCCGCGGCCAGCGATCTGCACAAGAGCTGCGCCGCGATGGGGATCTTTGCGGTGGAGCGCATCCGCGGCCGCGGCGCCTGGTGGGATGAGGGCCGCACCGTGCTGCACCTCGGCGATCGTCTGATCACCCCCGAGGGGGAGCACCCGATCACCAAACCGTTCAGCTCGCGGCACATCTACCAGCGCCTCGAACGCCAGGAGGGGCCCTGCGGCGTCAAGCCCCTAACCGTGGAGGAGGCGGCGGTGATCGTCAGCATCGCCAACCGCTTCCGCTGGGAGGTGCCCGCCTCCGGCACCCTCCTGCAGGGCTGGGTGGTGCTGGCTCCGATCTGCGGTGCCCTGCGCTGGCGGCCCCACCTCTGGCTCACCGCCGGTGCCGGCTCGGGCAAGAGCCAGATTCTCGATCGCTTCGTGGTGCCGCTGCTCGGCGACCTGCGCCTGCCGGTGTCGGGCGCCACGACAGAGGCCGGCTTGCGCCAGACCATCTGCTCGGACGCCGTGCCGGTGGTCTTTGATGAGGCGGAGAGCAACGAGAGGGGCGACCAGCAGCGGATGCAGGCGATCCTCTCTCTGGCGCGGGTGGCCAGCAGCGAGAGCAGCGCCGAGATGCTCAAGGGTTCCCCCAGCGGCGATGTCAGCCGCTACCGGGTGCGCTCGATGTTCCTGATGTCCTCGATCGCCACCGCCCTCAAACAGGGAGCCGACAAGAGCCGCTTTGCCCAGCTCACCCTGCGCAGCCCCACCGAGATGGGCCAGGAGGAGCGCGAGGCCCACTGGCAGAGCCTCGATCGGGATCTTGAGCGCTACATCACCCCGCAGTTGGCGCGGCGCTTGATCGCCCGCACCGTGACGCTGATCCCGGTGATCCGCCAGTCGGTCGTGGTCTTCACCGCGGCTGCCGCCCGCCACTTTGATTCCCAGCGCCTGGGGGATCAGTACGGCACCTTGATGGCCGGCGCCTGGTCGCTGCTCAGCGATGCGGTGCCCAGCCAGAAGGAGGCTGAGGAGTGCATTGAGTATCACAACTGGGACAGCTACAGCCAGAGCACCGAAGTCCCAGACGAGGCCCGCTGTATTCAGACGATCCTGCAGCGCCAGGTGCGGGTGGAGACCGACGACAAGCCCGTCACCCGCACCATCGGCGAACTGGTGGAGCTGGCGGCTTGCCACACCACCTGCATCGACGTGAGCCCTGGCCTGGCAGCCCAGACCCTGGGGCGCCATGGCCTGCGGGTGGACCAGGACCGCCTGCTGGTGAGCAACACCGCCAAGGCCATCGAGCAGTTCCTCGCCGATACCGCCTGGCAGAACAGCTGGCCGGTGGTGCTGTTGCGACTGGCTGGTGCGGCACGGGCCGGACCGGTGCGCTTCTGTGGCGCCGGCATGGTCAGCCGCGCCGTTTCGCTTCCCCTAGACGTGCTGTAACCCAAAGCCGTTACAAATCGGCCAGACATAACAGCAGCGGTAACGCCGAAATCTATTGCCCCGCAGTCGATTTGAGCGGTTGTAACGATGTAACGCTCCAGGGAGCACATAGAGCCCCCCTATGAATTCAAAGACGAATGCACACCCTCTTGGTTTGGCACTGCTGCTTGCTAATGCTTCTATATCTGAAAAAGCGTTACATCGTTACAGGCACCCCCAGAAGCCTCTGCCGGTCGGCCATCTCGGCTGTTACGGCCACCGTCACACCGCGTCACAACTGAAACGGCCATGCTCACCACCACCTCCACCTGGCTTGACCCCATTCCCGGCCTTTGGCGGGATGAGTCAGCCCATCGCTACTGGCTCGGCGATCACCTGTTCCCGGTGTCGATCACCGGTGTGCTGGCCCATGGCCTGAACGACACCGCCAAGCGATCGATCGAAGCCAAGCGACCGATCTGGGAGCCGCGCGGCGTCACGGTGCATGCGGCTCTGGAGCACTACAGCCAGGCCCGCTTCCTGGTGGGCCGGAGCTCCGTCGATGCCTTGCTGGATGTGGAGCAGCTGCCGGGCCATCACCAGTACCGGGACTGGATCCTGCCGCTGCTGCAGCTGCCGCTCTGGGAGGAGGTGCAGGTGATCGCCAGCGAACGGCTCACCTGCTGTCTGGTCCGCAACCTGGCCGGGGCCTTCGATGGCGCCTACGTCTCACCGGCCCTGAGTGAGCGGCGGGGCCGTGAGGTGCGGGTGCTGTACGACCTCAAGACCCTCTCGGATCACGGCCGGCCCTATTCCACCGCCGCCCAGCTCGGCGGCTACATGGTGCTGGAGGCCGCCCAGGGGAACCACTACGAGCTGGGCCAGACGATCTGGAGCAAGCCCGGCGAGGCGTTCGGCAGCACCTTCTACAGCCGTGAGCAGTGCCTGGCGGCCTGGGCCGCCGCCTGGAGCCGCTATTGCCTGGCTGCAAGGCCCTTCTAGGCGCCAGGAGTAGCGCGAGCCATTCAGGTCACCTGTGCTAGCAGTTGCTGGCCACTAGACTGAACGGGCTCGGATCTGTCCGGGCTTCTTTTCCGGCGCTCCTCGATGGCGGACCTCCTGCTTGCTCCTGCTCCCCCGGCCTCAGCCGCGGATGCCCCTGATCTCGATGGCCTGCTGGATCGTGTCACCGCCATCAAGGCCCAGCAGAAAGAACTGGAGCAGCAGCTCGAGCCGTTGCTGGAGGCCCTCGGCACGGCGATGGTCGCCGGCCAGCTGGATCCGTCCTTCTCCCACAACGACTGGGCCTTCTGCCACAGCCCTGGCCGGTTGAGCTATGCGTTCCCGTCGGCGGTGCGGCAGATCGAGCAGCAGCTCAAGGCCGCGAAGGAAACGTCCATCCAGCAGGGCAGCGCCACGGAGAAGCGCGGCAACCCCTTCTGGACCATCCGCCCCCCGAAGACTCAGCCGCTGCCGTTCTGATCTGATGCCCCCACCTGCCCACCACCAGGCCGCTTGTGATCCAGTGGAGGAGCTGCGCTCCGCACCCGATCAGCAGGACGTCGATGGGGAAGCGCTGTGGGAGCCGGTGGCGGTGGACCCAAGCCGGCCGATAAGCCAGACCAACCCACCGCGACGAGCACCCCATCACGTTCAGACCCCCAGAGCCACCGCTGGAGAAGTCGAACGGAGGATTGCCGAGGCCCAGCTGTGGATCGCCCAGCGGCTGCCGCTGCTGGAGATCAGGGCAAAAGCAGGCGAAAGCTGGGGGGTGAGCAACGTCAAGACCATCAATCGCTATCTCGACCTGGCGCGGATGCGGATGGTGGAGGAGCTGATCTCCGACCGCCGCCGGCACTAGGCCGAGCAGATCTTTGCGCTGAACGACTGCGCCCGCCGGGCGATGGATGCCGAGCAGTTCTCTGCGGCGGTGGGCGCCTTCCGGGTGATCGCCGAGATCGGCGGGCTGCTGCGCGCCCCGATCAAGCCGCCGGAGGCCAAGGGCTGATGGGCCGCATCGCCTCTACCTTGCGGACTGCGGCGCCTGCCTTCAGCGACAGCGGGCTGCTCCTCGATCCCGCAACCGACCTCTGGGCTGATTGGGGCCTGCTGGGTGTTCACGATCCCGACCGGGCGACAACGATCGACAAACAACGGAATTTCGGTGAGTTCATCCTCCGGGCCTTTCCCAGCTTCCAGTTCAGCCGCTTCTCGGAGCTGCTGATCGGCCTTCTCCAGCAGGTAGCCGATGGCCAGCTGACGCGACTGATCGTCTGCTGTCCACCGCGGGCTGGTAAATCCGCTCTTGTATCGCGCCTGTTCCCCGCCTACTGGGTGAGCCAGCACCCGCAGCTGTTCTGCGCCATTGCCAGCTACTCAGCGGAGCTGGCCTATGCCCACAGCCGCGAGGCACGCCACTACTACCGCCTCACAGGCCATGCCCTCTCCAAGGATTCGGCCGCGGTGGGCAACTGGCTCACCCCCCAGCGCGGCGGCTGCATCGCTGCCGGTGTGAGAGGCCCGTTCACCGGCAAGGGCTACAACCTGGGGATCATCGATGACCCCTACAAGGGCCCGGAGGATGCCAAGTCGGCTCTTCAGAGGGAACGGCTGATCGATTGGCTCAAGAGCGTGTGGTTCACCCGGGCAGAGCCCGGCCAGAGCAGCGACGGGCAGTGGCTGCCGGCGGCCCAGGTGGTGGTGCAGACCCGCTGGGACCACCAGGACATGATCGCCTGGCTCCTCGCCCAGGAGGGCCAGGGGCACGAGGGCGGCGAGAACCCCGAGCACTGGACCGTGCTCAACCTGCCGGCGATTGCCGAGCCGATCAGCATCGCGATGCCGATCCCGCCCACCTGCACCCGCGTTCCGGACTGGCGCCAGCCCGGTGAGGCCCTCTGCCCCGAGCGGGTGCCGCTGGCGGTGCTGCAACGCATCCGCACCCGCCTGGGCTCCTACTGGTGGAATGCGCTCTACCAGCAGCGCCCCAGCCCGGCCGAGGGTCTGCTGTTCCGCAAGCAGTGGCTCCAGCCGCCCCTGCCTGTCGCCCCTGGCCAGCCCCGGCGCTACGCGCCGCTGGTGCTGAGCTGCGACCTGAGCTTCAAGGACGGCAAGGACAACGACGCCTGCGGCTTTGCCCTGCTGGGCCTGCTGGAGCCTCAGCGCCATCCGGCGGTGGAGGCGCGGCGACAGGGTCTGGCGCTGGCCGCCAACGCGGCAGGAGTTCAAGGGGCCCGCAGGGGTGTGAATACCACTCACACCCCTGCGGGCAGCCCAGACCCATGGGCGGAGCTGCAGATCGAGGCCCTCTGGGCCCACCGGCAGCGGCTCGACCTGCCGGGGGTGATCAAGTTTCTGCTGGCCTCGTTGGCGTCCCTGGAGCGGCAGGGCCTGCGGCCCAATGCCGTCTTGATCGAGGACGCCGCGAACGGCCCGGCGGTCTGCCAGCTGCTTAGGCGCCAGGTGCCAGGCCTGATCGCCATTCCGCCGAAGGGCAGCAAGGCCTCCCGCGCCCATGCCGTGGCCCCGCTGGTGGAGGCGGGCCAGGTGCGCTTTGCCCGCAAGGCCGACTCCCTGGTGGAAGAGCTGCTGGCCTTCTCCCCCAGGGGCGGTGTGGACGACCAGGTGGATGCCTTCTGCCAGGGGGTGCTCTGGATTGAGGCCCAGTTCTGGCGGGGCCGTGGCTACGGCAGCTCGCCGGTGCCGATGGTGTTTAGCCGCTGAGCGATGACCCACGCCATCGCTCAGCCCCTGCGAACGCCCGCCTGCCGCGCTGCAGCAAGCCAGCTCGATTTACCCCTGCGGCCGCCCGTGGTGGCGACATGCGTGCCACGGCAACGCCGTGCTCAGCGGGTGCGGATCGGTCTTCTAGCGAGGGAGCGACCCCAGCGCCAGGGCGATGCCGTTCAGCTGGTGCTCGCCTTCCCTCCCAAGCCACGCCGGCACCGGCCGGTGAATCCCCATGCCGCCGCTAATGCCCTGGCCCTTGAGCACCTCGACATCGCCAAGACCGTGGCGGCCAACATCTCCCGCCGCACTGGTCACCCCAGAGAAGACCTGGAGCAGATCGCCATGCTTGGCATCCTCCAGGCCGCGAGGCGCTATGCACCGGAGCGAGGATCATTCAGGCCCTTTGCGCGCACCTATGCGAATGGGGAGGTGTATCACTACCTCCGCGACAAGGGCTTCTTGATCAAGGTGCCGGCCTCCTGGCGGGAGCTGCATGCCAGGGGACAGAAGTTGCTCAGGTTGGGGATTTGTGTCGGTGAAGTGCCCAAGAGGCTGGGGGTAAGCACGGAGAGGTGGGGGGAAATTATGTTGGCATGCACTCAACGTGTCGTAACCATGGAAGCAGAAAAGGATTAACGGAAATATGCCATATTCCGCTAGTGAGAAACAATCGTTTATCGATCAGCGTGTTCATTCAACGGGACGAATAGCTTGCCTGCTGAACCCAGGCAATCCCAGGCGCACAGACATCCCCGTCGAGTCGATGTATAATTACAAGATCCGCAAATTCGGGACATTCGCCGTGAACGACCACACCCTCCTTGATTCCGCCGTCATGAATGTTTTTCACTTTGAAGACGGAAAGCCAAATTTCAACGACCTGGCGCAAGAGATAAATGGATTTACTTATTGGTCTGCGCGCGATTACATGAAAATGCTGGGCTACGAATCCTTTGAAGCATTTCGGAAGGCAATCAATAAAGCGATTTCAACGTGCACCACACTTGACATCGATGTTTCTGAGAATTTTCAGCAAGCCACTGCAGATATTGACGGCCATCCGGAAAGAGATTTTCGCTTATCTAGGTTCGCCTGCTACTTGGTGGTAATGAATGCCGATTCGAAGAAGTTGCAAGTTGCTCAGGCTCAGGCATTCTTTGCGGCAACTGCTGAGAGCATAAGGAGATATGTGGACAGAGCTGAGGACGTGGAGCGGGTGCTCATACGCGACGAAGTTTCGACCCACGAAAAAGCCCTAAACTCCGCTGCTATGTCGGCAGGCGTCTCAAATCAGGGGTTTGCACTTTTCCAGAATGCCGGCTACAGAGGAATGTACAATATGGATCTTAATCGACTCAAGAAGCATAAGGGGTTGCAGCAAACCAAGAGATCTCTGCTCGACTTTATGGGTAAAAATGAGCTCGCCGCCAATCTTTTTAGGCTTACCCAGACTGAGCTAAAATTGAAGAATGAAAACGTTCGAGGCCAGGCCAATGCCGAGCGAGTAGCCGAGGATGTCGGCAAAAAAGTAAGAGCCACAATGCTGGAAATTAGTGGAACAAAGCCGGAAGATATGGAGCTCACTGAAGACATTAAAACGGTCCGCACTTCATTGAAGCAAACCCATAAAGGACTTAGTAAAACAGATGGCTGACCTCCTTCAGGTTGCTCTTGCTGCCCTGGGGGAACGACTTCATCCCTGAGCTCTGATCAATACCATCGACACTGGACTTGTCGATATTCTGGGGTCTCGTTCGTTCCAGAGTTTGAAAGTTCTTAATGAACTTGTATCGCTTAACCTCTAGCCACCTCTAGGGATTTCGCCTACTTCGCCGCCGAGGAGCAGCGGCGTTCTTTGGCAATAGGAGGCACTTCTCTTGTGCGCGACGTGCTCGCCATCAAAACCTCTCCATGGCATACACATCTCGCTCTCACAGCGCTGAGAACGTCCCTGCAGATCACCGCCGACTGCTGGGCCCTGCTGGCCGCCTCCGACGGCACCAGCCGCAAAGAGCAGTACCTTCCCAAGGGCGAACGGGAACCGGAGACCGCCTACCGCAAACGCCTCGATGCCGCCCGCCCCTCGGGCTTCTTCCGCGATGCCCTGCGCACCTACGCCGGCATGCTCAGCCGGGGGAGCTGGATCAGCCTCCCGGCCAGCCTGACCTCGGTGCTGACCGACGTGGATGGCCGAGGCACGGACCTGGGCGTCTTCCTTGCTGCTGCCGACCTGCTGGTCCTGCGGGACGGTGCCGCCCTGGTGCTGGTGCTGCCGCCGGAGCACAGCTGGCCTTCAGAAGGCGACCGGCAGGAGGCCCTGCGCCGGGGTGATCGGCTGTCGCTGCCCCGGCTGCAACTGGTGCCCCGTGCCAACTGCCTGAACTGGGAGCTGCCCGTCTCCTACGGCCTGCCGGGCCGGATCATCTGGCGGGAGCCGGTGAACCGGCCCATGAATGCTGAGCCCGCTGGGCCGGAAGAAGCGGTGGCCGAGCAGATCAACGCCCTGCTGGGCGATGCCGACGCCCCCGACCGCTGGCACTACCGCAGCCTGCAGCTGCTCATAGCCGGGGAGGCGAGCACCGGCCTGCAGCTGGCCCATCACCCGGTCTGCGCAGACCCCCAGGCGACCAGCGGCTGGCGCTGCGGCGAACCTGTGGTCACCAGCTACGAGGGCATCCACCGGCTGCCGGCCTGCTGGTACACCTCAGATGGCTCGGCCTTCGGCGAGGGTGATCTGCCCCACCTGGGCCTGGCGCACCAGTACCTCAACCACTTCCGCTGCAAGAGCGAATACGAGGAACTGCTCTCCCGCACCGCCCTTCCGGTGGGGGTCCGCAAGGGGATGGTGGACGCCATGGGCAACAGCCAGGCCGGTCCGGTCGTGCTGGGCCCCAACACCTGCATGGACCTGCCATCGGACGCCTCCTTTGAGTTCGTGGAGATCCGGGCGCGCTCGCTGGCGGAGCACCGGGCCTGGCTGCAGATCCTCGATGACACCATGCGGCGCGATGCGCTGATCCCCTCGCAGAACCGCGGTGCGGCCCGTACCGAGATGGAGATCAGCCTCACGGCCTCCCAGAGCTACGCGCTGCTGCAGGCGATGGCAATCCAGAAGGCCTCGCTGTTCTCGACCCTGCTCCAGCACTGGTGCGCCCTGACTGGCGAGCCCCTCGATGCGGCGGCTGGTCTGCAGGTGACGGTGAGCCCGCTCACCCCGCCGATCCAGCCGCAGCCCCAGGTGAAGGAATGGATCGAGCTCTACGACAAGGGGGTGATCAGTCGGGAGGAACTGCGCCATCAGTTGGCGCTGGCCACGGCCAACGCCATCAGCAGTCCGACGCTCGATGACAGCCCGGCCACCAGGGCAGGCGAAAGCAGTCCTCCCCCAGTGGCCCTACGGCAAGAGGCAGCAGAGACCACCCCTGCTGCCGCATGAGCCAGACCCCCACCGACTCGCCCTACCGCTGGCGGGCTGCTGACCTGGAGGAAATTCGCATCGCCCTCTCGATTCCGGCCCGGATGCCGGCGATCCGCGCCATCAGCGATGCCATGGCGGATCTTGAGCAGCTCTACCCCGACGCCATCCCCACCGCCCGGCGGGAGCTGGATGCCATCGCCGCCATTGACATCGAGCTGGCGGGGCTGGGCCCGGAGCAGCTCCAGGCCCCGATCGAGCAGCGACGCAAGGCTGTGGCGCCAGATGTCCTGCCAGAGGACGGGACGTTGCCGGTGAAAAAGGCGGATGTGATCGAATTCGACACCGAGCTGCTGCGGGAGGAAACGGTCACCCGTTTTGGTGTGGGCCTCTCGATCGAGGCGGCTCTCCGGCGCCAGCGGGGCAGCCATGCCCAGGCCCTGCTGCTGATGCTGCCGAACCTTGCGAACTGGAGCCGCGATCCGCAGCTCAGTGGTCAGGGCAGTGCATTCACCACCGCTCTGGAGCGGGGCTGAACCGTGACCAGCACTCCCGCCACAGGCGGGCGGCCCCCCTCGGCGCTGCAGCCCTATGCCAACGCCCGCATCCTGCTGTTTTCCAACGCCATTCCCGGCGTGCTCGATTCCGACCGTACCGGCCGCTTTCTCTTTGAGGGCTTCCTCAAGCGCCTGCGAGGGATCTCCAGCAAGGAGAACGCTCCCGGCCTCGATACCGGTGACTTCACCTACGAGGGCTACCTCACCCGCGGAGCAGTGCTGTCGCTGACGCCCTCCCAACCCTGGGACTGGCTGGGGGCGGCCATCAGCTGGAGCACCAGTGGCATCCGGCCCGTGTCTGCCACCACCCCGGCGCTGCTCACCCCCTGCTTCGGTGCCGTCTGGTTGGGGCCGCTCACGGAGCTGCGCACCCCAGGCCTGCTTCCCTCCCCCAGCCGGGGGCAGTTGGGTGCCTTCTCGGTGACGGAGTTCGGCGGGCTCTACGGCGCCGGCGGCATCGGTTCATTGACCCAGCCGCTGCTGGGCGAGCGCATCCAGGCCGCGCTCAAACCCAACCGGGTGGCGGTCGTCGGCACCGGCGACAGCCTCAACCTGCTGGCCGAGCGCCACGGCACCACCGTGACCACCCTGCGTGGCCTGAACCCCACCATCACCAACCGCCCGTCGGATCTACTACCCCTGGGGAGCTGGCTATTCATCCCCAAGCGCCGCGCCGCCGCCAACGCCGACACCAGCACCACCAGCCTGCCGGCTGGCTTCTACACGCCCGAAACCCTGGCCACCTACCTGGGGGTGTCGCTCTCGACGATCTACAGCTGGAACTCCAGCGGCTATGGCCCGCCCTTCGTGAAGCTGGGCAACCTCGTCCGCTACACCTTCGAGGACGTGGAGCTCTGGCTGGCCAGGCAGCTGGAGCTCTCGCGGGGGTGAATTGGACCCATGGCAATAGTTGGAGAACGCAGCCCGGATGGGGCGTTCTTCCACGACAGCCGCGATGGGTCATGGCCACTGCCACTTCTTCTTCCACCACCTCCACTGCCCCTGCTGCTGCCACCGGCGGCCAGGGCGTTGACGACACCTACAGCGCCACAGGCCAGAGCGCCGATGCTGCTGCTGATTCACTGGGCGGCGACAGCATGCCGAGTGACCCACCGGCCCAGCCCCCGGCTGCTGCTGCACCACCTGTCGACCTTGGCAGCGACGACGCTCGATCATCTGACCCCCTGCGGGCCGAGCGGCGCAAGAACAACCAGCTTGAGAAAGACATTCGCACCCTGCGCCAGCAGCTGAACCGCTTCTCGGAGATCAACCCCGAGGAGTACGCCCGCCTGCAGGAGGCCGAACGCCAAAAGCAGATCCTTGAACAGCAGATGGATCTGCGCGAACGCCAGATGGAGGAGGCCTCCGCCCAGAAGGTGGCTGCTGTCTCTGCTGAGCGCGATGAAGCCAAGCAGCAGGTGCTCCAACTACGCAAGGACCGCCTGCTGGAGCGTGTCTTCTCCCAGGCCGAAGGCCGCACCGGCGGTGACGCGCGCGGCACCTTCTTTGACATCTTCAAGGGGCAGCTCGGCACCTGCTTCCGCCTGACCACCGGCGGTGACTGCAAGGACGTGCTCGAACCCCTGGACTCCCAGGGCAAACCGCTGCTGGGTGATGACGGCCGTCCGATGACCACCACCGAGTTCCTCGATCAGATGCGGGTGCATCCCGTCTACGGCTTCCTGTTCCAGCAGCGGGGGCCAGCCGGCATGCAGGCCGCCGGTGCCATGACCGCCTCCGGCATCGCCAGCAACGGCGAACCGCTCAACCCCCAGGCGATGTCGGCCTCGGAGCTTTACCGAGCCTCCTTCGCGGTCAACGGCCGCACCCCCTCCCGCCGGGCTTGAACGTCCGGCCACCTGCATAACCCCGAGGTGTCCCGTGACCCTCCGATTCCTTCATCACCTCCTCTCACCCTTCAGAGCCATGACTGCCCTGCTCGATCGCATCGTCGGCGTGATCGCCGGCTTCCAGTCCCGTGAGGCCAGCCTCCGTCAGCAACTGGCTGAGGCCCTGGCTGATGACGCGGCCGATGACGCCGCCATCGCAGCCGCCCAGCGCGATGCCCTTACCGCAATGGAGCGCGCATCCACCGCCGAAGCGCTGATGGCCCAACTGCAGGCCAGCGCTAAGGACGCCGACACCGAGCTGCAGGCCATCCGCGCCTACACCGATCAGTTCGTGCCGCCGCTCACCGACCAACCCCAGAGCACTGCTCTCCCTGGTGGCGACACCGCGGCGGTGCCTGCCGAACCGGTGGTTGTCGCCGGCGACAGCGACGGCGCCGATGAACCGGAGCCCAGCGCTGTCGCCGGCGATCCTGCCCTTGGGCTGGGCGCTGCTGACCCCGAGGCCAGCAGCAGCCGCGATCAGCCCCCGGCGGCCTGATCCCATGCCACGCCGAGGCAAGGACTACTACCGCGGCATCTCCTTCCAGCCGCCTGCTCCTGTCGCCGCTGCTGCCCGCCGCGCCCTCGAACGGCGGGCCCAGCAGCCACCGTCCAACCGCGGCATGACAACGGTGGGCCTGGCCCGGGCCCGGCAGCTTTCCAACCGCCAGGAGCTATCGCCCACCACCATCGACCGGATGGTCAGCTACTTCGCTCGCCACGAGGTCGACAAGCAGGGCTCCAGCTGGGAGAGCTACGGCAAGGGCCGTCAGGCCTGGGATGGCTGGGGCGGTGACCCCGGCCAGCGCTGGGCCCGCTCGATCGCCCGACGGATGGATGCTGCCGAGCGGCAACAGAACCAGCGCCGGACCGCCGAGCAAACGCGGTGATAACAGGCCTGCCAAGCCATCCAGCGATGTTGCTGATTCGGGAGAAATTCCTTACACGAACCGATCACATCCAGATCAAGCCAACCAAACTGGCCGATCCAGCATCAGAGCCGATCTGACGAAATCGATGCGAATCTTGCATAAGAAAGCTTGGACAATAAATGCGGGACCGCTTATAATCTATCGTCACCATTTAAGTACAAGCGTATCAATGCCCTCCCCCCCCCCCGCGCAGGGGCTGTCCGGATTTGATGCTTCCCGGATGCCGCAGCGATTGGATCTGGAGATTCAGCCTGAGATCTATGCGCAGATCGAGGAAATCTCCATCCGCAGTGGACGCTCCATCCCAGAAATCATCCAGGAGCTGATCAGCCGCTCCCTGCCTGATCCTCCTTCGATCGATACCTAGATGGGCATCATCAGGGCTGATCTGATCAGCACAGTGAAAAACCGGCCACAGGCGAACCCGCAGCCGGTGATGCAGGGCTGAGGGGGCCGCCGGCCCCAGCCGGAGCCTGCTGGCTCAGAGCACCGAGACGGTGCCAAGGCGCTGGGCCTGCAGCTTGCGAGCCCACTGATGGGCCAGAGCCGCCGGCATGAAGCGAGGCTTTTTGACTGGCCGACCACGACGGCCATAGAAGACCGTGATGCGCTCAGCACCGGGGCACTTGCTGCCACCGGGATAGACGTGCACCAGCAACTGGCGGATTTCGCAGCTGGGGGGAAGAAGAGGCCAACACGAGAGAGGAAAGGGACCGCTGGGCTGAGGGAGCCTGTCGGCCTCCAAGGCGGAGCTGCGCACCTGATTCAGCTCCTGCAGGGCTGCAGCGTGGTGTGGGTGAATTGAGGCGGCGGGTGGCCTTCGGCCTTATTCGCGGCTGAGCTCCTCCACGTAGCGGGCCAGATTCTGCCGTTCGGCTTGGCTGCCGGTGCGCAAGCTGCGGGGGGCGCGCTGCGGCAGACGCTGCAGCCGATCGAAGGTTTCGAGCAGCAGGGGCAGCTCGCGGCCACGGCGCTGGGCGAGGCCGGCGAAGCCGAGGCAGAAGCTGAGCAGCAGGAGAGTGTTGCGGCTGGCGAGGGGCACCACCTTCCAGAAGCGGCTGCGGGCCGCATCGGCGCGGCGAAGGTTGAGCTGTTGTTCGGCATCGAGCAGATCCCGCTTCATCCTTTCGCGCAGCACCGGCAACGGCATGGATTGATAGGCGGCTGGCGGGGGTGGTGCCGAGAGGCTCCGCAGCCGACTGAAGACCTCAGTGGTGCTGCCCGACTGCCGCACCACCTGGCGCAGGGAGGTCACCAGCGTTTCGAGACGGCTGAGTTCGCGCTGCCTCTGGCCGTCGGCCTTGCTGTTGAGCTGGCCGAGCGCTGCCCACTGGAGCGGGATCAGCAGCAAAAAACCCAGACACACCGGCAGGGCCAGGCGAGCCGCCCAGCGCAGCTGACGTCGCAGCCGCCGATCCCAGTCGCTGAGGCCGGAGGCGAGATGCAGCAGGCCGAGGCCGAGCAGGGGGAGGTAGGCGATCGCCAGCAGGGAGCTGATCAGCGAGAGCTGCCAGGCTGGATCAATCAGGCGGACCGGAACGATCGCCGCCAGCACCTGAATGACGAACAGTCCGAACAGCACATAGGCAAGAAAGGCGAGCCTCCAGGAGAGAAAGAGATGCTGGAGGGATGGGTCTTCTGAGCTCAAAATTGCGGTGCTCGCGGGTGAAGATCAACCTGCTGTATCAGGCGCCACTGGGCGAGCGAGGCGAATGCGACGCTTCAAGCGACGGCTGGCCCCGAAGGCGGCGGCGGCACCGAAGAGGGGGAGGGGGGCGGGAACATCAGTATTATTGGAGGGGGAGAAAGGATTGTTGTTCGCAACAATGAAACTTGCGCCACCACCAAAATCTCTAAATACAGCGTAAAGGGTGTGCGATCCTGCGGTGAGGTTAACAGTGCCAGCCCTATTCTCAAGATCTGGAAAATTTGTGGCCTCAAGGCCAATTTGGCTGCCGCCTGTAATGGTGGGTTGATCAAGAGTCCCTCCCAGATTCCCATTAACAAATAACGTTAATCCGTTATCAGCGCCAACTTCAAAATCAAAAAGATAATTGCCTGCTTGATTGACGGTAAATGTTTGTGCAAAAATCCAATTTCTCTCATTGCTGTCTCCAAAGGGATCAAATCCTGTATCATTTATGGAGATCCAATTGAAAGTCGTTCCCATAATAGTTGAAGGTCCGAATGCATTGACAACATACGAATCGTACCCAATTGATTGAGAGTCGGGTGGCGTGAATCCTTGCGGCGCGGCTATGATTTTCCAGCGCGTATCTCGATCGCCGATGTTGAGATTTTGACCCGTACCGAACACCGGCGCCGGCGTGGCGGCGCGAGCAGGGCTGCTGCCGATACTGAGAATGATGGAGGCCGTCAGGGCAACGGCGGATGCGAAGTTGCGAGCAAGCTTCATAGCAAAGATTTTCCGAGCGGAAAAAATTAGTTGCCAAGAGTTTAGGTAAGAAGGTTCGCCCAGTCTTCGCTGTTTGTTGACCTGGCGTCCGAGGTTTTTCACCTGGCGTCCGGCGACGGCGCCCCTCGATCGCGGCTGAGCCGTTGTACGGCCTTGTAATAGCGCTGCGCTCCATCCTTAAGCGCGTGCAGGCTGGCTTCGTCGGCTGCGCCCGCGGCTGTGGCTGATGCGGTATCTCGCTCGAGGTGGGCTGGGAGTGGCTGGTCGCCTGCCTGCTGCCGGGCCTGTTTCGGGGAGAGGCCCCAGCGATCGCTGAACGCTCGGCTGAAGCTGGAGACGCTGCGAAAGCCGAGCTGGATGGCGAGCTGGCTGATGCTGAGGCGGGAATCAGCCGATTCGAGCATCTCGCGGGCCATCTCCAGCCGCCGCGCCTGCAGATAGGTGCGGATGCCGCCCCAGGGTCTGAACAACTCATAGAGCGTGGATCGCGACAGGTGGAAGGCGGCCGCGATGCTGGCGGCATCGAGATCGCTTCTGTGCAGATTGCTGTCCAGCCATTGCTGGATGGTGCCGATCAGGGAGTGGTGGTGGTCGAGATCAGTACCCTGCGCGGAGACTGGTTCGCAGAAGTAAATGCGGGTCAGGCTTGCCAGGCCCAGTGCCAGGCCCTGGCCCAGGTTGGGCTGGGGACTCGGGGGCCTCAATCCTGTGGACTGCATCTGCCAGAGGCTGAGCAGGTGCTGGCGCAGCAGATCGGCGCGGGGGTCGTCCGAGCGCAGCAGGGCGGTGTGTGGTTCCGACCAGCCGGGAGCGGTGAGCAGGCTGCGCGGCAGAACGGCGTAGAGCTGCTGGTGCTCGCTCCATTCACAACGGAAGGTTTCGTGGTTGTTGAGCAGAAAGAGATCACCTACTTTGACCTGATACTCATTCTGCTCGCCGGCCCACTGCATCGAGCCGCTTTCCATCAGCACCAGCATAAAACTGTCAACATGATCCCGCCTGATCATCGTGGCGGTGCGCTCGAAATACTGAGGGGTAGACGTCATCTGCCCGATCATGATCTCCCCCATGTTCTGCAGCTGGGCGCGCACCATCAGGCTGGATGGTTGCTGATAGCGCTCATGAACTGGCCTGTGGACCAGTGAGCCGACGTCGTGCCAGAACGAGAAGCGTTCACGCCGCTCCACCAGCAACAGATCGAACGCAATCGGTGGCTCCTGCGGCTCCATTCGGGAGCATTGCTTTGAGGTTGCCTGGGAGTTTAGCTTGCTTTTGCTTTTGGATTGTCGCCTTTGTCACCTGGAGGTGGCCTGTCGCGGGCTTTGCCGATTGATGTTTCCCTTACACTTCTGCGGCTGCCTTCTGCTCTCCCCTGAGCTGTTCAGCGAGGTGTGCGAAGCCAACCTCGACGCCGTGGTTTCGCCCCGCTCAGCCCTGATCTGGCGGTGGAACTGGTGAGTGCGCGCGTAGCCGCAGGCTGGGCAGGAGTGGCAGGCCCGCGCGGGAGCACGGCGCTGTGCAGGAAGATGGCCTCCTTTCAGCCGCCGGCTCCTGTTGCCGCTGCTGCCCGTCGCGCCCTGGAACGGCGGGCCCAGCAGCCACCGTCCAACCGCGGCATGACACCGGTGGGCCTGGCCCGGGCCCGGCAGCTGCTCCACCGGCAGGAGCTCTCACCGCAGACGATCGATCGGATGGTGAGCTACTTCGCCCGTCACGAAGTCGACAAGCAGGGCTCCAGCTGGGAGACCTACGGCAAGGGCCGTCAGGCCTGGGATGGCTGGGGCGGAGACCCGGGC
The DNA here is from genome assembly GCF_024345975.1 of Cyanobium sp. Cruz-8D1. Taxonomy (GTDB): domain Bacteria; phylum Cyanobacteriota; class Cyanobacteriia; order PCC-6307; family Cyanobiaceae; genus Cyanobium. The sequence goes on along the minus strand of NZ_JAGQCD010000002.1, from coordinate 207,299 downwards.
CGGCGCTGGGCTACGGCTGTTGCCCGGCGGATGGATGCTGCCGAGCAGGCAGGTGAACGCTCAGCCGACCAACGCCGCCGCTGACGGACGCATGATCGCTCCCACAACCAACCAGTTCCACAACCGACATCGCCACCGATAGAGCTGCCAACCCCGAACCGGTGAAACCAGAATCGCCGAACGAATCGAGGCTGAAAAGGGGGGTATACCCCCGAATATCAAAAACCCGCGCCGGCTGCCTCGGAAATTTCTCAGATTCTCGGAAATCACCACCCTTCAACCTTTGCTGTCCTGATCGACCACCAGCAACAGACCGCCCATGATTGCCAGGTTCTTGAACAGCTGAATCCGCTCCATCCTGTCGGCCACATCTCCGTGGAACAGCAAGGTGGTGGGCACCAGGAACACCAGCAGCAGCACCGCTCCCAGTCGGGCCTTCCAGGCGCTGATCACCAGCGCTGAACCCACCGCCATCAGGGCCATGGCCGCCACCAGCAGCACCGGTGCCAGCGGTAGTCCCTTGGCGGCAATGGCGCCGGCCACGCCGGCAAAGCCCGTCAGCTTGCCAATGACGGCATGGATGAACACCAGGCACAGCAACACCCGGGCGATGCGGTTCAGCAACGAGGGCTGGTGGCTCTGCTGGTTCATCGGGGTGAGGGCTGCTGCGGGCATTGTGTGGCCGGTGGCCAAGGTCCGGGCGTTGCCCGCGAGTTGTCCTGTATGCCTTTACTGCCCCACAGGGAAAAGCCCCGGGGGCCCGCAGGCCCGCCGGGGCAGGGGCCGCAGCCCCTGGCGGCTCAGAGCACCGAGACGGTGCCGAGCCGCCGGGCCTGCAGCTTGCGAGCCCACTGATGGGCCAGCTCAGCCGGCATGAAGCGGGGCTTTTTGACCGGGCGACCACGACGGCCATAGAAGACCGTGAGGCGCTCAGCAGCGCCCGCCTTGCTGCCACCGGGATAGACGTGCACCAGCAGCTGGCGGATTTCGCAACAGGGGAAAGAAGAAGCCATCACGAGGAAGGCGAGGGACACCCGCGTCAGGCCTCGGCTGTAGCGGCCCGCAGGGACGAGACGGCCGGGGCAGCGGTGCAGTCCTCCCCCCTCGCCGACCGTGATGGCTCCGGTCCCCACCAGTGCTCCACTTCCGCCAGTGGTGTCGTGGGTCCCGGTGGATCGGCTGCCAGGCCATGCCGGGCAAGTCGTCCATTGCGGCCGCGAGCAGCAGAAAGACAGGGCCCCGGGGAGCCCTGCCGGCTGGTGTGCCTGCCTCAGAAGGGCACCAACGCCTCCAGCGCCGGATCAACGGGCATGGCTGGCGCGGCCGACTGCTGCTCAAACAGCACCTCAGCCGCCAACTCAGCCAGCCGGGGATAGCGCTCGCTGCAGAACGCCAGATCATCGAGCAGCTCCCAGCAGCACTGCTGCAGGTGGGCTTTGCGGGACAGAGAAGCCATGGAAGGGCTCCGCGTAGGACTCCTCTGCCGGCGGGGGGCGGGTCAAGGGCCCGGCCACAACTGAGATGCGCAGCGCCGCGGAGCCAACGTCAGCACCGGCGGGCTCGTGAAACCCTTGAGGCGCCCCCCGACCATGAAGCGGGCCGGAGCGGAGCCCGTTCAGGAGCTGGTGGCTGCAGTGCCGCCGCGCTGCTCACTTCGGCGGCTGCACGAACGCCGCCGATCTGCTGATCGGCCGTTTGCAACGCCCTGGTATTCAGCGTGACAGTGCAACATCCGGCACAGTGGACAAAGTTGCTTTGCAAGCGGATCCCGTGATGGCACCCCTGAACGGCCCCATGCTTTTCTCTCGACAGCACGCGAGGCGGGCCTACCGGCTCATCGACGCCTTCCTCCAGCCCCATCCCTACCTTGATGGTCGTTACGAGTCGATCGAGGAGGCCATCTCAGAGGCCATCGGCTGGCTGGCTGGATTCGAACCTGACCCGGGCCAGGCCTCCATCGGCCTGGAGGTGAGCACCAGCAACGGTGACTGGCGCACCATCCGCCACCCCGTGCAGCTGCTCTGCCCGCTGCCGACGACGGCGCTCTGATTCCGTGGCGATCATGGGCAGCCAAAAGCTCTCGCTATGGCTGCTGACAATTCCGCGACAGATCGATCACCAGATCCCGCGAAAGAAGTCACATCGAGCGCTCCGCCGGCCGATCGGAAGCTCGCCCTGATCCGCTTTGCGGTGCGGGCCGTGCGGGTCACCGCCAGCACGATCGCCGTGGTGGCCCTGCTGCGGCAGCAATGGGTGGCGGCCGCTGCCTTCAGCGTGGCCTGGTTGCTGATCCTTGGCTCGCCCAGAGTGTTTCCCCTGCTGCAGGATCCCGCAGAGGCTCCATGAGCGGTGGGCATGGCCCGTTGGGCACTCAATCCAGCTGCGGGAGCAGGAGCAGGCGCAGATTCGCGCACAGGTGCGCTGCACCGGGCTGGAAGTCGTAGCGGCCGCCGCTGATCAGGGCCCCATGGGAAGTGGGCCAGCCCTGAGGCATCCGGCTGCCTGCAGGGACGCGACGCAGCAGGCGGGGCGGGCTGGTGGACCCTCCCTGGCGGGCTGCCGATGGGGTGTTGGGGTTGGTCATGGCCGCAGATGCGATGCCCCGATGCTCAGCACAAAACGCAAGACCGTAAGTATTTGTGCTCAGGCCCGGACGTTGGCAATAGCCGGTGACGTCAATTGGGGCCAGGCCCCGGGAGTGCAGCACCAATGGGCCTCACCCTGATCGAGGCAGCCAAGTACGAGAGCCGTCTGGAGCACCTGGCGGTGATCAAGACCTTTGCTGAGGGCGAACTGCTCAGCTGGCTGCCGTTCATGAACATCGCCGGCGGCGGCCTCTTCTATTCCGTCGAGAAGGAGCTCCCCTCGGTGGGCTTCCGCGCCGTGAACGAGGGCTACAAGCAGAGCTACGGCGTCGTTGATCCCCAATCAGAAGCGGTGCACCTCTTTGGCGGTGACGTGGATGTGGACCGCTCGATCGTTGACCTGCAGGGCCCCGAGGCCCGCGCCTCCCAGGTGGAGATGAAGGTGCGCTCGATGCGGTTGACGCTGGAGGCCGCCCTGGTCAATGGCGATGCCACCGCCAACCAGGGCAGGGGCTTTGACGGCCTAGCCAGGCGTCTCACCCCTGGAGCTGAGATGGCGCTGAACAACGGCGGCGGGCCCTTGGATTTCGACAAGCTCGATGAGCTGATCGATTCGGTCAACTCCTACGGCGGCATGAAGTACCTGGTGATGAGCAAGGCGATGCGCCGTCAGCTCAATGCCTTGGCTCGGGCCACCGTTGGTCAGGGCGTTTACAACGTCACCACCAACAACCTGGGGGTGATGGTGCACCACTACCAGGAGTGCCAGATCCTCACCGTCGACCGTGACGCCCAGGGCCTGGAAGTGCTGGGTTACGGCGAGGCCGGGGGCACCAGCTCGATCTACTGCTGCACCTTTGGCGACCAGGCCGTTACCGGTCTGCAGGGCCCGTTCCAGGGTCGTTATGGGATTTCGGTGCGGGACCTCGGTGAGGTGCCCGATGCGCCTGTGTTCCGCACCCGGATCGATTGGTACGTGGGCTTTGGCGTCATGCACCCCCGCGCTGCTGGCCGGCTGCACAGCATCGCCCCCATTTCCTGAGCTGCACCACACACACCTGATCTGGAGATCGCCCGATGACTCGCCTGAAAGCCAACGCCCTCCTCGATGCCGCCACGGTGCTGGTGGGCTGGACTAACCGCTCCGCCACCCGCGACACCGAGAAGGTGTTCACCAGCGGTGAGGTGGTCAAGCTGAACACCAAGCTCGATGCCGCCTCACAGTTCTCCCTGCTGGTGTCCCACCCCGGCCACAGCGCTGCGGTGACGGTGGTGCTGCACCTGGCCCCTGAACTCCGCGACGGAACCATGGGCACCTTCGTGCCCGTCGCCACCGTCGCCGTGCCTGCGGAAGGCGGCCGGGTGGAGGCCTACATCAGCGGCCACGACATCCTGCTGGACACGGCGGATGTGGATAACGCCGACCTGCCGGCGCTCTGCTTCGCCAAGGCTGTCGTCACCCCCTCAACGCCCGAGGGAATGGTCGTCGGCCTGACCGCCACCCTGCCGGCCTGAGCATGAACCCCTCACCCATGGTTGGTCAGGCGGCCCAGGGTCCGCTGCCGGCCGGGATGCTGCGTATCCGACAGGGCAGCCAGGAGCGCTACGTCTGGCCGGTGCATCTGCCGGGCTGGCTGGCACTCGGTTGGCGGGTTGCCGGGGTCGAGGCCACAGCCGGAGCCCCCTCAGGTGGGGTTTCCGCAGCAGAGCCGCCGGCACCGATCGCCGCGGCCGCTGGCGAACTCCTTGAGCAGGACGATGCAAAACCTGCAGCAACCCGCGGCCGGCGCGGGCGACGCCGCAAGGAAGAGCAAGAGCAGCCCCCTGTGGTCATTGAGGCCACGCCAGAACAGACCGGGACGATCGCTGAGGCGGGCGCGGCCGAAGCTGAGTCCCCGGTAGCCACTGATTTGGCACCGGAGCCAGGAACCGATTCAGGTGACGACTCCGCCGCAGATGGGGAGCTTGCGTTGACCGCCCTGCCTGATGACCTCTTCGACGACTCGTTGATCTGATCCCACCACCTGCTGGCCATGCCCTACCCCCTGCCCCAGCAACCCAGCACCGTGGGCGGCCAACGGGTACGGCTGCTTCCACCCATCGGCTGCCCGGGGGTGGAGCAGTGGGTGCTGCCGATGGAGTTCAGCCGCTGGGCCGAACTCGGCTACCGCAAGGGACCCATCCCGGCGGATGACCTGGAGTTGTTCTGGCTGCCGGCCGACAGCCGCTGGAACGAACCCATCGGTTCGGTCGCCATCGAGCTGCTGATCAACCCCCGCCAGACCATCCCCTCACCGATCTCGGTGACCTGGGGCGACGGCAGCAGCAATGTCGTCCCATGGCCGGCGATATCGCGCACAGCACCGCGCCTACGGCACGTCTACAGCCAGCGGGCGGATGTGACGGTGCAGGTGCAGCTGGGCATGCTCGTTGCCTCTCTCTCTGTTGCCCTGCTGGGTTGTCCGGTGCCGCCCCAGCAGCTCCTCAACAACCGCGATGGCGGCGGTGGAACAGGTGGTGTGATCCAGCCACTGATTCCCAGCGCCGGCATCAGCGGCGAGCCCTACGACGGCCGCCATGCCGTGGTCTGGCGCCTGCGGCTGCACCCGAACGGCGGTCTGGGCTTCATGCCGGACCCCAGCAGCGGTGAACCCGCCCTGGCGGTGGTGCAGGAATCAGGCGTCGGCAGCCGCGCCACCCGCTGGTACTCCGGCGATGGTCCACCGCCCACGACCTTGCAGCCTGCTCCGGCGGTGGGGGACTTCTACCTGGACCGCCTCAGCGGGCAGGTCTACGAACTCTCCGCCTGATCGCCGTGCCTGACACGAATAAGGGCCTGGCCGAGCGGGTGGAGGTGTTCACCCGCGCCACCAGCGATGCGCTGCAGAAAGCCGTCGGCGATGTGCTCGATGCCCGCAATCCCTGGCAGCTGCTCTATCGCCTCTCGCGCATCGTGCTGCTCGGGCTGGTGCTCTACACCGCCTGGCTGCTGATCACCCTGCAGCCGGACCTGGCCAAACGGTTCAGCACCACCCACCTGCAGACCCTGCAGGAGCAGGTAAGGGCGCATCAGGGGCAGGTGCAAACCCTGCTGCGCAGCGCGATCGAAAGCAGTGGCGATGGTCTCCACACCCTGGCGCTGCTGCAGTGGGAGGGCGGCGGCAGCGTGACCGTGCTGGCGGCCGATGGGCGCCATGGCCAGCTGGCTCTGACGCCGGGACAGCAACCGCTGCTGGGTGTGGAGATGGCCGAGGCGTTGGGCCACGCTGCCCTGGGCCTGTGCGCCAGCGATGAAGCCGGCGCTCTGCCGATGGCGGTGCGTTCGCCGGCAGGCAGCAACGGCGTGATCCTGGTCTGTCCTGTGGGTTGCAGCAGTGCAGGGCGCAGCCAGGGGCTACTGCTGGCGCTCTACGACCAAGAGCGGTCAGACACCCCTGGTGGCTTGCACCAGCGGCAGCAGAAGCAGTTGCAGCTGATCTCCCAGCGACTCGGCCAGCTCCTGGAGCAGCGCTGAGCGCAACTCCAAATTTGGCGTCGATTAGGAGTTCGCTTGGAGTTGGGGGAGCCCAGCCCGTGGGCAACTGGCAAAAGCCAGTGATGCCGCCATCTGTTCTCCATGCCCCTCTCCTGGCGTCAGTTGGCCTCGCTGCTCGGACCGCCAGGGCCGATGACACCGCTGGTGCTCTCGATGCCCAGCCCCCTGGTCAATGACCGGCGCCTCCTGCTGCGGGCACCCCAGGTCTTGACCATCAGCCGCGTCGATGCCGTGCTCACGGGCGGCACCAGCCCCAGCGTCTCCTTCTCGCTGCGCCATGGCGCCGATGTTTCCGCCACAGGCACAGCTGCCACGACAGATCCGATCACCGTCACCAGCACCACGACCGGCAGCGCAAGCACCATCTTTCAGAGCCCCACCATCCCCTCGGGTCACTGGCTATGGCTGCAGGTCACGGCGGCCTCCGGCAGCCCTCTGGGCCTGACGGTTTCGATCGAGCTGCAGTAAGGCCCCTGCCTTCCGGAAGGGAAGACAGGAGGCTGGGGCCGGGCTTGGGAAAGCTGGGGCGCGGGACTGCACGCGCCCAGCGTCGCCGGTCTGGATCAGCAGGTGGCTGGGGAGGCGCTGCCTGCGCCGGCAACACTCCACCTCTATTCGGACCCTGCCAGCCCTGGCCGTCCCCCGATGGGGACAATCCCGCTCCATGGCAATAGCCCGTGACGCAACACCCGTCTGGCTGCCATGGGGTCCTGGAATTCCACCGGTTCAATCCGCGGTCCTGAGGGGCCCGCTGGCCCGCAGGGTTCACCTGGTGTGCAGGGCAACCAGGGGCCTGCTGGCCCCCAGGGACCCCAGGGCCCGGCCGGTCTGCAGGGCCCCGAGGGTCCCGCTGGCCCTTCTGGTCCGGCTGGTCCGACCGGATCGCAGGGCATCCAAGGTCCAGCCGGCATCGGTATCAACTTCAAGGGCTCAGTGGCGGCGATCGCCAACCTGCCCGCCAATGCCGCCCAGGGCGATGCCTACTTGGTGCAGGCCGACGACTCGCTGCGGGTGTGGGACAGCGGCACCAGCAGCTGGGTGAATGGCGGCTCGATCCAGGGCCCGCAAGGCCCTGCGGGTGTGGCGGGCCCTGCTGGTGCGGCTGGCCCGCAGGGACCTGCTGGTCCCCAAGGTCCCCAGGGAATCCAGGGACCTGCCGGCATTGATGGGGCGATCGGTCCCCGCGGCACCGGCTGGTTCACCGGCAGCGGCGCTCCACCGCTGACCATCCCTGGTGCGGTCGATGGCGACCTCTACCTCGACCTGCTCACCGGCACCGTCTATCAGCTCGGCCCGATCCGCGTCGCCGATCTGCCGGCCATCGGCAGCTCCTTCCAGGGCGGCTTCTATGCCGGTCTGATCAGCCACACCGCCAACGGCGTGGCCAGCCATGCGCTGATCGTGGCGCCCAAGACGGCCGGCTCGCTGCTGAACGTGGCCTGGAAGAGCGCCAACACCACCAGCACCGGCACCACGAGTGTGTTTGACGGCTGGGCCAACAGCGAGGCGATGAACAACGCCAGCCATCCGGCGGCCCAGTTCTGCCGCTCGCTCACCATCGGCGGCTACGACGACTGGTACCTGCCGGCATCCCAGGAGTGGGATGTGCTGTATCGGGCCTTCAAGGCGGAGGCGACAGCTGCTGGCACCTACTCGGGGGCGGGCTTTGGCGCCAACCCCTATGCGGTGCCGGCGGGCGGGAACTACACCGACAGCAACCCGGCCCTCACCTCGGTGCTCGCTTTCCGCGCTGGTGGGGCGGAGACGCTCCGGCACTTCGACGAGAACGTCGGCGACGATCCCTTCTTCCACTGGACCTCCACCCAGGCCGCCAGTGGCACCGCCTACCTGCGGATGACCTACCTGGGTGATCAGTTCGCCGAGAGCAAGACGATCGCCTCAGGCACCCAGGTGCGGGCTATCCGCCGCATCCAGGTGCTGCCCTGATGCTCTGCCCCACCCTCTGCTGCTGATGGGAACCGGCTGATGGCCAACTGGCTGCCGCGCACCCAGGTCCCCGGCCAGTGGCTGAGCGTGAGCGCCACCACCACGCCCCTGCTGCCGGGCGCCAGCGCCCTGCTGGACCTACCTGGCCTGGGGCGGCTGGGCCATTTCTTCACCATCAGCACCGATGCACCGGCCTGGGTGAGCTTCTACAGCTCGGCGGTGGCGCGGGAGGCCGATGGCAGCCGCCCCCTCACCCAGGACCCGGCCCCGGGGAGCGGGGTGCTGCTCGATCTGGTCACCACGGCTTCTGCTCTGAACATCACCGCCCCACCAGGCGGCACCTACTTCTCAACCGAAACCGCTGCGGCGATGCCGCTGCTGCGGGCGCTGGTGCGCAACACCAGCACCGCCCAGGCCGCCATCGCCCTCACCGTCACCGCCGTCGTGTTGGCGCCCTGAGATGAGCCGCACCCTGATCGACATCAGCCGCCTCGGCACCGACACCACCTGGCCCTCGGTGGCCACCGAGGTGAACGGCTATCTGCAGAACTGGCTCACCGCCGCCAACGCCCAGGTGAGCCAACACCAGCTGCGCATCGCCACCGCCCCCAACCCCACGGCCACCGCCAGCGATCCCTGCGGCTGGCGGATCGAGGCGACCCTGTCGCAGCTCACCCCTGGTGGAGATCCGGCGGTGCTGCTGCTGGAGGTGTTCCTTACCGGCACCACCCTGCAGATCCGCCCTGGGATCGGCAACAGCGAGCCCTACGTGGGTGCCGATTCCCAGCAGGGCTGGGTGTATCCGGGCGCTGATGTCGGCACCAGCAGCGGGGCCTGGAGCACCACCCCGCTGCCGTTCAACGCGCAGGTGGGTTGGTCGCTGGCAGCGGGCGCTGAATACTTCGTGTTCGCCTACAGCCAGCACCGGTTCACCAACCGCCAGGCGGTGCCGCTGCTGATTGCCCGTGATCAGGTGTCCGGGCACTGGATCCTGGCGGCCTCGCCCCCCTCCACCAGCTTTGATGCGCTACGGGCGGTGAGCTGGAACGTCCGCTCGGGCCAGCCCTCAGGCTCCCGCACCCTGCTGCGTGAAAACTCCTTCGCCCCGATCCAGATCCGCCGGCCCGCTGAGTTGGTGATCGCCACCACCGACTGGAGCTACTACGAGAGCGCCAATGAACCGGCCCAGTTCTGGGAGCCGCTGCTGCTTCCCCCCGATTTCGCGGCAGTGAACCTCAGCAGCGGGGCGATGAGCTACTTCAAGCCGCCCGATGGCAGCGAGTGGCTGGCGATCGGCGGCCATGGCCTGCTGCTGCGCATCAAGGACGCACCCCCATGACCTATCAGGTGTTCTGCCAGAGCTTTGCGCCCGGCAGCTGGAAGTGGACCGGCAAGGACCCTGCTGGGGTCGGCCTGCAGCTTGACGCGGCTTTTCGGTCCTTTGCCGCCCTGGTGAACGCCCTCCCCGATAACGCCAGCACTCCCCTCTCGGTGGTGCGTTCCCACTCCGATGCGACCGCCAACCGCTGGGGTTACACCTGGCAGCTGGGCCATCCAGTGGAACCCGCCCACCTCTGGTTCCTCTCCGAAACCACAGGAGCCATCCCCCAGGGCGATACCCAGAGCAGCAGCAGCGCCGCGTTCGGCAGTGCGCTGGCCAGCACCTTCTCGAACAACACCAGCAACGGCGGCTACGGCACCTACAGCGACTCCAGCGCCAACAGCACCGGGTTGGCCTATGTCGACAGCACCCTCACCGGGGCCACCGCCATCGGCGCGATCCTGCTGATTGCCCAGGACACCACCCCCGGCCAGGAGTTCTTCTGCTGGGCCCTCAAGACCCATGGCGGCAACGACGAGCTTCATCGCGACAGCTGCCATGCCCTCTACAAGAGCCCTGGCTCGACGGGCTGGAACTCGATCGCCGTCTTCCCCCGCACCAGCAAGCAGTTCTACGGGCAGGTCGTGCTGCACGGCTATTCGGGCAACCGCTTTGGCGGTCTTCCCTCGGCGATCGGCTCGAGCATTACCGCCAACGGCCACCAGCTGCGCAGCGGCATCGCCCTGGGTCATTACGACTTCGTGCTCCAGCCCCAGGGCCTGTTCGATTCCCCGCCGCCGCTGATCCAGCTGCCGGCGCCGCTGTTCATCGGCTCCACCTCGATCCGCGGCGCCAGCACCCATTTCGGCAAGGTGACCCGGCCCGATGGGGTGATGCTGCAACTGGGGCAACGCTCCAGCGAGCGGGATGTGTGGCTGTGGGTGCCAGCGGGCACCGGCCACAACCAGGCCAGCCCCTGGAGCTCCGCCCTGGCCCTGAGCCACTGGCGGGAATGCAACGAGCTGCACTTCATCAGCGGCCTGCCGCCCCAGGGCCTGCAGCTGATCACCGGCACGGCGGACTTCATCCGCCACTTCCCGCCGATGAGCGCCATGGGCACCCGCCAACACCCGCAGCAGGGACCACTGCTCAGCAACAACCCTGGCGGAGGTGGGGGTACTGGCGGCGGCGAGGGTGGCACCGGAGGTTCCCCTCGACCCACTGCAGGGCTGCTCTGGCCCAGGGGGGTGTGAGGTCTGGGTTCAGCGCCCCAGCGTCCAGTGGATGTCCTTGAGCAGCAGCAGGTGCAACGGATCGGTGGGCGAACGCTCGAACTCCGGCATCAGGTACTCGTATCTGTGCCTGTTGTGTCCACCCGAGTTCTCCCTGCAGGCGCAGCCTGTCGCGTGCGGGCGGGAAGAAGGGGGGGCGAGCGATGACGGGGATCTGCAGGCCATCCGCCAGGCCCCTACCGGGCCCGCACCAACCTGCCGCGCACCTGCTCCCGCTCCGAGCGCCTAGCTGGCAGGGGTGATCCGCGCAGGATGGCTTCAATTCGCTCCACCAGGTATTTAGGCACCATCCCGCCTGCTACCCGCTCACGGGGCAGCAGGAAGCCACCAGCCAGCGGATTCCACTGGGCAGATTGCTGATGCAACAGCCGGCCGCCCTTGCCGCTTTTCTCAAAGCGCACCAGGGACCCTTGATCGGGGCAGGCATGGAGGGTGACGCGCCAGCGGATCCCGCTCTGGAGCACATCGTGGAGAACCTGGACCTGGGCCATGGCCGTAGCGGCGGAGGACCCGACCCAGAGGCGGCGCCGCGCAAGGGCTGGCCAGAACCCTTTGCAATCAGATCCACCGGGCAAACAGGGCCTGTGGCGGCCAGCTCGTGGAACCCTTGCGCGGCGCCGCAGCATGGGAAGGGCCGGCGGCGTCTTGATCGGCTACCACCAGACCATGGCAACGTTCCTGCGCCCACCGGACATGCTCGTGAGCCTGGCGTACGACATCGGCCCTGATGCCACACCCGACCAGGCCCAGCGACTGTTTGATGCCTTGGTCAGGCGGGGCCTGCTGCGGCCGTGGGAGCACGGCTTCTGGGAGTTGGCGGCGCTCACGGAGGACGAACTCCGCGCAATTATTGAGGTGACGATCTGAGATTGACGACAGCCGCCGACAGCTCACCACCGATCCCGTCCATCGACCACGAATCACCGCTGAGGTGAGTCGGCATCTGGGCAGTGGTGCAATGTGCTCCGCGGAACCTGGTTCCAGCCCCCTTCTCACGCCATCGTGCAGGAAACTGGAGGCACGCGCATGAGCTGGTCTGATCTGGAGCGGTTGGTGACTGATGCAGAAACCAGCAAGGACCTCAAGCAGACCCTGAGCCAGTGCCGCAGCCGCCAGGAGCTGCTGCAGACCGCACGCCAGCTGGGCTATCGGCTCACCCGAGCTGACCTGGACAACGCCTGGCTTGAGCACCACAACGCCTCTGCAGTGAACGGAGCCGGTGCTGCTGATCGCTGGGCAGCGGCCAGCAGCTGAGCATCTGCATCTGGGCCCACTGCTCCTGGCCGTCGATTGATTGGGCCGCAACCTTGAAGTCCCCGAGCGGGAGCGAGTGGGTGGAAGGAGGCGGGCTTGGGATGACAGGAAGGCAGCACCACGGCTGCCTTGAGCTGGGCATGGCGCTAGACGGCCCAGCGCAGGGGCTGCTCTTCCCAGGCTTCCTCTGGGCAGATCAGATCCCAGCAGCAGGCGATTGGCTGCGGCAGGGAGAACAGGCTGAGCTGCCGGGCTACCTGATCGGCCTTGCGCTGCCTGGTGCTGCTGGAGCGGAGCAGGGTGGAGGTGGTTTGCATCGCAGGAAGGAGAAAAAACGCCCCCACTCGCGCCCATAAAGCCGCTGGGTAAAGGCCGCCAGCAGGGCGCTCGCCTTGGCCTTGACGCTGCGGCGCTGCCAGCCCAGGACTTGCTCTGGGTGCTGGCCCTTGGGCGAACCATCGGGGATGTGCTCTCCCCTGCGGTGCACCACGGCTGACCCTCAACTCCAGCAATCCAACAGGGTGAAAAAGCCGGGATTAGGCCCCCGGCCGGGCCTGAGCCTTTGGCTCCTGAGCCTGGGGCTCCTGGGCCTTAGGCCAGGGCGTGCCGCTTGGATTCGCGCTCGCAGCGCAGCACCAGCAACTCATGCTGAGCTAGCAGCCGCTGATCGAGCTCCTCCACCCGCACCAGACACTCGCGGATGGCGGGCAGCACTTCCTCTTCCAGGCGGGTGATCTCTTCTTCTCCATAGGGCTGCTCGCTCCAGGTGCGGCGCAGCGGCAACCCGCGCCGCAGCATCAGCACCACCTCGATGGAACGGAGGGTGGATTCGAGCAGCAGGAAGGGATCTTCTGCTGGCCGGCAGAACGGTGAGGCAGCAGCAGAGCGGGTGGCCATGAAATCGGCGCCAGGTCTGGCGCAGCGACGGGACCGATCCCAGCGGAGGTCCGACGTCAGGAGGGCCTCAAACTGGAGAGGACCGGAGCAAGACCCAGAGGGTCGAGCCCCACAGGGGCTGGCTCCAGAGGGGCAAACCCCTCAGCTGCAGTGGGCCGCTGCGGCCGCCGCCCGGGGGCCATGGGCGGGAAAGGTGATCACAAACGGCCGATCGGCTTGGGCGCAGAGGGGGATGCCAAAGCGGCCGCCGCAGCTGATGCACTGGACTTTGCGGCCGCCTCTCCCCCGGCGGCTGGCGGGGCAGGCCACAAAGCGCACGCCCTCGTGGCGAAACACCGCCGGCGCATCGGACGGCACCACGCAGACCGCCGGGAGACCCTGGCGCACCATGGCTGCTGCCAAGGAGCGGGACTCGGTGGAGGCATTGACCACCAGCCCCTTGGCGGCTGCCTGCCGCACAGCGGCTTGATTCTCTGGACTCATCGGGAAGTGGGTGAATGACCAGGCCGCCCGCAGATGCCGGGTGGCCCGAGCCAGCTGCAGCAACAGGGCCTGATCGATGCGCAGCGGATCGGCCGGATCGGGCCATTGATCTCCGGCCACGCAATGGCGGAACAGGATCCCGGCCGGCAGCGCCAGCACCTGCTTGATGAAGGCCGCCGCCGGCAGGCCGCTCTCGCCCCGGCTGAGCCGATCCCAGTGCAGCCGGGTGTGGAAGCCAGCTTCGGCGTAGCAGCCCTGATCCCCGGCGAGGGGGCAGGAGGAGGGGCAGGTGAGCCGGCTGGTGCTGGAGACAGCGATCGGGCCGGTTTTGCCGTTGTCAGACGGGAAGGACAGGGAGGCACGGTGGGACTGGGCAGCAGCCACAGGAGGGGGTGACGCAGGACCCGCCCTGCAGCCGCGCCGCCAGGCAAGGGCCAGCCACCAGCGAATGGCGGAGCGCAGCGGAGCCCAACGTCCAGCCCGGCTGGCTGGTGAAACCCTTGCCCAGGCGCGGAGCATGGAAGGGCCTGCGGCACCGACCTCAAAGCGCAGTCGATCGCCTCAGCGGAAGCTGTCCACCACCACCGCCCAGCCCTTGCCTGCGGCATAGCGATAGGTACCGCCGCCGATGGGCTCCACCATCCAGCGCTTGCCGAAGTTGAGGCGGGAGAACCGCAGGCCCACGCCGTTGGCGTTGAGGGTGGTGCCGTGGATCAGATCGGGCTCCCCCCAGGGGTCGTTGACCAGCACATGGGTGGGGGTGTGTCCGTAGACGATCAGCCAGTGCCCCGAGCCGGTGGGCCGATCAACCGGGCCGCGGTGGATGTAGCCGCAGGGGACAGGGATGCCGCGGTTGATCTGCCGCTCAATCAGCTGGAAGTCAGCGGTCTGCACTAGCCGGGCCGTGATGCCGAAATGGGCCAGGGCACGCAGCTGGGCGTTGGCATCGGTGGTGTCGCCAAAGCGCTGCACCACCGCCAGGTAGTGGTCGTCGCCATTGGCGCCCTGGAGCGTGCCGGGCTTGATGGCTTCCAGGAGCATGGCGCAGCTGGAGGAGAAGCAGGTGCGGTCCCGCTGGGCCAGCTGGGCGGAATCGCGCTGACTGAACCGGGGTACACCCACCAGCGGGTTGGGATGACGCAGAACGGCAGGAGCATGCGCCTGTGCCGGCGCCTTGGGCTCCACCGCGGCCTTCCACAGATCCCGCAGCTCACTGCCCTCAGCCAGGGCCTCGGGCTCGTGCTGCACCAACAGGTCCAGCACCGCCTGCAGCCAGGCCCGGTGATGGCTCTTGGTGGGGTCGTAGTGGCTGACGTAATTCCTGGTGGGGATCGGAGGCTTCCCCTGCTTGGTGGTTTTGCTCATGGCTGCCACCGCTCCAGCTCCTCCGGCGTGGCCCCTTCCAGCCAGGCCGCGAAGGCCTCATCGCCTATCTGCCCCACGGCATGATCCGATGCGGTCCGTAGGTCGAACAGGGCAAACAGCGGCCCCAGGTCTTCAGTGGCCCAGCTCTCGCCGGTGAGGGCCTCCAGCTTCTGGCGCACCACCTGCTCGAGCTCGGCGCCGGAGCAGCGCTGCAGCAGCCCCGGCAGCAGGGGATCGAGCTGGCGAAACAGCATTGGACGGGAGGACGACTTTTTCATCGGTGAATCCTCATTGACCTGAAATGTCCATTCTTCAGCTTCAAAGTTGAGCCTCCTCTTTATCTCAAAGTCTCCTTCTGCAAGTCAAACAGCGGCTCCAACGGCATCACATCCAGTAACCCCTGCACCGCCACCTGCAAGCCGCCACTACCTGGCTGATGAGCCCTCTGACGCCTGAATCGATCCGTGCCAGCAAGGCGAACTTGCCGCCGATCGGCTCGGTGATCACAAAACTGCGCCGCCAGGACCTTTACATCCAGCAGGAGCAGCACCGCTACCGCTCCCCGCGGGGCTTTCAGCACTGGGCCAATCACCTGGCCTTTGCAGCAATGATCGAGGCGACCCTGCAGTTCATCGATGAGCTGGAAGATCCGATCGGCTTCTGGGCTGCTACCACCTGCCGCTGGGCCCGGATTGTGGAGGCGCCGCCCCGTTTCCTGGCGCCGGAGCTGACAGAAGCTTTCCGCCGCACCCCCTCGCCCCACCTCGATGAGGAGCTGCCGCAGGTGCTGCCCTGCTTCCGGTTGATGCTTCCAGACGGGGCCCTATTCACAGAAGACGGGGTGCCGATCCCGGTGGTGATCGTGGCTGACCTGCGGGTGATGGCCAACTGGCTGCCGCCTATGGCCCATCGCATTAGCGGCATCAGCTGCGTTGGTCTGGCCCTCGATGGCAGCTGCTACCTCACCCGCCACTCCTTTGCCCAAATCGGTGAGCGCCAACCCACCGAGGAAGACATGAGCCATCCGGCCTGGCAGTGGGATGAGCAGGCGGTGCATAGCACCAACCAGCGCATGGAGGACCTGGCAATCAACGCCCTGCTGGTGCAGCTCTACCAGCCGGAACTGCTTACCACCGGCCCGGCCGCCAAGATGCCAAGCGGCAAGGGTTTCTCCGCTGGCAGTGCCGACGACACCGGCGCCGTGAAGCCCCAGGGCCCGGTGTGGATCGGCAAGGACTTCCGGCTTGATCGCACCACCAGGGCGCCTTCACCGGGCAGCCCGAGCGGCGCCAGCGCCAGCGCCCCGCGCCGACCCCACTGGCGCCGAGGCCACTGGCACACCGTGTTGCACGGCGAGAAACGTCAGAGCCGCCGGATGCAGTGGTTTCAACCGGTGTATGTGGGGCTCAGTAGCGCAAATTGACCCGTACGCGAACCAGGCCCCCACCGGAGAAAGCCCGGCGGGGATGCCGCCGGGCGAGCACCTCAGAGCACCCGCACCCTCGCCTGAGGCCCGAGCACCCTCTGCTGATTGGAGGCCAGGATCAGGGCTTCATCGCGGGGCACGTAGTGCGGCGCTGCTGAGATGTGCCCCTCGCGATCGAGGAAGAGCACCCGCAGGAGCTCACCGGCAGCCCCGAGGAGCTGCACGGAGATGATGCGAATCGGACAGGCGAGGCTGAGAGGAGTGGCGGCCATGGCTGTGCTGGCGAACGACACCGCCGTCAAGCCCCGGCGCAGCCTGCGTTGCGCAAGGGGCGCGAAGCGAAGCGCAGCGACTCGCGTCAGCCCTTGCGCGGCGCGCAAGCCGGGGCAGGCCGGGTGGCGTGATCGCCAGCGCCATGGCCCTGCAATCCATCAATCCGATGCCTTCTCGCTATGGGCCGGAGCCGCCTTTTGGACTGCGCCAAACCGGCGAATCGATGCAGTTCCTGCATTGAAACAGCGTTGACGGGGAAGCAAAATGCGAGCTCCGGCAGCCATGCAGACAGTTTCCTGATTGTCACAGCGTCGCAAAGCTGGTCTAGCTGGACAATTTTAAGATCCCTTGCGCTGCAATGGATCTCGGGTTTTGGGGTTATTTTTGGTTATACGGGCCCGTGGTGCCTAGCCTTATGAACTCTCGTAACACGTAACCACAAGAGGCGATTCTAAGCACACCCGCCAAATTCCTGTAACACCTCGCAACATTCCCTGGCCTGCTACCACTGGTGGTGGCATGGCCCCGTTGCGCACCCCAGTGGTGGTGCCAAACTGTCTTCACTCCGAAAGGGGCTGGCTTCACTCGGTCTTCCGGTCTGGGAGCCCTGGGTTTTTCCAAAAGGAAAGGCCCAGGGGCTACTACCTCCCTGAGCCAACCCTTGAGGGGTGCTCCTTCGTCAAGAGCTGCCTAATGGTGACTCATCAGAAGCCGGACAGCGAGTCCGGCGTTCACAACTCGTCAATGGCCTATGGCGCCTTGACAGTTCCTGCATCGAGCTGCTCGATGTGTCCAGTGGCTGGCTTGGAGGGCTGCTCCAGCGCGTCTGTTCTGCGCTCGGCCGCTCCAGAAAGGGGGTGGCTGTGACGCCTGACCCCCAGCCGACCCGCTGTTTGCTGCACAAGGTCGAGGCGTTCGGCGTCTCAGCTACGGGTGATCCCTATGCCGATGTGACGCTGATCCATCCTCAGGGGAAGACTCTCTCCGCTCAGGCCTTCAGCAGTTGCTTTGGCGACCTGAATCAGCTCCATGCCTTCGAGGGTGCTGAGGTCAACCTGCAGGTGACTCCCACGGGGCTACAGCTCCGGCCGATTGCTGAGCAGGTCATCCCTGATCCGGATGCCTCAGCCGATACGGGACGTGACCAAGGCCTGCCAGAAGATCGGTCTGTCTTGAGTCCCGACTCCGTCTTCTTCCCCCCCGAGACAGACCCTGTCGCGATGCCCTTCCCCTCGGGCACCTGCACGACGCCAACCGTTCAAGAAGTAGCGGCGACTGTGGCCCGCCTGGCCCGGGACTTTGAGCTGCCTACTGTCATGTGGGTCCACCTGCCGATTCGGCGTGACCGCTCCTCGGACAGGCGTCGGTGCCCGCCGGAGCACAACGCACCCCTCTGAGGCTAGGCGATCTGATGCGGCCGAAGCAATCGTGGACTACTCCTCTACCTGCTCGTACTGGACAAGGAAGGCCTCGATCCAGTCGTGGTGGCACTTCTGGCTGATCCGATCGGCGATAGTCACCGCGGTGTCGGGCACCTGGAACCGCTTGCGGAACGCCCGGGTGAGGCTTTCCAGCAGGGGCCTGGGAAGGGCCCGCAGGGTGCTGTGGAGCTGCTGGATCGTCTCGGCATCAAGGGCCACGAGGCTCGCCTCGGACGGAGCTGATGGCGCTGGGGTCGGTGCCGTTACCTGGGTGCGCGCTTCTCCCTGGGCAGCGGTGCTGGGAGCGGGTGCGGCAGGCGCCGGCCGGCTTACAGAAGACCGCTGCCCGCCGGGCCGCTGAAGCCCTGCCGTCTCTCCATGGCTTTGACCTTGGCCCGCCGCACTACTGACCTGTCGCTGCGCCTTGTCATACAAGGCGAGGCCAAACGGATTCCCGAAGGTCATCAGGGCCCGCTTCATCGCGTCAGTCTCGGCTTCTTTGAGGGCGGACTCATGGGCCTGGCCCAGGTCCACATCGATGCCGTGGCCGGCGCCGCTGCCCTCCCGGATCAAAGGAGGCCGGCCACCTGCTGAGACGGTGACGCGCACGCGGGCGGTGTAGGTGACGCCCCAGCCAGGCTTCTGGTCCCTACCGATCGAGCGCTCAGCCTGGGCGACGCAGCGCATGGCGATGGTCTGCCGTTGCCAGCCGTCAAAACCAAAGATGCGGTTCGCCTCAGCCACGGCGAACCAGCCCTCGACGTAGGCGACCTTCCCGCGGCCCTGCTCCCGCTGGCGGACGTTGGCCCGATCAAGGGGGGCGGCAAGGGCAGCGTGCTGCTCGGGGGAGAAGCCGCTGGGCAGTGCCTGGTGGGCCTGCGGAGCCGGGGCGGATGTTGGAGGCGCTGCCTCGTGGAGGTCAGTAGAGCGGATCAGCTCCAGTGCCGATGAAGGCCTCTGGACGGGACGAGGAGCAGCGGGCCGGCTGGTGGTGCTGGCCCCGTTGGCAGAAGGAACGGTGACGTTCATGGCGATGAGCGGCGATGGTGTGAGGAGGGA
The DNA here is from genome assembly GCF_024345975.1 of Cyanobium sp. Cruz-8D1. Classification (GTDB taxonomy): domain Bacteria; phylum Cyanobacteriota; class Cyanobacteriia; order PCC-6307; family Cyanobiaceae; genus Cyanobium. The sequence goes on along the minus strand of NZ_JAGQCD010000002.1, from coordinate 188,441 downwards.
AGCGGGCCCCGGCTGCACCACCGGAAGCCCACTTGCGAGGAGGCTCTGCCCCCTCAGTGGATGCGCCAGGAGCGGCGGGAGACCAGCTGGGCCCCGGGGATGAGGTGGCCGGCTTTGAGGGCTTCTTTGATGGCGGCCTTGTCGGGCTGGCTGGTGGTCTTGAGGGTGAGCCAATCGGAGGGGAGGGCGTCCTCGTCGCCGATCTCGACCGCCTGGGACTTGCGGGAAGTCAGCTCGTGATTGGGGAACGAGAAGCGATTGGCGGTGGGCTGCAGGCGGGTGAGCACCAGGACGAGCGAGTCCTCGAGGGCATCGGCCCGGGAGGCATCGGAGCGGGACAGCTCGGTGAGCCGCTTGGCCTGCTGCTGGCGGTAGGCGGCCTGGCCGCGCAGGTGCTCGATCACCCAGCAGGTGGCATCGGCTTTGGCAGCCAGGGCCTGTTTGTTGCCTTCTTCCGCAAGGAGGGCGGCCTCCAGCTCGGCGAGGGCCTGGGCGCGGGTGTCGTCGTCGGCTTCCAGCTGCTGGGCCAGCTGGCCGATGGCCGTGGTGAGCTCCTGGGCCTCGATGCCCAGCTGCCAAAGGGAGCTTGAGCGCTGCAAGGAACAGGCGGGGCCAGCTGCATCCGCAGCAACGTGAACGGGCGCCGTGGCAGCAGCGGTGGGGGTGGGGGTAAGAACGGGCATGACGGTGAAATGGGAATGGGAACGGAGGCGCCTAATGGCGCGGAAGGCTTCAGGGGCAAGAGACAGCAGTGGGCTTGGCCCAACGGCCCGCTGATGGGCTGACTTCCACCACGGCGATCGGCACCGGCGCACGGGAAACCATGCGGCGGGCTTCGCTCACCAACGAGGCCGTGCCAGGTCCGCCGGGGAAAGCCACCACCAGCACGGAGGTGGAGACCCCAGGGGAGGTGTGGGCCTCGGCCCTGGCCACAGCCAGCTCAAGCAGCTCCCGGTTGCGGATCGGCCCGGCGGCCCGGCCATGGCGCCGCCACTCGGCAGGCAGGACCAGCGCCGACCAGCCCAGCTGATGGGCCGCGCGGGCGATGGCGGCATCGGCACCGCGGGCCCCGCCGTGGAGCAGCAGATGGACCAGCCGGCCACCGCTGCGGGCCAGCAGCTCAGCGGCAATGCGCTGATGGGACCAGGCCAGATCACGGCCGCCGCCGGCCGCGATCACAAGGGAGCGACCGGCAGCGATGACGGACCTGGATGAAGTACAGAAAGCCATGGAATCAGTTGCCGTGGGTGACAACTGATCGGGGCATCACGGCCGCTCAGACTTATGCGGCGGTGATGGCGAGATCAGGGGATGAGGTTGCCGCCGGCGATGGGCTTAGGGCCTTTGGCGCAGACTCTATCCTACCAGAACACTTGCACTATCAACTCAGCAAAAGCCAGCTGCAGACTGGAATATGGCCCAATCTCCTTGGAGCGCCGCTGAGCCAGATCCTCCCGCTCGGCCATCAGCCTGAGCCAGGACATTCCGGCTCTTCAGCAACATCAATTGGCATCAGAAAACCCCTGGCACCGCAGTCGCGGGAGACACCTTCAGCCCCACACCCACGCCCGGAGGGCAGCGGAGGGCGGCGGAGGGCGGCGGCGGCTGTCTGACGTCAGCCACGGCACCGCCGTGGCAAGTTCAGGACGGCCGCCGCTGACCGAAGCGTCTTGCCAGCGCAGCCAGGCCGCGATGCCATAGCGGTCACGCGCGCCGGCTGAACAGCAGGCAGCTGGTCCGAGAGATGGCTGCCTAGACGGGGCGACACCAGCAGCAACTACCCACCCAGCTCAGTCACCACATCCGCTAGTGGCCTGTCATCGAGCTCGTTGCGCAGTAAGAAAGCCCTCTATTGGCCCCGCTGCGGAGCAGGGGCAAAATCTGCGGCCACACGTCTCTGGCGTCTCAATCCCGTCTTGGCGGCTGTTTGAAGGCGACCCTCAAGAAGGCTGCGGCTTCGCAAGCAAAGGGGCAAAAATGGCGAACCTTCTCACATACCTTCTCACATGCCCAGCATTGCCAACTTAGAGAGTCAGTTCTCGCAAGGCTTTTGCCCTAGTTAAATCCTTGCCTTACAAGCAGGATGTCGCTGGTTCGAAACCGGCATCGGGCATCACACTGGCTGCGTCAGACATCCGGGGACCTGCTCCGAGACCTGTTGCGGGACCTAAAGTGGGTCCACGAGCTGGTCGTAAGAGTTGATGGCCCATCGCATGCTGGCCGAGATCGCTGTGAGCATCTCGGAACTCAAGAAAAATCCGATGGCCACGGTGGCGGCTGGCGAGGGGCTGCCGGTGGCCGTTCTGAACCGCAACGAACCGGCGTTCTACTGCGTGCCCGCCAAGGCCTATGAGGATCTGATGGACCTGGTCGAAGACCTGGGGCTCAACCGCATCGCCGACACGCGACTGGCGGATGGGCAGGAACCGGTGCGCGTGACCATGGATGGGCTATGAGCTGGCCTTCCACCCCGAGGCCCTTCGCGAGTGGCACAAGCTGGCTGCAGAGATCCGGGAGACGTTCAAGAAGAAGCTGGCTGAACGGCTGATCCAGCCCCGCATCCCCGCCAGCAAGCTGCGGGGCTCAAGCGATCGCTACAAGATCAAGCTCCGCGCCGCTGGATTCCGCCTGGTCTATGAGGTGCGGGACCAGCAGTTGCTCGTGCTGGTGATTGCGATCGGCAAACGGGACCGCCAGGCCGTCTATCGGCAGGCTTGTTAAAGGAAGTGCCGGTTCCCTTGAATCCGCCGTTGCCTTATTCAAGCCATGGCGCCAGGAGCGCGGTGGCGCGCTGAGCAGCCGCAGGCCCTCCAGCTGGGCCTGCACCACCAGCAGACGATCGAAGACGAAGTCTTCCGCGCAGCGGTGGGGGTCGCGGTGGATCCAGGGCAGGTGCTGCACCGCCAGCGCGTGCTCGGCGCGGACAGGGAGTTCGCGGAATCCCTGCCCCAGCAGGCCCAGGCGCAGGGCGGCGGCCTCCACCTGGAAGTCGGCCCGGCCCAGGGACGATTTGATCGCCACCTCCCACAGGCTCATGACGCTGAGCACCAAAGGCTGGGCCGGATCCGCCAGCAGGCTCGCCGTCCCGGCCGGCAGCCGGCTTGGTTCGATCGCCCACCGGAGCAGCAGCTGGGTGTCGACCAGCAGGGGCTGGGGTTCGCTGGGGGGCACGGCGGGCAGATCAACCGAACAGGGCGTCGATCTCGTCGGCGAAATCAGCCTTGAGATCGGCTCCCACTTCCGCGGAGTCCCCCAGGACGCCGCCCCGGCGGGGTTCGCCGCTTGCGGCTAAGTCCATGGCCGCCACGAACTCCCCACAGCTGATCTGCTCGCCATAGCCGGCGAAGCATTCCAGGGCAGCGGCATGGCGCTCAAGGGTCACCGCCAGGCAGGCGTCGTGGACACAGACGACGCGGTAGCCGCGGTCGGCGGCGTCCTTCACGGTGTGGTCAATGCATTGGTCGGTGAGCAGGCCGATCACCACCAGCGTCCGGATACCCAGGTTGCGCAGCAGGTAGTCGAGGCTGGTGGAGCTGAAGGGCGAGGAGGAGCTTTTGGCTAGCACCAGCTCATCGGCCAGGGGCGCCAGCTCGGCGATCACCTCGGCGGCGCGGCTGCCGGGCGGGAAGCCCATGCCGCAGCGCGTGTAGTCAAAGCTGCGGTCGCGGCCGTCGGCGGTGAGGTTGGCGATCACGGTATGGATCACCTCCAGAGCGCCGCGGCGGGCCGCCGCCAGCACCCGCTGGGCGTTCGGCAGGGTGGTGGCGCGGAAGCGGCGATCGAAGTCCGCATCCGGCCGGGGCTGGGCGTCACCGCAGGTGCCCTGCTGCAGATCCACCAGCAGCAGCGCGGTGCCACCGGGGTCCAGCCACTCGGCGGGAGAGCACGACGCCATGCAGGCTCCGGCGATCCGTTCAATCATTGCGGCAGACGCTCGCTGGGCCCGTGTCCATTCCCCCCGCCCCCATGGCCGCGGCACTGGCTGCGCAGGGGATCCGCTGGGTGGCGATCACCTGGGTGAACCACGCCGGGGCGCCGCTGGTGAAGGTGGTGCCCCTGGCCGGTTTCGAGGCGGCGGCGGCAGTGGGCGTGGGCTTCTCACCGGTGGCCGATGCCTTCGGCGCCGACGGCGGCATCGCTGCCACCCATCGCCTGGCCCGGCCCGACGGCGACCTGCGCCTGCGGGCGGATGCGGCGGCCCTGGCGCCGCTGGAGCCGGCCAGCGGCTGGGCCTGGGCGCCGGGGGAGCGCTTCGAGCGCAGTGGCGAGCCCTATGTGGGCGACCAGCGCCACCTGTGCCGTCGCCAGATGGAGCAGCTGCAGCGCGCCGGGGTGGAACTGCGGGCCGGCTTCGAGCTGGAGTGGCTGGTGGCCAGCCCCGCTGCCGATGGCACGCCGGGTCCGGCGATCCCCGGGGGGGCCTACGGGGCCGATCGGCTGGTGGAGGGCCTCGACTACGCCACGGCCCTGCTCGAGGCCCTGGAGGCGGCCGGCCTGCCCTGGCTGCAGTTCCACCCGGAGTACGGCGCCAGCCAGTTCGAGCTGTCGCTGGCGCCGGGAACGGCCCTGGAGGCCGCCGACCGGCTGGTGCAGGCGAAGTTGCTGATCCAACGGCTGACGCGCCGCTTCGGCTGGCGCTGCAGCTTCAGCCCCAAGCCCAGCCTGGAGCGGGTGGGCAACGGCGGCCACCTGCACCTGAGCGTCCGTCGCGACGGGGCGGCGCTGCTGGAGGGCGGCGACGGCGAGGGGGGCCTGGGCGCGGCGGGGGCCGGGGTGCTGGCGGCCCTGCTGGCGGAGCTGCCGGCCCTGCTGGCCCTGGCCTGCCCCCTGGCGGTGTCGTACCGGCGGCTGGCCCCGGGGTCGTGGTCGGCCCCGTTCCAGGTGTGGGGCGTGGAGAACCGGGAAGCGGCCCTGCGCCTCGTGCCCGCCGCGGCCGATGGCGCCCCGGCCCACCTGGAGCTGAAGGTGGCGGACCTGGCCGCCAACCCCTACCTGCTGCTGGGGGCCCTGCAGGCCGCTCCTGCCCGCCAGCCTGGCGCAGGCCTCGGCCGCCTTCACCGCCAGCGGCCTGCTGCGCCGGGCCCTGGGGGAAGCGCTGCACGGCTCCCTGTGCGACAGCCAGGCGGCGGAGGTGCGGCGGGCCGCGGGCTGCAGCGAGGCGCAGCTGACCGCCGCCGCGGCCTGGTGGCCGGTGGTGGGGGGGATCGGCTGAAGGCCGACAACCCCGTCGTGGTCGCGAGGCTCAGGGGCTGATCAGATCCAAGCCCGGGAACGCCTGCCGGTAGCGGCGCTGATCCCTGGTAAGCAACGGCAGGCGCTCCACCAGAGCATGGGCGCCGATCAGGAAATCCGGCAGGATCGAGCGCTGCTCTCCGCCCCGGCTGCGGTACTCCGCATGGGCCCGGGCGGCCAGGAAAGCCGCCTCCCGTGGCATGGACCGGTACTCGAAAAGATGGGGAGGCAGCAGCTCGTCCACCGACTCGATCGTCTCGCAGGCAAAGGCGATTTCGCCATACACGCTGGCGTTGATCGCCACCGGTCCGCGGTCCAACCAGTGACGGAGCTGATGGGCGCTCCAGCCACTCCAGCGGGGATCGTCCGTGGCGACGTCCAGGATCACGTTGGAGTCGACCAGCACCATCAGCCGGCGTCTCCCCGGGTGAGGGCCAGCAATTCATCGGTGCTGAGCCGGGTGCGCAGCCGTGCCTGGCGCAGCCGCTGGATCGCCTCGGCCCCGGGCTCCTGCTGCTCAGGGGCCTTCTCCAGCAGCACGCGCCCCTCCTCGACACGGAAGACCACCTCGGTGTGGGGCAGAAGGCCGCACTGGCGCCGGATGTCCTGAGGGATGGTCACCTGGCCTTTGGAGGTGATCCGCATGGGCGTGCCCGCAGCCAAGAGCTGGTAAGAATATTACTGGCGCCCCTCAGCTCGCCACCAGCACCCGGTTCCGCCCCGCAGCCTTGGCGGCGTAGAGCGCGCTCTCCAGCTTGAGCAGGGGCCGCGCGCCCTCGGTGTCCACCCCGGGCAGCACACCCCGCATGGCCGTGGCCGCCTCGCGCAGCACCGCATCGCCTGCCGCGTGGCCCCAGCCGTCGTTGATGGCCTTGAAATGGTCGATGTCGAGCATGGCGCCCACCACCGGCCGGCCGTCGCGCGCGGCGGCGGCGAGGGCCGCGGCGGCCAGCTCGACCTCCAGCACGTCGCGCTGGCGCAGCGCACCCCGCGCGGCCAGCGCACAGAGCAGGGCCGTGGCGCCGCGCAGCACGAAAAAGGCGAGGTCGGCGGCGGTCAAAGGCTCAGGATCTCGGTCACCGGTGGCACCGGCGCTTCAGGGGTGTCGCCCAGGAAAGTAGGGGCGGATGGACGACGCGTCATTCGTGGCGAGCTTGCTCCGCCGGCATGGGCGCCCGTCCCTGGCCAGAATCGCCCCAACGACCGCCCCCGCTCCATGGCGCCCCTCCACCCATGACCTTCGCGGTGGCGCTGGCGATGCTGGAGCGGGAGGGCCAGTGGCTGCTGCAGCTGCGGGACGACATCGAGGGCATCGTCCATCCGGGCTGCTGGGGCCTGTTCGGCGGCCACCTCGATCCGGGGGAGCGACCGGAGCAGGCGATCCTGCGCGAACTGCAGGAGGAGATCAGCTGGGGGGCGCCGCCGTTGCCGCTCTGGTTTGAGCATCACGATGCCCAGCTCAGCGCCTACTACTTCCAAGGCCCCCTCACGGTCCCCCTGGCGGCCCTGCAGCTGAACGAGGGGCAGGACATGGTGCTGGCCGGCTTCGAGGCGCTGCGAAGCGGCCAGATCTGGAGCCCCAGGCGGAGGCAGTGGCGCAGCCTGGCGCCCTCCCTGGAGCGAGCCGTGCGAAGGCTTGGAACAAAGAGCTGAAAAATCCGCTGGGACGACGTCTCCTTACCGTCGTGCCTCCGGCGGCCATGGCCTCTCCTCTCCACCGCCAGGATCAGCCTCGTCAACGGTCAGCAGCTGGCCGATCCGATCGCCCGCCATTGGACCCAGCTCCCCGGTGAGCTCCGGGATCGTCTTTGGCCCAGCAGAATGACGGCCCTCTTGCCCCCCCTGATCCCATGCCCGCGCGCTCGCGCCGCAAGACTCCAGGGCCCAGCAAGACCATGCCCGCCAAGGCCGCGTCAGGCGGCCTGCGCCCACGCCTGCAGATCCTGGCGGGGTTCCTGTTGCCGCTGCTGGTGCTGAGCCTCTGGCTCAATTCCCGTGGCTTCTTCGGCAGCCCCTGAGCTCACGGAAACGTGGGGCCGCTGCCGAGCAGCTCCACCTCCGGATCGTCCCGGAAGATGGCCAGCAACTCCCCGTGCAGGGCCGCCGCCCAGGGGGCCGTGTCGATGAAGCCGAACCGCCGCCAGTTCCAGATCCGCGCGGCGCTGGCCCCATCGGTGCAGCAGAACTCAGCCCGATCCCCTTCGCTGGGGAGGCTGTAGACGCAGACCCCGAAACGGAAGGGAGTTCCGGCCAGCTCCAGCCACCAGCCCCAGTCTTCGCAGCAGACGAAGGGCACGTCCCGGCCCAGGCGCCGCAGCTTCTCCTGCAGATAGAGGGCCAGGGCTCTGCCCACCAGCCCCTCATTCACCCTCTCCTCGGCTTCGCCGGGCAGCAGCGGGAATTGGGCGGACCGCAGGTGGATGAACTCCTTCATGGCCCCAGCCAACGGATCCAGGCTGACCCTGGGCGGACGGTAGGTCCTGCTACCGGAGCTGGCCCGTCTCCGCCCGCAGAGTGGACGGGCCACAACGGGTCAAGGGCGTGCAGGAGCTGGTGGGGACGGTGCAGACGCTGTGGCGCTACCCGGTCAAATCGATGCTCGGGGACTCCCCCCAGCGGCTGGATGTGGAGGCCCGCGGCATCCGGGGCGATCGGGCCTACGCCCTGTGGGACCACGCCAGCGGCCGGGTGGCCAGCGCCAAGAACCCGCGCCTCTGGAGGGATCTGCTCGACTATCGCGCCCGCTTTCGCGAGGAGCCAACGCCGTCCGCGCCCCTGCCAGCGGTCCTGATCGGCCCGCGTCAGGAGGACGGTACCGCCGAGCTCTGCAGCGATGACGCCGATGTCGGCGCCTTCTTCAGCGAGCTGTTCGGGCGCCGGGTGAGCCTGCTCGACACCCCCCCCGACAGCGCCAGCCTCGACCAGTACTGGCCGCCGGTGGAAGGTCGCGCCTTCCAGGACGCAACCAACGCCCTGGAGTTACCTGCGGGCACCTTCTTCGACGCCTGCCCCATCCACGCCATCAGCACCGCCACCCTGGAGCGGCTGCGGCAGCTCGAACCCCAGCTCGATTTCGCCGTCGAACGGTTCCGCCCCAACCTGCTGATCCGCACGCCGGAAGGGGCCGAAGGCTTCGTGGAAGAGGCCTGGAGCGGCGGCTGTCTGCAGATCGGCGAGCAGCTGGTGTTGCGGGTCGATGGCGGCTGCCCCCGCTGCGTCGTCACCACCCTGGCCCAGGGCGCCCTGGGCGAAGACCTGGAGATCCTGCGCGCCACCGCCCGTCACAACGGCGTGGTGGCCGGCATCCGCCTCAGCGTGGTGACCCCCGGCCCGGTGGCGGTGGGCGATCCGGTGCGGCTGCTGGCCTGAGCCGCCGCGAAACCCCATGACCCAGAGTCACGCTTTGATCGTTGCGCCACCGTCCCTTGGTCGCCCCTTCTCCAGACCACTCCACCCCGGTGCGGGTGCGGCTGTTCGCCGCCCTGCGGGAGCGGGCCGGCTGGGGTGAACGCCTGATCCCCCTCGAGACCAGCCTCACCAGCGCCGCCGATCTCTGGCACCAGCTGGCCCTGGACGACGGCCCCGCGGCAGGCGCCAGTGACCTCCCGCCCAGCATCCGCGTCGCCATCAACCAGGCTTTCGCCACCCCCGACACCCCCCTGCGCCCCGGCGACGAGGTGGCCTTCCTGCCCCCGATCACCGGAGGCTGAGCGATGCCGACCCCCAGCCCAGGACACCCCATCGCGGTGCAGCTGCTAGAGACACGCTTCCAGCCGCTGGAGCTGCTGGCCGCCTGGCAGCGCGGCCTGGGCCCAGCCGCCCCGGCCGCGGAAAGCCACTTCATCGGCCGCGTGCGCCCCACCACCGCCAGCGGCGAGCCCCTCGAGGCCCTGGAACTCGAGCACTACCCCGGCATGAGCGAGGCCCAGCTGCGAACCATCGCCGAGGCCTGCGGGGCGTGCCACGGGGCGGGCGCGGTGCTGGTCGCGCACCGGGTGGGGCGGGTGCGGCCGGGGGAAGCCATCGTGCTGGTGGCCGTCCAGGCCGACCGCCGCGGTCCCGCCCTGCGCTGCGTCCAGGAGCTGCTGGAGGATCTCAAGCACCACGCTCCCTTCTGGAAACGGGAGTGGAGCGGCGGCCGCGGCACCTGGGTGGCCGGAAACACCCCCCTCTGAGTGGGCGGGCGATGCCGCAGCGGGGGGGTATCGGCCGTCTCTGGGGTGGGGGCGGCCTCAGGGGGCACGTCCACCACTTGGCGTTCACCACGGCGGCGAAGTGGGTTCATCGTTCAGAGAGGGCGTTCGAGCCGCTGCAGGCGCAGCTCGCTCACGGAGGCGATGGCCTCGAAGTCGGCATCGAAGCTCACCAGCACAGCGTTGTGATGCAGGGCCACGGCGGCGACCAGGAGATCAAGGCTCAGCACGGTACGGCCGACCTGGCGGCAGGCCTGGCCGAGAGTGATCGCCCGTTCCCACAGATCCGCAGGGGTCTGGAGGGACGGCAGAACGGCGAACTGGGCCTCCAGCTGCTGGGCCTCCTGCGGCCTTGCTGAGCGCAGCACTTCGAAGCGCACCGGTTCCGCCAGGTGCGTGGTGGGATCGAGCACGTAGGGAGCAATGAACTGCTTCAACACCAACGGGCTGCGGGCCCGGGTGAAGTCGATCCACAGGCTGCTGTCGAGCAGCAGGGTCATGGGGCCAGCCCCAGATCGCGCTGGCAGTCGCGCTCCTGGTCAGCCTCGAAGGTTTCCAGTTCGACGCCCCACGCGCCGCTGATGAACCTTTGGGCGATCAAGGCGCGGCGGCGAAGCTGCAACGCTTCCTCCATAAGCCGTCGGATGGCGGGGCCCTTCTTCCGCTCGCCGGTGAGATCAAGGATTTCAGCCATCTCTTTCTCTGAAAGCTCAACGGTCACTTTCATGGTCTCGCCACTCGGACGTCAGACTCTGGGGTCAGCATGGCACCGGTCGTCCCTGGGGGACCTCCCGGCGGCCAGCTGGAGCGGCCGGTTCCTTGTGATCCATGGGCTGGGCCGCCCGCACCAGCCCGGAAGCTGCCGGAGGATCTCTTCCACCACCACCTGCCCCCGTCCCATGGGCCAGTCCAGCGACGCCCTCACGGCCGACCACATCGCCTTCATCGCCACCCAGAAGCTCTTCTTCGTCGGCACCGCCACCGCGGACAGCACGGTCAACGTGTCCCCCAAGGGGCGGGATGCGCTGCGGGTGCTCGATGAGCGCCGCGTGATCTGGCTCAACCTCACCGGCAGCGGCAACGAAACCGCCGCCCACGTGCAGGCGTTCCCGCGCATGACCCTGATGTTCTGCGCCTTCGAGGGCCCGCCCCAGATCCTGCGGCTCTACGGCACTGCCCGCACCATCCAGTACGGCGAGGAGTGCGGCGAGGACGGCTGGGCGGCGCTCTACGGCCTGTTCGAGCCCCTGGCCGGCGCTCGCCAGATCTTTGATCTGGCCATCGAACGGGTCCAGACCTCCTGCGGCATGGCGGTGCCCACGTACGCCTACGGGGGGGATCGCACCGCCCTCGACAGCTGGGCCCGCCGCAAGGGGCCCGAGGGCCTGGAGCGCTACTGGCAGCGCAAGAACCGCCGCAGCATCGACGGCCTGAGCGCCCCGATCCCCGCCCCCAGGCCCGCCGGCGACGGCACGCCCTGACTCAGAGCAGGGGCAGCCGCAGCAGCTGGGCCCACAGCTCCGCGCCGGCCTCCAGGGCACCCGCCTCGGCGGGGATCTCCAGCAGCAGATCGGCCCCCTGCAGCGAACCGAGGCGGGAGGAAGCCTGGCTCCCCTCCACCAGCGCCAGCAGGACACCGTCGCCATCCACCTGCAAGCGGGCCCGGGCCAGTTCGGGCCGGCCGGCACCCCGTTTCAGCGCCGCCGCCAGACGCACCTTCAGCCGCGGCAGCAGCAGCACCTCGCCCCCCTCCAGCCGTTGCAGGGCCGGCCACAGCAGCTGCAGGGCCGTGATCGCCGCGGCCACCGGGTTGCCGGGCAGGCCGAAGAAGGGCCGCGGCCCCAGCCGCCCGAAGGCGAAGGGTCGGCCGGGCTTGAGGAACAACTTCCAGAAGCCCACCTCCCCCAGCTCGGCCAGCAGGGGCCGGATCCAGTCGCTGTCTCCGGCCGACACCCCGCCAGTGCTCACCACCACGTCGCAGCCGCTGGCCAGCTCCAGCAGCGCCCGATGCAGGGCGGCCGGATCGTCGGCCACCACCCGCTGCTCGGTGACGGGATAGCCGAGCCGCGCCAGCAGGGCCCGCAGCAGGGTGCCGTTGCTCTCCCAGATCTGGCCCGGCCCCCGCGCCGCGCCGGCCGCCACCAGCTCATCACCGCTGATCAGCAGCCCCAGCCGGGGCTGGGCGCTCACCAGCAGCGTCGCCACACCGCAGCTGGCGAGCCGACCCAGGGCAGCAGGCCCCAGGCGCACGCCGGCGAGCAGCAATGCGTCGCCGGCGGCAGCCTCCTCCTCAGGGGCGCGGATCCAGGGGTTGGGCCCCGCCTCCCCGGTGAGCACCAGGCTGTCGGCGCCAGGATCGGGGGTCACCAGCTCCTGGGGCAGCACCCGCTGGGCCCCCTCCGGCAGGGGGGCGCCGGTGAGGATCCGGATCGCTTCCCCCGCCACCAGCACCGTTCCGTAGGGGGCCCCGGGGGCGGAACGGCCCACCAGACGCCAGCGGCGGCCCGCGCCGGGGGGCTCGGCTTCGGCGATGGCATAACCATCCATGATCGAGGCCCGGAATCCCGGCACGGCCTCGGGAGCCCGCACCGGCTCGGCGCTCACCCGGCCCAGGCACTGCGCAAGGGGCAGCCGCTCACGGCCCGCCAGCGGCGTGAGCGCCGCCAGCACCAAGCGGCGCGCCTCCTCCAGGGGCAGGCCTTCGCGGGGGAACGGCTCAGCCATCGGACTCACCGGCTGGACCCTGGGCATCGGGGTACACCCAAGGGCCCCGGCGCCCCCCTTCCTTGCGCAACAGCCGCACCGGGCCGATGGTCATGGCTGGATCGGCCGACTTGACCATGTCGTAGAGGGTCAGCAGGCCCACCTGCACCGCCGTCAGCGCCTCCATCTCCACGCCGGTGGATCCGTTGGTGCGGGCGCTGGCCTGCAGCCGCAGGCCGCTGCCATCGGCGCTGGGCTCGATCAGCACCTCCAGGCCCGTGAGGGCGATCGGGTGGCACAGGGGGATCAGCTCCCAGGTGCGCTTGGCGCCCTGGATCGCCGCCACCCGGGCCACCGCCAGCACGTCCCCCTTGGCCGCCCGACCCTCCAGCACCAGGGCCAGCACCTCGGGCACCATGGTGATGTGGCCCTCGGCCACGGCGCGGCGGTCGCTGGCGGGCCGGTCGCCCACCTCCACCATGTGCACCTGACCGGCGGCGTTGAGATGGGAAAGGCCTGGCTGGCTCATGCCGGGGCTGATGGGATCGGGCAAGGCACCAGCATGGCGCCCGTCCCGGCTGGGGTGGCTCAGAAGGGGATCGGCATCGCCACATCGGCGGGCGACGGCGCACAGGACGGCACCCGCTCCTCCACCACCGCGCCCACCACCACGATCGATGGCGAGGCGAACGCCTCGGCCTCCACCCGGTCGGCCAGCACGGCCAGGGTGGCCACCAGCTGCCGCTGGCCCCGCACGGTGCCCTGCTGGATCACGGCGGCGGGGGTGGTTGGCGGCAGGCCCCCGGCGATCAGCTCCGCGATGATGTGGCGCAGGTTGTGCAGGCCCATGTAGATCACCAGGCCGTCGCTGCTGCGGGCCAGGCCGCGCCAGTCGACGCCTGGACGGCGCTTGTCGATCTCCTCATGGCCCGTCACGAAGGTGACGCTCGAACCCGCCCGCCGGTGGGTGACCGGAATGCCGGCGTAGGCGGGGGCGGCGATGCCGGCCGTGACCCCGGGCACCACCTGCACCGGGATCCCATGGGCCGCCAGGTGCGCCGCCTCCTCACCGCCGCGGCCGAACAGGAACGGATCGCCGCCCTTGAGGCGCACGATCAGCCTGCGGCGGCCGGCCAGTTCGCGCAGCACGGCGTTGGTGCTGGGCTGGGGCACCGAATGGTGGCCGCGGCGCTTGCCCACGAAATGGCGCTCGCACCCCTCTGGCACCAGATCCAGCAGGGCGGTGGGCACCAGGGAGTCGTAGACGAGGGCGTCGCACTGCTGCAGCAGCCGGTGGGCCCGCAGGGTGAGCAGGTCGGGATCGCCGGGGCCGGCCCCCACCAGATACACCGTCCCGGGGCCGTCGTTCGCCACCGGGGCCAGGGTCGCGTCCGTCATGGCAGCGCCATCAGCGCCTCCAGCAGCACGGCCCGGAACCGGGGCCGCTGCAGCAACGGCACGCCCAGCGGCGACGGCAGGGCGTCGGTGAGCCGGTTGGCCGCCAGGGCCAGGGGCAGGGCGGGGCCAGGCAGGGGCAGCGGAGCGTCCGCGGGGTTGGGGGCAGTGTATGGAGTGGCGCGGCAGCGGCCACCGGTGACAGCCTCGAGGTGGGCCAGGAACGCCGCCCCCAGCGGCCCCTCCAGGGGGTGATGCAACAGCCAGGGCCCATCCCCTGCGGGCGCGTCAGCCGGCGCCTTCAGGGCCGCCAGCTCGGCGGCCAGGGCCCCCTGCCAGGCGGGCCAGGAGCCCAGAAACGGCAGGCTCCGCAACGGCCCGCACTGGCGGCAACGGGCGGCGATCCGCGGCACGTCCCGGCGCACATGGCTGCCGGGCAGGAGGAACAGGGGCACCAGCAGCAGGGGGGTTGCGCTGCTGCTGGCCGGCAGGGCCGGGGGTTCGCCTGCGGTGAGCGCTTCCAGTCCCACAGGCGCCCCACGACCCTCTTCCAGCTGACGGGCCAGGTCCTGCAGTTCGGCGGGGATCAGGCCACCGGCACGGCCATGCACCACCAGCAGAAGGGGGCTTGCGATGATCCGGCGCATACCCCTCAGCCTAGGGATCACCCTATGGAGGCCGCCGCGCATGTCGACGCTGAGCCCGGGGGGCGAATGGACACCGCAGCGGCGTCAGCAGCACGGGGACGCCCTGGGGCCCGACCGCTGCCGCTGCCGCGAGCTGATCGCCGCCCTGGGCAGCGGCGAACGCAGCGGCCGGGCCCTGAGCCGGGCCGAGGCCAGCGAAGCCCTCGATCTCCTGCTCAACGGTCGCTGCACGGACGCCCAGGCGGGTGCCTTCCTGATCGCCCATCGCCTGCGGCGTCCTGAGCCCCAGGAGCTGGCCGGCCTGCTGGACAGCTACCGGCAGCGGGGACCCCGGCTGGCGACGACGCCGCGGCGGGTGCTCAGTTTCGGGGTGCCCTTCGATGGCCGCAGCCGTTCCGCCCCGCTGCTGCCCCTGGTGGCCCTGCTGCTGGTGACGGCCGGCGTCGGGGTGGTGCTGCATGGCGGCGGCCCGATGCCCGTGAAGTACGGCTTCACCACGGCCGAGGCCCTGGCCGCCCTCGACCTTGACCGCCGCGGCCTGGCCTGGAGCGCGGTGAACCGCCGCTTCGCCCAGGAAGGGCTGGCCCTGATGCACCAGCCGGCGCACTTCCCGGCCGCCGAGCGGCTGGTGCCGGTGCGGGAGCAGATCGGCAAGCGCCCGCCGATCGCCACCCTCGAATTGCTGTGGAGCTGCCACGACGGGCCCCATCTGCAGGTCAGCGGCTTCGTCCATGCCCCCACCGAACGGCTGGCCCGCGAGGCGCTCGCCGCCACCGGCCAGCACGAACTGCTGCTGATCAAGGGGATGGAGGGGGGCGTGGAACTGCCCACCAACCGGGTGGCCATCGCCTCCCACCGCCAGGCGGGAGCGGGGGGAGACTCTGAACGGCTGATCCTGCGGGCCCGCGACCACGGCCTGGGGGCGCCCGAGGTGCCGCTGGAGAGCGTGGCGCAGTGGCAGGGCCAGGCCCGGGAGGCCCTGGCCGCCTCGGGGCCCCTGGCGGCGGGGCTGATCTGGAACGCTGGCTTCCTGCTCTGGCGGGCCGGAATCAGCGAGAGCCTCCAGGCGGGGCTGACCCTGGCGGAGCGGCTGCTGGAGGATGGGGCGGTGGAGCAGCGGCGCCGCCAACTGGCCGACGGGCTCGCGCTCACAGCAGGGGATAGCCCCCCAGCAGGGCACTGGCCCGATCCAGCAGGTTGTTGATCAGCCGTCGCCCCTGGCGCTCCCCCTGCTCCCCCCAGCGGGCCTGGCCGGCCCGCACCTGCTCGACCCCGTCCGGCCCGAGCGCCAACCGCACGTAGTCGCCGTCCTCATCGAGCCAGGTCTGCAGGGCGGCGTCCGTCACCTCCACGTGGAACTGGAGCCCATGGGCGTGGTGGCCGATCCGGAACAGCTGCTCGGCGCAAAGGGGCGTTGACCCCAGCAGGGTGGCCGCGGCGGGCAGCCGGATCCGATCGCCGTGCCAATGCAACACCGGTATGGCATCCCCGAGCCCGGCGAGCACCGGTTCCTGCCCCTGCGCCCGGGTCCAGGTCACCGGTCCCCAGCCCACCTCGTAGGCGCGCACGGGGGGCTCCCCCGCCATCAGCGGCACCACCTGGCCGCCGGCGGCGACGGCCAGCAGCTGGGCCCCCAGGCACAGGCCGATCACCGGGCGCTCGCACGCCAGGCACTCCCGCAGCAGGGCCACCTCCCCCGCCAGCCAGGGGAACGACGGCGAGCCGATGTCAGCGACGCCCATCGGTCCGCCCAGCACCAGCAGGGCCTGGTCGGGGCCAAGCCGGGGCAGGGGCTCCCCCCGGTCGGGCCGGCACACCGTCAGCGTCCAGCCCCGGCGGCTCACCTCCTCGGCGAAGCGACCCGGGCCTTCCCGCTCCAGGTGCTGGAGCACCACCAGGTGGGTCATGGGTGGGCAGGACAGCGTTGGGAGCCCCAGCATGGGGGGGTCCGTCGGTTCAGGCCAGGATCCATGCGCAGTGATCCGAGCCTCGGCCAACTGTTGGCGCTGTTGATCAGCTCGGTCGGTCTGGGTTACGCGATCTACGGCAAGAAGCAGGCCCACGCGGTAGCCCTGGGCTGTGGGGTGCTCCTGATGGTGATCCCCTACGGCCTCAGCAACCTTGCCGTCCTGCTGATCGTGGCGCTGCTGCTGATGGTGCTTCCCTTTCTTCTGAGCCGTTTCCTCGCCTGAACCATGCCGACCCCGGAGGAGGTGCTGCACTTCTGGTTTGAAGAGATTCCCCCCTCCGCCTGGTTCCGGCCCGGCCCCGAGGGCGACCGGGTCGTGCGGGAACGCTTCGCTGCGCTCACCGAGCAGGCCCTGGGCGGCGGCCGTTCTGGCTGATGCCCCTGATGCACAGTGAGGATCTGGCCCTGCAGGAGCTGGGCCTGCCCCTGTTCGAGCAGCACACCGACGCCCGCACCGCCGACTTCGCCCGCCGCCACCTGGACGTGATCGCCCGCTTCGGTCGCTTTCCCCATCGCAACCGGGTCCTCGGCCGGCCCAGTACCAGCAAGGGGCTGGCGTTCCTGCAGCAGCCCGGCTCCCGCTTCTGATCCCTGCCCGATGCCCTCCCCCACCGACTCCTCAGGCGCCGACGCGACCCTCCGGGCCGCCGAAGCCACCGCCCATCGGCTGGCGGGCGAGCTGTTTGCCTGGGACCTCACCCAGGCCCTGGAGCTGGCCCTGCTCAAGACCTTCTGCGTGCCCTCCATCTCCGGACTGCTGGCCCGCACCGGGGAGTTCGAGCGCCGGCCGCGCAAGCGTTACGACGACACGGGCCTGATGGTGGCTGAACTGCTGCGCCATGGCCCCGGCAGCCCGGCCGGGGCCGCGGTGATCGAGCGCATGAACCGCATCCATGGCCACTACGCGATCAGCAACGACGATTTCCTCTATGTGCTCTCCACCTTCGTGGCCGAGCCGATCCGCTGGCTGGCCCGCTACGGCTGGCGGCCCCTGACCCCCCTGGAGCAGGAGCACCTGTTCCGCTTCTGGTGCGGGGTGGGCGAACGGATGGGGATCGCGAACCTGCCGGACAGCCTCGCGGCACTGCTGGCCCTGAACGAGCGGGTGGAGCGGGAGGCCTTCGCCCCGGCCGCCACCAACCGGCGCATCGCCGAGGCCACCCGGGCCATGCTGCTGGCCGACTGGCCCGCACCCCTGCGCCCCGCCCTGCGGCGGGGGCTGCTGGGCCTGCTGGATGGCCAGACCTGCGTGGCCCTGGGCTGGAGCACCCCGCCCGACTGGCTGCAGACACTGGTGCTGCAGGCCCTGCGAGGCCGCAGCCGGGCCGCCGCCCTGGTGGCCAGCGCCCGCCGCCGCCTGGGCCGGCCCGCCGCCGCCCGCTTCTATTCCCAGCAGCCCACCCCCAGCTACGGCGCCGCGTTCCGGCTCGAGCAGCTGGGTCCACCGCCGTTACTGGCGGATCTGGCTAAGCAAGAGGTACCGTCTTTTTCCCGCCCGCCCATGGTCGACCCTTTGCAGTCCCCCCACTTCGCCATCGCGCGCACGGAGGACGGCTGGATCATCGAGGCCCGCGTCACCAAGGATCAGCAGGGGGACTGGCTGCTGAGCCGCCACGAACTGGACGAGCTCCACGCCCTGCTGGAACGGGTGATCGCCTCCTGACCCGCTCCGCTCCCCCCGATCCGGTCTCCCCGGAGCTGGAGTCGCCGGGCCGCCTGCTCAACGTGCTGGGGGTGACCTTCGGCATCGCCGGCGCGGTGGGTGGCACCATCGGAGCCGGCATTTTGCGCACCCCCGGCCTGGTGGCCGCCCAGCTGGGCAGCGGCCCCTGGGTGTTGGCGGCCTGGCTGGCCGGCGGCCTCTATGCCCTGCTCGGCGCCATCGCCGTGGCGGAGCTGGGGGCCAGCCTGCCCCTGGCCGGCGGCTGGTACGTCTACGCCCGTCGCTGCTTCGGCGATGCCGCCGGCTTCAGCGTGGGCTGGATGGACTGGATCGGCCACTGCACCGGCATCGCCTGGGTGGCGATCACCATCGGCGAGTACACGCTGTTCCTGCTGCCGGGCCTGGAGTTGCCCGGGAAGCTGGTGGGGCTGGCGGTGGTGGCCCTGTTCACCCTCATCCAGCTGCTGGGAGTGGAGGCCGGCAGCGGCAGCCAGAAGCTGCTCAGCCTGGCCAAGGCGCTCGCCTTCCTGGCGGTGGTGGCGGCCTGCTTCCTGCTGGGCGGCCCCGACACCCGCGCCGCTGCCGGCGCGGCGATCTCCACCCCTGCAACGGCCCTGGCCACCCCGGCGGGCTGGATGGGTCTGGCGGTGGCGCTGGTGTTCTCCCTGCAGGCGATCGTCACCACCTACGACGGCTGGCACAGCCCCATCTACTTCTCCGAGGAGTTCAGCGAACCCCAGGAGGACCTGCCCCGCTCCCTGATCGGCGGTGTGCTGGCCGTGATCGTCCTCTACACCCTGTTCAACCTGGCCCTGCTGCGGGTGCTGCCCCTGAAGGTGATCGCCGTCTCCAGCCTGCCGGTGGCGGATGCGGCCGCCCTGCTGTTCGGCGCCTTCGGCGGCCAGGCGATCACCGTCCTGGCCCTGGTGTCCCTGGCGGGCCTGATCAACGCCTCGATCATGGGCGCCCCCCGCATCCTCTACGGCCTCAGCCGCGACAAGCTGTTCAGCCCCTTGGTCGACCGGGTCAACCGGGGCGGCACCCCCACCGTGGCCCTGGTGCTCACCAGCCTGGCCTCGGCCCTGCTGGTGCTCGCCGGCGACTTCACGATCCTGCTCGGGCTGGCGGCGTTCCTCTACGTGAGCCTCTACCTGGTGGGGATCGTCTGCCTGTTCGTGCTGCGCCGGCGGGAGCCGGAGCGGCCACGGCCGTTCAAGGCCTGGGGCCACCCGTGGAGCACCGCCATCGTGCTGGTGGGGTCGATCGCCTTCCTGGTCGGCGCCCTGCTCAACGACACCGCCAACAGCAGCTGGGCCCTGCTGCTGATCGGCGTGAGTGTGCCCCTGTTCTGGGCCACCCGGGCCCTGACAGCGGCCGAAGCGCCATGAGCGGCCCGTGGCCGCCGGCCTGGTGGGACGGCGCCCTGGCGGGGGAGATCCTGCAGCGCAGCGGCGAGCACCTGCTGCTGGTGGGCAGCGCCATCGGCCTGGCCCTGGCGATCAGCCTGCCGCTGGGCCTGTGGATCAGCCGCCGGCCCCACTGGGCCGGGCCGGTGCTGGCGGTGGCCAGCACCGTGCAGACGGTGCCGAGCCTGGCGATCTTCGGGCTGCTGCTCACCGTGCCGCTGCTGGGGGGCATCGGCACCACACCGGCGATCGTGGCCCTCACCCTCTACGCCCTGCTGCCCCTGCTGCGGGGTCTGGTCACCGGCCTGGCCCAGGTGCCCCCGGGGCTGAAGCAGGCCGGCCAAGCCCTCGGACTCAGCGGGCGCCAGGTGCTGCTGCACGTGGAGCTGCCCCTGGCCCTGCCCACCCTGATGGCCGGCCTCCGGGTGGCCACGGTGATCGGCGTAGGTGTGGCCACGATCGCCGCGGCCATCGGCGCCGGCGGCCTTGGGGTGTTCATCTTCCGGGGCATCGCCACGGTGAACAACGGCCTGATCCTGGCCGGGGCCCTGCCGGCCGCCGCGATCGCCCTGCTCGCCGATGGCGGCCTGGGCCTGCTGGAACGACGGCTGGCCCAGCCCCGTGCCAAGGGTCCCAGCGGCGGCCGGCGACGGGGGCTCGCCTGGATCCTGGCGGGCCTGGCCCTCGGGGCCGTGCTGGCGCTGCGGCTGCTGCCGGCCAGCGGCGCCGGCACGGTGCGGATCGGCAGCAAGAGCTTCACCGAGCAGCTGATCCTGGGGGAACTGCTGGCCCAGCAGATCGAGGCCAGCACGCCGCTGAAGGTGAAGCGGGACTTCGGCCTGGGGGGCACCGGCCTGATCCACGCCGCCGTGCGCAGCGGCCGCATCGACGGTTACGTGGAATACACCGGTACCGCCTGGACCACGTTGCTTGACCAGCCGCTGCCGCCGCCGGACACGCCCGATCCGGCGCGGCGGGTGTTCGAGCAGACGCGCCGGCTGTATGGCGAGCGCTTCGGGCTCACCTTGTTCCCCTCCCTGGGGTTCGAGAACAGCTTCGCGATCCTGGTGCGCCGCGCTGAGGCGCGCCGGCTGGGGATCGCCACGATCAGCGAGGCGGCCCCCCACACCCCCCGCTGGCGGGCGGGCTTCGGCTACGAATTCCTCAACCGGCCGGATGGCTTCGCCGGCCTGGCCCGGAGCTACGGGTTGCGCTTCGCCCAGCCGCCCGAGGCGATGGATCTGGGCCTCACCTACCGGGCCCTGGCCGAGGGGCGGCTCGACCTGATCGCCGGCGACACCACCAACGGCCTGATCCCCGCCCTCGACCTGCAACAGCTGCGGGACGACCGCCACTACTTCCCGCCCTACGAAGCCGTACCCGTGTTCAACGCGGCCACCCTGCGGCGGCGGCCGGAACTGGTGCCGGTGATCGAGGCGCTGGCCGGCCGCATCCCCGCCGCCACGATGCAGCGCCTCAATGCCCAGGTCGACCTCGAGGGCCTGGGTGTGGCGGAGGTGGTGCGCCGCTGGCGCCTTCAGCAGGCCGGCGCGGTCGGGGCCGAGGGAGCCTCCTGATCGTTGCCGGCGGCGGGCTCCGGGCTCCGAAACACCAGCACGGGCAGGTCGGAGTGGGTCAGCACCCGCTGGGTCTCGCTGCCCAGCAGCAGCCCGGCGAGACCGCGACGGCCATGGGAGGCCATGAAGATCAGGTCGCAGCCATGGCGGCTGGCGGCCTCGATGATCGCCTCGTAGACGACGGGGTGATCGCCCACGGCCGTGTCGCAGCGGACGCCCGCCGCCTCGGCCAGGGCGCGGGCCCGCTCCAGCAGCCCGGCGGCGTAGGCCCGCTCCGCCCGGCTGAACTGCGCCACCACGGCAGGATCGAGCAACACCGGATCGCCGTAGAGGGAGCCCTGGGGTGGCATCGCCAGGTTGGCGAGCACGTGCAGGAAGGTGATGGTCGCGCCGGTCTCGCTGGCGTAGCTCACCGCCCGCCGGATGGTGCCGTCGGAGAGATCGGAGCCGTCGGTGGGCACCAGCAGGTGACGGAACATCGGCCTCGCCTCATGGGCGCTGGGGTGGATTCCATGATCGCCCGGCGGCCGTGACCCCACCGGCCCCTGCGAGGCGCCGCTCCACTCGCTGCGCCAGTTCCGGGGCCAGCCGGCCCCGATCAAGACCGGCCAGGTCCCCCCGGCCCGCCGGCAGACGGGCCAGCAGGTCCACGGCCGTGGCCGCCAGGGCGGGATCGAGATCCCCGATGAGATGGCACAGGGTCTGCCGCAGTGGGGCCGCCGGCCAGGCGGCGAGCCCCACCGCCAGGCCCTCCAGGGCGGCCCGGCGCTGCTGCAGCGGCAGGGGGGCCAGGGCCCGCTGCCGCAGCAGCTGGAAATCCTCGGGATCGCGCTGGTGGCCCAGCAGCGGCAGCAACAGCTCGATCCGCCCAGCGCCAGGGCTGTCTCCCTCCAGGGCCTGCCGCAACAGGACTCGGCAACGGGGATGGCGGCGGCGGCCGATCACGGCCAGCAGGGCCGGATCGGCGGCGGGCTCAGCCAGCCACCAGACCAGCAGCCGGGCCGCCGCCGGGCCATCGAGCCAATCCGCCAGGGCGCCCAGCAGATCCAGGGCGGGCCGCAGCTGGCCGGCCTCCACCGCCTGCAGCCAGGGCTCCAGGTCAAGGTCCTGGGCCCGCCGCAGGCCCTGCAGCCAGGGCCAGCGCTCGGGGCTGCCGCTGGCGGGCAACTGCAGGGGATCCCAGGCGGCGAGAGCGGCGGTCACGAGGCCGTCACGGTGCGGACCGCCGCCGGGCGCCGAAGCGTTCCACCAGCAACCCTTCCAGCACATCCGCGAGCTCGGAGAGGGGCACCGCCTTCTCGTGCAGCTCGGCCAGCTGCGGGTCCTGATCCAGGCGCCCCCCCAGGAAGATCTTGGCCGCCTCCACCAGCTGGCCGTCCTGGCGGGCCTTGGCCCCCATCAGGCCGATCTGGCCCATGTAGGGCTGGCCGCAGGCGTTGGGGCAGCCGGTCCAGTGGCTGCGCACGGCCTCGGGCAGCTCCAGCCGCCGCTCCAGTTCGTCGAGCACCGCCTGGGCGGTGCGCTTGGTGGGGATCAGAGCAAAGCTGCAGTAGCGGCTGCCCGTGCAGCTCACCGCTTCGGCCTGCAGGGCGCCGGGCTCCAGGCGGAACCGTTCCAGCAGGGGTTCGGCCTCCAGGGCCCCGAGGCGGTCGGTCGGCACATTCACGATCAGCACGTTCTGGGCCTCGGTGAGGCGCAGCTCACCGCTGCCGTAGGTGCGGGCCAGGCGGGCCAGCTCGAGCATGGAGCTGGCGTCGAGGCGCCCCATCGGCACATGCAGCCCCGCCCAATGCAGGCCCGCCTGCTTCTGGGCCTGGACTCCCAGCCCGTCGCGGGGGGCCCGCACCACCAGATGGCGGCCATCGTGGGGCAGGGGCGCCGGCGCTGATTCCCCGGCCAGCTCCTGATAGGCCGCCACCACGGCGGCGCGGTAGGCCTCCAGCCCCAGGCCATCGATGAGGTACATCAGCCGGCTTTTGTTGCGCTGGACCCGGTTGCCGTGGGCGTCGTAATGGCGCAGCAGGGCCAGGGTGAAGGCGGGCAGCTGGTCGGGCCGCAGCCAGAGGCCGAGGGGAACGGCCAGTTCGTTGCGCTGGGCCGAGAAAAAGCCGCCCACCATCACCGTGAAACCGAGGGGCGCGGCCGGATCCTGCGGGTGGGGCGCCGGCAGGAAGGCCAGGTCGTTGTGCAGCAGGAAGCTGTCGGGGGCGCCACCCACCGCCACGTTGAACTTGCGCGGCAGGTTGCGGGGGCCGTCGTCGGCCAGCAGCCGGGCCTGGATGGCGTCCACCAGTGGCCGGGTGTCGACCAGTTCCTCCGGATCGAGGCCGGCCAGGGGGTTGCCGGTGATGTTGCGGGGGTTGTCGTGGCCCGACTGGCGGCTGGTGAGGCCCACACGCTCCATCGCCGCCAGCAGGGGTGGCATGTCCTCCAGCAACAGGCCCCGCAGCTGCAGGTTCTGGCGGGTGGTGATGTCGGCGCTGCCGTGGTCACCGCAGCGGTCGACCGCATCGGCCAGCAGCTCCAGCGGCTCGGCGTCGATCACACCATTGGGCAGCCGCAGGCGCACCATGAAGCGACCGGGGGTGACGGGGCGGAAGAAGATCCCCAGCCACTTCAGCCGGATCGTCAGGGTGGCCTCATCCAGGCTGTCCCAGCCCGCCGCGGCCAGTTCCGCCAGCCGGGGGGCCAGATCCAGGCCGCAGAGATCCGCCTTGGCCTGTTCCACCTTGCTGAGGCTGGGCGCTGGCGGCGTGGTGAGCTCGGTGCTGGTGTCGGTGCTGTTCATGCGGAAGCGGCGGTCCGCATGGCGACCATGCGGAGGATCCCTGCCAGGCAGGAGGACGCAGAGAAACCCTCGGGGGGTCGTCTAAGGCCGGGACGCCGATGAGAGCTGCGCCGTCGGGAACGATCGTCTGTCGGGGAGCGCCAGGGAAAGCTGCGCCGACCCACCGATCAACAAGGGCTTAGTTTCCGCCATGGAACTGTCCGCCCATGTCGTCACTGTTACCAGAACCGGCCAGCCTGGGGCCCGACGCCGCTTCGGATCGACGCCAGGTCCGCCTGCGGGCGCTCGGCCCTGAGCGGGCCCGCTTCCGTGAGCTGATCGGCAAGGTGGGCAGCGGCGAACACACCAGCACCGGCCTGGATCGCCAGCAGGCCGCTGAGGCGATGGACCTGATGCTCCGCGGGCTGGTCGATGACGCCCAGATGGGGGCCTTCCTGATCGCCCACCGCATCCGGCGCCCCCACCCCACCGAGCTCTCCGGCATGCTCGACAGCTACCGCCGTTGCGGCCCGGTGCTGGAAACCCCCGGGCGGCGACCACTCTGCTTCGGGGTGCCCTACGACGGCCGCAGCCGCACCGCACCGCTGTTGCCCCTGGTGGCCCTGGTGCTGGCCAGCGACGATCTGCCGGTGGTGCTGCACGGCGGCGACCCGATGCCGGTGAAGTTCGGCGTCACCCTGGCCGAGCTGTTCGAGGCGATCGGCATCCCCTCGACCGGCCTGCCGCTGAGCGCGGTGCAGCACCGCCTCGACCGCCATGGGCTGGCCCTCACCCACCAGCCCGACCATTTCCCCTGGGCCGAACGCCTGGTGCCGGTGAGGGACGCCATCGGCAAACGGCCGCCGGTGGCGAGCCTGGAGTTGCTGTGGACGCCGCACCGTGGGGAGCACCTGCTGGTGAGCGGCTTCGTCCATCCCCCCACCGAGACCCGCGCCTGGCAGGCCCTGCAGGACTGCGACGAGACCGACCTGCTGACGGTGAAGGGACTGGAGGGCTCCACCGACCTGCCCACCTCCCGCGCCGGCATCACCGCCCGGGTGCGCCAGGGAGCCACCCAGCGCATCCTGCTCCACCCCCGCGACCACGGCATCACCAGCGCCGAGGTGCCCTGGCAGGGCCTCCAGCTTTGGCGATCGCAGGCCCTGGAAGCCCTCTGCGGCGAAGGCGCCCTGATGCCGGCGCTGCGCTGGAACGTGGCGGCCTACCTGTGGTTCGCCGGGCGGTTCGAGCGCCTCGAAGACGCCCTGGAACGGGCCACGGGCCTGCTGCTGGCCCGCAGCGGCGAACGCCTGCGTCGCCAACTTGCGAATCGGTAACCAACGCGACTCTGGAGGAAGCTGTCGCCGTGGTCTCTTGAATCGTGTCTGGTCAGCCTTTGCGCCAGCCACCCAACCTTCGCCAGCACGGTGCGCTTTGTTGTGAGGCCCGTCCTGAGAACACATGCACCTGCAGGTGCCTTCCTCCGGTCCTCCCTGGCACTCCCTTGGCTCCATGTCCAACCTTTCCCGTCGCCAATTCCTGATCACCGCCGCCGGCACCACGGCCGGCGCCATCTGGCTCAGTGCCTGTGGTGGCACCAAGGAAGCGGCCACCCCCGCACCGGCTGGTGGTGGCAGCGATGCCCCTGAAGTCACCGGCGTGTCCCTCGGCTTCATCGCCCTCACCGACGCCGCTCCGCTGATCATTGCCAAGGAGAAGGGCTTCTTCGCCAAACACGGCATGCCGGAGGTGAAGGTGATGAAGCAGACCTCCTGGGCCGTCACCCGCGACAACCTGGAATTGGGAGGAGCGGGCGGCGGCATCGAGGGTGCCCACATCCTCACGCCGATGCCCCTGCTGCTGGCGGCAGGCAAGATCACCAAGAGCAAGCAGCCGCTGCCGATGGCCACCCTGGCCCGGCTGAATCTCCAGGGACAGGGCCTGTCGGTCTCGAAGGACTTTCTGGCCAACAAGCTCACCATCGACAACAAGGCGGGTCTCGCCGATGCCGTGGCCGCCACGGCCAAGACCGGCAGGAAGTTCAAGGCCGCGGTCACCTTCCCTGGCGGCACCCACGACCTGTGGATGCGCTACTGGCTGGCCGCCAACGGCATCGACCCCAACAAGGACGCCGACCTGGTGGTGGTCCCCCCGCCCCAGATGGTGGCCAACATGCAGACCGGCACCATGGACACCTTCTGCGTCGGCGAGCCCTGGAACCAGCGCCTCGTCAACAAGAAGCTCGGCTACACCGCCGCGGTCACGGGTGAACTCTGGAAGTTCCACCCCGAGAAATCCTTCTCCATGCGTGCCGACTGGGTCGCGAAGAACCCCAAGGCCACCCAGGCCCTGCTGAAGGCGGTCCTGGAAGCCCAGATGTGGTGCGAAGACCCCGCCAACCTCGACGAGCTCTGTGAAATCACCTCAAAGGACAAGTACTTCAAAGCCAGCGTGGAGGACATCAAGCCCCGCCTGGCCGGCAACTTCGACTTCGGCGACGGCCGTGTCGTGACCGACAGCCCTTATCGCATGCGCTTCTGGAGCGAGAACGCCTCCTTCCCGTTCAAGAGCCACGACCAATGGTTCGTCGTTGAGGACATGCGCTGGGGCTATCTCCCCGCCAGCACCGACATCGACGCCCTGGTCAACCAGGTCAACCGCGCCGATCTCTGGAAGGAAGCGGCCAAGGCGATCGGGCAGGACAAGGCCATTCCGGCCAGTGATTCACGGGGCAAGGAAACCTTCTTTGACGGGGTCGTCTTCGACCCGGAGAATCCGAAGGCCTACCTGGACGCCCTGAAGATCAAAGCCATGTCCTGACGTTGAAGACACTCCCAACGGAGACCTCTTCACCCCGCCGCTTCCCAACCTTCCCCCATGGCCACCAGCGCAGTCGCCCGACACAATCGACCCAAACGGATCGCGCCCGTCTGGGTCGCCCAGTTATCGCCCTATCTGATCTGCATCGGCGCCTTTCTGGTGGTCTGGCAGCTGCTGTCCCTGGTCCTGGGCGTCGGCCGGCTGCCGGGGCCCGTCAATGTCGTTGTCGACACCTGGGATCCCTACATCATTCATCCGTTTTTCGATGATGGGGGGACCAGCAAGGGCCTGGCCTGGCAGATCCTGATCTCGCTGCAGCGGGTGGCCCTGGGATACGGGCTGGCCGCTGTGGTGGGGATCACCGTCGGCGGCCTCCTGGGGATGAACCGCTTCCTCGGCAAGGGCTTCGACCCTGTGATTCAGGTGTTGCGGACCGTCCCCCCCCTGGCCTGGTTTCCCATCACGCTCATGGTGTTCCAGGATTCCACGACATCGGCCATCTTTGTGATTTTCATTACGGCGATCTGGCCGATCATCATCAATACCGCCATCGGCATTCGTGAGATCCCCGAGGACTACATCAACGTGGCCAGGGTGCTGAAGCTTCCTAAGAAGGCCTACATCAAGGACATTGTCATACCTTCGACCATCCCCTATGTATTCGCCGGACTTCGCATCGCTGTGGGTTTGGCCTGGCTGGCCATCGTGGCCGCCGAAATGCTGAAGGCCGATGGGGGTATCGGCTACTTCATCTGGGATGCCTACAACGCCGGCGGTGACGCCAGCTCCAGCCAGATCATTCTGGCCATCATCTATGTGGGCATCGTGGGGTTGCTGCTGGATCGCCTGGTGGCCTTCGCCGGGCGCAAGCTCAGCAAGGGAGCCTCCTGACCATGGGCGCCCTGTTCACGGTTGACCACGTCACCCAGACCTTTCCCTTGCCGGGAGGCGGGGAGTATGTCGCCCTCAAGGATATTTTTCTCGATATCGCCGAAGGCGAATTCATCTCCCTCGTCGGCCACTCCGGCTGCGGCAAGTCCACCCTGCTCAATCTGTTGGCCGGCCTCACCAGTGCCACCCAGGGCGGCATTTTGATGAACGGACGCCAGGTCACCGATCCGGGGCCCGATCGGATGGTGGTCTTCCAGAACTATTCCCTGCTGCCCTGGCTCACGGTGCGTCAGAACATCGCCCTGGGTGTCGACAACGTGATCGCCGCCAAGGATCCCAAGGAACGGGAAGCGATCATCGAACACCACATTCAGCTGGTGGGGCTGAAGGCCGCCGCCGATAAGTACCCCAGGGAAATTTCCGGCGGCATGAAACAACGGGTCGCCATCGCCCGGGCCCTGGCCCTGCGACCGAAACTGCTGCTGCTCGATGAGCCCTTCGGCGCCCTCGATGCGCTCACCCGCGGCAACCTGCAGGAGCAGCTGATGCAGATCTGCCAGGAGGCCAAGGTCACCGCCCTGATGGTCACCCACGACGTGGACGAGGCCCTGCTGCTCTCCGACCGGGTGGTGCTGATGACCAACGGGCCCGAGGCCCACATCGACCAGATCCTTGAGGTGCCCCTGCCCCGGCCCCGCACCCAGCTGGGGGCGGTGGAGCACCCGCGCTACTACGGGCTGCGCGGCGAGATCGTGGGCTTCCTGTCGGAACAGCGCCGGGCCAGGCAGCAACGGCTCAAGCCCGCCGAGGCCATCGCCGCCAACGGCCTGGAGAAGGTGAATCTGGAGCTGGGCTTCATTCCCCTCACCGACTGCCTGCCGCTGGTGGTGGCTCAGGAGAAGGGGTTCTTCGCCAAGCACGGCCTCGGCCAGGTGCGGCTGCGGCGTGAAAGCAACTGGAAAACCCTGGAGACCCACGTCCGCCAGGGTGTGATCGATGGGGCCCTGATGGTGGCGGGGATGCCCATCGCCATGACCCTCGGTTGCAACGGGCAGCCGCCGATGCCCATGGTCAGTGCCCTCACCTTGAGCTGCAACGGCAATGCCATCACCCTGCATCGCCGCTTCCACGACGCCGGGGTGACCACCCTGGCTGAGCTCAAAGCCTGGATCGTGGCCCACCCGGGCACCAAACCGGTGCTCGCCATGGTGCATCCGGCCTCGATGCACAACCTGATCCTGCGGGCCTGGCTGGCCTCAGCGGGTATCCACCCCGAGCGTGACGTGGAGCTGCTGGTGATCCCACCCCCCCAGATGGTGGCCGCCCTCAAGGCGGGCACCATCGATGGCTACTGCGTCGGCGAACCCTGGAACTCCCGCGCCGTGCGGGAAGGTCTGGGCACCGTGATCGCCACCGATGTGGAGCTCTGGAATGGCCACGGCGAAAAGGTGCTGGGGGTGAAAGAGGCCTGGGCAGCGGCCTACCCCCGCACCCACCAGGCCCTGGTGCAGGCGCTGCTGGAGGCCTGCCGCTACTGCGACGACCCGGCCCACCGCGACGAACTGGCGGAATTGTTGTCCCAAAGTCAGTACGTAGGCACCGATGTGGCGACGATCCGGCCGGGCCTCATCGATGCCTACGACCGTGGCACCGGCGCGCCCACGTCGATGCCGTCGTTCAACCGCTTCTTCGGCCCCGAGGTCAACGAGCCGAACCCGAGTGAAGCGGTCTGGATCCTCAGCCAGCTGGGGCGCTGGGGCCTGACCAGCTTTCCCAGCAACTGGCAGGAGGTGGCCGATCGGGTGCAGGACCGCGCCCTGTTCCGGAGCGCCGCCGCCGCCCTGGGGTTGCCAGCCACCGAACGGCCCCCGTCGCCGCTGGGGGCCTTCGAAGGCGATCGCCTCGATCCGTTCGATCCCCTGGGCTATCTCGACCTTCTGGCCGTCAAAGGCCAGGTGACGGTGGCCCCGACGCCGCTGCCAGCCCCGTCCAGCCGCTGACGACCCCCTTGCGTCCCCATCCCCTTGCGCCTGCATGCAGACCCTGACGTCCCCCCAGCACACCCAAGCCGGCTCCGCTGAACCGTTCCTGGTGATCGATGGCGTCAGCAAGGTGTACCCCACCCCGCAGGGCCCCTACACCGTGCTCGACAACATCAGCCTGGAGGTGGCGGAAGGCGAATTCATCTGTGTCATCGGCCATTCCGGCTGCGGCAAATCCACCCTGCTCGACCTGGTGTCGGGCTTCGGCCAGCCCACCAGCGGCGAGGTGCGGCTGGAGTCGGTACCGATCCGCGAGCCCGGCCCTGACCGAATGGTGGTGTTTCAGAACTACTCGCTGCTGCCCTGGATGTCGGCCGCCGAAAACGTGGCCCTGGCGGTGAACAATGTGTTCCCCCATCTCAAACGCAACGGCGACGCCCGCCGGATCGTGGACAGCCACCTGGCGATGGTGGGGCTGAGTGAGGCGGCCGACAAGAAACCCGGCAGCCTGTCGGGGGGGATGAAGCAACGGGTCTCGATCGCCCGGGCCCTGGCCCTGCAGCCGAAGGTGCTGATCCTGGATGAGCCGTTCGGAGCCCTCGATCCGATCACCAAGGAGGAGCTGCAGGAGGAACTGCTCAAGATCTGGCAGGAACACAAGGTGACCGTGCTGATGATCACCCACTCGATCGATGAAGCCCTGTTCCTGGCCGACCGGGTCGTGATGATGACCAACGGCCCGGCCGCAAAGATCGGCGAGATCCTCGAGCTGCCCTTCCCGCGGCCCCGCCAGCGGGCCCAGCTGATGGAAATGCCGGAGTACTACGACGTCCGCAACCACGCCCTCGACTTCCTCTACCGACGCTACGCCCACGACGATCAGTGACACCACAACAGAGTGTCGGGATCAACATCGCCGAGGGTCACACCCTGCTGCTCGATCCAGAACATCAAGGTGGGGTCCGGTGTTTCCAGATCGAGCAGGGGCTGTTGAAGGTCTCGTTGTCAACCACCAACAACCAGGCCATCACCCTGGGATTTCTTCAAGCCGGCGATCAGTTGCCCCTGGAGTTTCAGCGCCGGGCAACGATGCATCTGGAAGCCATCACCCCGGTGCAGCTGAGCGAATGCAACGTCGACGCGCCGCAACCAGGGCAGCACAGCCTCAACGACTGGACCGTGGATCTGCTGCTGATTCGCCACCTGACAACGGCTGAACAACGCCTGACAGCCCTGTTGCGATTGCTGGCCGAACGCATCGGTTATCGACAGAAGGAATGGTATGTGTTGCCTTTCCAACTCACCCACGCCCAGATTGCCGATCTGATCGGACACACCAGGGTGACCGTGACGCAGAATTTCTCGATTCTGCGTCGAGCTCGGCTGATCGAAACCTGCCGCGGCCCGACCGGAGACCTGAGGCTCGCTCCGCGACTGGTGGAGCAGCCGGCAAGCGACTCAAGACTTCGGTTCGGACCGGAGACCTGGATGGTCACCGGAGTTCGACAGCCTCGGCTTTGACGGCGCCGCGATCGGCTTCAGCGTCACAGCCGCGGCCTTGAGTTCCGGCTGCTGGGAGATCGGGCAACCCAAGGCATGCATCAGCCGGTTGGCCTCGCAGGCCTGCTCCTGGGACGCCCCCCAGTGCATCGGCAGAAACACCGTGCCCTGGCGAATGCGCTCGGTGATCTGCACCGTGGCCGTCACGGCGCCCCGGCGGGAGATCACCTCAGCGCGGCCCGCATCGACCAATCCATGCGTTCGGGCGTCGACGGGATTCACCTCCAGCAGCGGCGCAGCGTGGGGCCGCAGCAGCCGCTCGACGTGGGCCGTGCGGGTCATGGTGTGCCACTGCTCCAGGTAGCGGCCGACGGTGAGCACCAGGGGGTAGTCGTCATCGGGGGGTTCGCCCAGGCCCATGGGCGCCTCGCTGATCAAGCGGGCGCGGCCGGAGGCCGTGGGGAAGCGGCCGGAGGTGTGCAGGCGCGGGGTGCCGCCACCCGGGGAGGTGCCGGTGGGGAAGGGCCATTGCTGGGGGCCGTGCTCGTGCAGCAACCCATGGCTGAGGCCGCTGAGATCGCACACCCGGCCTGCGGTGATCACCACGAACTCATCGAAGACCTCGGCCGAAGAGCCGTAGCGGAACTGCTCCTCAAACCCCAGGCGGCGGCCCAGCTCGGCAAAGATCGCCCAGTCGGCTCGGGCCTCGCCCGGGGGCACACGAAAGGCCGGACAGTAGGTGACACGGCGTTCGGAATTGGTCATCACCCCGGCCTTCTCACTCCACTGCGCCGCCGGCAGCACCAGGTGGGCGATGGCGGCGGTCTCGGTGCCGGCATAGGCCTCGTTGAGCACCACCATCGGGCAGCGGGCCACGGCGGCCCGCACCCGATCAAGCCAGGGCAGGCTCACCAGCGGATTGGTGGCCGCCACCCACCAGAGCCCCAGGGCGTCCCGCTCCATCGCCTCGATCTGCTCCCACACCGTGAGCCCCGATTCCGGTGCGATGGCACCGGGGGCCAGACCCCAGTGGCGTTCCAGCTCAGCGCGATGCCCGGCATCGGTGACGGAGCGGTAGCCCGGCAGCAGCTTGGCGAGGCCACCGGCTTCCCGGCCCCCCATCGCGTTGGGCTGGCCGGTGAGGGAAAAGGGCCCGGCACCGGGCTTGCCGATCTGGCCGCTGACCAGATGCAGGTTGATGATCCCGGCCACGGTGGCGGTGCCCTCGACGCTCTGGTTCACCCCCATTGACCAGAGACTCAGCACGGCGGGGCTTGCCTCCCAGCGGTCCGCGAGCTGGTGCAGCTGCCGCTCCTCGATGCCGCAGAACCGGCTCACCTTGGCGGGTGTCCACAGCGCCCACAACTCCGCCAACGCCTCAAAGCCCTCGGTCGACGCCTGCACATAGGCCCGATCCACCCCGCCCATCTCCAGCAGCAGGTGGCCGAGGCCGTGCAGCAGGGCCAGATCGGTGCCGGGCCGGATGGCCAGGTGCAGGTCGGCCGCGTCGCTGGTGGCGGTGGTGCGCGGATCCACCACCACGATCTGCAGGGCCTGCTTCTGCTTGCGCTTGCGCTTCAGCAGGCGCTGGAACAGCACCGGATGGCACTCGGCCGTGTTGGTGCCGATCAACAGCACCGTATCGGCCTGATCCAGGTCGTCGTAGCAACAGGGGGGGCCGTCGGAGCCGAAACTGCGCACATAACCCGACACGGCCGAACTCATGCACAGGCGCGAGTTGGCGTCGAAGTTGTTGCTGCCCAGCGCCCCCTTGAAGAGTTTGTTGGCGACGTAATAGTCCTCGGTCTGGAACTGCCCGGAGCCGTACATCGCCAGGCCTGAGGGGCCCTTCTCAGCCAGGGTGCGTCGCACCTGGGCCTCCAGCAGGTCAAAGGCCCGATCCCAGCTGATCGGCGCCAAGGGCTGGTCGGTGCGCTGCCGATAGAGCGGTGTGGTGAGCCGGTTGCGGTGCAGGGTCTCGCCCACGGTGGCCCCCTTGACGCAGACCTGCCCCAGGGAGGAGGGGTGCTGGCGGTCACCACGGGCCGTCCAGATGGCCTCGCTGCCGGCCGCCGCCGCTGTGGGGGGCTTCATCTCCAGGCCGCAGCCGACACCGCAGTAGGGGCACTGGGCCCGGGCCGGACCGTCGGCGGAGGAGAGAGGCGCGGAGGGGTCGCTCAAGATCGCGGGCGGACGACTGGCGCAGGCGGCTTTGCGACGGGCACTGGTGTGTCAGCAGCGGCTACCGGCCCCACCTTCCACCGTCCTGGCCAGAGTAACGAGCTTAAGTGAGCGGGACGATGTCTCCCCGCCAGAGCCCTTCCGTGACGCTCCAACCGTGACAACGATCCAGAACGGCCCCGCCCCCGCCGCCGAGGTGGTGCTCATTCGCCACGGCGAAACGGCCTGGAGCCTCTCGGGACAACACACCGGCAGCACCGACATCCCCCTCACCGAACGGGGGGAGGCGGCCGCCCGCGGACTGGCTCCGGTCCTGGCAGCCAGCCCGTTCTCCCTGGTGCTGTCCAGCCCGCTGCAGCGGGCCCGGCGCACCTGCGAACTGGCGGGCCTGGCCGGGCAGGCCCACCTTGAGCCCGATCTCATCGAATGGAACTACGGGGCCTATGAAGGACTGACGAACACAGAGATCCAGGGTCTGCGGCCCGGCTGGATGGTGTTCCGCGACGGCTGTCCTGAGGGGGAGAGTCCTGCCCAGGTGGGGGACCGGGTCGACCGGGTGATTCACCGGCTGCAGCAGAGCGGTGGCCGGGTGGCCCTGTTCGCCCACGGGCATCTGCTGCGGGTGTTCGTGGCGCGCTGGATCGGGCTGCCGCCCAGCCACGGCGCCCACTTCCTGCTCGACACCGCCACGCTCACGATTCTTTCCAACTACCGAGGACTCCCGGCCGTGAAGTGCTGGAATGCAGCGCTGAATCCGGTGGCCTGATGGCTCTGCCGCGTTCCTTTACCTGGGCGGGGTAAGAAAGATCAAAGGCTTCGGCAGCCCGTTCTCCAGCCCCCATCCTCAGCGTGACCGACGCCTTCCCGATCGATCTGGCCGCCTACCAGCCCCTGGCCCTCGACCCCTGCCAGCCCGAGCTGAGCCCCTCCCAGCGGCAGGCCCTGCGCGCCAACATCCAGCTCTGCCGGGACGCGATCGTCTTCTTCACGGCCACCGGCGCTGCCCGGGGGGTGGGCGGCCACACCGGCGGCCCCTACGACACCGTGCCGGAGGTGATGATCCTCGATGGTTTCTTCCGCGGCGCCCCGGAGCGCTTCGTGCCGGTCTTCTTCGATGAGGCCGGCCACCGGGTGGCCACCCAATACCTGATGGCGGTGCTGCGGGGCCAGCTGCAGGCCAGCGATCTGATGCAGTACCGGGCCGCCCATTCCCGCCTTCCCGGCCACCCGGAGCTCGGTCTCACCCCCGGGGTGGAGTTCAGCTCGGGCCGGCTGGGGCACCTCTGGCCCTTCGTCAACGGGGTGGCCCTGGCCCATCCCGGCCGCATCCTCTTCTGCCTCGGCTCCGATGGCGCCCAGCAGGAGGGGGATGACGCCGAAGCGGCCCGCTTCGCGGTGGCCCACGGCCTCGACGTGAAGCTGGTGATCGACGACAACGACGTCACCATCGCTGGCCATCCCTCCCAGTACCAGAAGGGCTACGACGTGGGCCGCACCCTGGCGGGCCAGGGGCTGGCCACCCTCAGCGGCGATGGCGAGGATCTCGACGACCTCTACGGCCGGCTCTGCGCCGCCGTGGCCACCGATGGGCCGGTGGCGGTGATCAACAAACGGCCGATGGCCGTGGGCATCGAGGGGCTCGAAGGCTCCACCCATGGCCACGACGTGATCCCCGTCGATCTGGCGATCGCCTATCTGGAGCAGCGCGGCCAGTACGCGGCCGCCGCACACCTCAAGGCGATCGAAAAACCCGTCAATCCCACCATCTACCTGGGCTCCAGCCGCACCACCGCCGCCAACCGCAACATCTTCGGCGACACGGTCGTGACGGTGCTCTCCCACCTGGACGCCAGCGAGCGCAAGGACACGGTGCTCTGCGTCGACTCCGATCTGGAGGGGTCCTGCGGTCTGAGCCAGATCCGCAAGGCCTATCCGGAGATCTTCATCAGCGGCGGCATCATGGAGCGGGCCAACTTCTCCGCCGCCGCCGGCTTTGGCATGCAGAAAGGGCGCCAGGGCCTGTTCGCCACCTTCAGCGCCTTCCTGGAGATGTGCATTTCCGAGATCACCATGGCGCGCCTCAACGGCGCCAACGTGCTCTGCCATTTCTCCCATGCCGGCGTCGACGACATGGCCGACAACACCTGCCATTTCGGCCTCAACAACCTGTTCGCCGACAACGGGCTGGAGGATGACCACCTCCCCACCCGGCTCTATTTCCCTGCCGATGCGGGGCAGATGAAGGCCTGCGTGGAGGCGGTGTTCCACGATCCGGGACTCCGCTTCATCTTCTCGACCCGCTCCAAGGTGCCCAACCTGCTGGATCAGCAGGGCAACGACCTGCACGGGGATGGCTACGTCTTCGAGCCGGGGCGGGACGAAGTGGTGCGGGAGGGGGAGGCCGGCACGATCATCAGCTTCGGGGACTGTCTCTACCGGGCCCTTGATGCGGTGGAGCGGCTGCGCCAGGAGGGCACGGCCGTGCGCCTGATCAACAAGGCCAGCCTCAACGTGGTGGACGAAACGATGATGGAGACCATCGGCCGTTCACCGTTCGTGCTGGTGGTGGAAGCCTTCAACCGCCGCACCGGCCTGGGCAGCCGTTTCGGCACCTGGCTGCTGGAACGGGGTTACCACCCCAGATACGCCCACCTGGGCACCTGGCGCGAAGGTTGTGGCGGCCTCTGGGAACAGGCTCCCCACCAGGGCATCGACAGTGAGGGGATCCTGGCCCACGTGCGCAACCTGCTGGGCTGAACGCACGCCCATGATTCAGGACGCTGGATGTCGGATTCCTGACCCCCCCAAAGCAGGGCCATTGATTTCCAGCTTTTTAACGCGGGCAGGCGAAAGTTGAACCCATAGCCCCCTGCCTGTGACGGCCATGACCATCTCGACGATGGCTCCCTTCGAGGCCCAGGCCTCGACACCGGAATTTGAGCAGGAACTGTCCCTGATCGATGCCTGGTGGCGCGCCGCCAACTACCTGGCGGTGGGGATGATCTACCTGCGCGCCAACCCGCTGCTGGCCGAACCGCTGCGTCATGAGCACGTCAAGGCGCGGCTGCTGGGCCACTGGGGCTCCTCCCCCGGTCAGGCCTTCCTCTGGGCCCATGCCAACCGGGTGATCCGCCGCCACGACCTGGACATGATCTACCTGTCGGGGCCGGGACACGGTGCCCCCGGGGTGCTCGGCCCCACCTACCTCGACGGCAGCTACAGCGAGGTCTACCCCGACAAGAGCCAGGACGCCGAAGGGCTGCGGCGCTTCTTCAAGCAGTTTTCCTTCCCGGGCCACATCGGCAGCCACTGCACCCCGGAAACCCCCGGCTCGATCCATGAGGGGGGCGAGCTCGGCTACGTGCTCTCACACGCCTGCGGGGCGGTGTTCGACAACCCCAACCTGATCGCCCTGGCCTGCGTGGGCGATGGCGAGGCCGAGACCGGCCCCCTGGCCACCTCCTGGCACATCAACAAGTTCCTCAACCCGATCGGCGACGGTGCGGTGCTGCCGGTGCTGCACCTCAACGGCTACAAGATCGCCAACCCCACCCTGCTGGCCCGCATCCCCCACGAGGAGCTGGCCAACCTGATGCGCGGCTACGGCTGGGAGCCGATCTTCGTCGAAGGCCACGAGCCGATGGCCATGCACCGGGCCATGGCCGCCGCCATGGACCAGGCGATCGGGCGCATCCTGCAGATCCGCGCCGAGGCCCGCGCCAGCGGCGAGGCGGTCCGCCCCGCCTGGCCGATGATCGTGCTGCGCTCGCCCAAGGGCTGGACCGGCCCGACCTCCCTGCACGGCAAGAAGCTGGAGGGCTTCTGGCGGGCCCACCAGGTGCCCCTGGCCGCACCGAACACCGATCCCGAACAGCTGCAGCTGCTGGAGCAGTGGCTCAGGAGCTACCGGCCCGAGGAGCTGTTCGACGCGAACGGCACGCTGCGGCCCGAACTGCAGGCGCTCTCACCGCAGGGGAACCGGCGGATGGGCTCCAACCCCCACGCCAACGGCGGCCTGCTGCGCCGCAAGCTGCAGTTCCCCTCCCTGGAGGACTACGCGGTGCAGGTGGTGGCGCCGGGGGCCACGGAGGAGGAGAACACCTACCCGCTGGGCGAGCTGCTGCGCGACATCATCCAGGCGAATCCCAACTCCATGCGGGTGTTCGGCCCCGATGAGACCGCCTCCAACCGTCTGCAGGCCATCTACGAAGTCAGCAAGAAGGTGTGGATGGAGGAGTTTCTTCCTGAAGACCTCAACGGCAGTGAACTGGCCCGCAGCGGTCGGGTGGTGGAGATGCTCAGCGAGCACACCCTGGTGGGGATGATGGAGGGCTACCTGCTCACCGGGCGCTATGGCTTCTTCCACACCTACGAGGCCTTCGCCCATGTGATCGCCTCGATGTTCAACCAGCACGCCAAATGGCTGGAATCCTGCCTGCTGCATGCCACCTGGCGGGCCCCGATCGGCCCCTGGAACTGTCTGATCTCCTCCACGGTGTGGCGTCAGGACCACAACGGCTTCACCCACCAGGATCCCGGCTTCATCGACCTGGCGGGCAACA
This sequence comes from Cyanobium sp. Cruz-8D1, assembly GCF_024345975.1. Taxonomy (GTDB): domain Bacteria; phylum Cyanobacteriota; class Cyanobacteriia; order PCC-6307; family Cyanobiaceae; genus Cyanobium. The sequence continues at coordinate 150,953 of NZ_JAGQCD010000002.1, read as the reverse complement.
AGAGCGGTGACGTGGTGCGGGTGTACCTGCCGGCGGATGCCAACTGCCTGCTGGCGGTGGCGGAGGAGGCCCTGCAGGAAACCAATGTCTGCAACATCATCGTCTCCGACAAGCAGAAGCACCTGCAGTACTTCACCCTGGAACAGGCCCGGCGCCATGTGGCCAAGGGGGTCAGCATCGTCGGCTGGGCCAGCAATGACGACCACGCGGCCGAACCGAGTGAACCGGATGTGGTGATGGCCTGCGCTGGCGACATCCCCACCAAAGAAACGCTGGCGGCGGTGGAGATCCTGCACCGCGAGATCCCCAGCCTGCGCATCCGGGTGATCAACGTGGTCAAGCTGTTCGCCCTCACCGAACCGAACGAACATCCCCACGGCCTCAGCGACCGGGACTTCGACACCCTGTTCACCACCGACCGGCCGGTGATCTTCAACTTCCACGGCTATCCCTGGCTGATCCACCGGCTCACCTACCGCCGCACCAACCACGCCAACATTCACGTGCGGGGCTACAAGGAGAAGGGCAACATCAACACGCCCCTGGAACTGGCGATGAACAACCAGATCGACCGCTTCAATCTTGTCATCGACGTGGTCAACCGGGTGCCCTTCCTGCGCTCCCGCGCCGCCCACGTCAAGGAACGGATGCAGGACGCGATCCTGTCCCACCGCGCCTATGCCCATGCCCACGGCAAGGATGCCCCCGAAGTGACCGACTGGCGCTGGACGCCGCCGAGCGCCGACCACGGATGACGGCATCGGCCACGGCGACAGCGCCCGGCGTGGGCGAGGTGCTGGTGCTGAACGCCGGCAGCTCCAGCCTCAAGGTCTCCGTGCACGGGCGCACGGGGACCCGCCTCTGGAGCGACCAGCGCAGCTGGAGCCTTGCCGCCGCCGAAGACACCGAGGCGGTGCTGGACGCCTGGCTACCCGAGGCGCTGGCGACCTGGGGAGAGGGGCTGATCCGCGCCGGCCACCGCGTGGTCCATGGCGGCGAGCGCTTCACGGCCCCCGTCCGCCTCGACGCGGAGGTGCTCGACGTGCTGGAGGAGCTGGTGCCCCTGGCTCCGTTGCACAACGGGCCGGCCCTGCGGGTGATGCGCTGGCTGAGCGGCTGGAAGCCAGCGATCGAGCAGTGGGCCTGCTTCGACACAGCCTTCCACAACACCCTGCCGCCGGAAGCCCGCACCTATGCGATCCCAGCCCGCTGGCGCGCCGAGGGTTTGCGGCGCTTCGGCTTCCACGGCCTCAACCACCAGCACGTGGCCGAAAGCGTGGCCCAGCACCGCACCGAGGCCGCCGATCGCGACGGGCTGCGGCTGATCAGCTGCCACCTCGGCGCCGGCTGCTCCCTCTGCGCCATCCGCGGGGGGCGCAGCATCGCCACCACGATGGGCTACACCCCCCTCGAGGGTCTGGTGATGGCCACCCGCAGCGGTTCGGTGGATCCAGGGCTGTTGCTGCACCAGCTGCGCCGGGGGGCCACGGTCGAGGAGCTCGCCCACGACCTGCAGCAGGAGAGCGGGCTGCTGGGCCTTTCAGAGCTGAGTCCGAGCATGAAGGACCTGCGCCTGGCCGCCGCCGATGGCCACGGGGGTGCCCAGCTGGCGATCGCGGTGTTCCGCCACCAGCTGCTGCAGGGCATCGGGGCCATGGCCGCCTCGCTGGGAGGGGTCGATGTGGTGGCCCTCACCGGCGGCATCGGCGAGCACGATGGCGCTTTGAAGCAGGAGTTGGAGGCGGAGCTCGCCTGGCTGGGGCCGTTCGAACTGCTGCAGGTCCCCGCCGATGAGGAGGGGGTGATCGCCCGTCACTGCGGCGCTGCGGGCGCCTGAGGCCTCAGGGTCGCCGCCAGGATTCGCGGTGCATCCAGCTGATCCAGTCGGCGGAGATCTGCTGGGGGCAGGCGGCCTCACATTCCAGGTGGCTGCTGCAGCTGCCGAAGCCTTCGCTGACCATCTGCGCCTGCAACGCCCGGGCCCGATGCTGCCGCTCCGGCTGGCCCTGGGGCAACTGGCCCAGATGTGCCAGCTTGGCCGCCACAAAGAGGCTGGCTGAGGCGTTGCGGCAGCTGGCCACACAGGCGCCGCAGCCGATGCAGGTGGCCGCGTCGAAGGCCATGGCCGCCTGCTCGCGGCCGACCAGCAGGGTGTTCGCTTCCGGCGCACTGCCGGTGTTGATCGAGCAATACCCGCCTGCAGCGATGATCCGGTCGAAGGCGGAGCGATCCACGGCCAGATCCTGCAAGACGGGAAAGGCCCGGGCGCGGAAGGGTTCCAGCGTCAGCACCGCGCCATCGCGGAACTGACGCAGGTACAGCTGGCAGACGCTGGTGGCCCGCTGGGGCCCCTGGGCCTGGCCATTGACGAGAAAGCCGCAGGACCCACAGATGCCCTCGCGGCAGTCATGCTCGAAACCCACAGGGCGCTCCCCGGCAGCGATCAGCCGTTCGTTCAGCAGGTCGAGGGCCTCCAACAGGGAGAGGTCGGTGGAGACCGCGTCCAGCCGATGAACCTCAAAGCCACCGGGCTCGCCGGAACCGGCCTGGCGCCAGATCCTCAGGGTGAGGGAAATGGTGGTCATCAAAACAGGCTTGGCAGGGGCGTTGCCGGTGGCGGGACCAGGAAAGCCCCAGGGCCTGCATTGATTCTGCCGCCCAAGGGGCGTTGATGTTGTCGTTCCGCGTCATCCCCGCAGCAGGCCCCCCGCAGGCGAGGAGAAAGATGCAATTTTCATCTAATTTTCAGCATTCATTAGCCAGCCCTATGCCCGACCGGGTTCCTGCCGCCGCGTGAACGATCAACGCAAGCTGGTGATGAAACTGCGTCGGTCGCTGGGGAGGCTGGAGGCGGCCCTGGGCACGATCAGCGACGCCCTGGTGATCACCAGCGGCGAGGGGCGGGTGCTCTGGTGCAATGCCAGTTATGGGGAGCTGGTGGCGCGTACCCCTCCGTCTCTGCTGGGCGAATCGATCTACGACCAGCTTCCCCGCGACTGTGACGGTGCCTCCCTGCTGAACCCGGAGCAGGTGCTGGCCGGCAACGACCAGGGAGGGCCGTTCACCAAGGTCCTGCATCGCAACGAGCTGCGCGCCCTCGAGATCGAGTGGAAGCCCATCCGCAGTGAGCGGCTCCGCCCCCTGATCTTCTGCTTCCGCGACGTCAGCGCCCTGCTCTCCTATGAGCAGCTGCGGGTCGAGGCCGAACGGATCGAGCGGCGCCGCCAGCAGACCGAGAATCTGAACCGGGCGCTCGAGCAGGAACGCCTCGCCCTGGCCACCAAAGTGATGGAGTGCCCGGTCACCGGCCTGCCCAATCGCCGCGCCCTGCACGTCAGCATCCGTGCGGCCCTGAAGACCCAGCGGGAGAATGGCGGCCGGATCAGCATCCTGTTCTGCGATCTCAACTCCTTCAAGGAGATCAACGATCTGCATGGGCATCAGATCGGCGACGACCTGCTGGTCGAGATCGGCCGCCGACTGCAGCGATCCCTGCGTTTTGGAGACATCCTGTCGCGCCTCGGTGGCGACGAATTCGTGGTTCTCACGATGGGCCTTTTTGATGAGGGCGATGCCCTGCAACTGGCGATGCGCCTCAATGACGCTGTCGGCCAGACCTGGTCGGCAGAAGATCATACGATCCGCCCATCGATGAGCATCGGCATCACCATCTCGGACGATCCCGAGATCAGCGTCAATGAATTGATCCGGCGGGCGGATCTTGCCATGTATGAAGCCAAGACCAACAGCGATCAGCACATCTCTTTCTACCATTCCTCCATCGACAAAAAGGTCAGAAAGAACATCCACCTGCGTCATCAGCTGGAGGTGGCCCTCCTGCACGAGGCCATGTTCCTGGCCTATCAGCCGATCGTGGAGCTGGGCAACCGCGTGGTGGTGGGGATGGAGGCCTTACTGCGCCTCGGTGCCGTCGCCGCGCCGATTGCCACCCCGTCGGAATTCATCCCGCTCGCCGAACGCACGGCCCTGATCCTGCCGATCGGCCGCTGGGTGATCGGCCAGGCTCTCAAGCGGCTTTGCCAACTCCGTGCCGAGGGTTCGGACGTCACCATGGCGATCAACGTCAGTCCCCTGCAGCTGAAGGAAAACGGCCTCAGCGACTTCTTCCTCAGCCAGGCGGAACGCTCCGGTGTGGATCCCTCCTGGACGGTGATCGAGGTGACCGAAAGCATCCTGATCGAACATCCCGACCTGGCCACGTCTGAGCTGCGTCGCTTAAGGGAAGCCGGCGTCAAGGTGCATCTCGATGACTTCGGTACGGGCTACTCGAGCATGTCCTGGCTGGCGCGACTACCGATTGACACGATCAAGGTGGATCGAAGTTTCATCTCTGATTTTCTCCACGATCACCGAAAGGCCGTGGTGCTCAAGGCGATGATTCGCCTCTCCCGCGACCTGGGTCTGGGCCTGATCGCCGAAGGCATCGAGACCGCCGAGCAGCATGCAGGCCTGCTCGCCATGGGCTGCGCCCGGGGTCAGGGCTATCTCTTCGGCCGTCCGGAGCCAATCAACCGTAGCTGCGCGGTCCCGGCGTAACGGTTTGGAACACCAGCGGCTCGCTGTGGCGCACGGGCGTGGCTCCAGGCCGGTGCTCCCAGGCCGCGATGTGGGCGAAGCGTTCGTCATCCCGCAGGGCTTCACCGGACGCAGTCTGATGGTCCTCGCGGAAATGGGCGCCGCAGGATTCCTGCCGCGCCAAGGCATCCCGCAGCATCAGATCCGCCAGTCCGAAGAAGTCCTCCAGCCGCAGGGCCTTGGCCAGTTCAGCGTCAAGAACGCCGTCATCGCCTGGGATGCAGACCTCCGCCAGGAAGCCGAGCCGTAGCGTCTCCAGCTCGCCAAGCGCCGCCGCCAGGCGATCGGCTTGGCGGCTGATGCCGCAGGCGTCGATCATCAAGTGGCCGAGCCTCCGGTGGAAGACATCCACGGGCTGGGAGCCGCCCGTGCGGCGCAGGGCTGCGATGCGTGCCTCCACCGCTGCCAGCGCCTCGCGACAGGCCGGGTGCTCAGCGGGCAGAGCTTCCGCAGCGTTTCCAGCCAACCAGCCGGTCACCGTGGCCGGGGCGATGAAGTAGCCGTCGGCCAGCGCCTGCATCAGGGCACTGGCCCCCAACCGGTTGGCGCCGTGCTCAGAGAAGTTGGCCTCTCCGAGCACGAAGAGACCCGGCACCGTGCTCATCAGGTGGTAGTCGACCCACAGCCCGCCCATCGTGTAATGGGGGGCGGGATAGATCCGCATCGGGGTGGTTCTGGGGTCCTCGCCGGTGATTCGCTCGTACATCTCCAGCAGGTTTCCGTAGCGCGTCTCGATCGCCGTTGTGCCATCCCGGGCGATGGCTTGGGCCAGGTCGAGATAGACGGAGCGGCCCCCGGGGCCAACCCCCCGGCCCTCCAGACAGAGCTCCCGGGCCCGCCGTGAGGCCAGATCCCGCGGCACCAGATTGCCGTAGCTGGGGTACTGCCGCTCGAGGAAGTAATCCCGCTCCGCTTCCGGGATCGCCGCCGGCGGCCGGTCGTCGCCCGGCCGCAGCGGCAGCCAGATCCGACCGTCGTTGCGCAGGCTCTCGCTCATCAAGGTGAGCTTGCTCTGGTGGGCATCACCGCTGGGGATGCAGGTGGGGTGGATCTGGGTGAAGCAGGGGTTGGCGAAACAGGCCCCACGCCGATGGGCCTGCCAGATCGCGGTGGCATTCGACTTCAGGGCATTGGTGGAGAGGTAGAAGACGTTCGAATAGCCACCGGTGGCCAGCAGCACCGCATCGGCACTGAGCACCTCCAGGGCGCCGCTGAGCTGGTGGCGGCAGACCACCCCCCGGGCCACACCGTCATGGACGACCAGGTCGAGCATGTCCCGGCGGCAGAGCAGTTCCACCCGCCCGGCCGCGACCTGACGCAGCATCGCCTGGTAGGCGCCATAGAGCAGTTGCTGGCCCGTCTGGCCCCGGGCGTAGAAGGTGCGGCTCACCAGGGCGCCACCGAAGCTGCGATTGGCCAGGGTGCCGCCGTACTCCCGCGCGAACGGCACCCCCTGGGCCACGCACTGGTCGATGATCGAGCCGCTGATCTCGGCCAGCCGATGGCAGCCGGCTTCCCGGGCGCGGAAATCACCGCCCTTCACTGTGTCGCGGAACAGTCGCTCGACGCTGTCACCGTCGTTGGCGTAGTTGCGGGCGGCATTGATTCCCCCCTGGGCCGCCACCGAGTGGGCCCGGCGCGGGCTGTCGTGGTACGTGAGCACCTGCACCCGGTAGCCCTGCTCGGCCAGGCTGGCGGCCGCCGCTGCCCCGGCCAGGCCACTGCCCACCACCAGGATCCGCAGCCCCTGCTTGCGGTTGGGGCTGATCAGCGGCAGGCTCTCCCGGCACCGCTGCCAGACGGTGGCGACGGGGCCGTCGGGCAGGCGCGGATCCAGCAGCATCGGCGTGCTCATCCGCCGGCCAGCAGCGGGCCTGCAGGCCGCAGCACCAGAGCGAGCGGAAGCAGTGCGAAGCCCGCCCCCAGGAGCAGGGCCAGGCCCCTCCCACCCAGCCGCAGGACCGCCGCATTGGCGGGCTCCAGCAGTCCCAGCCGGCGCACGGCACTCTCGACGCCATGCAGCAGGTGCAGACCAACCGCGGCCCCGGCCACCGCGTACAGGACCAGGCTCCAGGGGGCCCGCAACACGGCCAGCACCGCGGCCAGTTCCGCGCCGGCCACCGGCCGGTGCCAGCGCAGCTGGGCCAGGTGAACGGCCAGGAAGATCAGCAGCAGCGATCCACTCCAGGGGATCAGCCGGGCCGCCAGGGCCGCCAGCGACTCCCACGGCCCCTTCCGGCGACTGCGCAGGGGGCCGGCGACCGGGCCCCGGGCCGATCGGTTGCGATGGGCCCTGTGCAGCGACAGCACGGGATGGCCCAGGCCGGCCGCCAGCAGGGCGACCTCCAGCCAGGGGAGCCAGGCCTGCTGGTGCAGGGAGGTGGAGAAGCGTTCGAAAACCGCCGGATCCGCCAGGGCCATCCCCACGCCACCCAGGTGGACAGCCAGGAACAGCACGAGGGCCAGACCGGTGACGGCGATCCAGAATCCAGGCAGGCTCAATGGCGAATGGCCTCCGCTCGCGATCGGGCGATGGGGGCTGAAGGCAGCATCACACGAGAAGAGAGCCAGAGCAGGGACATCAGGGTCGCAACGGTAAAATTTAGAAGGCCGCCTTGTCCTTAATGTTACAACGAAGCCATGCGAATACCAACAGAGGTAGAGGCCCTTTCTGCCAGGGGAACTTTGAACGGGAGGCTATTCCTGTTGCTTTCAACGACCATCCCTACAGTCAGGAAATCCCGCGTCGGAGCCTAACTGTTCATCAACATGGGCTTGGCGGCACGCGCCCGTATCATTCCGGCCAGGCCATCTGAAGCTCACAATTGCTGGCTTCCATGCATTCGCACGCTCTTCAGAGGCAAAAGTCTCCAGATGGTTGCCGTTGATATCGGCCCTCAGCATTTTGCGGCTGTTCGTTGCTTAATGTTTTTGCGACTGCACATCGATTAGAGATCTGGCAAGCACGCCATGAAACCCATGAACACGTCCACGCAGACTCCGTCTCATCACATTCATGAAAACCTTGGGGTGTGGGCTTCTTCAGAAATACCCCTAGTTAGCGTGATCGTACCCAATTACAATCATGCCCATTTTCTCCCCGAACGCTTCTTATCCATCCGCAGCCAGACCTTCAAGGATTACGAGCTAATAGTTCTAGATGATGCCTCAAGTGATCATTCGCTGGAGATTATCCGCAACGAGCTCTCTGATTTTCCACACCTGCTGATGACCAATGATCGCAATTCAGGGTCTCCTTGCAGTCAATGGCTGAAGGGCATCAAAAAAGCCAGAGGCCGATATATTTGGATAGCAGAATCCGACGACTCATGCCCTCCAACATTTCTAGCCACTATATTAGAATGCATGGGTCAAGAGGTTTTATTGTCTTACTGCCGCTCTTCAGAGATTGATGCCAATGGAACTCACATCAGCGAAGACAGTTTCTATTGGCCGGAGGCGTTTGACAGCAAGCTATGGAAGAAGAGCTTCAGCATATCTAGCGATCAGTTTTGCAGGCGATTTCTCACCCAAGGCAATGTCATACCCAACGCCAGCGCTGTAATATTCAGGCGTGATCAGGCCCTTACATGCATGAGCATTCAGCCAATCCTAGGCAATTTTCTTTTCGCTGGAGACTGGCTTTTCTGGCTTCATTACCTTACCAATACCGATGGCCATGTTTGCTATATACCCAATGTGCAATCGTGGTTTCGGAGCCACTCAACAACTACGCGAGCACTATCTAGAGACAAGGCAAGAGCCAGTCGCCATATCAGTGAGTTCTGTCAAGTCGATAGCATGATCAGCGACTATCAGCCGGAACAACGCCTTCGGAAATGCCAGCATCGAATGCTTTCTCCGGGCTGGGACTGGATTTTCGTTGAATATATTCAACGCATTAAGCCATCTATCTTTGAGCTACTGATTGGCCATGGGCTTCATGGATCTTTGCGTTTGCAATTCCCCCTGAGGCTAATTTTATCCAGACAGGTACACAGTCACGCCTTCCCCAGACTTTCCAGACTGATCTATGGAGCCTGCCTGACTTGGCGAATCGGGCAAGCCAAAGCAATCGGCTATATCAAGCAGCTATTGGCTTAGGGGAAAACCAGATAACTGATCAGCGCAAAGGCATTCTTCTCAGTCGCGACTAAACTTCAGGTTCAGGCTGAGCTATATGGAGAGGATCTGACCAGGCACTTATGCACCAAGTGCATTACGCAAACCGCCCCCCCTGTATTCGCCTTTAGGTCGGCGGCTGGTCTCCTTCATTGCCCAAGTGATCTTCTACTCCGAGAAGCTCACTTGGGCGATGACCCAAACCACCGATGACTCCCTCGAGAACCAAGAGGGCCCGGATCTGCGGAAGCTGCTCTCCACCATGGATCTGGAGAGCGTCCTCCTCCAGGCCGGCGCGCTTCGCACGCAGACACCATTATGGAGCAGCTCACGGAGCAGGGTGCCGACTTCCTTTTCACGATGTAGCCGAAGGCATCTCCGTTGGCGCTGCCTCCTCGAAGAGGAGGAGTGAGCAAACCAACAGACTCAGCATTGCCCGATCAGTGCGCGATTCCTCTACTCCCGCATGATTTCTTACTGCGCAGCGGTTGCAGAGCGTGGTCACGGGCGCGGACAACCAACTGAGCCCTCAGGGCCGAACAGGCTTCTAACTTCACGACAGAGGCCTGGCCCAGCTACAGCTGGATCGTCAGGCTGGTCGTCAGCCCCAAGCTGACCGGACAAGCCATCCCTCTAGCGGCACCTCCTTCTCACCGGCCTGCGCACCACGCCAAAAGCCATGCTGCAAATGGTGAGGAGCCAGCTGGTGCATGGAAAGCAAGCCTGGCCGCAGCGGTCCACGCCATCACCAAGCTGATCGCGGTGACTGAGATTAGGCGGGGATGGGCGACTTGACCAGACTTTCAATTATCTCTGCCACGCCACCCCCCGCCATGGGATGGTGCCCTGGCCCCCCGGCTCCCCGCCGTGCGCCTCTCGCGCCCCTCCCCCCTCTTCTGCGCCTTCCTGACGCTGCTCAACGACCGGCTGGGGGAGAGCATCGTGTTCCCGCTGCTGCCGTTCCTGCTGGCGGATTTCACCGCCGACGGCCGCACCCTCGGCCTGCTGGCCGGCAGCTATGCCCTCGCCCAGTTCGCCTTCACCCCCCTGATCGGCGCCCTCAGTGATCGCTACGGCCGCAGGCCCGTGATCACGATCTGCGTGGCCGGTTCGGTGCTGGGCCTGGGCCTGTTCGCCCTCACCGTGATCCTGCCCTGGGGCCGCCTCTGGCCGCAGGCCGCCGCCAGTGGTCTGCCCCTGGCCCTGCTGTTCGCCGCCCGCCTGATCGATGGCGTGAGCGGCGGCACGGCCGCCACAGCTGCGGCCGTGCTGGCGGACATCTCGACCCCGGAGCGGCGGGCCAGGGCCTTCGGCCTGATCGGCGTGGCCTTCGGGTTGGGGTTCATCCTCGGCCCGGCCCTCGGCGGCGTGCTGGGCCGCATCAACGTGAGCCTGCCGCTGCTGCTCGCCGTGGGCTTCGCGATCCTGAACCTGGTGGTGGTGGTGACCCTGCTGCCGGAAACCCATCCGCCCGAGGCCCGTCTGCCCCTGCCCAGGCAGTGGGAGCTGCAGCCCTTCGGCCAGCTGCAGCGGGTGTTCGCCAATCCAAGGGTCCGCCGCCTCTGCGCCGCCTTCTTCCTCTTCTTCCTCGGCTTCAGCGGCTTCACCGCCCTGCTGGTGCTCTATTTCAAGCAGGTGTTCGGCTGGGGGCCGGGCCTCTCGGCCGGTGCCTTCCTGGTGGTGGGCGTGGTGGCCACGGTGGTGCAGGGCGGACTGATCGGTCCGCTGGTGCAGCGGCTGGGGGAGTGGCGCCTCACCCAGATCGGCCTGGGCTGTGTCATGGCGGGCTTCCTGCTGGTGCCCCTGGCGGAACGCCAGAACGCCGTGCCCGTGGTGTTCACCGCGGTGGCACTGCTGGCCCTGGGCACCGGGCTGGTGACCCCCAGCCTGCGCAGCCTGGTGTCACGGCGCCTCGCCGACAGCGGCCAGGGCGCCGCCCTCGGCAGCCTGCAGGGGTTGCAGAGCCTGGCCAGCTTCCTCGGACCGCCCCTGGCGGGGCTGGCCTACGAGACCATCGGCCGCCGCAGCCCGTTCTGGCTGGGAATTCTCCTGATGGCTGTTGTGGTGTGGCTTGTGGCAGCAGGATCCCAGCGTCAAGCAGAGGCGACACCCTGACGGCGGGATCGCCATTGCTACGTTGCCTTTCCCCCATGCCCTCGGAGCTCCGCCGAATGTCGTCGCAGCCGGTCGTCGCTCCCGATCTCTACATCAACCGCGAGCAGAGTTGGATCGATTTCAACCATCGGGTGCTGTCCCAGGCTCTCGACGAGCACACGCCCCTGCTGGAGCAGGCCAAATTCAGTGCCATCTTCAGCAACAACCTCGACGAATTTTTCATGGTGCGGGTGGCTTCGCTGAAGTCCCAGGTGGAGGCCGGCGTCACCAGCCGCAGTGACGACGGCCTGACGCCCCAGGAACAGCTGGAAGCGATCCACACCAAGCTGCGTCCCCTGCTGGAGATGCAACAGCAGCACTACCGCCATTCCCTCAAGACCCACCTTTCCGAGTACGGCGTCCAGCTGCTCGATTACCTGCGGCTCAACGAGGCCCAGAAAACCTGGGCCGACGACTATTTCCGCAAGGCGATCTTTCCGGTGCTCACACCCCTGGCCGTCGACCCGGCCCACCCGTTTCCGTTCCTGAGCAACCTGAGCCTCAACGTGGCGGCCCTGATCCGCGACCCTGACACCGGCCGGCAGCAGTTCGCCCGGGTGAAGGTGCCCCAGAAGATCCTGCCCCGCTTCGTGCCGATCCCCGCCGAGCTGAGCGGCATCGTGCCCACTCCTGGCTTCACGGCGGTTCCCCTGGAGCAGCTGGTGGCCTTCAACCTGCGCTGGCTGTTCCCCGGCATGACCATCGAGGGGCACTACTTCTTCCGCATCACCCGCGACGCTGACCTGGAACTGCGGGACCTGGAGGCCGACGACCTGATGGAGGCCCTGCAGGAGGGCTTGCGCAAGCGGCGCGTCGGCGGCGAAGTGGTGCGGGTGGAGGTGGCCGACGAGATGCCCGAGGAGGTGGTGCACCTGCTGATGGAGGGCACCGACGTGGAACCGAAGGACATTTATCGCACCAACGGTCCCCTCGGCCTCGACGATCTGATGAGCCTGATGGCGATCCCCCTCAGCCAGCTGAAAGACGCCCCCCACAAGGGCCGCACCGTGCCTTCCCTGGTGCGGGCCCAGCGCAGCCAGCTGGAAGACGGGTCGATCAAGCAGGAGGAATTCGAGAGCATCTTCTCGGTGCTGCGCCGCGGCGATGTGCTGCTGCACCATCCCTTCGATCTCTTCTCCACCTCAGTGGAGGAATTTCTCAACCAAGCCGCCGCCGATGCCTCGGTGCTGGCCATCAAGATGACCCTCTACCGCACGTCGAAGGACTCGCCGGTGGTGGCCTCCCTGATCCGGGCCGCCGAAAACGGCAAGCAGGTGATGGCCCTGGTGGAGCTCAAGGCCCGCTTCGACGAGGACAACAACATCCAGTGGGCCCGCCAGCTGGAACGCTCCGGGGTGCATGTGGTGTACGGGGTGCTGGGGCTCAAGACCCACACCAAGGTGCTGCTGGTGGTGCGGCGTGAGAAGGGAACCCTGCGCAGCTACGTGCACATCGGCACCGGCAACTACAACTCCAAGACCTCCTCGCTTTACACCGATGTCGGCTTGCTTACGGCAAGGGAGGATTTTGGCCAGGACCTGGTGGAGCTGTTCAACTACCTCACGGGTTTCTCCAAGCAGCAGAGTTTCCGCAAGTTGTTGGTGGCGCCCGTCACCCTGCGCAAGGGGATGGAAGGGCTGATCCGCCGGGAGATCGACCATGCCCGCGAAGGTCGCGGTGGACACATCCGGGCCAAGATGAATGCCCTGGTCGACCCGGCGATCATTGCATTGCTTTATGAAGCCTCCGCGGCCGGCGTGCGGATCGAGCTGATCATCCGCGGCATGTGCTGCCTGCGCCCCGGGCTCGAAGGGGTCAGCGAGGGCATCAGCGTGGTGAGCGTGATCGGTCGCTTCCTGGAGCATTCGCGGCTCTTCTGGTTCGGCAACGGCGGCCAGCCGGAGATGTTCTTCGGCAGCGCCGACTGGATGCCCCGCAACCTGGATCGGCGCGTCGAGGCGGTGGCACCGATCGAGGATCCACGCCTGCAGAAACAGATCGAGGCTTTGCTTGACCTTTACCTGAGCGATACCGGCGCCTGGCACATGCACAGCGATGGACACTTTGCACAGCGTCAGCACTCCGGCGAGGCTAAAATGACGCAGAACCTCCTCATGGAGCGCTGGCGGGGCGGCCTCGTCAGCGCCGCCAATGCGTAGCCATCACGACATAAGCAACATTTTTCTGACAGCTTACAGACAATCTTCCAAAAGAATCTGGTTTCACCCATCCTGCAGTGCTACATTCCGGCCAAATTCATTCGGGAGCCTGGGGTGATGGGGACACCTCTGCATTCCGCCCTCTCACTGCTGAAAAGCAGTGCCGACGCGGCTTCGCCTAGCAAGGCGAAACCCAGTGGCGGTTCAGTCAGTTCCAAGACAGCCGCCCGCCAGGGAGGGCGCATCAGCGCTGATTCCATTGGTTGGTATCTCAGCACCATCGGCCGTGTGCCTCTTCTCACACCGGCCGAAGAAATTGAGCTGGCCCACCACGTCCAGGCCGGCAAGAAGCTACTGGCCCTCGTCGATGGTGAGCTCACGGCTCGTCAGAAGCGACAACTGCGCATGGCCCAACGGGCCCGCGACCGCATGATGGCCGCCAACCTGCGCCTGGTGGTGAGCGTGGCCAAGAAGTATCAGAATCAGGGTCTGGAATTACTCGATCTGGTCCAGGAAGGGGCGATCGGCCTGGAGCGGGCTGTCGACAAGTTCGACCCCGCCATGGGCTACAAGTTCTCCACCTATGCCTACTGGTGGATCCGCCAGGGCATGACCCGCGCCATCGATAACAGCGCCCGCACGATTCGTCTGCCGATTCACATCAGCGAGAAGCTCTCGAAGATGCGGCGGATCACCCGCGAGCTTTCCCACCGGCTGGGGCGCCAGCCCAACCGGCTCGAACTGGCCCACGCCATGGGCATGCGGCCCGAGGAGCTCGAAGAACTGATGACCCAGAGCGCCCCCTGCGCCTCCCTGGATGCCCATGCCCGGGGTGAGGAAGACCGCAGCACCCTGGGTGAGCTGATCGCTGACCCGGCCAGCAACGAGCACTTCGATTCGATGGATCGCCATCTTCAGAAGGAGCATCTCGGTGCCTGGCTCTCCCAGCTCAACGAGAGGGAACAGAAGATCCTCAGGCTCCGCTTCGGGCTGGAGGGGGCCGAACCCCTCACCCTCGCGGAGATCGGCCGCCAGATCAATGTCTCCCGCGAACGGGTGCGTCAGCTGGAGGCCAAGGCGATCATGAAGCTGCGCTTGATGAGCAATCTGCACCAGGCCGCCTGACCCCACCATCGGTGCTGGCGTTGGTCCTTCCGACCCAACTCGACGGGGCTGCCCAGCTCACCGGTGTGCTGCTGGTGGCCGCCTGGCTGGCCGTGCTCAGTGGCGCGGCCCTGCTGCTGCGCCGCCGCTGGCCCGAGCAACGGGAGTGGAGCCGCAAGCTGGTGCACATCGGTGCCGGGCCGGTGGTGCTGATCGCCTGGGCCTTCGGGGTGGAGCGCCTGATCGCGGTGCCCGCCGCCGGCGCCATCACCCTGCTGGCGGCCCTCAACCACCGGGTGCGGGTGTTGCCGGCGATCGAGGACGTGGAACGACGCAGTTACGGCACGATCGCCTACGGCGCCTCGATCACCCTGCTGCTCTGGCTCTGGTGGCCCGCCCATCCCGCCACGGTGGCCGCCGGCGTTCTGGTGATGGCCTTCGGTGACGGCCTCGCCGGTCTGCTGGGACCGTTGATTCCTTCCCCGTCCTGGACGGTGCTCGGCGAGCGACGTTCCCTGGTGGGCACAGCCGCCATGGGGCTCGCCAGCCTTACCGTTCTGCTGACCCTGGGGCAGCTGGGCGGCGGCCCCGTGCCGGCACCGGCCGCAATCGTGCTGATCGCCCTGGTGGCCACGGGGCTGGAGCAATGGGCCCTGCTGGGCATCGATAACTTCAGCGTGCCGATGGCGGTGGCGGGGCTATGGCGGGTGCTGAGCTGATGGGGCCGATCGAGCGGATCCTGATCGGTCTGGCCCTGGTGGCGGCCTTGCTGGGGTTAAGGCTCGCCAGCCGCCGTTTTCGCCTCCCGGCCCCGCCGCTGCTGGCGGTGTTGCTGTGGTGGGTGCTCGGCACGACAGCCCGACCGGCCGGGGTGCAGTGGCTCGCCGCCTTGGACGAACTGGCCACCGCCTATGCCCTGATCGGCCGGCCTGCTGGCCTGGCTGGCCCTGGAGTGTCCGGAGGCCCTGGGCTGGTGGCGTCCCACCGCCAAGATCCTGCGCGACCTGCTCAGCCTGGGTCTGTCGGCGGTGGCCACCGTGCTGGTGCTGCAGCGCCTGGCCAACCTCAACCTGGTGGGCCTGGTGACCACCTCAGCCGTGCTCACCGCCGTGATCGGCCTGGCGGCCCAGGAATCGCTCAAGGATCTGTTCGCCGGCATCGAACTGCAGCTGGATCCGCCCTTCCGGGAGGGGGACTGGATCAGCGTCGGCGAGGAGAACGGCACGGTGGAGTCGCTGCATCTGATGAACACCCGCCTGCGCCGCAGGGATGGCTCCACCGTGAACCTGCCCAACAACACGGTGGCGGACAACCCGATGCGGCGGTTCAGCCAGCACGAGCCGGTGGGGAACCGCTTCGAGATCGCCCTGGGTTACGAGATCCCGCCGGCCCGGGCCCGCCAGCTGCTGTTGCGGGTGATGGCTGACAATACCCTGGTGCTGATCGATCCACCCCCGGAGGTGCTGATCCTCTCCTACGAGGACTCCCTGATCCGCTACGAATTGCAGGGGTACCAACGGGGAGCCTCGGAGGGCGATCGGCTGCGGTGGCGCAGCGAACTGCTGGAGCAGATCTGGTACGCCCTGGAGCGGCAGGGCTGGGAGCTGCCCTATCCGGTGCGGGAGCTGAAGCGCCGCCAAACGCCCCGGGATCCGGCCCATCCCACCGGCGTGGATGCCTCCCTGACGGCGGAACTGCTGCGGCGCAACTGGCTGTTTGCCCAGCTGGACCAGGAGCAGGTGATGCGGCTGGCCCCTGAGGTGCGCTGCCTGCGCTTCGGCTCAGGCGAAACGATCGTGGGCGAGGGAGAGGGAGAGGAGGGCGACGCCCTCTTCCAGGTGGTGGATGGCGAGGTGGAGGTGTTCAAGGCCGATGGCTCCCCCCTGGGCCGGTCGGTGGCAGTGCTGGGACGTGATCAGATCTTCGGCGAGATGACCGTGTGTACGGGGGAACCCCGCACGGCCACGGTGCGGTCGCGGGGGGAATGCGTGTTGCTGGAGGTGGAACGGGACGACTTCATGCCCCTGGTGGAGGACGATGCCGGCGTGCTGGACGCCCTGGCGGCGATCGTGGGCCAACGGCGCTCGGAACTCGAGAAGCTCTCTTCCCCCGATGCGGCCCGGCGCCAGACCTCCATCCTGGCGCGCATGCGGGACCTGTTCGGCATCCAGGTCGAGTGAGACGCAGGCCCACGACGGTGTGGGGCCGTGCTCAGCCCTTCAGGAGCTGCTCGCAGCGGAACTCCCAGTCGCGCTGGGTGCCGATCCCGGCCACCAGCATCCGCTCGGCCGGCTCCTCCCGCAGCCGCAGCTGCCACTGGCGGATCACATCGGCCCGCTCCATCCAGACGTCGAGCACCAGCCGCTGGATGGCCTCGCCGTCCCAGCTGCGGCCCCCGGCGGTGTCGAGGGCCCAACCCAGCAGATCATCCAGCTGGAAAGGGCGGAAGCCGCCATAGATCGGGCCCGGGGTGGGGTGGCCCGAGGCCGGGGAAGCGGACTTCTGTTCGAGATAAAACAACTGCAACGGATCCGACAACCCGCAGAACTGCAGGAGATAGGACATCAGCGGACCTCGTTGATCTTGCCGATCCAAACGTACCCAGGGCGGACCAGTTAACTGTTCACCAAGAACAGTCTGTTGCAGACGATCGAATCAGCACTCACAGCTTCAGAGTGCTGATGAACCCCTCAGGCCAGGGCCAGACTGCGGGCCTGGGCCTGTTGGACGGCCTCGGCGAGTTCGACCAGCAGATCCAGGGTGGTGTCCAGATCGATGCAGGCATCGGTGATGCTCTGGCCGTAGGTGAGGGAGGCAAGATCGGCGGAGATCTTCTGGTTTCCTTCCACCAGATGGCTCTCCAGCATCACCCCCATCACATGGACAGAACCCTGGCGCACCTGGTCGGCGACCTGGCGCAGCACCTCGCCCTGGCGGCGGTAGTCCTTGTTGGAGTTGCCGTGGCTGCAATCCACCATCAGCCGGGCCGGCAGGCCGTCGCGGGCCAGCAGGGCCGCCGCGGCCTCGACGGCCTCTGGGTGGTAGTTCGTGCCGCTCTTGCCCCCCCGCAGCACCAGGTGGCCATCCGGGTTGCCGGTGGTGGAGACGATCGCGGCCTGGCCTTCCTTGTTGATGCCCAGGAAATGGTGCGGCCTCGCGGCCGCCTCCATGGCATTGATGGCGGTGGCGGCGCTGCCGTCGGTGCCGTTCTTGAAGCCGATCGGCATCGACAGGCCCGAGGCCATCTCGCGGTGGGTCTGGCTTTCGGTGGTGCGGGCGCCGATGGCGGTCCAGCTGATCAGATCGGCGAGGTACTGGGGCACCACCGGATCGAGCACCTCGGTGGCCGCCGGCAGGCCCAGCTCCGCCAGGTGCAGCAACAGGGAACGGGCGCGGCGCAGGCCGGTGTTGATGTCGTAGCTGCCGTCGAGGTGGGGGTCGTTGATCATTCCCTTCCAGCCCACGGTGGTGCGGGGCTTCTCGAAGTAGACCCGCATCACGATCTCCAGCTCGCCCCGGTGGCGGCGCTGGGCCTGGGCGATGGCGCCGGCGTACTCGCGGGCGGCGGCCACGTCGTGGACCGAACAGGGGCCGACGATCACCAGCACCCGCTGGTCACCGGCGTGCAGGATGGCCTTGATCCGTTCGCGCGCCTGCTGCACCGTGCGGGCGGCCTGCTCGGACAGGGGCAACTCCGCATGCAGAAGCGCCGGCGGCACCAGCGGCCGGGTTTCCACCACGTGGAGATCGGAGGTGGGGATCATGCGCTGCGGCCGGCGGAGATTGGTCAGGCCCTCCAGCCTACGAACTGACGGCACTGACGCCTTCGGCGACTTCTGCAGCCGTCGTCACCAGAGGGCGGCCCCGCGGGGAAGAACAATGGGGGCCATGCCCATGCCAGCCGGGGGTACGACCCGGACCCACTCCCCCATGTCCCTCTCGCCCGCCGACCTGCTCCCCAGCTACCGCGAGGCCGCCGCCGCCCGTGAAGCCCTCGGCGTGCCGCCCCTGCCGCTCACGGCACCCGAGGCCCAGGCCCTCACCCAGCTGCTGGAGCACCCACCCGCCGGGGAGGAAGCGTTTCTGCTGCACCTGCTGGGCGAACGCATCCCGCCGGGGGTGGATGAGGCCGCCTACGTGAAGGCCGGCTGGCTCAGCGCCGTGGCCCAGGGCAGCGCAGCGAGCCCCCTGGTGAGCGCCCTGGAGGCCACCGGACTCCTGGCCACCATGATCGGCGGCTACAACGTCGGCGCCCTGATCGCCCTGCTCTCTTGCCCGGAGGCCGCCATCGCTGCCGAAGCCGCCCGGGGACTGAGCCGCACGCTTCTCGTCTACGACGCCTTCCACGATGTTCTGGAGCTGGCCGAAACCAACCCCCTGGCCCGCCAGGTGGTGGACAGCTGGGCGGCGGCCGAATGGTTCCACGCCCGTGCCCCCCTGCCGGAGGCTATCACCGTCACGGTGTTCAAGGTGACGGGGGAGACCAACACCGACGACCTCTCCCCGGCCACCCACGCCACCACCCGTCCCGATATCCCCCTGCACGCCCTGGCGATGCTGGAGACGCGGATGCCCGAAGGGCTGGCCCTGATCGCTGAGCTGAAGGCCAAGGGCCATCCGCTCGCCTACGTGGGCGATGTGGTGGGAACGGGCAGCTCCCGCAAATCCGCCATCAATTCGGTGCTGTGGCACATCGGCACCGACATCCCCCACGTGCCCAACAAGCGCAGCGGCGGGGTGGTGCTGGGCAGCAAGATCGCGCCGATCTTCTTCAACACCGCTGAGGATTCCGGCGCCCTGCCGATCGAGTGCGACGTGAGCGCACTGAACAGCGGCGACGTGATCACGATCCGGCCCCACGCCGGCACGATCGAGCGGGCCGCCGGCGAGCCAGGTGCCGGGGAGGTGGTCGCCCGCTTCGAGCTCAAGCCCAGCACCATCGCCGACGAAGTGCGGGCCGGCGGCCGCATCCCCCTGCTGATCGGCCGCTCGCTCACCGACAAGGTGCGGCTGCAACTGGGCCTTCCCGCCTCGGAGGCCTTCATCCGGCCGGTGGCCCCCAGCGACACCGGCAAGGGCTTCACCCTGGCCCAGAAGATGGTGGGCAAGGCCTGCGGCCTGGCGGGCGTGCGCCCCGGCACGAGCTGCGAACCGCTGATGACCAGCGTCGGCAGCCAGGACACCACCGGGCCGATGACCCGCGACGAGATGAAGGAGCTGGCCTGCCTGGGCTTCTCCGCCGATCTGGTGATGCAGAGCTTCTGCCACACCGCCGCCTACCCCAAACCTGTCGACCTCAAGACCCACGCCGAGCTGCCCGACTTCATCAGCTCCCGCGGTGGCGTCGCCCTGCGCCCCGGCGACGGCATCATCCACAGCTGGCTCAACCGCATGCTCCTGCCGGACACCGTGGGCACCGGCGGTGACAGCCACACCCGCTTCCCCCTCGGTATCTCTTTCCCGGCCGGCTCCGGCCTGGTGGCCTTCGCCGCCGCCATCGGCGCCATGCCCCTCGACATGCCCGAATCGGTGCTGGTGCGCTTCTCCGGCTCCCTGCAACCCGGCGTCACCCTGCGGGACGTGGTCAACGCCATTCCCTACGTGGCCATCCAGCAGGGCCTGCTGACGGTGGAGAAGGCCGGCAAGAAGAACATCTTCAGCGGCCGCATCATGGAGATCGAAGGACTCCCCGATCTGAAGCTGGAGCAGGCGTTTGAGTTGACGGATGCGACCGCCGAACGCTCCTGCGCCGGCAGCACGATCAAGCTGAGCGTCGAGACGGTGAGCGAATACCTGCGCAGCAATGTGGCGCTGCTCAAGAACATGATCGCGCGGGGTTACAGCGATGCCCGCACCATGGCGCGGCGGATCAAGGCGATGGAGGCCTGGCTGGCCGATCCGGTGCTGATGGAGGCCGATGCCGACGCCGAGTACGCCGCCGTGATCGACATCAACCTGGACAGCCTGAGCGAACCGATCCTGGCCTGCCCCAACGACCCCGACAACGTCAAGGTGCTGAGCGAGGTGGCGGGCGACCGGATCGATGAGGTGTTCATCGGCTCCTGCATGACCAACATCGGCCACTACCGCGCCGCCGCCACGGTGCTGGATGGGGCCGGCACCAGCGCCGCCCGGCTATGGGTCTGCCCACCCACCCGCATGGACGACGAGGTGCTGCGCGCCGAGGGCTACACCGCCAAGTTCGAGACCGCCGGCGCCCGCATGGAGCTGCCCGGCTGCTCCCTGTGCATGGGCAACCAGGCCCGGGTCGAGGACAACACCACCGTGTTCTCCACCAGCACCCGCAACTTCAACAACCGCCTCGGCAACGGCGCCCAGGTGTACCTGGGCAGCGCCGAACTGGCGGCGGTGTGCGCCCTGCTGGGCCGCATCCCCACCCCGGCCGAGTATCTGGAGATCGCGGCGGCCAGGATCGATCCCCTCTCGGACCAGCTCTACCGCTACCTCAACTTCGACCAGATCGACGGCTTCGAGGATGCCGGGAGGGTGGTGAGCGTGGAGGAGGAGGCGAAGGTGCTGGCGGAGGTCTGAGATGGCGAGCCCGCGCCGTGCGTGGGTCCAGGGAGCGAATGGGTCAGGGCTGCCTCGATCGAATTCCCGGCGATGGCCTCCAGAGTCCAAATTGCATGGTACGGACTCTCAACTCCGCCTCTCTGTAGATCTCCTGGTTGCACGGGCTCGCGGCCTGGCGATCCAGCGCCGCCAAGCCGACTTGCACCAGGCACAGGTTGATCGGCAGTGTCGAACCAACGGGAATGATCTCCGCCAGCTCGACACCGTCAGCGGTCTTGCTGCGTGTCGACAACGTCACCCAGGCGCGGCGCTGGAGCAGGCCCTCCAGGGCTGCTTTGGCGGCCAGAGCTAAAACGTGCCATTCACGGCGCCATCCCTCACCACGGGCTGGGACCTCAGCCCCCCACCACGAGGGCGTCGACGATTTCATAGCGCTCGAAGTTCTCCCCAAGCAGCAGCACCGACACATCGCCGCGCCGCTGCACCGAGAGCGTTTCGGGCTGATCAGAAGCAACAGCCTTGCCCTTCACGAACAGGAACTGGCGTTTCTGACCCTCGGGGTTCATCACCACCACCGTGGCACTGTTGTAGGCCCGTCGGATCACGGAGGCCTTGCAGCTGGTGGCCTTGGCGCTGTTCACGGACCCACAGGGCACCTCCGCAGAGGCGTGGAACGGCGTGCCTGGGATCAGCGCATCGCGGGACGCGGGCACGGGGGCAAGGGGAGCACCGCCGATCCCCACCTTGAGGCTGTAGGTGCTCGTTTCGTTGCGGCGCGCCGCCGGCCGCATCAGAAACACCCTCACCCTGACATCGCCATCGCTGGGCAAGGGCCCACGGAAGCGATTGCCGGAGCTGCTGCCGATGAACAGGGCGGTGTCGGTCCCGGCCGCCATCACATTGAAGTCGTTCTGCGGGTTGGAACCCTTGAGTTCCACGCTCAGGGTCTGACCGGCGCCGGCCCGAAGCTTGTAATCGACGGTCTGGTCGCCCTTGAGCTGGCCCTTCAGCAGGGTGGAATCAGCTCCGGCACGAAACGTGACCCTCTCTGACTCTCGATCGCGCTCTGGGCCAGTCCAACCCCAGCCGGGAGGCTGATGGCCAGAAGGCCAGAAACAGCAAAGGCGAGGGGAGCACGCATCGGTCCTTTGCTCGGGGCCAAGGCAAACCCTACCTGGTTTGCTCCCGGGAACGTTTCTTACCGCCTATGCAATGAATGGGTGGGCAGTGCCGCAAGGTGATGCGCACAGCCAGCCCTTCAGGACGGATCATCTGTCAGGCGCTCCGACAACCACCACAGATTTCCGAACTGGTCTCAGATGCCGGCCTGCCTGTCGTTGTATGGCATGGTCGCTACATCCATGATCTTTACACTCCCCGCAGCAATGGCCTTCAACATCGCCTCATCAGCGTTCTCGACATACAGGTAGTAAGAAGCCGGCATGGCAGGAAACACTGCTGATGCCGCACTGACCATGACAGCTGATGTTCCAAGCCGCACATGTGCGATCGCGATACGCTCACCGTTCATGTGGCGGCCAATCTCGACACCACCAAATGCCTCGGCGAGGAATTGAAGAAAGTGGTCAGCACCTTCCACGAAGAAGTACGGAGTGACGGTACTGAAGCCCTGTGGAATTCGCATGGAATCTCCGTTTGTGCCGCCTGTCGCTTGCCATCACCGGGGCACCGAACTTTTACCCGGTGTAGGAATTCTTAAGGTGGCGGCTCCGGTGAATGGCATTGTTCAAAGTGTCGCGTCCCTAAAGAGATCGTTCACAGACCGACCCTTGACACGGCGCCTTAACTGCTGCCCACAAAAGGTAGTCGGTCTCTGTTTCGTCAGGCGGTGGGTTCGTCGAACCGCACTAGGCGAATGGTTCATGCCAATCCCAACCGCGCTCGTCGGAAGTAACCTTCTTCAACGCGACCATCAACGACTGTGTTTCCCGCGAATCAACAAGTTGACACACATAGGAGGACAAGAAGAGCTCACGCTTCTCTTTTGGGAGCAAGGAGACTAGGGTACGCAAAAGATGTTGACGCCTTGAGAGAGGGCGCGGCCGATTCACGGAACCAATCAGACGATAACAGGGATAGGTGAGCAGATGATTAATAACAGAACGAACAGCGGGGAAATTAACGTCATCAACAACCAGGATACCGCCTTCATTCAGCAGCCTAGTGGCATAGAAGGTGTCAACAATCGTATGATCAAATGTGTGCCAGCCATCAATAAGTATCAGATCATACTTCGTTGCATTGCTTGCATCAAGTTCAGGCAAGACATGCTCACTTCTTTTTTCAATGAGCTCCCAGCTATGAAAACCGGCCTTTGCAAGGTTGCCTATTCCGATTCCGCGCCATTGCGTGTGTTGAAATGGATCAATAATCGTATGGATTGCTCCCTCCCGACCATCAACGGCATTGCAGATATGGAGGGCGGATAATCCATAAGCACAGCCTATCTCTAGGGTTCTTTTGATATGCGGATTTTCGTGTATAACTTTAATGAGGAATTCCCCTTCGCGGGGATCGATGCAGTCAGCAAGATCAACATCTAGCCCTCCCGAATCATGCACCTTACCTGTCGAATAGATTTCTTTAATTAGCCAATTCATGCAAGTGCACTTGGTTTAGGCAAGCTTTCAATATAGATCAGCTGGCCCACCTACGCAACAACCCACCAGATCTGCCAGGAGATCAGCTGAAGATTTAGGGCGTCGTCCCTTCCATGCCCTGCTTTGAAGGTGGAGATGATATGCGGTCAATGCTCGTCGACCTACACAGCCTTGCTCAAACGATGTCGACGAGCATGCTTGCGAGCTGAGCATCAAGGGCTATAGGGGATCCCAAAAAGGGTCTTCCAGCTTGATCTCCTCGATCCTTCGAATGCTTCTTGGCCAGAACCATCTAAGTCCAAAATCTTCCGCCGTGGGAAGCATAAGTTCGAGTTGCCCTGAGGACAACGCCGTCAAACACTTGACATGGCCTGAGTTCACCTTTCAGCGCCACGACACCCCATCGACTTAGGCAGAACCGGAGCAACTCCCTGCTGCCTTGGCCAAGCTGGCCATCCGTCAGCGCTCCATCCAGGGAGTGGTTGAACCCAATCTCGCCGCATTGGGGCCGGTTCGGACGGAAAAACTTGAGCACGAAGCTCCACCCAGCTTCACTCCGAAGCGCTGAACGCCGGTCGCCCACGGGCTTGACCGATCAACCGAGCCCTGCCACAGCCCGCTCGCAGCGTTCCAGCTCCGTCACCAGCAGAGCCAGCAGCTCCGATCGCTCGGCCGGCAGGGGGAAGGGCCCTTCCCCGTAGCGGGCCTCCACGGCGAACTCCTGCAGCGCCGCCAGCCGGGGCTCCAGGGGCTGACCTGCCACAGAGGCCAGGTCGCTCAGTTCGTGCACCCGGGGAGGCCGGCGATCGCTCAGCACGATCCAGGCCTTGAGCAGCTTCTCCACCACCTGCTGCCCAGTGAAGCCCCAGTCCTCCACCGGATACTCGGGATCGAGCCCGATGCGCAAGGTGCGCAGATGGCGGCGCACGATCGCCAGCAGCAGGGCCGCGTCCTCAGCCGGCGACATAGAGCACCTTGCCCTCGCGGGCCACATCGCCGAACACGTGCCAGCGCGAGCCACTCAACCGTTCGGCGTCGGCGACGCCGGCCACCACCAGGTCGACCCGCACACCGAGGGGCCCGAGGGCCTGGCGAAAGCGCTGCCAGCAGGCGGCCTTCTCGGCGGGGGTGAGCTGGGGTCGGTGCACGATCACCGCCAGGTCGAGGTCGGAATCAGGACGCGCCTCGCTCCGGGCCCTCGATCCGAAAACCAGCACCGCCCTCACATCGGCATCGGCACAGAGCCGTGCCAGCGCCAGACGACAGCTCTCAGGATCAAGGCCGGGGCCGAGATCCGGCAGCCCCGACAGCTCCCGTTCCTATTCGCCGCCCTGAACGGCCAGCAGCTTGCGCTGCTGCTTCCAGCGCAGCACCTGCCAGACCAGGAACACCAGCAGCAAGGGCAGCACCGCCACCAGCACCACGAACCGGTAGGTGTTGTCGACGCTCTCGCCTCCTGCGGTGGCGGACAGGACCTGCTCCACCAGATAGAGCCCGTAGAGCCCCAGCAGCAACCAGCCCTCGACGCGGGAGATCGACCCGTTGGTCCAGAAGATCGGCAGACAGGCCAGGGTGGTGGCCACCATGATCGGCAGGTCGCGGCTCACCATCACCGGGTCCACCGCCAGCCCCCGGCCGCCGGAGGCCACGGCGCAGAGGCCCAGGATCAGCACAAGGTTGAGCAGGTTGCTGCCCACCACGTTGCCAATGGCCAGATCGGCCCGGCCCCGGTAGGCGGCCACCAGTGAGGTGACGAGCTCGGGCATGGACGTGCCGGCCGCCACGATCGTCAGGCCGATCACCGTCTGGCTCACCCCCAGGGCCACAGCGGCCGTGGTGGCCCCCTTCACCAGCAGCTGCGAGCCCAAAACCAGCAGGACGAGGCCGGCGGCCAGCTTCAGGCCAGCCACCAGCGGGGTGGCCCGTTCCTCTTCGATGTCTTCTTCGGCCTCCTCAGAATCCTCCGAGGCGGTGCGCATCTCCCAGACGACGTTGGCCACCAGCGCGAACAGCAACGCCACCCCGGCCTGCCAGGTGACGCGGCCCGCGGAGGCCATCCCCCACACGGCCATGGAAATGCCCAGCAGCAGCGGCATATCCCTGCGCACCAGGCGGCTCCTGACGCGCAAAGGAACGATGGCGGCGCTGGCGCCCAGCACCACCAGGATGTTGAAGATGTTGCTGCCCACCACGTTGCTGACGGCCAGGTCGGCATCGCCGTTGAATGTGGAGATGAGGCTCACGAACAGTTCCGGGGCACTGGTACCCAGCGAAACGACCGTCAGACCGATCACCAGCTGGGGAATGCCCAGCAGCAGGGACAGGGCGACGGAACCAGCCACAAACAGCTCCCCGCCGCCGAACAGCACCAGGATCCCGAGGATGATCTCGACGGAACTTGGCAGGGTGGGCATCGAAAGGGCGTTGTAAAGCCATCCACCCTAAGTAAGCGACGCCTGGTCGTCCAAAGTGACACGCTGGAACTCCCCTCCCTGACGCCCTCCTGAATCAGGAAACCCTGCTGTTTGAGCCAGCCCGGCCGGCAACCGATGCGCTGCGCACCGTGCTTGCTTTTCCGAGCAGCTATTCGGTGGGGATCACCAGCCTGGGGTATCAGGTGGTGTGGGCCAGCCTGGCGCGCCGCGGCGACCTCGATGTGCGCCGGCTGTTCACCGACCAGGGGGACCCGCCGCACCGCCACTGCGACCTGTTCGGCCTCTCGCTCAGCTGGGAGCTGGACGGTCCGGTGCTGCTCGACCTGCTGGAGCGCCAGGGAATTCCGCTCTGGAGTCACCAGCGGGGTGAGGACGACCCGATCGTGTTCGGCGGCGGGCCGGTGCTCACCGCCAACCCCGAACCCCTGGCTCCCTTCTTCGACGTGGTGCTGCTCGGCGACGGCGAGCTGCTGCTGCCCGCCTTCATCGACGCGCTCGAGGCCGGGCGCGCCCTGCCCCGTTCCGAGCGCCTGCGCCTCCTGGCCAGGGTTCCCGGGGTCTACGTGCCGGCGCTGTACGCCCCCCGCTACAACGGCGAAGGAGCCCTGCTGGCGGTGGAGCCGATCGAGCCGGACCTGCCGGCGACCATCGCCAAGCAGACCTGGCGCGGCAACACCCTGAGCCATTCCACGGTGATCACGCCGCAGGCGGCCTGGCCGTCGATCCACATGGTGGAGGTGGCCCGCAGCTGCCCGGAGCTCTGTCGCTTCTGCCTGGCCAGCTACCTGACCCTGCCCTTCCGCACCGCCTCCCTCGACGACGGCCTGATCCCGGCGGTGGAAACCGGGCTGGCGGTGACGCAGCGGCTTGGCCTGCTCGGGGCCTCGGTGACCCAGCACCCCCAGTTTGACGACCTGCTCAGCTGGCTCGATCAGGACCGTTTCGAAGGCACCCGGGTGAGCGTCAGCTCGGTGCGGGCCGCCACCGTGACCCCACAGCTGGGGCGGATCCTGGCCCGGCGGGGGAGCAAGTCGCTCACGATCGCGATCGAAAGCGGCAGCGAACGGATGCGCCGGGTGGTGAACAAGAAGCTGAGCGGCGAGGAGATCTTCGCGGCGGCCCGCTACGCCAAAGAAGGTGGCCTCAGCGGCCTGAAGCTCTATGGCATGGCCGGCCTGCCCAGCGAAGACGACGCCGACATCGAAGCCACCGCCGACCTGCTGCTGGCCCTGAAGACAGCCACCCCGGGTCTACGGCTCAGCCTGGGGGTGAGCACCTTCGTGCCCAAGGCCCACACCCCCTTCCAGTGGCAGGGGGTGCGCCCGGAGGCGGAGAAACGCCTGCAGCGGCTGGCGCGGCGCCTGCAGCCGAAGGGCATCGAGCTGCGACCGGAGAGCTACGGCTGGAGCGTCATCCAGGCCCTGCTGTCCCGCAGCGACCGCCGCCTGGCGCCGGTGATCGCCGCGGCGCGGGGCCAGCACGACAGCCAGGGCGGCTGGAAGAAGGCCTACCGGGCGGCGCGGGCCGGGGAGGTGGCGGCGCCCACGGATCTGCCGTTCCCCCTACCGATGCCGCCCCCCTGGGAGGAGGTGGTCCACGCCACCTGGGATGAGCAGCGGGTGCTGCCCTGGACCCATCTGGAGGGGCCCCTGCCGCCGGCCACCCTGTTCAGGCATCGGCAGGAGGCGCTGGCTGGCGATAGCAGCGCAGACCCGCCAGAAGCACCCAGCCCGCCACATTGACGCGGCTGTCATAAAGAGGAATGTCAGTGGCATGCAGCGCCACCAGCACCAGGGTCGCGGCCCACCAGGCTCGATCGAACAGGCCGCCTCCGGCCATGCCCAGCCAGCCGGCCCGGCCCAGCAGCCACAGCACCAACCCCACGATGAGCACGGCGACCGGCACCCCGTGGCTCAAGGCCAGATCGATCGGCAGGTTGTGGGGGTGGCCGTGCCAGACGCCGGTACGCATCGGGTAAATGATGCTGAAGGCGGCCGCCCCCCAACCCAGCCAGGGCCGTTCGACGATCAGCCCCACGGCCACCTGCCACTGGGCCAGGCGGGTGATCGCCAGCGGACGCTGGCCGCCGTGCTCAAGGTCGATCAGCCGGCCCCAGATCGCTTCGGGCACCAGCTGGCGGGCCAGCTCCTGCAGGCCCAGGGGCACCCAGGGCAGGGTGGCCAGACCGATCACCGCCAGCACCACCAGCAGCACCGGCAGCAGCCACACCCAGCTGCCCGGTCCCGCCACCAGCGGCACCGCCAGCAGCAGGCCCCCCCAGGCATTGCGGGAATCGGTGAGGAACACCGCCGCCACCAGGCTGGCGGCGATCACCAGCACCACCCCCCGGCGCCGCCAGCCCTGGCGGGCTTCAAGCAGGGCCGCCAGGGTGAAGGGCCAGGCCAGGACCATCCAGGCCCCGGCGATGTTGGCGTAGTCGAACAGGCCCGCCAGCCGCTGCGGCGGATTGCCCCCGGCCTTGATGTGCCAGATGATCAGACCCCCCAGCCACTGAAAGGGTCCGCTCCAGCCCCACCAGAGCTGGCCCAATCCCGTGAGGATCACCGGCACCGTTCCCGCCACCAGGACCAGCGCCACCCGGCGGCGGGCGGCGGGGGTGCCGAGATACACCTGGAAGCCCCAGAAACCCCAGAAGAAGGGCAGCCAGTTACCCATCCCCAGCCAGGCCAGCCCATTGCTGGCGGCCCGGAAGCAGCCGAGCACCATCAGCACCGCCGCCACCAGGAGCACGGCATTGGCCCGATCGGCCAGAACCGGACGGCGGCTGCGGCTGCCGAGGATCAGGGCCAGCAGCAGGGCCAGGCCACCGAGAAAGGCACTACTGGCCAGCAGGAACAGCCCCAGCTGGAAACAACCCCAGCCCAGCGGTGTGGCGGCGGCCGGGCGAGACGCCTGCAGGCGGTCGTCGAGGGCGGAGAAACGGATCACCGGAGCAGCGGCGGGTCCCATGGCACGGCTCAATCAAACACAGCGGTTCGGCCGCGATAGACCATCACCTGGCGACGCAGAAACAGGCGCACCGCCCTGGCCAGAGCCAGGCGTTCGGTGTCACGACCCTTGCGGATCAGGTCCTCCACCTCGTCACGGTGGCCGACATGCATGGTGGCCTGCTCGATGATCGGGCCCCCATCCAGCTCCTCGGTGACGAAGTGGGCCGTGGCGCCGATGAGCTTGACCCCTCGATCCCAGGCGCGGTGGTAAGGCTGGGCCCCCTGGAAGGCAGGCAAAAAAGAGTGGTGGATGTTGATCACCTGGGAGAAGCGGGCCAGGAAGGCGGGGCTGAGCACCTGCATGTACTTGGCCAGCACCACCAGCTCGATCCCTACTTCCTCCAGCAGGGCCAGCTGGTCCTGCTCCACCTCCGCCCGGGAGGCCGCCGTGATCGGCAGATGCACGAAGCGGGCGCCGAAATCAGCCGCCAGCGTTGCCAGATCCGGGTGGTTGGACACCACCAGGGGCACCTGCATCGGCAGTTCCCCGGAGCGGGTGCGCCAGAGCAGGTCCACCAGGCAATGGTCCTGGCGGCTGGCGAAGATCGCCACCCGGGGCAGGACATCGGAGAAGTGCACCTGGCCCTCGCCGCCGAGACGACCCGCCAGGGCGGCCACGGCCGGAACGATGGCCTCGCAGGGCAGACCGAAGCCCTCCAGAGCCCATTCGATCCGGCTCAGGAACAGCCCTGCGCCCGCATCGGTGTGGTGATCGGCGTGGAGGATGTTGCCGCCGTTGGCGGCCACCCAGCCCGAGAGTTCGCTCACCAGCCCTGGCCGATCGGGGCAGATCAGCTGCAGGATCGCCGTGGGGGAACGCATCGATGCTTCCGGATCGGAGCCGACAGAACCGTCATGGTGGCGCAGCCGGGCCGGTAAAGTCACGGCGCCAGCCACGTCACAGCACCGTCCCATGGCCGTCGCGTCGATTTCCGCGCCCATCTCCCTGATGGCTGGCCTGCGCCGCCTTGGCCTGCTCGCCGTGGCCCTGGTGCTCAGCGTTTCTCTGGTGGCCTGCTCGGGCGATCAGACCCGCAAGCCTCCAACGATCAGCCCAGCCGACATGACCCTGATCGCCCGCCAGGCCGAAGGGTTCCTGGCCTCGAAGGAGCGCCTGCCCGAACTGGCTGATCTGGTCAACGACCGCAACTGGGTGTTCACCCGCAACCTGATCCACGGTCCGATGCAGGACCTGGGTCGCCAGATGCTCTACATCAACCAGCGCCTGCTGCCGGCCGACCGGGCCGAGGCCGGCAAGCGGGCCACCAAGCTCAAGGCCTCCCTGGCCAAGCTCGACGAGGCCGCCCGTCTGCAGGACGGCGAGAACCTCCGCAAGGACTACATCAAAGTGGCCACAGGCTTCAGCGCCTACGCCGAGGTGATCCCGGCCGAGGCCGTCGCCATGGCCGAAGCTTTCGCCGCTGAAGCCAAGGTGCCGAACGCCGTGCCCCCGGCCCCGTCGGCCTCCACCCCGGCTCCCCAGCCCGCTTCCAGCAGCGACTCCGACGCCTGAAGCTGGGGCCCTAGGGACGCCGCCTACGTCCGGCTCCGCCACCGTGATTGTGGTGGGGGCAGGGATCGTTGGACTGGCCTGCGCCTGGTGGCTCCAGTGCCGGGGCCACCAGGTGCTGCTGCTCGATCCCGACTTGGCCGGCGCTGGCACAGAGGATCACGACCCGGGGGGCCTCGAGCGCAGCGGCAGCCGCGCCGCCCTCGGCGTGCTGATGGCCGACAGCTTCCACCGCGACCGGGGCAGGGCCTGGGAGCTGCGACAGCGCAGCCTGGAGCTCTGGAGCCAGTGGCGCCGTGAGCTGGCCCAGCGGGGGCATCCGCTCCCCTACCGGGCCGGCGTGCTGCTGCTGGCCGCCGCTGGCGCCGAAGAGGAACGCCTGACGGCGCTGGGGGCGCGCAAACGGGCCCTGGGTCTGCCCCTGGAGCTCTGGGACCGGCAGCGTCTGGAGCCGCTCCAGCCGACCCTGCCCCAACCCACCCTGGTAGGGCTCCACTGCGGCCGTGATGGGCAGCTCGACCCCGGTGCCGCCCTGGCCGCCCTGGCGGCGGACGGCAGGCGGCGGGGCCTGGCGCTGCGGGCGGAGGCGGCTGTCGCCCTCGAGCCCGAGCGGGGCGGCTGGCGGGTGGCGCTGGCCGGCGGCGGCGCCGAGCAGGCGGCCTGGGTGGTGCTGGCCGCGGGAACCGCCGCCGGCGTCCTGCTGGAGAGTGTCCCCGGCATCGAGCGCGACCGCTGGGCGCTGGAGCCCGTGCTGGGCCAGGCCCTGGAGCTGGAACTGGAAGCCCCCCTCCCCTGCAACTGGCCTGGGACGGTGGTGTGGCGGGGCCTCAATCTGGTGCCCCGTCCCGACCTGGAGGGCGGCCGGCGGCTGTGGCTGGGGGCGACCCTGGAACCGGGCAGCAGGGCCGACCCAGACGAGCTGGTCCAGCTGCGCCAGCTGGGGGGGGCGGCACCGGCATGGTTGCAAAAGGCACAGGTGGTGCACCACTGGCAGGGCCTGCGGCCGCGACCGGTGGGCCAGCCGGCGCCCCTGCTGGAGCAGCCGGCGCCGGGGCTGCTGCTGGCCGCTGGCCACTACCGCAATGGGGTGCTGCTGGCGCCGGCCAGCGCCGCCTGGGTGGCCGAACGGATCGAAGCCGGGCGTCCTAGGGCCTGACGCACCGTGCCGCGCCGAAAAGCAGCGGCGGCCCATGAAAAAGCCCCCCGAGGGGGGCTTGGTGCGGCAGGATCCGGGCCGAGCGGCCCGGGGATCACTTGCTCTCGGTGAACTCGGCGTCGATGACGTCATCGGCGGCAGCGCCAGTGCCGTTGCCGCCAGGGGCAGCGCCGGCGGAAGCAGCCTCGGCCCCGGCCTGCTGGTACACGGAGGCACCGGCGGCATAGAGGGCCTGCTGGAGCTGCTCGAGGCTGGCCTTGATGGCCGGGCTGTCGTCCTTCTCAAGGGCTTCCTTGAGGTCGGCGGAGAAGCCCTCCACCTTGGCCTTGTCCTCGGCGCCCACCTTGTCGCCCAGTTCGCCCAGCTGCTTCTCAGCCTGGTAGATGAGGGTCTCGCCCTGGTTCTTCAGGTCGATCTTCTCGCGCTTCTCCTTGTCGGCGGTGGCGTTGGCTTCGGCGTCCTTCACCATCTTGTCGACTTCGTTGTCGCTGAGGGTGGAGGCCCCGGTGATGGAGATGCTCTGCTCCTTGCCGCTGCCCTTGTCCTTGGCGGTGACGCTCAAGATACCGTTGGCGTCGATGTCGAAGGTGACTTCGATCTGGGGCACGCCGCGGGGGGCCGCGGGGATGCCATCGAGGCGGAAGGTGCCGAGCGACTTGTTGTCGGAGGCCATCTCACGCTCGCCCTGGAGCACGTGGATCTCCACGTTCGTCTGACCGTCGACGGCGGTGGAATACACCTCCGACTTCTTGGTGGGGATCGTGGTGTTGCGGGTGATCATCTTGGTCATCACGCCACCGAGGGTCTCCACGCCCAAGGAGAGCGGGGTGACGTCGAGCAGCAGGATGTCCTTGACCTCGCCGGCGAGCACACCGCCCTGAATGGCGGCACCCACGGCCACCACCTCATCCGGGTTGACCGTCTGGTTGGGGGTCTTGTTGGTGATCCGCTTGACCAGCTCCAGCACCGCGGGGATGCGGGTGGAACCACCCACCATCACGATCTCGTCGAGCTCGCTGGTGGAGAGCTTGGCGTCCTTGAGGGCCTGCTCCACCGGCACCCGGCAACGGTCGATCAGCTTGGAGGCGAGCTCCTCGAATTTGGCCCGGGTGAGGGTGAGGTCGAGGTGCTTGGGGCCTTCCGGGGTGGCGGTGATGAAAGGCAGATTGATCTCGGCCTGGGTGGCACTGGAGAGTTCGATCTTGGCCTTCTCGGCCGCCTCGGTGAGGCGCTGCAGGGCCTGCTTGTCCTGGCGCAGATCGATGCCTTCGTTGCTCTTGAAGTTGTCGGCCAGGTAATCAACGATCACCTTGTCGAAGTCGTCGCCACCCAGGTGGGTGTCGCCACTGGTGGAAAGCACCTCAAAGACGCCATCGCCCACTTCCAGCACGGAGACGTCGAAGGTGCCGCCGCCGAGGTCGAACACCAGGATGCGCTCATTACTCTTACGATCCAGGCCGTAGGCAAGGGCTGCCGCGGTGGGCTCGTTGATGATGCGCAGCACCTCAAGGCCGGCGATCTTGCCGGCGTCCTTGGTGGCCTGGCGCTGGGAGTCGTTGAAGTAGGCGGGGACGGTGATCACCGCCTGGGTGACGGTCTCACCCAGATACTTGCCGGCGTCCTCGGCCAGCTTGCGCAGCACTTCGGCCGAGATCTCCTCGGGGGCGAACTGCTTGCTGAGCACCGGGCACTTGATCTTGACATTGGAGCCGGCCTTCTCGACGCCGTAGCTCACTTCCTTCGATTCCTCGTTCACCTCATCGACCCGGCGGCCGATGAAACGCTTGACGGAATAAAAGGTGTTCTCCGGGTTCATGACCGCCTGGCGTTTGGCGATCTGCCCCACCAGCTTGTCCTGGTTCTTGGTGTAGGCGACCACCGAGGGCGTCGTGCGGAAACCCTCGGCGTTGGCGATCACCGTGGGCTTGCCGCCCTCCATCACGGCGACGCAACTGTTCGTGGTGCCGAGGTCAATACCGACGACCTTGCCCATGGATAACCACCTCCTGGTGTGGATGAATGTCTGGCTTCAGCCATCTTCCGCATCAGGGGTTGACCCAGGCGAGGTGTGGTTCCCGAACCGATGCCGTACCGGTGCAGGGCCGGCGGCCTGTCGGAGCCTGGGATCCGGCGGATCTACGGTCGGGCGGCAGCGGCTCGCGCGAACCCATGGTGACCCCCCCGACAGCACCGGCGATCGGTGGCGGCACCGCCCTGGTGGGGGTACTGGGGGATCCGGTGCGCCATTCCCTCTCACCGGCGATGCACAACGCGGCCATCGCCGCGCTGGGCCTCGACTGGGCCTACCTGGCCCTGCCGGTGGCGGCGGCGGACCTGGCCGTGGTGCTGCGGGCCCTGGCGGCGATCGACTGCCGCGGCCTCAACGTCACCCTGCCCCACAAGCAGGCCGCTGCCGAACTGGCGGACGAGCTGACGCCGCTGGCCCGGCGGCTGGGGGCCGTGAACACCCTGGTGCGGCGCGAGGGCGGGGGCTGGCTTGGCACCAACACCGATGTGGAAGGGTTCCTGGCCCCCCTGCAGGCGCTCACGGCCCGCGAAGCCCTGGTGCTGGGCTGTGGCGGCAGCGCCCGGGCCGTGGTGGCGGGTCTGGTGGACCTGGGGCTGGAACGCATCCGGGTGGCGGGCCGCGACAGCACCCGGCTGGGCACCTTCATCCGCTCCTGCGCCGACTGGGCCCCCGGCCTGGTGCCCCTGGCCTGGGGGGCCGACACGGCCGGCGCACCGGATCCCCTGGATGCCGCCCTGGCGAGTGCCGATCTGGTCGTGAACACGACGCCGGTGGGCATGGCCTCAAGCCGTGATCCCACCGCCGTGGAACGCTCACCCCTGCGCCCCGACCAGATCGCGGCGCTGTCGCCGGCGGCCACCGTCTACGACCTCATCTACACCCCCAGACCCACGGCCCTGTTGCGTCTGGCCCAGGAGCAGGGCTGCCGCAGCATCGATGGCCTGGAGATGCTGGTGCAACAGGGGGCCGCCGCCCTGCGGCTCTGGAGCGGGCTCGAGGAGATGCCGGTCATCGCCATGCGGACCGCGGCTCTGGCCAGACTGGAGGGCCCCTAGCCTGCGGGAACTGTCCCGACTGTCCCTGAAGCTCCCATGGAAGGTCCTCCGATCTGGCAGAGGCTGCTGGGAGCCCTGGCCTACCTGCTGCCCCTGAGTGACGCCCTGCGTTTCGGGCAAGCCCTGTTCGACATGTTCCCGCTGCTGCAGTGGGTCGCCCTGCCGGCTCTGCCCCTGGTGCTGCTGGAACGGGCCGTTCCCTTTGGCGGGCTGGTGCTGTTCCTGGTGCTGTTCCTGCTGGTGGTGCGCAACCCCAAGGTGCCCTACCCGATCCGCTTCAACGTGCTGCAGGCGATCCTGATCGACATCGTGCTGGTGCTGCTCAGCCTGGCCTTCGACACGGTGCTCTCTCCCCTCGGCGCCGGCTTCGCGATTCGCACCCTCTCGAACACGATCTTCCTCGGCACCCTGCTGCTGGTGCTGTTCTCGGTGATCCAGAGCCTGCGGGGCAAGGAAGCCGACATCCCCACCGTCTCCGAAGCGGTGCGGATGCAGCTCTACTGATCCCCCCTGCACAAGCAGCCGTCGGTGCTGCGATAGGTTCTTGAATCCGTCGCTGACGGGCTCCGTGCCCCTCAGCCCCTCCACAGGCGACCATGACGCAGCCCTATTACGAAACCATGTACATCCTCCGGCCGGACATCCCGGAGGAAGAAGTCGAGACCCACGTCGCCAAGTACCGCGACCTCGTGATTGAGGCCGGCGCCGAAGTGCTCGACACCCAGATGCGCGGCAAGCGCCGGCTGGCCTATTCGATCGCCAAGCATCGCGAAGGCATCTACGTGCAGCTCAACCACAGTGGCAACGGCCAGCAAGTGGCTGTGCTTGAGCGGGCCATGCGTCTCTCCGAAGACGTGATCCGCTATCTGACCGTGATCCAGGACGGCCCGATGCCTCCCCCCCGCGGCGTCCCCGGCGCTGCCGTGGACGTGGCTCCCACCGAACCGGCGGCGGTCTGAATCCCGCTTGTTCATCGCTGAGCACTGGGCCTAAAGTCCGCCCAATGGGTGGTAGGCGATGACTGCGACGGACAAGGAGGTCGCCAATTCGGACGGGAAGAATCCCTCCCGTGCGGTGCCGGCCCAGCCGGCTTACACCCCCTCCGGTTGGCCCGCCAACCAGGCGCCATCGATGCCGAGCGTGCTGACACCCGGCCAGGCGCAGGAACCACCCGCCAGCTTCAGCTTCGGCGAGGTGGTTGCTGCTGGCGGTGAAACGGTTTCCAGCCCCAGGGACGCGATCGACGCCGAACCCACTCTCCTCGCCCCGGACCAGCCACCGGCCCCTCCCCAGGCCCCACGGGCGGCAGGGCCGGGTCCGTCCGGCCTTGCTATCACGACCACCGGTCCTGATGCCCAGCAGCTCGAGATGGAGCTGGCGGCCGCCCGGGATGAGCTCAAGGCCCTGCACGAAATGCTCGAAGACCTGCCCGAGATCTTCGAGCGCAAGTTCCAGCAACGCCTGGCCACGGTGCTGGAACACCAGAAGCATCTTCTCGACGACAACCGGGCCCTGCGGGAACGGCTCTACAGCCTCAATCCGACCGCCGACCTCCCGCCCCCCGGCTCAGGACGCCCCCAGCCCCTGCTGCTGCCCACGGTGGCCAGGAAGGAGGGTTGGGGCCAGGCCATGAAGCGGGCCCTGCGGCTGGGCAGGCCGGAGGCCGATGGAACAACCCGGAAGATCAGTCGCCACGACGACGGGCGGCCCATAACCGCGTAGGCATTCCCCAGACGTAGATGAAGCCCTCGGCGGCGCGGTGATCGAACAGGTCCTCGGCCCCGTAGGTGGCCATGTCGGGCACATAGAGGCTGTCGCTGGCGCTGGAGCGCCCCACCACCGTGGCGCTGCCCTTCTGCAGCCGGATCCGCACCAGGCCATTCACCGTGGCCTGGGTGCGATCAAGAAAGCCGTCAAGAGCGTCCTTGAGGGGGCCGAACCAGAGGCCCTGATACACCAGGTCCGCCCAGCTCATCTCGATCTGGCGCTTGTAGCGGAGCACATCGGCGGCCAGGGTGAGGCTTTCGAGCTCCTGGTGGGCGCGGATCAGCAGCAACAGGCCAGGGGTTTCGTAGATCTCCCGGCTCTTGATGCCCACCACCCGGTTCTCGATCATGTCGAGGCGGCCGAAGCCATGGGCCCCCGCCAGGGCGTTGGCCCGCCGGATCAGGGCCACCGGATCGAGGCGCTCGCCCTCGATCGCCACCGGATTGCCCTGCTCGAAGGTGATCTCCACCACCTGCCCCTCGGCCGGGGCGTCCGCCACGGACCGGGTCATGGCGAAGACCTCTTCGGGCGGCTCCACCATCGGATCCTCCAGGGGGCCGGCCTCAATGCTGCGGCCCAGCAGGTTGAGGTCGATCGAATAGGGGGACTTCTTGCTCACCGGCGCCGGGATGTCACAGCGCTCGCCGTAGGCGATCGTCTCCTGGCGGCTCATGCCCCATTCCCGCGCCGGCGCCAGCACCTTGAGGTCGGGGGCCAGGGCACCGATGGCGACATCGAAGCGCACCTGATCGTTGCCCTTGCCGGTGCAACCGTGGGCCACCGCATCGGCCCCCACCTCCCGGGCCACCTCGACGAGGCGGCGGGCGATCAGGGGGCGGGCCAGGGCCGTGGAGAGGGGATAACGGCCCTCGTAGAGGGCATTGGCGCGGATGGCCGGGAAGGCGAACTCGCGGATGAACGGATCGATCAGGTCGTCGACCAGGGAGCGGCTGGCGCCGGCCGCCAGGGCCTTGAGCCGGATCGGCTCGAGTTCATCGCCCTGCCCCAGGTCGGCGGCGAAGGTGATCACCTCCTTCACGCCCCACTCCCGCAGCAGGTAGGGGATGCAGACGCTGGTGTCGACCCCGCCGGAGTAGGCGAGCACCACCTTCTCGGCGCGCGGCGTACCTGTAGGCGGCGCACCGCCCGCCACCTGCTGCCCCATCTCCGCCATCAGTGACGCTCCTGCGCTGTGGCGACCGATTCTGTCGCCTGGGGGCATTCTCCCCCCTGGTCCGCCGCCGGCAGGCGCCAGCGGAGCAGAACCACCAGGGCCAGCAGCAGGGGCGGCCCGAGCACCAGGGCGGCCACCACTGCCGGCAGGATCGGCAGGGGCCGGGGCCAGCGGACGGCGGCCGCGGCCAGCAGGGTGCTGAGCACGAGGGCCGCCGACCAGAGACGGCCCACGTCCAGGATCTTGGCGGTTGTCATTTGGGGATGGTCATGGGTAACGCGGTAGGGTGATGAGTCGGTCCTTGACGACCTAGCATGACGGCATGAGCATTCTCGATACGATCAATCCCTCCCTGACCCGCTACCGGCGCAACGAGCCGGCGCCGGTGCTGCCGTTGCGGGATGAGCCCGACCTGCTGAGCCTGCTGGAGGCGAGCGGCCGCCTGGTGGCCGACGAGGAAACGGCCAGCACCGATGTGAGCACGGTGGAAGAGGAGGAGCTGTCGGCGCTGATGGGCGAGAAGGAGGATTACAGCCCGGCCGACGAGCCCTCCGAGGAAGACTGGGAGGACTGACGGTCCGCTCCGTCACCACCCTGCAGCCCCTCCGATGGCCTCCCGCGACGGCCGCACGCCTGCGGCCCTGCTCGCCCTGATCCTGCTGGCCGCCTGCCTGGCCAGCGATACTTTCGTGGCCAACTCCATGCTGACCCTGCCGCTGGTGGTGGCGGCCCTGGTCAGCGCGGGGGTGGCGGCCCTGGGGGTGCCCCGGCTGCGGGCCCTGAGGCTGGGCCAGGTCATCCGCGACGAGGGTCCCCAGGCCCACCACAGCAAGGCGGGCACACCCACGATGGGAGGTCTGCTGGTGGTGCCCGTTGGGGTGCTGGTGGGGGGGCTGATCAGCCCGCAGGATCCCCGCCTGCTGGCGCTGGCGGGGATCACCCTGGCCTACATGGCCATCGGCGCCGTCGACGACTGGCGCAGCCTCACCCGCCGCACCAACACCGGCCTGAGCCCCCGGGGCAAGCTCCTGCTCCAGGCCCTGGCCGCGGTGGCCTTCCTGGTCTGGGCCCACCAGGGCGGCTGGCTGGGGGGCGGCGTGCCCGGCGATCTGGGTCTGCCCTTCGGCCGGGTGCTCACCCTCGGGTTGCTGATCTGGCCGCTGGCCCTGTTCGTGTTCCTGGCCGAGAGCAACGCCACCAACCTCACCGATGGCCTCGATGGCCTGGCCGCCGGCTGTGGCGCCATTGTGTTCACCGGCATGGGGCTGCAGCTGATGCTGCGGGGCCACGGGGGCGATCCGGTGCTGGCCGCCTTCTGCACGGCGATGGCGGGCTGCTGGCTGGGCTTCCTGAGCCAGAACCGCCACCCGGCCCGGCTGTTCATGGGTGACACGGGCTCCCTGGCCATGGGGGCCGCCCTCTCGTCGGTGGCGCTGCTCAGCGACAGCCTCTGGCCCCTGCTGCTGATGGGGGGGGTGTTCCTGGCCGAATCCCTCTCGGTGATCCTGCAGGTGGGGGTGTTCAAGGCCACCAAGGGCGCCGACGGCCAGGGGCGGCGGCTGTTCCGCATGGCGCCGCTGCACCACCATTTCGAGCTGGGGGGACTGCCGGAACAGAGCGTGGTGCTCGGCCTTTGGGGCGTCAGCCTGATACTGGTGTTGGTGGGATTGGTGCTGCTGCCCTGAGCAGCCTCCCCTGTCGTCGCTCGCGGCGACCCCCCGCCGACCGATCCGTCGCACCCCGGGCCATGGCGTTTTTCACCTGGAAGGAAACGGGCCTCACCGCCGACTGCGCCAGCCTGGAGGCCATGGCGGCACGGTTTGAGGAGGCCGCAGCTCTGATGCGCCGCATGGCCGGCGAGGGCTTCAAGGTGGAACGCCACCCGGAGGGGCAGCGCATCACCCACCCCGATCCCGCCGTGTTCGGGGCCTACGGGTTTGTGAGTGAGGAATCAGCCGAGAGCCAGCTCACCCTGCTGGATGAGCCCAAACATTGATCACCGCCCCCCTGCGGGACGGCGGCAGGGCCGCTCAGCGACGGACGTAGCCCACCAGCCACACCACCACGAAGGCCAGGGACGAGACGCCCAGGTAGATCAGCGTCCATTTCTGGAAACCGGCCACATCCCAGCCGAAGGGCAGCAGCCCGTTGGCTGCATCGCCGACGGTGCTGAAGGCTAGGGGGCCCACGCCAGGAAGAGGGGGGAGGAGAGCCACGGGCATCGCGGCACGTTAGGGGAAAGGGCGCGCGCCGCGTCAGGATCGCCCGATCTGCTTCCCTGCCATGGCACCAGGCCCTTC
Organism: Cyanobium sp. Cruz-8D1; assembly: GCF_024345975.1. GTDB lineage: Bacteria > Cyanobacteriota > Cyanobacteriia > PCC-6307 > Cyanobiaceae > Cyanobium. Next base: position 111,226 of record NZ_JAGQCD010000002.1, on the reverse strand, counting down.
CCCTTTCCCGCGAACGGTGATGCTGCTGGGCAGCGGCGAACTCGGCAAGGAGGTGGCCATCGCCGCCCAGCGGCTGGGTTGCCGGGTGATCGCCGTCGACCGTTATGCCGAGGCCCCGGCGATGGCGGTGGCGCAGGTGAGCGAGGTGGTGGCCATGGCCGACCCCGAGGCCCTCAAGGCGGTGGTGCGGCGCCATCGCCCCGACGTGGTGATCCCGGAGATCGAGGCCCTGGCGGTGGATGCCCTGGCGGAGCTGGAGGCGGAGGGCCTCACCGTGATTCCCACCGCCCGGGCCACGGCGGTGACCATGAACCGCGACCGCATCCGCGACCTGGCCGCCCAGGGTCTGGGGCTGCGCACCGCCCGCTTCGCCTATGCCGAGAGCGCCGCCGAACTGGCGGCGGCGGCGTCCCCCCTGGGCTGGCCCGTGGTGGTGAAGCCGGTGATGAGCTCCTCCGGCAAGGGGCAGAGCGTGGTGCACGGCCCCGACGACATCGAAGCCGCCTGGGACGGGGCCTTGGCCGGCGCCCGGGGGACCGGCGCCCGGGTGATTGTGGAGGAGTTCCTGCGTTTCAGCCTGGAGATCACCCTGCTGACGGTGCGCCAGTGGCAGGGGCCCACCCTGTTCTGCCCGCCGATCGGCCACATCCAGGAGCGGGGCGACTACCAGTGCAGCTGGCAGCCCGCCCGGCTGGGGGAGGAGCAGCTGGCGGCGGCCCAGGCGATGGCGAAGGCCGTCACCGACGACCTGGGCGGCGCCGGCCTGTTCGGGGTGGAGTTCTTCCTCTGCGGTGAACCCGGTGCCGAGGAGGTGGTGTTCTCCGAGCTCTCGCCCCGGCCCCACGACACCGGCCTGGTGACGCTGGTGGGCCAGAACCTGAGCGAGTTCGAGCTGCACCTGCGGGCGGTGCTGGGACTGCCGATCCCGGAGATCCGCAGCCTCGGAGCGGCGGCCTCCCGGGTGATCCTGGCCGGACCGGACGCCCCCGGCGGGGCCGGCACACCCAGCTATCTGGGGCTGGAGCAGGCCCTGGCGGTGCCGGACACCCAGGTGCTGATCTTCGGCAAACCCGACGTCCGGCCCTGGCGGCGCCTGGGGGTGGCCCTGGCCCGCGGCGACGACGAGGCGGACGCCCGCCGGCGTGCCGATGGGGCCGCCGCGCTCGTGCAGGTGCAGACCAGCCGACAAACCGTCGCCACCACTGGTTTTTGGGGGCTTTGAGCCCTATGGTGCGCCCCTGCGGATAGCACAATGACTCAGGCCCATTCAGCGTCGGGGCTCTCTCGCTCCCGGAAGACCCGGCAGAAGAGGGAAGTCGGGGCCGTGGCGCTCCCTGAGAAGACCAGCTCCAGGAACGATCCGAAGCAGCGGCCCCCGGCGCCGCACCGGTCCAGGCGCCGCCCCCTGGTCACCTTCGGGTTGGGTATCGCCGTCGGTGCCCTGCTGGCCGGCCCCCTGCCGGCGCGCATTGCCCCATTCCTGGCCGGCCTGATTCCGGCACCCCGCGGCATCGGGGCGGTGCTGAATCCGCTCTCCGTCGAAAACCGCCGCATTCTCGTGCTCGGTCGCGACTCGGTGGGGGAGAACACCGATGTGATGTTCACCGTGCGGCTCGACGGCGACATCACCCACATCACCCAGGTGCCCCGGGACACCTTCATCGAGTCCCCCCAGCTGGGGGTGGTGAAGGCCAATTCCCTGTTCGCCCTCGGCGGCATCCAGACCACGAAGGACGAAGTGGGCAGCCTGCTGTCGGCTCCCATCGACCGCTACCTGAAGGTGAACCTGGACGCGGTCAACAAGCTGGCCGAAGCCCTCGGTGGCGTCGAGGTGGATGTGCCCAAGCGGATGTACTACGTCGACAACGCCCAGGGGCTCTACATCGACCTCTACCCCGGCAAGCAACTGCTCAAGGGCAGCGAGCTGGAGGGGTTCCTGCGTTTCCGCAACGACGAACAGGGAGATCTGGGCCGGATGGAGCGCCAGCGGCTGGTGATGGCCCAGGTATTCCGCAAGCTGGCCGAGCCGGCCACGATCGCCAGGCTGCCGGCCCTGCTGGAGATCGCCGGCAACGACATGGTCACCGACCTCTCGCCGATCGAGTTGACCCAGCTGATGTCCGCCCTCGGCAAGACCAAGCTCAGCACCCAGCGGGTGCCAGGCCGGCTCTACTGGCACCACGACCTCAGCTACTGGATGCCTGACAGCAACCAGGCCTACCCGAGCGGCAGCGGCGACGAACCACTCCCCTGAGGGTTCAGGCGGGGCCCCGGCCGTCGTCGGGGCTGCGCCAGCCGGCGGTGAGTTCGGCCAGCAGCTGGGCCAGCCCCTCCTTCTTCGGCAGGTCGGCTTCGGCGGCCCACTCGATCTCCTGGATCTTGCCGTCCCCAAGAGCGAGCAGCTCCACCAGATGGCGGTAGGCCACCCGTTCCTGGGCGTTGATGCTGGGCTCGGCCGGTGAGCGCCGCCCCACCCGCACCATCATGTAGCTGAGCTTCAGGGCCAGCTGGCGGGCGTCGCTGCCGCTGAGCTGGGCCACCAGACCATCCAGACCCGCCACGGGTAGGCGCTCGGCCAGAAAGGCCTCCAGCTCCGCTTCGCCAAGGCCACTGAAACTGTCGCCGTGCAGATGGCGGGCCACCAGCTCGGCGAGCAGCTCCCGCTCGGCGGGGGAGCATTCGCCGTCGGCCCAGGCGACGGTGCAGACGATGCGCAGCAGGGCCGCCTGGGAGGGGGTGAGTTCAGCCATGGGTCAGGCCGCGAGGGGAATGGGGGGATGCTGCTCCAGCACGTGCCGCAGGTAGCGGCCGGTGTGGCTGGCGGCATTGTCGGCCACGGACTCCGGGGTGCCGATGGCGACGATGTGGCCGCCCTTGTCACCGCCCTCCGGCCCCAGGTCGATCAGCCAGTCGGCGCAGCGGATCACATCGAGGTTGTGCTCGATCACCAGGATCGAGTTGCCCTTGTCCACCAGTCGCTGCATCACGTCCATCAGCTTGTGGACGTCATAGAAGCTGAGGCCCGTGGTGGGCTCATCGATCAGGTAGAGGGTCTTGCCGGTGGCGCGGCGGGAGAGCTCGGTGGCCAGCTTCACCCGCTGGGCCTCACCGCCGGAGAGGGTGGGCGCGGGCTGGCCCAGCTTGATGTAGCCCAGCCCCACGTCCACCAGGGTGCTGAGGCGTTCGCCGGCCTGGGGGATGGCGGCGAACACCTCGGCGGCCTGCTCCACGGTCATCTCGAGCACATCGGCGATGGTGTGGCCCCGGAAGGTGACCTGCAGGGTTTCGCGGTTGTAGCGGGCCCCTTTGCAGACGTCGCACTGGACATAGACATCGGGGAGGAAGTTCATCTCGATCACGTTCACCCCCTGACCGCTGCAGGACTCGCAGCGTCCCCCCTTGACGTTGAAACTGAACTGGCCCACCTGGTAGCCGCGGGCCTTGGCCTCCACCGTGGCGGCGAACACCTGACGGATCGGATCGAAGGCGCCGGTATACGTGGCGGGGTTGGAGCGGGGGGTGCGGCCGATCGGCGACTGGTCGATGACGATCACCTTGTCGATCGCCTTGATGCCCCGCAGCTCCTCGAGCCCGGTGGGAAAGGGCACCTTCAGGCCGAGGCGGTTCTCGAGGGCCGGGTGCAGCAGCTCGTTCACCAGGGTGCTCTTGCCGCTGCCGCTCACCCCGGTGACGCACACCAGCCGGCCGAGGGGGATCTCGACGTCGATGCCCTGGAGGTTGTTGCGGGTGCAGTTGGACAGGGTGAGCCGGCGGCTGCCAGCATCGCGGCGCTCGGCGGGGGTGGGGATGGAACGTCGACCGCTCAGGTAGGCCCCGGTGAGGGAGTCCTCGGCATTGAGGAGATCGTCGAGGGAACCCTCGGCCACAATGTGGCCGCCATGGACGCCGGCACCGGGGCCGATATCCACCAGGTAGTCGGCGGCGCGGATCGTGTCCTCGTCGTGCTCCACCACGATCAGGGTGTTGCCCAGGTCCCGCAGCTTGGTGAGGGTGGCGAGCAGGCGATCGTTGTCGCGCTGGTGCAGCCCGATGCTGGGTTCGTCGAGCACGTAGAGCACGCCGGTGAGGCCGGCGCCGATCTGCGTGGCCAGGCGGATCCGCTGGGCCTCCCCGCCGGAGAGGGTCATGGCGGGCCGATCCAGGCTCAGGTAATCGAGGCCCACATCGAGCAGGAACCGCAGGCGCATCCGGATCTCCCGCAGCACCAGATCGCCGATCTGGATCTGGCGGCTGCTGAGCAGGGGCTCGGCCCCTTCACTGGCCCCCACGCCCATCAGGGCCTCGATGCGCTCCAGGGTGACGGCCACGCTCACCGAGGTGAGCTCGTGGATGGCATAGGGCCCCACCCGCACCGCCAGGGCTTCGGGCCGCAGCCGCAGACCGTGGCAGCTTTCGCAGGGCACCAGCTCCAGGTACTTCTCCAGCTTCTGGCGCACCGATTCGCCACTGGCGTCGCGCAGCTGGCGCTCCAGGATCGGCAGGATCCCCTCGAAGGGCCGCACATAGCCCTCGCTCTTGCGGTAGCGGCTGTCGGCCTTGATGGCGATCGGCTCCTCGCTGCCCTGCAGCAGCACCTGGCGCTGCTCCTCGGTGAGCAGGTTCCAGGGGGTTTTGAGCTCGAAGCCGAAGGCCTCGCCGACGCTGAACAGCAGCGAGAAGTAGTAGCTGTTCTCCTTGTCGCTCCAGGGGGCGATGGCGGCATACACCGGCAGGGAGGGGTCGGGCACCACGCGCTCCACCGTGAACCTGCGCAGATGGCCGAGGCCGTGACAGTCGGGGCAGGCGCCGTAGGGGCTGTTGAAGGAGAACAGGCGGGGGGACAGCTCCTCCATCACGGCGCCGTGCACGGGGCAGGCGAAGTTCTCGGAATAGAGCCGCTCGCGCTCGACGCCCTCGGGCAGGGGCTCGTTGGCCTTGGGCACCACCTCCACCAGGGCCAGGCCCTCGCCGCGCTTCAGGGCGGTGCGCAGGGAGTCGGTGAGGCGTTCGTTGATGCCCTCGCGGGCCACCAGTCGGTCGACCACCACCTCGATGTGGTGGGCATGGTTCTTGTCGAGCTCGATGTTGTCGGCCAGCTCGCGCACCTCGCCGTTGATCCGCACCCGGGCGAAACCCTCGGCCACCAGGCCCGCCAGCAGCTTCACGTGGGTGCCCTTCTTACCCCGCACCACGGGGGCGAGCAGCTGGTAGCGGGTGCCTTCGGGCAGGGTGAGGATCTGGTCCACCATCTCGTCGATGGACTGGGGCCGGATCGAGCGGCTGCACTGGGGGCAATGGGGTTCGCCGGCGCGGCCGTAGAGCAGGCGCAGGTAGTCCTGGATCTCCGTGACCGTGCCGACCGTCGAACGGGGGTTATGGCTGGTGGATTTCTGGTCAATCGAGATGGCCGGCGACAGCCCCTCGATGGCGTCGACGTCGGGCTTGTCGACCTGGCCAAGGAACTGGCGGGCGTAGGCGGAGAGACTCTCCACGTAGCGCCGCTGGCCCTCGGCGAAGATCGTGTCGAAGGCGAGGGAGCTCTTGCCGCTGCCGCTCACCCCGGTGAACACGATCATGCGGTTGCGCGGGATGGTGAGATCCACATTGCGCAGGTTGTGCTGGCGGGCCCCCCGGACCCGGATCACGTCCTCAAGGCTGCCACCATTCAAGGTGCGCAGGGCCTTTTCCACAACGGGTGTGCCTGCCTCGGCCTTGCTGGTGGTTCCGGCGCGGGCGCGGGGCATAAAGGGTGGTCGGCAGCCGATGAGTCTACGGGGGTCGACCCTGGGACAGGCTCAGGCCAGGGCGGGCAGCGGCGCGGCTTCGGTGCAGAGGTCCTGGCTGACATCCCAGAGGCGCCCGCACTGGTCGGCGTCGAGGGCGGCCGGGGCGATGCGCACCTCGGTGGGCCAGCCCCGCAGGCCGCCCCACTGGTCGGGGCCGTAGTGGCCACCGGGCTTGGCCTCTGGAGCGGTGGCGGCGAACAGCTGGGGCAGGGCCCCCATGGCGGCGCTCTGGAACAGGGGATCCATCAGCCGGTAGGCCAGGGGCTCGAAGCGGGAGCCGGTGGCGGCGATGGAGGTGGGCTGGAGGTTGGTACGGGCGAAACCGGGATGGGCGGCCAGGGACAGCACGGGGCTGCCCTGATCGGCGAGGCGCCGCTGCAGCTCCAGGGCGAACATCACATTGGCCAGCTTGCTCTGGCCGTAGGCGCCCCAGCGGTCGTAGCGGTGCTCACCCTGGAGGTCGTCGAAGGCGATGCGACCGAAGTACTGGGCCCCTGAGGTGACGGTGACCACCCGGGCACCGGGCCGGTCACGCAGCAGGGGCAGCAGGGCAAGGGTGAGGGCGAAGTGGCCGAGGTGGTTGGTACCGAACTGCAGCTCGAAGCCCTGGCGGGTGAGGCGGCGGGGCGGCGCCATCACGCCGGCGTTGTTGATCAGCAGATCGAGGCGCCCATAGCGCTCAGAGACGGTCGCAGCGACGGCGCTCACGCTGGCCAGGTCGGCCAGGTCGAGGTGCAGCACGTCGAGGGCGCCGGTGCAGGACGCAGCGGTGAGCAACTCCTCGCGGGCCTGCTCCGCCTTCGCCAGCGAGCGGCAGGCGAGCAGAACGGTGGCGCCCTTGGCGGCCAGGGCCCGGGCCGTTTCCAGGCCGAGTCCGCTGTTGGCACCGGTGACCAGGGCGATCCGCCCGGACTGGTCAGGGATGTCGACGGCTGTCCAGCGCATGGTGATCAAGCGAAGAGCAAAGCGTTGCGGGGAGAGCCATCACGCGACGAAGGCCCCTTCAGGAAATCGTAACGGAATGTGACGGATCCGGACCTTCGCGGCGCAACAGGAAAAAGAACGGTGTCTCCATGCCTTTGAAGTCCATGACGCCCAGCACGGTGTCGTCGTCGAGCTTGCGGAAGACGTCGTTGATGGGGAGGTGGTCGTAAAGCATGGTCGCGCTCACCACGCCGCGGTACCTGGTCATCCGCAGCCGGGCGCTGGAGCGGGCGGTGCTGAACAGGGGCATCAACAGCTGGAACAGGCGGCCGGCCAACGCCGATTTCGGGACGGGGAAGCGGTCGCTCAGACGCAGCCCTGGCCCCATCGCCTTCGGCTCGAGGCAGGCCAGGCCGCCGCCGAGGGTCGTGAACACCAGGGGGTACACCGCCTCGGCGCTGTCGAAGCGCTTGCCATGCCAGTGGAAGGCTTCCAAGGCGCCGTCGAGGGGGTGGCCGGTGGGGACGCTCTCCCCCTTCCAAGCGCCTAGCAAGAAAGGGATTTCCACGGGAGCAAGCCCGTCGAAGCGGGCGAAGGCCTCAGCCGTGGTGGCGATGGGGGTGGGGGAACCCACGGCGGGCTCGCGCGTCAGGAGTCCATTGTCCATCGCTGCCGCGTGGGCCGGAGTGGATTCCTCCCAGGTCGGCGCCTAGCCTGAACAATCCAGGTGCGCTCCGTTGCAATCGATGACCATCCACGAAAAGGCAGCGTCCAGATACTCCCTGGAGGACGACATCTACTCGTCATCCGATCTCTCGGTCACCCTGCCCAAAACCCATTTCCCCCCGAAGGAACACAACCCCCGCGCCGTGTTCGCCGCGATTCGCGACGAGCTGATGCTGGATGGCAATTCCCGTCAGAACCTGGCCACCTTCTGCCAGACCTGGGTGGAGGACGAAGTGCACGCCCTGATGGATCTGTGCATCGACAAGAACATCGAGGACAAGGACGAGTATCCCCAGACCGCGGAGATCGAAGCCCGCTGCGCCCGCATGGTGGCCGACCTCTGGCACGCCCCCTCGATCAACGGCGCCATCGGCTGCTCCACCACCGGCTCCAGCGAGGCGGCCATGCTTGGGGGACTGGCGATGAAGCGCCGCTGGGAGGCGCAGCGCCAACGGCAGGGGAAGCCCATCGACCGGCCCAACCTGGTGACCGGTCCGGTACAGATCTGCTGGCACAAGTTCTGCCGCTACTGGGACATTGAGCACCGCGAAATCCCGATGCAGCCCGATCAGCTGATCCTGTCCCCCGAAGCGGCCCTTCCGTACTGCGACGAGAACACCATCGGCGTGGTGCCCACCCTGGGGGTCACCTTCACCGGCCAGTACGAACCGGTGCAGGCGCTGGCGGCCGCCCTCGATGGCCTGGAGGCCCGCACCGGCCTCGACATCTCCATCCACGTGGACGCCGCCAGCGGCGGATTCCTGGCTCCCTTCTGCGCCCCTGATCTGGTGTGGGATTTCCGCCTGCCGCGGGTGCGCTCCATCAATGCCTCCGGTCACAAATTCGGCCTGGCACCCCTGGGGGTGGGCTGGGTGCTGTGGCGCCAGACCACCGATCTGCCCGAGGAGATGGTGTTCTGGGTGAATTATCTCGGCGGCAACATGCGCGATCTCACCCTCAATTTCTCGCGGCCGGGGGGCCAGGTGGTCTGCCAGTACTACAACTTTCTGCGCCTGGGTCGGGAGGGCTACCGCAAGGTGCATGCCGCCTGCTACGCCACGGCCCAGTACCTGGCTGTGGAGATCGGCAAGCTGGGGCCGTTCGAGATCATTTACGGCGCTGATGATCAATCGGGCATCCCCGCCATCTGCTGGAAGATCCGGGAGGGAAGCGACGTCAACTTCAACCTCTACGCCCTCGCCGACCGCCTGCGGGTGCGCGGCTGGCAGGTGCCGGCCTACAGCCTGCCGACCCACTGCGAGGGGATCACTGTGCAGCGGATCCTGGTGCGCCACGGCGTCAGCCGGGATCTGGCCGATCTGCTGCTGGAGAACATCCGCCAGTCGCTCGACTTCTTCGCCAGCCACCCCGATCACGGCGCGCTCAGCAGCGCCGAGGTCTCGGGATTCCACCACTGATCGCCGTCCAGGCCGCCAGCACCTGGGCCACCGACCAGGCCTGGGCGATGCAGCCCCGCGGTGCATGGGGGACGTCGCCATCGAAGATCTCGCTGAGGCTGCCCAGCCCCGCTTCGTTCAGGTGATCGGCCATGGGCTCCAGGTACGAGAGCGCCAGGGCCGCATCGCCGTGCACAGCGAAATGGGCCCGGGCGAAGGGCCCCAGCCACCAGGCCCACACCGTGCCCTGGTGGTAGGCCCCATCCCGGCGCTGGGCGTCGCCTCCGTAGTGGCCCCGGTAGTCGGGATCAGCGGGATCCAACGTGCGCAGCCCATGGCGCGTCAGCAGCCGCCGGCCGCAGAGCGCCAGCACGCTGGCGGCCTGGGCTGGACTGAGTAGCGGCTCCGGCAACGCGAGGGCCAGCAGCTGGTTGGGCCGCAGCCGCTCATCAGGGCTTCCGGAGGGTCCGTCGATGACATCGAAACAACAGCCCAGCCGCGGGTTCCAGAAGCGCTGAAAGCCCGCCGAGGCCCGATCCGCCAGGGCCTGCCAACGGCCGGGATCGGCCCCCGTGAGCCGGGAAAAGCTCGCCATCGAACGCAGGGCGTTCACCCACAGAGCATTGACCTCCACCGCCTTGCCGTGACGGGGGGTGATGGCCCGGTCGCGGGGCTTGGCATCCATCCAGGTGAGCTGGGTTTCCCCCTCACCGGCGCTCAGCAGCCCATCGGCCGGATCCATGCGGATTCCGAACCAGGTGCCGGCCTCATGGTGGTCAAGGATCGTCTCCAGCTGGGGAAAGAGCTCCCGCACCAGGGTGTCGCTGCCGCTGGCCTCCCGGTGCTCCGCCAGGGCCTGGAAAAACCACAGCGTGGCGTCCACCGTGTTGTAGGCGCGTCGGTCCAGGGGCTGGTCGGCCCGGTCGGGAAAGCTGTTGGGGATCAGCCCGTGGCTGATGTGGGCCGCGTAGGTGCGCAGGATCCGCTCGGCCCAGCCGCAGCGGCCCGTCACCAGGGTGAGGCCCGCCAGGCTGATCAGCGTGTCGCGGCCCCAGTCGTTGAACCAGGGATAACCGGCGATCAGCGAGGCCCCCAGCCGCTCGCCCGCACGGCCGTCCATCGACCTCTCCACGACGAAGGCATCGGCGGCCAGCACCAGCTGGCGGATCCAGGCCGGTGCCGACGGCGCCAGGACGGGCTGGGCGACCTGCCAGGAGCGCAGCAGCCCATCCTCGTGGTCGTGGCGCTGCGCCAGGGCCTGTTCACCAGCGAGGGGCGGCGCTTCCGTGGTGCTGGCCACGACGGTGACGCACGCGTGTTGATCGCTGAGGGTGACGGTGAGCGTGGCCGCCCGCAGCTGCTCGGCCGTGCTCGCCAGCGCCCGTTCGGCCTCCGCCGCCAGGGGCACTTCCTCCTCCCAGAGCGGTGGGTCCTCCAGGCACCAGTCGCCCCGGTCGCTGACCAGCACGAACGGCGCCGCCCCCAGCGGGCGCACCGCCACGCCCCTTGGCAAGGGCGCCAGGGCCAACGCGGGACGCTCACCGCCATGGTGCGAGCGGTGCTGCACAAAGGCCGTCAGGCGAAGTTCGAGCGGGCCGCCGCGCACCAGCCGGTAGCTCGCAAAGGTGGTATTGGCTCCCTGGGCCATCCAGACCCGCTTCTCCAGCAGGGTCTCACCCCAGGCGAAGCGCCAGCGGGGCACGCTGCCCTCAAGGGCAAAGGACACGATCTGCAGGGGGCCGCAGGCCCCCGGATCCCCATCCACCGACTCCTGCAGCTGGCTCACCAGCAGGCTGCGCTCCACCGGCGGCGAGAGGGCCGCGATCAGCAGGCCGTGGTAGCTGCGGCTCGGCGCCCCCGACACCGTGCCCATGGCGTATCCGCCCAGGCCGTTGGTGACCAGCCACTCCCGCCCACCGGCCAGGCATGGATCGCCGCAGATCTCGCTGCCGAAACGCACCACGGCCGGCGGCGGCGACATGGGCGTTGAGGTTGGTACCACCAATCTCCTGGAAACCGATGGCGCTTACAAACGCCTTGAAGGTTGAGCATAGTCCTGAAGTTCTTCAACTTGGAATGCTTGGTTGGCTGCAAAGCACTCCTCAATCGATGACAACGGAGAACGTGGCCTCCAATAGGTCCCATCCGTTTCTCCTGGCCCAGGCTTGATGACCCGTACGTCGACTGAAATATGAAAGCACGCGATCTGTGCTAGAATAGATTTTATCTGGTTCGATTCTGCTGATACTCAGCGCCAGCCGTGGATACCCCCGTTTGAACGTTCTACTTGTCTACCCCGAGTTCCCGAAAACATTTTGGAGCTACGAGAAAATTCTTGAGTTGGTGAACCGAAAGGTTCTGCTACCGCCACTCGGCCTGATCACCGTTGCCGCCATTCTGCCCCAGGGCTGGAACTTCAAGCTGGCGGACGTCAACATCAGGCCGGTCTCGGAGCAGGAATGGCAGTGGGCTGATCTCGTAATCATGTCGGCAATGATCGTCCAGAAAGACGACATCATTCGCCAGATCAACCTGGCCAGGCACCATGGCAAGCCGGTGGCTGTCGGGGGACCCTACCCAAGCTCCACACCCGAAGAACTCCTGGCCGCTGGCGCCGATTACCTGATCCTCGATGAGGGGGAGATCACCCTGCCCCTGTTCGTCGAGGCCTGGAATCGGGGCGACAAAGGCGGCCGCTTCAGCTCCGATGGCGTGAAACCAGACGTGACCTCCACCCCCATCCCCCGGTACGACCTGCTCGAGCTCAGTGCCTATGACTCGATGAGTGTGCAGTTCTCGCGCGGCTGTCCCTTCCAGTGCGAATTCTGCGACATCATCGTGCTCTACGGACGCAAACCCCGCACCAAGACGCCGGAACAACTCGTCAGCGAACTCAACCGCCTTTACGCCATCGGCTGGCGCGGTGGCGTGTTCATGGTGGATGACAACTTCATCGGCAACAAGCGCAACGTCAAGATGATGCTCACGGCCCTTGAGCAATGGCAGAGGGACCGTGGGTATCCGTTCCGCTTCGATACGGAAGCCTCCCTTGATCTGGCTGATGATCAAGAGCTCATTGATCAGATGCTGGCCTGCAACTTTGCCGCCGTCTTCATGGGCATCGAAACCCCGGACACGGACAGTCTGGCGGCCACGATGAAATTCCAGAACACGCGATCACCCCTGCTCGAATCGGTCGACAAGGTGACCCGATCCGGGCTGCGGGTGATCGCAGGATTCATCATCGGCTTCGATGGCGAAAAGGAGGGCGCCGGCCAGCGGATCGTCGCCTTCTCCGAGGCCGCTGGGATTCCCACAACCACCTTCGCCATGCTGCAGGCACTGCCCCATACGGCCCTATGGCACAGGCTGGAGAAGGAAGGACGACTGATTGACAAAGTCGGCAACATCAACCAGACCACCCTGATGAACTTCGTGCCGACCCGGCCGGTGGAAGGCATTGCCCAGGAGTATGTGGAAGCGTTCTGCCAGCTTTACGAACCTCATGCGTATCTCGATCGGGTGCATCGCTACTTCCTGAAACTCGGCCCACCCAGGGTGAGAAGCGCCTTCAAGCTTCCCGAGCTGGCAGTGCTCCGGGCGCTACTGATCGTCTGCTGGCGCCAGGGCATCAAACGCTCCACCCGATGGGCCTTCTGGCACCACCTGTTCCACATTCTCCGGGCCAACCCCAAGGTGGCGGAGCAATACCTCGCTGTCTGCGCCCACAACGAGCATTTCATGGAGTACCGAGACATCGTGCGGCTGCAGATCGAAACGCAATTGGCCGCCTATAGCCGTGAACAGGAGCTGGCTCGCCTGGCGCTGATCGATCGGCCGCGGATCGAGATCGCCACTGGCACATCGCCGTAAGGATCTGAACGGTCGGATGTCCTGTCGGTGGCACAAGGGTGGGCGGCTTAAGCCGCCCGGTTGACCTTGTCGGGAACGCTCGTGCCGTCAAGGCCCAGCAGGCTGGCGGCGTAGCTGTTGGCCTCGCCGAAATCGCCACCGGCCAGTTCCGCCAGCTCCGCCTGGCGCTCGTGAGTGTCCCGCAGGTGGGACACCAGCGTGTGGGTGAGACCCGCCTCGACGCTTTTGCTCACCCGGAAGTGGTGCTGGGCCGCGGCGGCCACCAGGGGTTGGTGGGTGATGCAGAACACCTGGCGCTGCTCCGCCAGCCGCCGCAGCAGTTGGGCCATGGCACCGCTGACGCGGCCGCTCACGCCCGCATCGATCTCATCGAAGAGCAGCGTGACATGGGGGTCGGCCGCCGCCAGGCAGGTTTTGAGGGCCAGCAGGAAACGACTCATCTCGCCACCCGAGGCCACCTCCGCCAGGGGCGCCGGCGGCTGGCCCAGGTTGGCGGAAAACAGGAACTGCACCGCATCGGCCCCCTCCTCGCTGGGCTCGGCGGCGCTGAGGGCGACGGCAAAGCGCACGTTGGCCAGCCCCATGGGCCGCAGGGCCTCCATCAGCTGGTGCTCGAGGCCGCGGGCGGCGGCGGTACGGGCACGGGTGAGGGCGGCATTGGCCCGATCGCGCCCCTGGCGGGCGACGGCTTCGGCGGCCTGCAGGCCCGCCAGGGCGGCCTCGACATCCGCCTGGGCCAGCTGCTCCCGCAGGCTGTCGCGCCGGGCGATCAGTTCGGGCAGGGTCTGGCCATGGCGGCGCTCCAGGACCTTGAGCTGGGCCATCCGCTCCTGCAGCAGAGCCAGGCTGTCCGGCTCGCTCTCCAGCAGGGAGCCGTAGCGATCCAGATCCCTGGCCAGGTCCTGCAGACCGGCCAGGGCGTCGGCGCAGGCCCCATGCAGGGCCCCCACGCCGGCGTCGAGGGCGGCCATGGTCTGCAGCTCCTGGTCGCAGGCCGCCAGGTGATCCAGCACCGACGGGGCCGCCTCGGCCCCTTCCACCAGCCGGCCCATCAACGTCATCACGCCGTCCTGCAGCCGCACCGCATGGGCCAGCCGGTCCTGCTCACCCTGAAGACGCTGACGCTCGGCGGGATCCTCCAGCGCCGCGGCCTCCAGCTCCGCCAGCAGTTCCTCCTGGCGGTCCCGCTCCAGGGCGAAGCGCTCCCGGTCGGCACGGGCGCGGGCCAGGGCGTCCGCCTCCCCCTTCCACGTCAGCCAGGCGCCGCGGCTGGCCTCGAGGGCCGCGGCCACGCCATCACCGGCGAAGCGATCCAGCCAGCGGCGCTGCTGACCGGGGCGACCCAGCTGCTGGGTCTGGCCCTGGACGGTGAGATCGAGCAGCAGGGGTCGAAGTTCCAGCACCTGGCTGCGGCCCACCACCAACCCGTTGAGCCGGTGGCGGCTGGTGAGCCGGCCCTCCTGGAGCCGCCAGTCGCGGCTGAGCAGCAGCTCGCCGTCCTCGGCCTCCAGCTCCTGGCGCTCCAGCCAGTCCTGCACCGGAGGAGACAGGCTGAAGCAGGCCTCGATGCGGCCCCGCTCAGCGCCGCGCCGCAGCAGACGGGCCCCCTGGCTGCCCTGGGCACCGCCGAGCAGGGCATCGAGGGCATCGAGCAGGATCGACTTGCCGGCGCCGGTCTCGCCGGTGAGCACGGTGAACCCGGCCGAAAAGACCAGCTCCAGCCGCTCGATCAGGGCGATATTCTCGAGGCGCAGACCCGTGAGCACCCAGGCCTCCGGCAAGCGATCGGTACGTGGCCCGACCGTAGCGGCTGTGACTTTCGTTTAGAAGGGGGTTTCGCCTGCCGGCGCCGCGGCGGTGCATCCCCGCCATGGTTTCCTCCCCCCCTGCCCCCGCCGCGACCCCCGAGCGCCTGACCGCCGAGGTCGAGATGGGTGACTTCCTGGAGGCGGCAGGCCTGCTCAGCTACGACCCGGCCGCCATCACCCGCATCTACGCCGGCCACCCGATGCGTCTGGTGCGCCGGGTCTGGCAGACGCTCGTGCCGATCGGCCTCTATCTGCTGGGGGTGGGCGTCGACAAGGTCACCGGCCAGCTGGCCAACCCCGGCCGGGCCCGGCGGCGGGCCCGGGAGTGCGCCGAACTGCTGGTCGCCCTCGGCCCCGCCTTCATCAAGGCCGGTCAGGCCCTCTCGACCCGGCCCGATATCATTCCGCCGGTGCTGCTGGAGGAGCTGGCCCAGCTGCAGGACCAGTTGCCGGGCTTCGACAGTTCCCTGGCCATGGCCTGCATCGAGGAGGACCTGCAGGCCCCGGTGGAGTCGATCTTCGCGTCACTGGAGAAGGAACCGATTTCCGCCGCCTCCCTCGGCCAGGTGCACCGGGGCGTGCTGCTGACCGGCGAGCGGGTGGCGGTGAAGGTGCAGCGGCCCGGCCTGCGGGAGCAGATCACCCTCGACCTCTACATCGTCCGCAACATCGCCTCCTGGCTGAACCGCAATGTGGGGCTGATCAAGAGCGATCTGGTGGGGCTGATCGATGAACTCGGCAAGCGGGTGTTCGAGGAGATGGACTACATCAACGAAGCCTCCAACGCCGAAACCTTCGCCCGTCTGCACAGCCACAATCCCCGCATCGCCGTCCCCGCGATCTACCGCCAGGCCACCAGCCGCCGGGTGCTGACCATGGAGTGGATCGACGGCGTCAAGCTCACCAACCTTGAGGCGGTGCGCGCCCTCGGTGTCGACCCCGACCACATGGTGGAGGTGGGGGTGAACTGCAGCCTGCAGCAGTTGCTGGAGCATGGTTTCTTCCACGCCGATCCCCATCCTGGCAACCTGCTGGCCCTTGCCGACGGCCGCCTCGCCTACCTGGATTTCGGCATGATGAGCGAGGTGTCACGGGAGGCGCGCACCGGCCTGATCCAGGCCGTGGTGCACCTGGTGAACCGCAACTTCGGCGCCCTCTCGAAAGACTTTGTGCAGCTCGGCTTCCTGGGCGAGGCGGTGGATCTCGAACCGATCGTGCCGGCCTTCGAAACCGTGTTCGGCCAGGCCCTGGAGATGGGCGTGAGCCGCATGGATTTCAAGGCGGTCACCGATGACCTCTCCGGGGTGATGTACCGCTTCCCCTTCCAGGTCCCCCCCTATTACGCCCTGATCATCCGCTCCTTGGTGACCCTCGAAGGCATTGCCCTGAGTGTGGACCCTGACTTCAAGATCCTCGGCGCCGCCTACCCCTACTTCGCCCGCCGACTGATGGAGGATCCCGATCCCGAGCTGCGCCGCAGCCTGCGGGAGATGCTCTACGACGGCGATGAATTCCGCTGGCAGCGGCTCGAAAGCCTGGTGGCCAGTGCCTCGCTCCAGGAGCAGCTGGATCTGGAAGGTCTGCTCGATCAGGTGCTCGATTTCCTCTTCTCCCCCACCGGCGGCCTGCTGCGCCAGCAACTCGTCGATGCGGTGGTGCAACAGATGGATTCCCTGGCCTGGAACACCACCCTGCGCCTGGGCCGGCGGCTGCCGAGCCGCTTCCTGCCGCCGGGGCTGCGGGCCCTGCCCCCCGCCCCGGCCACGACGCCGCTGTTGGACCTCGAACCGATCCAGGAGTTGCTGGCGATCCTGCGCGACCTGCCCGGCTTCGAGCCGTCCCTGCTGCTGAAGCGCCTGCCTCGGGTGCTGGGGGAGCCGGATCTGCGCCGCATGGGTCTGCAGGTGGCCAAGGGTCTGGCGGAACGGGGCGTGGTGCACCTGCTGCGGGATGTGCTGGTGACCCCGGCGGTGCGCCAGGCCGCCGGGGTCACCGGCGCCTGAGATCCGTAGAGTCAGCGCAATACAAGGGAGACATGTGTGAACAAGCGGCGAAGGCTCGTGGCCGCTGTCCTGGGTCTGGGGCTGTGCTGGTCGACGCCGGCGGCGTTCGCAGCCCAGAACCTGGTGTTCACCAGCGGTGCCTTCCGCCGCTCGATCCCGGTCGCGGATCTGGAGCATCTGGCCACCACCGGCGAGGCTCGGGGCCTGCTGGGCGACGTGCTGCGCCTGGGCCGTCAGAACCCCGCGGACGTCAGCAAGCTGCTGAATGAATCGGTGCGGCTGCCGATCGTGCTGATGAGCCGCCTGCTC
The DNA here is from genome assembly GCF_024345975.1 of Cyanobium sp. Cruz-8D1. Classification (GTDB taxonomy): domain Bacteria; phylum Cyanobacteriota; class Cyanobacteriia; order PCC-6307; family Cyanobiaceae; genus Cyanobium. Next base: position 94,400 of record NZ_JAGQCD010000002.1, on the reverse strand, counting down.
AACACCCGCATCGGCGAGGCGATCCTGGCCCGCCTGGCGCGGATCCTGTTCCCCCTGAGGGCCCCAGCAGCCGGTGTGCCCGCCCTGCGCGCCGCCATGGTGCTGGGCACCTACGAGGGCAAGGGGTCGCTGTCGGCCATCACCTTCCTGCGGGCCTACCCGACCCAGGAGCTGGAGGTGAGCATTCCAGCCCTGATGGCTGTGATCTCCAAGGCCTCCTCGATCAGCGAACTGGTGCGCTTCTTCTCGGAATCCCCCCTCGACGGTCTGCGGGGCAACGAGCCCCAGCCGGCCCCCACGGCGCCGGCCCCCCTGGCACCCGCCCCGGCCACACCCGCCCCCTGACGCCCCAGACCGGAGCCTTACATTGACATCAGCTTCGCCGCTGTCCCCTGTGCCCCTGCTACGAGCCCTGCGACGCCTGGGCCGGCAGCCCACCATGCAGGACTGGCCAGGGCTGATCGAGGCCTACCGCTCCTGGCTGCCCGTCAGTGACGCCACGCCGGTGGTGACCCTGCGGGAGGGGGCCACTCCCTTGATTCCTGCGCCGGTGATCGCCGAACGGGTGGGACGGGGCGTGAAGGTGTTCCTCAAGTACGACGGCCTCAACCCCACCGGTTCCTTCAAGGACCGGGGCATGACGATGGCCATCAGCAAAGCCAAGGAGGCGGGCTCGGAGGCGGTGATCTGCGCCAGCACCGGCAACACCTCGGCGGCGGCGGCGGCCTATGCCAGCCGGGGCGGCATGCGGGCCTTCGTGTTGATTCCGGATGGCTACGTGGCCCAGGGGAAGCTGGCCCAGGCCCTGCTCTACGGCGCCGAAGTGCTGGCGGTGCAGGGCAATTTCGACCGGGCCCTGGCGATCGTGCGGGATGTGGCCGACCGCTACCCGGTGACCCTGGTGAACTCGCTCAACCCCTACCGCCTGCAGGGGCAGAAGACGGCCGCCTTTGAGGTGGTCGACGCCCTGGGCGAGGCCCCCGACTGGCTGTGCATCCCGGTGGGCAACGCCGGCAACATCAGCGCCTACTGGATGGGCTTCAAGGAGTACCGCCAGGCGGGCCACAGCACGGTCCTGCCGCGGATGATGGGCTTCCAGGCCGCCGGTTCAGCACCGATGGTGCTGGGGCACACGGTGGAGCAGCCGGACACCATCGCCACGGCGATTCGGATCGGCAATCCAGTGAACAGGGACAACGCCCTCAAGGTACAGAAGGAGAGCAACGGCGATTTCATGGCCGTCACCGACGCTGAGATCATCGACGCCTACAAGCTGCTGGGCCAGGGGGAAGGCATCTTCTGCGAACCGGCCAGCGCCGCCTCGGTGGCGGGTCTGCTGAAGCGACGGGAGGAGGTGCCCTCCGGCGCCACGGTGGTGTGCGTGCTCACGGGCAATGGCCTCAAGGACCCGACGACGGCGATCGAGAACAACGACGCCACCTTCCACACGGGCATCGCCCCCGAAACCGAGACCGTGGCCAAGGTGATGGGTTTCTGAGCAGCCGCCTTTAGGAGTCTGCGGAAAAACCGCTTCAGAACCGCGCTTTCCCCTCACGGAGCTGTGATCGGGCTGGATTTGTTGTGTCAGCGGTTCAGACAGCGCGATTCCGACGGTTTTGTGCTGTTTTGGCTCTCCTGCGAGTGCCGTTTGGCCACACCTCTGGGCAACCCGCTGTTCATGCCGCCGCCATCGCCGGTTTGTGCAGGTTGGCCAGGCGGATCAGGTTGTAGGCGATCACGTGCAGCCCAAACACTGCCCTCACCTTTTCGGTGCCGCGCAGCTTGAACTGGCGCAGACCGCCCGACTGTTTGATCCAGCCAAACACCTTCTCGATGCCGCGGCGGGCGTTGATCGATTGGGCGTAGCCCTCGTGCCGCGTGGTGCGCCCATCGATGGCCGAACCTCCAGAGCGGGCCGTGTTCTGCGCCACCTGCGGCGTGACACCGATGCGACGCATCTCAGCGACAAAGCCCCTGGTGTCGTAGTTCTTGTCGGCACCGATGGTCTTCTGGTGGGCACCGGGACGATCCGCCGCCATCGCCTGGGCGGCATCCCGCTCTCCAGTACCCACCGCTTGCGTCACCTTGCAATCGACGATCAGGGCATGGCGGTTGTCCATGAGCCCATGGCCGTCGCACCGCAAGGTGCGCTTGCTGCGCCGGTAGCTGGGGAGTGCCGGATGGGCATTGGATTTCCGGCACAGCAGCGCGTCCGGATCGACAGTGGAGCGATGGGTCTTGTTGCTGAGCTTGACACCGCGGGAATCGCCTTTGGCCCGTTTCTTGCCTTCCTTGGGAGCCCCAAAACTCTCGCCAGGCCCAGCCGGTGGCGGCGGTGGATCGTCCTGGCCGTCAATCCGCCCCAGCGACGCGTGAGAAGCCCAGGCCTGGAGCAGCGTGCCGTCCACCGAGAAGTGCTCATTGCTGAGCAGGGGCTTGACCTCCGGAGCGCCCATCAGCTTCTCCAGGAAATGCCCCATCACCTGCTGGTTCAAAAGCCGGTCTCTGTTCTTGGTGTAGACGAAGTCGGCCGGAGGCCATAGGTGGTGGGATGCCAGATCGGATCGTCGGGGCTCAGGCCCGCAAACCAGCGGAACAGCAGGTTGTTGTGGAGCTGCTCCAGCAGCAACCTCTCGGAGCGAATCCCGTAGAACGCCTGCAGCAACGAGGCCAGCAGCAGTTACTCAGGCGGAACTGAGGGCCGGCCTTCTGCGGCGTAGAGCTCACAGAAGGTGGGATTGAGTCGATCGAGGACCTGATCCGCCGGTTTCCGGACCCGCCGCAGCGGATGGCTGGCCGGAATCCGCTCCTCAATCGACACGTAGGAGAACAGGGAGCCGCTGCGCTCCCGGTGACCTCGCCTCTCAGATGGGCAGTTGGCCCATTTTCGCAGAGATGGCCGGGTTTTCAGCGGACCCTTAGGCGTCTGCCGGTGGTTCAACCGTCTGGGGAAATCCTGGGAGTTTCCACCTGTCCCGACGGGAGAGGCAGGGGAGGGTATCCCCCCCTAGGTGGCCGGCGAATTCCACAGGCCCGGGATTCGGGGGAAAACCGCTCAAAACGGCTCACTTGTTCGACCCATTCCCCAGTCATCGTCCCGACAAAAGCCAGTGATGTCAAGGAAAGACGGCCTGTTTACCCGTTTTCCCCCGCCTCTACGGCGACGGGCTGTTTTTGCTTTTTTCAATCCTTGATTAATCGTCTGAGCAGTCGGGAGACCACCCGTTGCGCTTTGCCGCGCCCTGTGAAACCGTGGGGCCTCTAGAACGCCGTTCTGCCGTCGTCGGCACCCGCCATGAAGCTGGTCTGCTCCCAGGCTGAACTCAACGCCAGCCTGCAGCTGGTCAGCCGGGCCGTGGCGACGCGGCCCACCCATCCGGTTCTGGCCAACGTGCTGCTCACCGCCGATGCGGGCACAGGCCGCCTCAGCCTCACCGGCTTCGACCTCAGCCTCGGCATCCAGACGAGCCTTCCCGCCGCCGTCGAGACCAGCGGCGCCATCACCCTGCCGGCGAAGATGTTCGGCGAGATCGTGGCCCGGCTCTCCACCGACAGCCCCATCAGCCTCAGCTGCCCGGAAGGCGAGGAGCAGCTGGAGCTCACCAACCTCTCGGGCAGCTACCGGATGCGGGGCATGCCCGCCGACGACTACCCCGACCTGCCCCTGGCCCAGAGCGGCACCCCGATCCGCTTCCATGCCGAGGCTCTTGTGAAGGGCCTGCGGGCCACCCTGTTCGCCAGCAGCCCCGATGAGAACAAGCAGTTGCTGACCGGCGTGCACCTGCGCCTGGATGGGGAAGGCCTGGAATGCGCCGCCACCGATGGCCACCGCCTGGCTGTGCAACGCCTCTCCCATGCGGTCGAAGCTGCCGCCAGTCCCAATCCGGAGGCCGCCGACGCTGAGGGGGCCGATTTTGCTGTCACGGTGCCGGCCCGGTCGCTGCGGGAGCTGGAGCGGATCCTGTCCGGCCGCAGCTCCCAGGAGCCCCTCAGCCTGTTCTGCGAACGGGGCCAGGTGGTGGTGCTCTCCGCCGATCAGGTGCTCACCAGCCGCAGCCTCGATGGCACCTACCCCAACTACCGCCAGCTGATTCCCCCGTCGTTTCAGCGCCGCCTGGTGCTCGACCGTCGCGCCTTCATCGCCGCCCTGGAGCGGGTGGCCGTTCTGGCCGACCAGCACAACAACGTGGTCAAGATCAGCGCCGACCCCGCCGCCGGCACGGCCACGATCAGGGCCGACGCCCAGGACGTGGGCAGCGGCTCCGAATCGCTGGCGGCCACGATCGAGGGAGAGGCGATCGAGATCGCCTTCAACGTCCGCTACCTGCTCGATGGCCTCAAGGCCATGGCCTCCGACCAGGTGGTGCTGCAGTGCAATGCCGCCACCACCCCGGCCGTGCTGGCGCCGGTGGGGGCCGACGAGGCCTTCACCTATCTGGTGATGCCGGTCCAGATCCGCACCAGCTGAGCGCGTGAGTCTTCCCGAGCAGCTGCTGCTGAGCGATCTGCTGCGTCGGCAGGTGCGTTGTGATCAGGGCCTTGAGCGCGGCGCGGGGGTGCTGGCCTGGATGCATCCACCGGTGCATCGGCTGCTGGGCTGGGCCAGCCGGCCCTCGGCCTTCGCCCAGAAGCGGCTGGTCTGGCGGCTCGACCAGCTGCGGGGGCTGGGGGAGCAGGAGGTGTTCGTGAAGGGGGAGCCGGCGGAAACGGATGCAGCCACCCTCGAACGGCTGCCGACCCTGATGGATGCCGCCCTCACCGGCGCTGATGACGTGCCCCTGGGGCTGGTGGCCGATGCTGCCGTGGAGCTGCGCAGCGGTCGCATCCTGCACTATCTGGTGTCACGCAGCGATCCGCGCTTGCCTGGCTCCAGTCGCTGGCGCCTGAGCCCCGACCGGATCGTCGACCAGCAGCCAGGCCGTGTGTTCACCGCCCTGCGGGGGCTGGATGATCTGCCGGTGGCCCGGGCCAGCGTGCGCCAGAAGCTGCTGCGCCGTTCCCAGCGCTGGAAGGAACAGGTCCAGCAGGTGGGCGGCCGCGTCGAGGAGCGGCTGGAGGGCTGGCTGGAGGAGCCCCCCTGGCCGGAGGCCTTGCGCGAGGAGATCCCCTGGCCCGAGCGGGACCCCCGCGATCGCTATCCGAACGATCCCTATCCGGACGAGCGCTACACCAGCGACCGCGACGAGTCCGACCCGCTCGAGGACTGGCCCGAGGAGGAGCAACCTGAAGAGCCACCGGAACCGACCCGGCAACCGCCACTGGAGGAGCCGGCGCCCCGCCGCGATCGCTACCGGGGCCGGGAGCCCCGTGAAGCCGACGACCCCTGGATCTGATACTGGAGGGCCGTTGCCGCGCCCTCCGGTGGTTCCTACCTCGACTCCGTCCTTCTCGGTGCCCGAGGCCCTGCGCAAGGAGGGCCTGAGCCAGGGCGATTACGACGAGATCGTGCGTCGCCTCGGCCGGCCCCCCAACCGGGCCGAGCTGGGCATGTTCGGGGTGATGTGGTCGGAGCACTGCTGCTACCGCAACTCCCGCCCCCTGCTGGGCCAGTTCCCCACCACGGGCCCCCGCATCCTGGTGGGGCCGGGCGAGAATGCCGGGGTGGTGGACCTGGGTGAGGGGCAGCGGCTGGCCTTCAAGATCGAGAGCCACAACCACCCCTCGGCGGTCGAGCCCTTCCAGGGGGCGGCCACCGGGGTGGGGGGCATCCTGCGGGACATCTTCACCATGGGGGCGCGCCCGATCGCCCTGCTCAACGCCCTGCGCTTCGGGCCGCTGGAGGACGAACGCAACGTGGGGTTGATGGAGGGGGTGGTGGCCGGCATCGCCCACTACGGCAACTGCGTCGGCGTGCCCACCGTGGGCGGGGAGGTGGCGTTCGACCCCAGCTATGGCGGTAACCCCCTGGTCAACGCCATGGCCCTGGGCCTGATGGAGACCGACGACATCGTCTGCTCCGGGGCGGTGGGCGTGGGCAATCCGGTGGTGTACGTGGGCAGCACCACCGGCCGCGACGGCATGGGCGGGGCCAGCTTCGCCAGTGCCGAGCTCACCGAAGCCTCCCTCGACGACCGGCCCGCCGTGCAGGTGGGCGATCCCTTTCTGGAGAAGGGGCTGATCGAGGCCTGCCTGGAGGCCTTCCAGAGCGGCGATGTGGTGGCGGCCCAGGACATGGGCGCCGCCGGCCTCACCTGCAGCTGCTCGGAGATGGCGGCCAAGGGTGGGCTGGGCATCGAGCTCGACCTCGACCGGGTGCCGGCGCGGGAGAGCGGCATGAGCGCCTACGAATTCCTGCTGAGCGAATCCCAGGAGCGGATGCTGTTCGTGGTGGCCGCCGGGCGGGAGGAGCCCCTGATGGCCCGCTTCCGCCGCTGGGGTCTGCAGGCGGCGGTGGTGGGCCGGGTGCTGCAGGAGAACGTGGTGCGGGTGCTGCAGCACGGCGACGTGGCGGCCGAGGTGCCCGCCAGTGCCCTGGCGGATGACACGCCGATCAACCACCACGAGCTGCTGGCCGAACCCCCGGCTTCGCTCCAGGCCCACTGGACCTGGAGCGAAGCCGAGCTGCCGGCGGCGGATACCGGCGGCCTTTCCCTGGCCGAAGGCGTGCTGGGCTGGGGTGAGGTGCTGCTGCGCCTGCTGGATGACCCCAGCATTGCCAGCAAGCGCTGGGTGTACCGCCAGTACGACCACCAGGTGCAGGCCAACACCGTGGTGCTGCCCGGCGGTGCCGATGCGGCCGTGATCCGGCTGCGGCCCCAGCAGGGGCCAGGGGCGATGGCGGCGTCGACGCGCGGCGTGGCGGCGGTGGTCGACTGCCCCAACCGCTGGGTGGCGCTCGATCCGGAGCGGGGCGCGATGGCGGCGGTGGCGGAAGCGGCCCGCAACCTCTCTTGCACCGGCGCCGAGCCCCTGGCGGTCACCGACAACCTCAACTTTCCTTCCCCGGACACCGCCACCGGCTACTGGCAGCTGGCGATGGCCTGCCGGGGCCTGTCGGAGGCCTGCAGCGCCCTGGCCACGCCGGTCACCGGCGGCAACGTCTCGCTGTACAACGAGACCCGCCTGCCGGATGGCCGCATGCAGCCGATCCACCCCACCCCGGTGGTGGGCATGGTGGGGCTGGTGCACGACCTGGCCCATGTGACGGGGCTGGCCTGGCGCCAGGCCGGTGATGCCATCTGGCTGCTGGGGGTGCCGCTCGACGAAAGCGGCGACGGAAGCCTGGGGCTGGGGGGCAGCAGCTACCTGGAGGTGGTGCACGGGCAGCTCACGGGCCGCCCGCCCCTGGTGGATCTGGCCCTGGAGGGGCGGGTGCAGGGCTTCCTGCGCCAGGCCATTGCGGCCGGTCTGGTGCGCTCCGCCCACGACCTTTCCGATGGCGGTCTGGCGGTGGCGGCGGCGGAGGCCTGCATCGCCTCTGGCCTGGGGGCTGATCTGCAGCTGCCCGCCGGCGACGCTCGCCCCGACCGGCTGCTGTTCGCCGAGGGCGGGGCACGGCTGCTGGTGAGCGTGGCCCCAGAGCAGGAGGCGGCCTGGGGCGCGGCCCTGGCTGGTGCGGCCGTGCCGGCCCAGTGCCTGGGCACGGTGACGGCGGCCCAGCGCCTGGGCCTGGCCCGGGGCGGCCAGCCGCTGCTGGAGCTGGCGGTGGAGCAGCTGCGCGACACCTACGAGCAGGCGATCCCCGGCCGGTTGCGGAAAGCCGGGCCCCCACCCGACAGGTCATGGGCGAAGATGAACTTTCCTCCAGAGTGAGATACCCCGTGCCCTGCGCCGATCAACACGATGCGCAGCCCACGGGAATCACCGAGAGCGATCGCCCCGACAAGCCGGAAGAGGCCTGCGGCGTGTTCGCCGTGCTGGCGCCGGGTCAGGCGGTGGCCAATCTCACCTACTTCGGGCTCTACGCCCTGCAGCACCGGGGCCAGGAGTCGGCGGGCATCGCCGTCTTCGATGATGTGAAAGTGCGGCTGCACAAGGACATGGGCCTGGTCAGCCAGGTGTTCGACCAGGCGGTGCTGGAGCGGATGCCGGGCCAGCTGGCGGTGGGCCACAACCGCTATTCCACCACCGGCAGCAGCAAGGTCTGCAACGCCCAGCCGGTGGTGCTGATGACGCGCCTGGGCCCCTTCGCCCTGGCCCACAACGGCAATCTGGTCAACGCCTCGGAGCTGCGGACCTCCCTCGATCACCTGGCGGGGGAGTTCACCTCCACCACCGACTCGGAGCTGATCGCCTTCGCCCTGCAGGAGGCGGTGGGCTCCGGCCTGGGCTGGAATGCGGCGATCCGGGCGGCGGCGGCCCGCTGCCGCGGCGCCTTCAGCCTGGTGATCGGCACCCCCGACGGCCTGTTCGCCCTGCGCGATGGCCACGGCATCCGGCCGCTGGTGTTCGGCATGCTGGGCGAACCGGAGCAGGGCCAGTGGGTGGCCAGCAGTGAGAGCTGCGGCCTCGACATCGTCGGCGCCCGCTTCGTCGACGATGTCCAGCCCGGCGAGCTGATCCACTTCCGCCAGGCCGATCCGATCCCCGAGCGGCAGCGCTGGTGCGAGGAGCCCAGCAAGCTGTGCGTCTTCGAGATGATCTATTTCGCCCGGCCCGACAGCCGCTTCTTCGGCGAATCGCTCTACAGCTACCGGGTGCGGATCGGCGAGGTGCTGGCCCGGGAGAATCCGGTGGCGGCCGACATCGTGATCGGTGTGCCCGATTCGGGCATCCCGGCGGCGATCGGCTACTCGCACACCAGCGGCATCCCCTTCGCCGATGGCCTGATCAAGAACCGCTACGTGGGCCGCACCTTCATCCAGCCCACCCAGGCGATGCGGGAGGCGGGCATCCGCGTGAAGCTCAACCCCCTGCCGGATGTGCTCTGCGGCAAGCGGGTGGTGGTGATCGACGACTCGATCGTGCGCGGCACCACCAGCCGCAAGCTGGTGGCGGCTTTGCGGGATGCCGGTGCCACCGAGGTGCACATGCGGATCAGCTCGCCCCCCGTCACCCACCCCTGCTTCTACGGCATCGACACCGACACCCAGGACCACCTGATCGCCGCCCGGCTGACGCTGGAGGAGATCGAGCGGCACCTGGGCGTCGATTCGCTCAGCTACCTGAGCAAGGAGGGCATGGTGGAGGCGGCCCAGGCCAACTCCAGCCATTTCTGCACCGCCTGCTTCGACGGCAATTACCCGATCGAGATGGATGAGGAGGTGCGCAACAGCAAGCTGATGCTTGAGCCCACCGGCCTGGCGGCGCGGGTGTAGGCCCGGCGGGTCCGCCATGCGCATCGCTTTTCTTGATTCCTGGCTGCAGGACGTGGCCGAGGGCAGCGGCACGGCGGCCGCCATCGGTGGGCTGGCGGCCGCCTTGGCGGCCCGGGGCCACCAAGTGGAGCGGCTGGTGCCCCAGGGTGCCTGGCCCCGCCACCTGCTGCTGCGTCGCCTCTGGTTCAACCTCACCCTGCCCCGGCGCCTGGCCGCCGCCCAGGGCCGCTACGACCTGCTGGTGGGCTTCGACATCGACGGCTTCCGGGTGGCGCACCGCTGCTCGGTGCCCTATGTGTGCTGCATCAAGGGGGTGCTGGCGGAGGAGTCGCGCTGCGAAAGCGGCTGGCCGCGGCTGATGCTGTGGGGCCTGTCGCAGCTGGAGCGCCTCAACGCCCGCCGGGCGCCGCGGGTGCTTTCCACCAGCCGCTACTGCTGTGAGCGCATCGAAGCCCATTACGGCGTGCCGGCCGACCGGCTGAGGCTGGTGCCGGAGGGCATCGACACCGGACTCTGGAACCCGGCGGGCGCGAACGTTGCTGCCCTGGCCGCCCTGGACGGGGCCCGCGAGCCCCACACGGTGCTGTGCGTGGCGCGCCAGTACCCACGCAAGCGGGTGGGGGATCTGATCACGGCCTTCCAGAGTGTGCACGCACGGCTGCCGAGTGCCCGGCTGGTCGTGATCGGCGATGGGCCGGAGCACGGGGCGCTGGTGGAGCTGGCGCAGCGGCTGGGGCTGGCTTCGGTGGTGCAGCTGCTGGGGGCGCTTCCCGACGACGGCGCCGTACGCGAGTGGTACCGGCGCAGCGCCGTGTTCTGCCTGCCGTCGATTCAGGAGGGCTTCGGGATCGTGTTTCTTGAGGCGATGGCCAGTGGGCTGCCGGTGGTGAGCACCACGGCCACGGCGATTCCGGAGGTGGTGCCCCAGGGCCGGGCCGGGCTGCTGGTGCCGCCGCGGGATCCGGCGGCGCTGGCCGAGGCCCTTGTGAAGTTGCTCACCGATGAGGCGTTGCAGGCCCGCTGCCGCGCCTATGGCCGCGAGCACGTGGAGCCGTTCAGCTGGGACCGGGTGGCGGAACGCTTCCTGGCGGCGGTGTCGCCCCAGGCAGCCGCCGGATCGTGACCAGGCCGCGGCTGCGGCCCGAGGTGGAGTCGGTGGTGCGGATCGCCGTCCAGAGGTCGGCCACGGGGACCCACACCGAGGGGTAGCGGTAGCGGGCCACATCGAGGATCAGCACCCGATCGCTGGGGGCGTGGAAGGCGGCCAGAGGGGCGATGTGGCCGCCGCCGGCCTGGCCCAGGGCGGGGCGGAAGTAGTTGGCCAGCAGGCGATCGCCCGGTTGGCTGAGGTTGGTGCGCAGCAGGGCGCGGAACTGCTCCAGGCTGAGCTGGTCGCCGTGGATCGCTTTGGCCGTCACCCCGTGGCTGGCGATCAGGGCGGCCAGTTCGGCCAGGATCATGCCCTGGCGCCGCACCACATCGGCGCTCACCACCGTGCTGCCGGCCGGCACGTCGAAGACGTTCTCCTGGGTCCAGAAGCGGTAACGGCCGTAGCCCGGCACGGCTGGGGCGGGCACGCCGAGGCTGTTGAGCACCATGGCGGCACTGGCCACACCGCAATAGGCGAGGTTGGCCTGGGTCAGGAACTGCTCGGCCAGGGGGCCGTAATCGGCCCGCGCCCCGCTACCCACCAGCAGCTCCATGCCGGCCGGCTCCATCAGGGGAATCGGGGTGGCCCCGACGCGCCCGGCCGTGAGCGGTGCCGCCAGGGCCAGCGCCAGCAGCACCAGGCCGGGGACGGGAAGGATCGAGCGCGTCATCACGGCTGGCGTGGACCCCGGGGTGGGGCGTCCTTGGATGGAAGGTAGGGGACCCTCTGCTGCGGTGGGGGTTGCCGGCGCGCCCAGGCTCAGCCGAGCTCCAGGCAGGCCAGGCCGTAGACATCGGCCAGCGACACCGCCGGCGGGACGCCTCGGTACATGCGCAGGGTGCGGGAGACAGGCCTGAAGCCCAGCGACTCCAGCAGCGGGGCGGCGGCGGCATTGGCGCCGGGGGCATCGATCAGCACCGTGCCGGGATGGCGCTGCAGCAGGCCCTCCAGCAGGGCCACGGCGGCGGCGGGGCTATCCGCCAGCAGGGGGCCAAGGCGCCAGCCGTCGCCCTCGGGCAGCAGGCAGGGACGGACGCGGCCGAAACCGTGGCAGGCGCCCTGCCGATCCACCAGGGCCAGCACCTGGCCGGCGGGATGCTGCAGCCACTGGCGCAGGAAGTGGGGGCGGGGCGAGGGCTCCCGCTGGGCATCGAAGCGCTGCACGGCGGCCGCCGGGATGGCGCTGCCCTCCAGCAGGCACCAGGGGGGCTCCGGCGCTGCGGGCGAGGGGACCAAGGCGTCGCCGGCGCCGAGCCGCTGCCAGCGGGTGGTGGCGGAGGCGGGCGCGAAGCCCCAGCCGGCGTAGTCGTCGATCCGGTCGGTGGCGGCCTCCAGGCCGATGCAGGGCACGTCGGCCAGATGGGCCAGCGCCTGGCGCCACAGCTGCAGCCCATAGCCCTTGCCGCGTTCGGCGGGCACCACCAGGAACAGGCCGATGAAGCCGTAGGACGCGTTGTACCGGACCCCGGCGATGCACCCCACCGGCTCATCGCCAAGCCAGCCCACCCAGAGGCCCTGGCGATCGGTCTGGCGGTAGATGGCCACATCGCCCACGCCCGGCGCAAAACCCTCCCGCCGGGCCCAGGCGGTGATGGTGGCGATGTCGGCGCTGTGCAGGGGGCGGATCGTGAGCGGGGAGGGGCAGCTCCGGTCGGGGGTGCTCACCAGATCGTTTTCAGCTCTGGAATGGCACGGAGCTTTTGATCGGCGCTGATCAGGGGCCGGCGGCCCTGCAGGGCCGTGGCACCGATGAGGCGATCGGCCGGGTCACCATGACGGAACTGGGGGCCACGGGAGAGCAGGGCGATCTCGGCGGTGATCGGCAGCACCTCCAGCCGCAGGGCTTCAAGCAGGCGGCGCAGGTAGAGATCCGGCGGCACGGCTTCCGGCAGGCTCAGGCGGCCCCGTTCGTGCAGCAGGGCCAGCTCCCAGAGGCTGATGTCGGCGATGGCCAGTTGACCCTGGGCGCGCCCCTGCTCCAGTGCCGCCAGGGCGCGCCGGGAGAGCCGGGCCGGCGCATGGGCCCAGAACAGCAGGACATGGGTGTCACAGATGGTCAGCATCACCCAAGCCTTCGAGATCGGCGTCGCCATCGGCGATCGATGCGACAACATCCCCCAGCGTGACGCTGCCGCCCAGCCCCTCCAGCCAGAGGCGGGCCTCCTCGGCCGGATCCTGTTCCGGCTCGATGCGGGCAATCACCCGGCCGTGGGAGGTGACCTGAATCGCTTCCCCGGCCTGAACGCGCTTGAGGTAAGTGGGCAGGTTCTGGCGAAGGTGGGTCACGGAGACGCGGGCCACGCAGGTTGGCTGTACATAGGGTCTGTACAGACTAGGGCTTGTGATGTTGCTGTTTCTATAGAGGGAGCTGCTCTACGGAAGCGGCTCAGGTTGATGGTGAGGTGGATGGCTTTTATTTGACAGATTCGGCCCCTGACATTGTTAACTCCGGGCGGGAGGAACAGGGCTTGGTCTCAGTGTAGACCTCATGGAGAGTTCTGCCTCTTAGGGAGCTATGTGGTTTTACATGGCCATACCTCCGAAGCAGCGGGCCAGGCTGATCACCGCTTCCCAGCCATCGCTATAGGCACGCAGGGACACCTCTACTCGCCATGGCTACGTACTTGACGGTGCGCCGTCTGACGACGCATTAATCGCGCTCGGTAATGTGTGCGCCCCATCGCCCCGTCAGCGTGGGGAAGTGGCGCGACCACTTCCCACGTGTGAAGGGCCAAATTCAGTTGCACGGCGGCATCACGCCGGACCTCGTGGTGGACGGGTACGAGATAGACGGGTCGTGGGAGGCTGAGTTGCCCGGGGTCGAGCGGGACTTGTCGCCGAGTTACTGGCCGGGGGACTTTACGGCTTCCGGCCTTGCCAAGAGGCGGGAGGAGCGCTGTAGCCAAATTGTCACGCGAAACTTGATGCGATCTTCGATGCGCATCTGCAGGCGGAATTGGCTGGCGACCTCAACGAAACACTGGCGACGATGTCCCCAGATCCGCGTCCCGTGATTGTTCCCACCATGGTCGGCGGTCAAGGTCCGCAGGCTGTTCGCAGGTTCTATGCCAAACGGCTCATTGGTCATTTTTCCCGCCCGATGTCGTTTTTGAGACGGTTTCGCGAATTTATGGCGAGCAACGACTCGTGGATGAATGGATCATCTCTTCACGCATACCATCAAGATGGAACATATCCTGCCAGGGGTTGAACCGACCGGGCGCAGGGTTGAAGCCGTGTTTGTCGTGATCGTTGGATTTAAGGTTCAAAAGGCCGCCTATGAACACATCCTCTGGGACCAGGCGAGTGTTCTGGTGCCGTTGGGTTTGCTGGATCCGAAGGGTCTTCCGTCGTTAGCGTCGGTGCCGCCGCAAAGTTGAGAAATCCTGCGCTGCCGGACCAGTTCTCCCTAGGGGGTTGACTGGCGTGATCTGCACCTAACCGCAGCATGCCGCTGACGACTCATTACGCCGCTGCTGAGGCTAAGTGCTGGGCGGATCAGCAGCGCGCGGTGCTTCTCGGGTAACTCCAGCCTGGCAGTCACCGCTCAGGCAGCACGTGCACGAGCTCTCTGGAGGGGAATAGAGTGCTGCAGATCGTCACCCCCCATGCGTATCGCGATTTCTGGATCCCACTCTCTGGGAAAATCCACTGTTGTCAACGATTGGGTCGCCTCCCAGCCTGGTTTTCACAGAGAAGAAGAGCCCTATCGCGCCCTGGGCCTTTTCGGACCTTATGAGATTAAGTTCCGCGAAGCCTCAACCAGGCTTCAGAATGGAATCCAGATGTACTACAACATCTCTCGAATCCATCGTTATGCGAGCGTGTTTGACGATGTGATCTTGGATCGATCCCCTGTCGATTATCTTGCCTATTCGCAATACACTGCCAATCAGGCCACCACCGACATCAATGACGCCTTCGTGGCCTCCATGGTGCCCGCCGTGAGGGAGTCGCTGGATCATCTCGACATCCTGGCTTTCGTACCGAAATCTGAGGCCTGGCCCGTGGCCATGGAGGAAGATGGCATCCGCCCCGCGGATCATGCCTACCGTGACGACGTGGACGCGATCTTCAAGGAGATCTATCGCGACGGTCGCTTCGATGTCATGCCCCGAGAGCAGGCGCCACGGCTGATCGAATTGGTCGGGCCAGCAGAGCAACGGCTTGACCAGTTCAAGAACGCCATCCGTTCCGTATAGCAGGACTCCAGCTCTGCCTGATGGAACTGTCGCTGCAAGGAGCGATCCAGAACGGACCAGCAACGGCCTTGTACCGGGCACCGTCGCGAGACCAGGGCCATCTGCCCCGGTCAGCAGGGGGGGTCTGCGGGTTCCCGCTCCGCAAAGGGGCTGTCGCCGCAGAGGCAAGAGGTGCGCGATGGGGCCCGCATCGCCCTGCGCTACCTGCCCGCCGATGGCCGGGACTCTGAGGGATAAAATCGCCGCTGCACTGGATCTCCATCCGTTGTGGTGAGCTTGCGTGAACGACCCGCCCCTGACGCTGCGCCGAGCGACAGAGTCCGACCTGCCGGTGCTGGCCCGCTTCGGCCTCGCCCTCGCTCAGCTGCATGTCGGCTTTGATGGGGAACGCTTTGCCGTGCCGCCGGGTGGCGAGGCCGCCTATGCGGCGTTCTTCCGAGCGGAGCTCCAGCGTCCGGAGGTCGTGCTGCTGATCGCCGAGGCCGGCCCCCAACCTGTGGGCTATGCCTTCGTGCGGATGGAGCCGATGAGCCTTGTGGAGATTCGCCGTGCTGGAGCCTGGCTTCACGACATCTACGTGGATCCCCAGGCCAGGAGCGGCGGGATCGGCCGCCGGCTCCTCGAGGCGGCCAAGGAGGCGGCCCTCGCCCTAGGCTCCAGCAGCCTGATGCTCAGTGCGTCGTCGCACAATGTCGCCGCCAGGCAACTGTTCGAGCGCGCCGGACTGCGGCCGACCATGGTCGAGATGCGGATCGAACTGGGGGCGTGAAACGGGAGCATCCGCGTGCCAACAGGCCGCACCGCGCCCTACAACCTGGCCTGCGGCGACCCTGACGGTTACTGCGAGACGATCACAGCCACCCACCTCCAAGACACGTGCTGATCGTCCGGCGACCGGCCTAGGGCCCCCCGATCATTGGCACCAGCTGCTGCACCGCATCGCCGGCCTTCAGCGCCAGCAACGTGCCCGAGCCGCCGCAGTTTTCCGGAGCCAACTGGTCGGCCTTCAGCCGCAGGCTGCGGCCATCGCTGCCCTCCAGCGTCACGCCGATCACCGGGGTGTCGCCCGCCTGCAGGTCCACCAGGCCGTCGTCGCGCTCCAGGAAGCGCAGGCCGATCTGGCCCATGGCACCCCGCTGGCAGGGCCGCAGGCTTTCGAGCTGCAGCCGTTTCACCTGGCCGCGGCGGCTGGCCAGCAGCACGTTGCCGCCGGCGCTGGCCCGCGCCGCCCCCACCACCCGTTCGCCGGGCAGCAGGCGCAGCAGCATCGGCCCCTGGGCGGTGCGGCCCAGCACCGGCAGGTTGGTGTCGTTGATCGCCAGCCGCAGCACCCGCCCCGTGCTGGTGGCCACCACCAG
Organism: Cyanobium sp. Cruz-8D1; assembly: GCF_024345975.1. Taxonomy (GTDB): domain Bacteria; phylum Cyanobacteriota; class Cyanobacteriia; order PCC-6307; family Cyanobiaceae; genus Cyanobium. The sequence continues at coordinate 78,433 of NZ_JAGQCD010000002.1, read as the reverse complement.
ATCCTCCCCCTCCTGGCAGGGCACCACCCGCTGCAGGGCCACCCCTTCCTTCAGCTTCAGCACGGTGGCGGGCCGGCCCGACAGCTCCAGGAAATCCCCGATCGGCAGCCGTTTGAAGCGTCCATCGGTGCTCAACAGCCCCAGGCTGCCGCGGGCCGGCTGCGGCAACGGCAGCACCTGCACCACCTGCTCCCCCTGCAGGCTGTCGGGCAGGAAGCGCTCCAGCTTGCCGGGGTGCTGGCCGGCGAATTCCCAGCGCAGCAGCGCCACCTTGCCGCCGGCACTGAAGGCCAGCAGGGCCGGCTGCTCGGCCACCGGCAGGATCAGCCGCGCCGGCGGTGGCTGCTCGCCCAGTTCAGCGGCGTCATCAAGGTGCAACCGCCCCAGCACCTGGGGCGTCACGATCCGCACGGCGCCGTCGGTCTGGATCAGCAGCCGGCCCTCGCTAGCGAGGGCCTCGAAGGCCTGCTGCCGCTGCAGTTCGGTGTTGGGCCGCACCGCCGCCGCCCGCTGGGCCACCAGGGCGTCGCCGCCCTCGACCAGGCGGGTGCGGCGGGGCGTGGCATAGCGCTTCTTCAGCCCCTTGAGCTCGCTCACCATCGTGTCGAGCAGGGTGTCGCGGTCGTCGCGCAGGTGCCGCAGGCGGGTGCGTTCCTGCTCCAGCTCCGCCGCCTCCTTGCGCAGCCCCTCCTGCTCCAGGCCCGTGAGCCGCCGCAGCGGCATGGCCAGCACCGCATCGGCCTGCCGTTCGCTCAGGTCCAGGTGCACCTGCAGGCTGGCCCGGGCCGTGGCGGCATCGCGTGCCTCGCTGATCATCGCGATCACGCGCTTGAGGTCGTCGAGGGCCTTGGTCAGCCCCTGCACCACCTCCAGCCGGTCTTCGCAGCGCTTCAGCGCATGGTTGGTGCGCCGCAGGATCGTCAGCTCCCGATACTCCAGGAACCGCAGCAGCAGCTGGCGCAGGTTCAGCTGCTGGGGCTGGCCGTTCACCAGCGTCAGCAGGATGGCGCCGAAATTGCTCTGCAGGGCCGTGCGCCGCTGCAGTTCCTCCAGCACCTTCTGGGGCTCGGCGTCGCGACGCAGTTCGATCACCACCCGCATCCCGTCGCGGTCACTCTCGTCGCGGATGTCGGCGATGCCGCCGATCTTGCCGTCGTTCACCTGCTCGGCCAGCTTCTCGATCCAGCCCGCCTTGCTCAGCTGGTACGGCAGTTCCGTCACCACCACGGCGCCGCGACGGTGGCGCCCTTTGCCGGGCTGCACCTCCTCAATGTGGGCCACGCCCCGCATCGGGATGCTGCCGCGCCCCGTGGCGTAGGTGTCGCGCACGCCGCTGCCCAGCAGCACCTCGCCGCCGGTGGGGAAATCGGGGCCCGGCACCATCGCCAGCAGCTTTTCTTCTGCCAGATCGGGCTTGCGGATCAGGGCGATCAGCGCCTCCACCACCTCGCCCAGGTTGTGGGGGGGGATGCTGGTGGCCATGCCCACGGCGATGCCGGTGCAGCCGTTGAGCAGCAGGAAGGGCAGCTGGGCCGGCAGCACCGTCGGCTCCTGCTGGGAGCCATCGAAGTTGGAGGCGAAATCGACCGTGTCGCTGCCGATCTCATCGAGCATCGCCTCGTTGGCGATCGGCGCCAGCCGGGTTTCGGTGTACCGCATCGCGGCCGGTGGATCGTCGTCCACCGAGCCGAAGTTGCCGTGGCCATCCAGCAGCGGGTGGCGGCTGGCGAAGGTCTGCACCAGCCGCACCAGGGCGTCGTAAACCGCCTGGTCACCGTGGGGGTGGTACTTGCCCAGAACGTCGCCCACCACCCGGGCGCACTTGCGGTACGGCCGGTCCGGGGTCAGTCCCAGCTCGTGCATCGCGAACAGGATGCGGCGCTGCACCGGCTTGAGGCCGTCGCGCACGTCCGGCAGGGCTCGCCCCACGATCACGCTCATCGCGTACTCGAGGTAGGAGCGCTGCATCTCCTGATGCAGGGCGATCGGTTGGACGCGCTCGTCCGGCATCCGGTCCTTGATGTCTGCGTTTCAGGGCGCTCAGCCTACAGATGGTGCCCGTGGCCACCTGCTCAGGAGTCGTCGCTGCCACCGTCGTTGCCGTCACCGGCGGTGGCATTGGCCTGGGCCCGCTCCACTGCGGCCTTCAGCTCCGGCAGGGCCAGCAGCTGGGCGGTCACCGCCCGCAGCCGCGGCCCCCACAGTTGCTCTTTCTGGAAGCTGTCTTTCACGTAGTTGGGCTCCTCCGCCAGGGCGCTTTCGGCCAGCTTCAGGGCCTGGGCCCTCTCCGCCGGTCCGCGCTCGAACAGGGCCGCCGCCAGGGCCAGGGAGGTTTCGGCGATGTCCGCCTTGATCTTCAGCACCCGCTGCCAGCGGCCGATGGCGTCGGCGGTGCGGCCGCTCTCGAACAGCACCAGGCCCTGGTTGTTGATCGCTTCCCAGAAGTCCTTGCGCAGCCCTGCGGCCTTCTCGAACGAGCCCAGGGCGGCGTCTTTGTTGCCCAGCAGAATCTGGGCATTGCCGAGATCGAAGTAGGCACCGGCGTTCTTGCCGTCCAGTTCAATCCCCTTGCGCAGCAGGCCGATGGCCTCCTGGGGCTTGCCGTTGCGCAGGGCCAGGGAGCCTTCGGCGAACCAGATGCCGGCGTTGTTCGGATCCAGCTGCTTGGCCCGGGCCAGGGCCACCACCGCCTTCTCCGTCTGGTTGCTGCGCAGCTCCGCCTCGGCCAGCAGCACCCAACCGCGGGGGTCATCCGGCAGCAGCCGCACCGTCAGCTCCGCCAGCCGGGCGGCATCTTCGGCTTGGCCGAGGCGCAGCAGCCGCGCCGCCGCCTGGGCGATGCCCAGCCCCGCCCCTTCCAGCTCCTTCTCCTGGGGCAGGTAGACGAACGGCACCAGCGCCTTGGCCGGTGTGGGGAGAACCGTCAGTGGCAAGGCCAGGCAGAGGGAGGAAAACAGTCGCCAGAACCGCCGGCCCACGGAAGCACCCCGAATCACTCCAGCCTAGGGAGCCATCCTCCGTTGTCCCCAACCGGCCGCCAGCGCCGCCCGGATGTTGCGCCGCCACATCGCCGGCCGGATGCGCCGCAGGGCCGAGGCCCGCAGCCGCTCATCCCAGTCGGCGTCGTTCCAGCCCAGGGCCTGCTCGCCGCGCAGATCCAGCAGCCACGGGCGCGGTTGCACGTCCACGTCGCCGGCGATGGGCAGGGGCCGGTGGTTCCAGGGGCAGACCTCCTGGCAGATGTCGCAGCCGGCCACCCAGCCCTGCAGCTGCCCGACGATCGGCGTCGGCAGGGTTTCGTCGCGGTTCTCGATCGTGTGATACGCCAGGCAGCGGCGGGCATCCACCACGAAGGGCTCGTCGATGGCGCCGGTGGGGCAGGCGTCGATGCAGACGGTGCAGGCGCCACACAGCGAGTCGGCCGGGCGGTCAGACGGCAGGTCGAGGCTGGTGAGCAGGTGGCCCAGCAGCATCCAGGAGCCCCGGCGGCGATGGATCAGGTTGCCGTTCTTGCCGATCCAGCCCAGGCCCGCCTCCTCCGCCCAGGCCTTGTCGAGCAGGGGCGCACTGTCGACGCAGGCTCGCCAGCGGCAGTCCGGTGCGGCCTTTTCCAGCCAGCGCCCCAGCTGCCGCAGGCGCCCATCGATGACCCGGTGGTAATCGCGCCCCCAGCCGTAGCGGGCCACCCGCAGGCTCCCCGGTTCCTGCTCCTGGGCCACGTGGTAGTTCCAGCCCACGGCCAGCACGCTGCGCACCCCCGGCAGCAGCGCCTCGATCCGCTGGCGGCGCGGGTCGTTCATCCAGCCCATCCCCGCCTGGTGGCCCGCCGCCAGCCAGCGCTCCAGGGCGGCGCTGCGCAGCGGCAGCCGGGGGCCCCCGGGCACCGCCGCCAGGCCCACCGGCGCGAAGCCCAGGGCCTCGGCCCGGGCCCGCAGGGCCGCCGCCAGCGCGCCAGGGGAGAGGGGAGCGTTCAAGTGCTGCCGGTAGAGTCCCACGAATCTGATTCCCCTTGTGTGGCTGCCGCTTCCTCCTCCCGCTTCAGCCCCTTGCTGCGCTGGATGGGCCTCACCCTGGTGGTGCTGCTCGTTCTGCAGCTTGTCGCCGTTCTCACGCTCTGGGACTGGCAGGAGGAGGCCTTCCGCCAGCTGGTGGTGGAGCGACTGATCAGCCAGGCCCCCATGGGTCTGATCGGTCTGCTGCTCATGTACCTCTCCTCCCGCCTGGAAGACCAGTCGGAGGGGCGCACCCCCGTCCTCTGGACGGTCTGCATCATCAGTGGTCTGCTGGCTGTCGTGCTGACCGCCTCGCTGCCGATCACCTTCGGCGGTGACCAGCAGATGCAGCAGCAGAACGACCAGCAGATCGCCGCCAAGCGCGGCCAGCTGGAGATGGCCCGCCAGCAGAGCAAGGATCCCGCCCTGATGCAGCAGCTGATCCGCCAGGCCGAAGCCACCGGCCAGGTGCCCCCCGGCGCCACCGAGGCCCAGAAGACCCAGTCGGCCCGGGCCTTCATCGATCGCCAGCTCGACCAGCTCGAAACCCAGTTCAAGCAGACCGAGCAGACCGGCAAGGTCACCCTCAGCCAGCGCCGCTATGGCGGATCGCTTGGCGCGGTGGTGTTGATCATCGCCTTCACCATCCTTTGCCTCGGCAGTGTCCTGTAAGACTCCCGTGGATCGTTACCGTTAGGGTTTCGCCCCTACGGACCCCTTCTTCCATTGGTCCCATCCAGTAGTCCCAGTTCCGACCAGCCCCTGGGCAACCGGCTGCAGCAGGATCTCAAGAACGATCTGATCGCCGGCCTGCTGGTGGTCATTCCCCTGGCCACCACGATCTGGCTCGCCACCACGGTGAGCCGCTTCGTGCTGGCGTTCCTCACCTCGATTCCCAAGCAGTTCAACCCGTTCAACACCCTCAACCCCCTCCTCCAGGACCTGATCAACCTGGGGGTGGGCCTGCTGGTGCCGCTGCTGGGCATCCTGCTGATCGGTCTGATGGCCCGAAACATCGTCGGCCGCTGGCTGCTCGAGTTCGGTGAGGGCACCCTGCTGCGCATCCCCCTGGCGGGCTCCGTCTACAAGACGCTCAAGCAGCTGCTGGAAACCTTCCTGCAGGGCAACTCCAGCCGCTTCCGGCGGGTGGTGCTGGTGGAGTATCCCCGCGAGGGGCTCTACGCCGTGGGCTTCGTCACCGGCGTGCTGGGCACCGCCATCCAGGCCGATTTCGCCGAAAAGATGCTCAGCGTCTTCATTCCCACCGCTCCCAACCCCACCACCGGTTGGTATGCGGTGGTGCCCGAGCGCCTGGTGAAGGACCTGGAACTGAGCGTCGAGGATGCCTTCCGCACGATCATCTCCGCCGGCATCGTCAGCCCGGACGAGCGGGAACCCAACTCCAATCGCAGCTTCGCCAGTCTCCTGGCCCAGCTGCGTGCCCCCCAAACCTCCTGATGCAGAGTCGCACCCTTGCCCGTGAACTGGCCCTGCTGATGCTGGGTCAGGTCAGCGATCGCGGCAGCGGGGCCGCAGCCCCCACCGGCTCTTTCGATGTGCTGCTGCAGCAGGCTGTCACCACCCTCAGCCAGCACGTGCGCGAGGCCCTCGACCGCTCCGCCGAAGATCTGCAGCAGGCCCAGCAGCGGCTGCTCGACAGCGAGCTGCAGGACCAGGGCGAGAAGCAGCTGCCCACGGTGCGGCGCCATCTGCAGGAGGGACTCACCCACGCCGAGCAGGCCCTCAATCGCCTTTCGGCCAGCCTGGAGCTGCCGCGCCTGCTCCTGCTGGCCGACCAGGACGCCGTGCGGCTCGATGCCATCGCCCGCACCAGGGCGGTGCTGCGCGACCGGGAGGGCCTCGACGGCCGCATCGATGCGGTGATGGAAGGCTGGCGCCTCACCCGTCTGCCCCGGGTCGACCGCGACATCCTGCGGCTGGCGGTGGTGGACCTCGAGGACTTCGCCACGCCCCCCGCCGTGGCCTGCAACGAGGCGGTGGAACTGGCCAACCGCTACAGCGACGACCAGGGGCGACGCATGATCAACGGTGTGCTGCGGCGCTTCACCGCCGCCCGGGTGTAGGCAGGAACGCGATGGTCTTCGATTGGTTCAAACGGGCCCTGGCCCAGCCCGCCCCGGAGCCCGAGCCCCAGCCCGAGCCGGAGTCCGCAGCGGCCGCTCCTGCTGAAGCTTCGGTGGCCCCGCCAGAGCCGGTGGAGGAACCCGTAGCGGCTCCCACTCCCGCGCCGGCCCCTGCAGCTCCGGCCGGCGCCGGTGTCGATGAGGATGCCTTGGCCTGGGCGCGCCAGGCCTATGCCCGTCTCAAGGCCCAGCAGGAGGCGGCCAGCCTGGTCGCCGGGGCCGAAATCACGCCCGAGCCCGAGCCTGAGCCGAATCCGCCAACGCCCGAATCGGCACCGCCAACCCCCGAGCCTGAGCCCCCTGCCGCCCCGCCTGCGGGTCCGGGCCTGTCCCTGCTGGAGCAGGCCGCCGCCCAGCGCCAGCAGCGCCTCCAGGAGATCACCGCCCCCGCCGAGCCTGCCCCGGCCGCGCTGCCGACCGCCGCAGCGACCCCCGCGGCCGCAGAGGCCGATGCCGCCGACCCCAGCCTGGGGGCCTTCGATGCCACCTTCACCTGGTCGGCCGAGGTGCTGGCGGCCCAGGGGCGGCGGGTTGAGGAGGTGTCTCTTGAGGAGATCGACTGGCTGGGGCGGTTACGCCGCGGCCTGGAGAAGACCCGCAAGGGCTTCGTCACCCAGCTGCTGGAGAACCTCGGCGACGATCCCCTCACCCCGGCGGTGCTCGACGATCTCGAGTCCACCCTGCTGCGCGCCGATGTGGGCGTGAAGGCCACCGACCAGGTGCTCGAAGCCCTGCGCCGCCGCCTCAACGAGGAGGTGGTCGATCCTGCCGAAGGCCTGCGCTTCCTCAAGGAGCAGCTGCGCGGTCTGCTGGACGCCCCCATCCGCGCCGGCGACACCGCCGTGCTGGCCCCCCAGCGCGACAGGCTCAACGTCTGGTTGCTGGTCGGCGTCAACGGGGTCGGCAAGACCACCACCCTCGGCAAGCTGGCCAACCTGGCGGTGCGCAGCGGTTACAGCTGCCTGATCGCCGCCGCTGACACCTTCCGGGCCGCGGCGGTGCAGCAGGTGAGCGTCTGGGGTGAGCGCAGCGGTGTGGCGGTGGTGGCCAACCCCAGCGCCAATGCCGACCCGGCGGCCGTCGTCTACGACGCCATCGGCGCCGCCCGCTCCAAGGGCACTGAGCTGGTGCTGGTGGACACGGCCGGCCGGCTGCAGACCAAGCACAACCTGATGGAGGAACTGGGCAAGGTGCGGCGCACGATCACCAAGCTGGCGCCGGAGGCGGTGGTGGAGTCGCTGCTGGTGCTCGACGCCAGCCAGGGCCAGAACGGCCTGCGCCAGGCCATGGCCTTCGCCAATGCCGCCGGCCTCACCGGGGTGGTGCTCACCAAGCTCGATGGCAGCGCCCGCGGCGGCGTCGCCCTGGCGGTGGCCTCCGAGGCGGGGCTGCCGATCCGCTTCATCGGGGCCGGCGAGGGCATCCGCGACCTGCGGCCCTTCAACAGCTTCGAGTTTGTCGAGGCACTGCTGGCCTCCTGAGACTCGCCTGCCGCTGCTACCTTGCGTGTCCTTTGCGGCCGCTCGGTGAGCAGCCTGCCGCCCCCGCAGCCTCTCTCCACCTCCACGGCGCCCCCGATTCCCGATCGGGGGCCGTCGGTCACGGCTTCGCTGCGCCAGCTGCTCGACAGCCTCGGCCGCGAACAGCGTCGCAACCAGGAGCTGCTGGCGTCCCTGTCGTTCGCCCTGCGCAGCTACACCAACCTCAAGCGCTTCCTTGAGCTGGTGCCTCTGGTGGCCGCGCGGCTGGTGGAGGCCGAAGGCAGCCTGCTGGTGGTGTTCCATGCCGATGGCCGCCTCTGGCGCGAGCAGCTCCAGGCCACCGCCGGCGAGCGCAGTGCCGAGGTGCTGCGCCAGCTGGCCGCCCTGCCCGATGGTCAGCTCCACAACCAGGAGGGCGATGAGGCTGTCGCGGTGCAGCTCGACCCCCTGGTTCAGCGCCTGCTCGGGGCCCAGCAGGTGGTCGCCACCTCCGTGGTGGCCCGCAGTCGCCAGCGGGGCCGGTTGTACGTGTTCAGCGGTCAGCGCGGCTTCAGCTGGAGCGACGTGCGCCGCCGCCACCTCCAGCTGGTGGCCGACCTCACCGGCGTGGCGCTGGAGAACGAGGTGCTGCAGCAGGACCGGCGCCGCCATGAGCGGCTCGACCGCCAGCTGAGCATCGGCGCCGAGGTCCAGTCCCAGCTGCTGCCCGACCACTGCCCCGTGATCGACGGCGTCGAGCTGGCCGCCCTTTGCCGTCCGGCCTTCCAGGTGGGCGGCGACTACTACGACTTCATCCCCACCCAGCCCCAGCTCACCGGCCACCGGCGCGAGCAGGCCCCCTGGGCGCTGGTGATGGGGGATGTCATGGGCAAGGGGGTGCCGGCGGGCCTGCTGATGACCCTGCTGCGGGGCATGCTGCGGGCCGAGGTGCTCAGCGGCCTGCCCCCGGATCGCATCCTCCACGACCTCAACCAGCTGGCCCAGGAGGACCTGGCCCACTCGCACCGCTTCGTCACCCTTTTCTATTCCGACTTCGACCCCCGCACCCGCCTGCTGCGTTACGCCAACGCCGCCCACAACCCGCCGCTGGTGTGGCGGCGCCACGGCGGCCGGGTGGAGCGGCTCGACACCCCCGGCCTGCTGATCGGTCTGCAGAGTGAGGCGGAGTACGGCTGCGGCGAACTGCAGCTGGAGCCCGGCGATGTGATCCTCTACTACACCGATGGCGTCACCGAAGCCAGCGGCTTCAGCGGCGAGCGCTTCGATGAGGAGCGGCTGGTGCGGGCCTTCGATGTTGCCTGTCGGGCGGCCCATGGGGCCCAGACGATCCTGGATCGGCTGTTCGAGCGCCTCGACCGGTTCGTCGGCAGCGACCGTCGCCTTGAGGACGATGCCTCGATGGTGGTGCTGAAGGTGCGGGACGGGGTGGTGCTGCCTGCCTGCCCCCGACCTGAGACGAATGGCAAGCTGAAGGGCTGCCCGGAACCCCGTGATGGCCGCTGACCCCTCCCCCACCACCTGGAGCGATCGCTTCGAGCAGGGTCTGCATCCGGCGATTGAGCGGTTCAATGCCTCGATCGGCTTCGACATCGCCCTGCTGCAGGAGGATCTCGATGGCTCCATCGCCCATGCCCGCATGCTGGGCCGCTGCGGCGTGATCACGCCGGAGGAGGCCGAGCGCCTGATCGAGGGGCTTGAGGCCATCCGGGCCGAGGCGGCCGCCGGCAGCTTCACGCCGGGGATTGAGGCGGAGGACGTGCATTTCGCCGTGGAACGGCGGCTGATCGAACGGCTTGGCTCCCTCGGCAAGAAGCTGCACACCGGCCGCAGCCGTAACGACCAGGTGGGCACCGATCTGCGCCTGTGGCTGCGGCGCCGCATCGACCACATCGATGCCGCCCTGGTGCGTTTCGAGCGGGCCCTGCTGGCCCAGGCCGAAGCCCACCCCGTCACCCTCATCCCCGGCTACACCCACCTGCAGCGGGCCCAGCCGGTCTGTCTGGCCCACCACCTGCTGGCCTACGTCGAGATGGCCGAGCGCGACCGCCAGCGCCTGGCCGACGTGCGCCGTCGCGTCAACATCTGCCCCCTCGGGGCGGCGGCCCTGGCGGGGACGTCGGTGCCGATCGACCGCCGCCAGACCGCTGCGGAGCTGGGCTTCGAGGCGATCTACGCCAACAGCCTCGACGCGGTGAGCGACCGCGATTTCACCGTCGAGACGATGGCGGCGCTGTCGTTGGTGATGGCCCACCTCAGCCGCCTGGCGGAGGAGGTGATCCTCTGGGCCAGCGAGGAGTTCGGCTTCGTGGGGCTCACCGACCGCTGCGCCACCGGTAGCAGCCTGATGCCCCAGAAGAAGAATCCCGATGTGCCCGAACTGGTGCGAGGCAAGAGCGGCCGCGTCTTCGGCCATCTGATCGGACTTCTCACGATGATCAAGGGTCTGCCCCTCGCCTACAACAAGGACTTCCAGGAAGACAAGGAAGCCCTGTTCGATGGGGTGCGCACCTGCCTCGATTGCCTTGAAGCGATGGCGGTGCTGTTTGAGGAGGGGCTTGAGTTCCGCCCCGCAAGGCTGGAGGCCGCCGTGGCCGCCGATTACTCCAATGCCACCGATGTGGCCGACTATCTGGTGGCCCGGGGGGTGCCCTTTCGGGAGGCCTACCAGCTCGTCGGTGGGCTGGTGAAGGCCTGCCTGGGGGAACAACGGCTGCTGGCTGATCTGCCCCTGGAGCGCTGGCAGGAGCTGCATCCCGCCTTCGAGGCGGACATCCATGCGGTGATCGCCCCGCGGCAGGTGGTGGCGGCCCGCCGCAGCGAGGGCGGCACGGGCTTCGAGCGGGTGGCTGAGCAGCTGCGCCTGGCCCGGGAGCGGCTGACGCGAACCCCCTGAGGCACGTCACCATCCGCCTATGGCCCCCCGGCGCCAGAGCTGGGGCCGCCAGGCGTTGGAATTGCGCGTCTCCGTCTAACCTTGGCGGGTCTCAGGCGCCTGCGCGCGCCATCGGTTCCCCCTCATCGGTCAGTGAGTATTTTCGTCGGCAATCTTCCCTTCCGCGCTGAGCAGGAGGACGTGGCTGAGTTGTTCGCTCCCTTCGGAGCCGTGGTCAATTGCTCCCTGCCGCTGGAGCGTGACACCGGCCGCAAGCGCGGCTTCGCCTTTGTCGAGATGGCCGACGCAGACACCGAGACCCGGGCGATCGATGCCCTGCAGGGCGCTGAGCTGATGGGTCGTCCCCTGCGCATCAACAAGGCCGAACCCCGCAGTGGCGGTGGCGGTGGCGGCGCCCCGCGCCGGGGTGGCGGCGGCTACGGCGGTGGTGGTTATGGCGGCGGCGGCGGTGGCTATGGAGGTGGCGGTGGCTACGGAGGCGGAGGCGGTGGCGGTGGCGATCGGGGCTCCGGCGCCAAGGGTTGGGAGGACCGCAGCTATGGCGGAGGCGGTGGTGCTGCGGGCGGTGGCGGTGCCGCCCCGGATGCCTTTGAAGCGGGGCGCTCCCGCCGGCGTCGCACCGGTAGTGGTGGTGGTGGTGAGTACGGCGGTGGTGGCGATTACGGCGGCGCCGAAGTCTGAAGCGCGGTCGGCCTTGGGCTGATCCGCGTCACAGGCCCCGTTCCTCCAGTTGCCGCGCGGCGGCGTCCAGCACCTCAGGGCCGGCGCCAGCCTGGCCGGCCTCCCTGGTCAACCAGCCGCGCCATCCCCGTGCTCCGCTGACCCCTTCCACCACCTGCACCAGGTGCCTGGCGATCGGCCACAGCCGCCCGCCCGCGTCGCACCAGCGCTCGGCGTGGGGCAGCACGCCCCTGAGCACCGTCGAGGCCCGGGCCTCCCCGGCGTCCCCATCCCCGAAGATCTGCCCGTCCACCCCCGCCCAGCGCAGTGGGTGGGCGTAGGCGGCCCTGCCCACCATCACCCCATCCACCCAGGCCAGCTGCTCCCGGCAGGGGGCGAGTTCCTCAAGGCCGCCGTTCAGTTCGATCCGCAGCGCCGGCCGCTCCCGCTTGAGGCGATGCACCAGATCCCAGCGCAGGGGAGGCACGGTCCGGTTCTGCTTCGGATCGAGGCCGTTCAGCCAGGCCTTGCGGGCATGGACGGCGAAGCGGGCGGCGCCGGCCGCGGCGAGGGTGTCCACGAAGGCCAGCAGTTCGGCATAGGAGTCGCGCTCGTCGATACCGATGCGGTGCTTGACCGTCACCGGCAGGGGTGTGGCCGCCGCCATCGCCGCCACGCAGCGGGCCACCCGCTGCGGCTCCGCCATCAGGCAGGCCCCGAAGCGGCCCTGCTGCACCTTTTCGCTGGGGCAGCCCAGGTTGAGGTTGATCTCGTCGTAGCCCCAGGCGGCCCCCATCCGGGCGGCCTCGGCCAGCAGCTCCGGGTCGTCGCCCCCCAGCTGCAGGGCCAGGGGATGCTCGATCGGATCGAACCCCAGCAGCCGCTCCAGCCGCTGCTGCCGCTCCCCCATCCGGGAGGCGGAGCCGTCGCGGGCAATGTGGTGCAGCGCCCGGGCCACCACCATCTCGGAGTAGAGCAGGCAGTGCCGACTGACCTGCCGCATCAGCACCCGGAAGTGCCGATCGGTGCAGTCCAGCATGGGCGCCACACTGAAGCGGTAGTTGTGCTCCATCGCCCCATGCTGCCCAGCCGTGCCTCCGTGGTGGTGGTGGGAGGTGGTCCGGCGGGCTTCATGGCCGCCATCGCGGCCGCCGAAGCCGCCGGCGGCAGCTTCCCCGGGGGGGTGCTGCTGCTGGAGTCCACCCCCGAACCGCTGCACAAGGTGCTGATCAGCGGCGGTGGCCGTTGCAATGTCACCCATGCCTGCTGGGATCCGCGCGTCCTGGTGGATCATTACCCCCGTGGCGGTAAGGCCCTGCGGGGGCCCTTCTCGCGCTTCGCCACCACCGACACGGTGGCCTGGTTCCAGGCCCATGGTCTCCAGCTGGTGGAGGAGGCCGACGGCCGCCTGTTTCCCCGCTCCAATCGCTCCTCCTCGGTGGTCGACACCCTGCGCCAGGCGGCGCTCGCCGCCGGGGTGGTTCTGCACACAACCCAGGCGGGCCAGACGGCCCAGGCCCTCCCCGACGGGGGGTTCCGGCTGCGGTTGCGCTCGGGGGCCGAGGTGGTGGCCGAGCACCTGGTGCTGGCCACGGGCAGCCACCCCAGCGGCCACCGCATCGCCGCCTCCCTGGGCCATGGCCTGGTGGCGCCTGTGCCCTCCCTGTTCACCCTCACCCTGGCCGACCACCCCCTGGTGGACCTGGCCGGGGTGGCCATGGATCCGGTGCAGCTGGAGCTTCTGCTGACGCCTTTGCCGGGAACCGCCACCAATGCCACCAAGCCCCTGCGGCAGCGGGGGCCGGTGCTGATCACCCACTGGGGCCTCAGCGGCCCGGCCACCCTGCGGCTCACGGCCTTCGCCGCCCGCGTCCTGCGGGAGCGCCGCTACCGCGCCGAGCTCCGGGTCGATTGGACCGGTGGCCGCAAGCCGGCCGACCTGGAGGGGTGGTTCGCCGCCGCCCGTCGCGACCAGGCCCGCCGTCAGCTCGGCAACTGGCGCCCCTGGCCCGACCTCAGCCGTCGCCTCTGGCTGCACCTGCTGGCCCAGGGCGGTGTGGAGGCCAGCCTGCGCTGGGCCGATCTGCCCCGCCGCAGCGAGCTGGCCCTGATCACCGCCCTGCGCGATAGCCGTTACCGCATCTCGGGCCGGGGGCCCTTCGGCGAGGAGTTCGTGACCGCCGGGGGCATTCCTCTGGCGGAAGTCAACCTGGCCTCGATGCAAAGCCGCCTGCAGCCAGGGCTGTTCCTGGTGGGGGAGCTGCTGGATGTGGACGGGGTCACCGGTGGCTTCAACTTCCAGCACTGCTGGAGTTCGGGCTGGTTGGCGGGACAGGCGCTGGCGGCTCAGCGCACGTGCTCGTAGATGGAGAACATCGGCAGGTACATCGCCAGCAGCACTGATCCCACGATCAGGCCCACCAGCACGATCATGGCCGGCTCCAGCATGGAGGTCATGGCCTTCACCATGGTGCTCACCTCGTCTTCGTAAAAGTCGGCCACTTTCGAAAGCATGGCATCCATCTCTCCGGTTTCCTCGCCAATGGCGAGCATGTTCACGCACATTTCCGGAAACACGTTCTTCATCCGCAGGGCGGCACTGAGCGGCATGCCTTCGCTCACCTCGTTCTTGCAGGAGATGATGGCATCGGAAATCACGGAGTTGGTGGCTGTTTCCCTCACGATCTCAAGGGAAAGAAGGATCGGCACACCTGCTTTGGACAGGGAACTCAGGGTGCGGCAGAATTGGGCACTGGCCGACTTTACGAGCAGCTCTCCGAACAGGGGCAGCTTCAGCAGCAGCCCGTCGATCTGACGGCGGCCCATCGGCGTGTTGTAGGTGGCGACCACCCAGAAGGCGAAGCCCACCAGACCGCCGACCAGGATCAGGGCCTTCCAGGAGCGCAGAAAATTACTCAGATTGAGCATCATCTGGGTGAACAGGGGCAATTCCGCCCCCAGCTGGTCGAAGACGCTCGAAAAGGTCGGGATCAGGAAGATGGTCATGCCCAGGAACACCGCGATCGCGATCACCAGCACGGTGACCGGGTAGCTCATGGCCCCCTTGATCTGGTTCTGCAGCTTGGCGTTGTCCTCCAGCAGCTTGGCCAGGCGCTTGAGGGTGTCGTCAAGGACCCCGCCGGCTTCCCCCGCCTCCACCAGGGCGATGCTGAGGTTGTCGAACACCTTCGGCCAGCGGCGCATCGAATTGCCCAGGCTGTCGCCCTGGTTCACGTCCTGGGTCATGCCCGCCAGGGCCAGGCGCATCTTGGTGGACTTCTGCTGCATCCGCATCAGGTCGAGGCTGCGCAGGATGGGCACGCCCGCGTCCACCAGGGCGGAGAGTTTGTTGGCGAACAGGGCCTTGTCCCGGATCGTCACCGGGCCCTCCAGCAGGTCGGCCAGTCCACTGAAGGAGGAGTTCGCTTTCTTGACGCCCCCCTGGGGAACCCTCGGGGTTTCCTTGCGCACCAGGGTGTGGGGAAGGATGCCGCGGCGGCGCAGTTCCCTCCGGGCCACGGAAGGGTTGTCCGCCGTCAGCGTCATCTCCCGGCGCTGGCCGGACCGGGTGGTGTAGGTGACGACGAAGGCGGTCATGGCGGCGCTCGGGTGAAACGGGGATCGGCGTCCGGGGGAAGGGGGTCAGGGGACCATCATCGGTCGAGAAGTCGGACGAGTTCCTCGGGTTTGGTGGTTTTCAGCAGGGCTTCGTCGCGGGTCACCTTGCCGTCCTCCACCAGGTTCGCAAGGGCGCGCTCAAGGGTCTGCATCCCCATGCTGGCACCGGTCTGGATCTGGGAATAGAGCTGGGAACTCTTGCCTTCCCGGATCAGGTTGGCGATGGCGGGGGTGTTGATCATGATTTCCTGCGCCATCACCCGACCGAAGGCCCCGCTGGAGGTGGGCTCGGCGCTCTTGCAGAGGGTCTGGGAGAAGACCGCCAGCAGGCTGCCGCTGAGCTGCACCCGGATCTGGGTCTGCTGCTCGGCTGGGAACACATCCACCATCCTGTCCACGGTCTGGGAGGCGGAGCTGGTGTGCAGGGTGGCGAAGACGAGGTGGCCAGTTTCGGCGGCGGTGACCGCCAGCTGGATGGTTTCCAGGTCGCGCAGTTCCCCCACCAGGATCACATCGGGATCTTCCCGCAGGGCCGCCCGCAGGGCATTGGAGAAACTGCGGGTGTCTTCGTTGAGTTCCCTCTGGTGAATGATCGACTTGTTGTTTCTGTAGGTGAACTCGATCGGATCCTCGATGGTGAGGATGTGTTCGGAACGGGTGGCATTGATGTGCTCGATCAGCGAGGCCAGGGTGGTGGTCTTGCCGGAACCGGTGGGACCGGTGACCAGGACGAGGCCCTTGGGCTTGCTGCTGATCTCTTCGACGATGGGCGGTAGCCCGAGCTTCTCCAGGCTGGGAATGGAGTTGCCAAGCGCCCGCAGGCAGGCCGCGTAGGTGCCCCGCTGGCGGTAGACGTTGACGCGGAAACGGGCGACCCCCTTGAGGCCGTAGGAGCAGTCCAGTTCCCAGTTCTGTTCGAGATTCTTGCGCTGGGCGTTGTTGAGCAGGGAGAAGATCAGCCGGTTGCAGCTTTCCTCGCTGAGCTTGGTGTCCTGGACGATCGGCCTCAGCTGACCGCTGAAGCGGCCGTAGGGCGGATTGCCTGCGGACAGATGCAGGTCGCTGCCTCCGGCCTTGACCAGCTCCTGCATCAGATCCTCGATCAGAAGGTCCATGGGCTCAGCTCCGAACGCTCAGGCAGTAGGGACATTCCAACCATTCGTCCTCAAGCCCGGCCCCGCAGCTGCGGCAGGTGAGGGTGCTCAGGGCCCGGGCCCGCCGCTCCGATTCCAGGCCCGTGTCGGTGAGCAGCATCCGCTCCACCTCTTCAAGAGTGGTCAGCCCCTGCCGCACCAGGTCAAGGCCATAGCCCAGCAGGGTTTTCATACCGCTTTCCAGGGCCAGGCGGCGCAGCTCCTCGGTCGTCGACCGCTTGGCCACGGCGGCGGAGAGGGTCTCGTTCATGCGCAGGATCTCGTAGACCCCCACCCGGCCCTTGTAGCCCCGCCCCTGGCAGGTGCAGCAGCAGCCCTCTGAGCCCGGCGACACCGTGTTGGCGCGGTAGAAGGTGATGTCGCTCTCATCGGAGGCCACCAGGCCGAACCGGGCAAGCTCGCCTTGGTGTGGGTGGTAGGAGAGGCGGCACTCGCTGCACAGGCGGCGCAGCAGGCGCTGGGACACCACCCCCAGCAGCGAAGCGCTCACCAGGAAGGGCTCCATCCCCATCTCATCGAGCCGGGCGAAGGCGCTGGCGGCGTCGTTGCAGTGCAGGGTGGTGAGCACCAGGTGGCCGGTCAGGGCCGCCTCAATGGCCGTGCGGGCGGTTTCCAGGTCGCGGGTCTCCCCCACCAGCAGCACGTCCGGGTCCTGCCGCATGAAAGCGCGCAGGGCAAGGCTGAAGTCGTAGCCCTTCTCCCGGTTCACCTGGGTCTGGGTGATGCCCCGAAGGGTGTACTCGATCGGGTCTTCGACCGTGGAGATGTTGATTGTGGGGTCGTTGCGCTCCGAGAGCAGGGCGTAAAGGGTGGTGGATTTGCCGGAGCCGGTGGGTCCGGTGACCAGGATCATGCCGAAGGGCTTGGAGCCGATGTCCCGCAGGGTTTCCCTGGCCTCGTTGTCGGTGATCAGGCTGTCCAGGCCCAGCTGGGTGGCGCCGCTGTCGAGCAGCCGCAGCACCACCTTCTCGCCGTAACGGCCCGGCAGAGTGCTGACCCGAAAATCGATTGTGCGCTCACGGAAGGTGCGGCGAATCCTGCCGTCCTGGGGCATCCGCCGCTCGGCGATGTCCAGGTCGGCCATGATCTTGAAGCGAGAGGTCACCGCCGGGATCAGGGTGCGGGGCAGCTTGTCGATGCTGCGCAGGACGCCGTCCTGGCGGAAACGGATCAGCAGGCCGTCTTCCTGCGGTTCGACGTGGATGTCACTGGCGCCGGTGGTGAGTGACTCGACCAGGATCCGGTCCACCAGGCTCATCACCGGGGAAATCCCCTCGCCGGTGCCGCTGGCTTCGAGGTCCTCGGTTTCCGGTGCGATCTGGCCGCCAGGGGTGGCAGCCTGGCCCAGGTCGAGATCGCGGAACAGGGACGTGTGCTCCACGCCGGTGACCTGCGGACGCTGGGTGAGACCTTCTGATGGCATCGACGGAGATCGGGAGCGAAGCCTGGGGCCGAGGTGCGGGCTTCCACCGCTTGTGGAGAGGGCTACCTGGCATTCAACATACCTGGATCTGACATCCCTGCCAGAACGCATGACCGGCGACATCACTCCCCCGCATGAGGAACAGATCGATCCCCGGGAGGGCGCGGTCGACGCGGCCCGGGTGGAGGCGCTCCTCGAGACCCTGCAGGCGCCCCCCGACGCCGACGCGGCCGGGACGGCGGCTGATCAGGGTTCCCAGGCCCCGCCATCCCCCGACGCAGAGCCTTCTGAGCGCCTCGGCCAGCTCGAGGCCGAACTGGCCGCCCTGCGCAGCGAGAACGAGTCGCTGCGGGGCCAGTACATGCGCATCGCCGCCGACTTCGACAACTTCCGCAAGCGCCAGAGCCGCGACAAGGAGGATCAGCGCCTGCACATCACCTGCACGACCCTCACCGAGATCCTGCCGGTGGTCGACAACTTCGACCGGGCCCGCCAGCAGCTCAATCCCCAAAGCGAAGAGGCCCAGAGCCTGCATCGCAGCTATCAGAACCTCTATAAACAATTGGTTGATGTGTTCAAGCAGCTGGGGGTTTCGCCGATGCGGGTGGAAGGGGAACCCTTCGATCCCAGCCTTCATGAAGCCGTGCTGCGCGAACCCAGTGAGCAACACCCGGAGGATGTGGTGATCGAGGAGCTGCAACGGGGCTATCACCTCGATGGACGCGTGCTCAGGCACGCCTTGGTCAAGGTGTCGATGGGCCCCGGCCCTTCCGGCGGCACCAGCCCCACCGCAGTCTCGGCTCCCCCCAGTGAGGGGCAGTCCGACTGATGGCCGATTACTACGAGCTGCTCGGTGTCGGCCGGGATGTGGATGCCGACAGCCTCAAGAAGGCCTACCGGCGTCTGGCCCGTCAATACCACCCGGATGTCAACAAGGATCCGGCGGCAGAGGATCGCTTCAAGGAGATCGGCCGGGCCTACGAAGTGCTCAGCGATCCCCAGGCCCGGGCCCGGTACGACCAGTTCGGCGAGGCCGGCCTGGGCGGTGGCGGCGGCATGCCCGACATGGGCGATATGGGGGGCTTCGCCGACCTGTTCGAAACTTTCTTCAGTGGCTTCGGTGGGGCCGGCGGCGCCGCCGCCGGTGGCGCACGTCGCCGCGGACCGCGCCAGGGCGACGATCTGCGCCTCGATCTCACCATCAGCTTCAGCGAGGCCGTCTTCGGCAGCGAAAAGGACGTCCAGATCCGCCACCTCGAGACCTGCACCACCTGCAGCGGCTCGGGGGCCAAGGCGGGCAGCGGCCCCACCACCTGCGGCACCTGCGGCGGCGCCGGTCAGGTGCGACGGGCCACCCGGACCCCCTTCGGCAACTTCACCCAGGTGGCGCCGTGCCCCACCTGCGAAGGCACTGGCCAGGTGATTGCCGATCCCTGTTCCGCCTGCGGCGGTCAGGGCCTGCAGCAGGTGCGCAAGAAGCTGCGCATCAACATCCCTGCCGGTGTCGACTCGGGCACCCGGCTGCGGGTCGGCCAGGAGGGCAACGCCGGCCAGCGGGGCGGCCCGGCGGGTGATCTCTACGTCTTTCTCACGGTCCAGGCCCACCCCCACCTGCGCCGGGATGGCGTCACGATCCATTCCGAGGTGTCGCTCAACTACCTCCAGGCGATCCTGGGCGACACGATCGAGGTGGAGACCGTCGACGGTCAGGAGCCGCTGGAGATCCCCCCCGGCACCCAGCCCGGGGCCGTGATCACCATGCAGGGCAAGGGAATTCCGCGCCTGGGCAATCCGGTGGCCCGCGGCAATCACCAGTTCACCATCAAGGTGCAGCTGCCCACCAAGCTCAACGGTGAGGAGCGGCAACTGCTCGAGCAACTCGCCGGCCACCACACCAGCAAGGGCCAACGCCACCACCACAAGAGCGGCCTGTTCGGCGGCCTCTTCGGTTGAACGACCCGGTGGCCCTCGATCTGCGGGGCACCGCCTGCCCGGTCAACTTCATCCGGGCACGCCTGGCACTGGAAACGCTGCCATCGGGGGGCTGGCTCCAGATCGACCTGGATCCAGGTGAACCGGAGCAGATGGTGGCTGAAGGTCTGCGCTCCGAGGGTCACACGGTGCAGGCGGTCGTCCCCTCGCCGTTCGCGGCAGGGGAGGGGGTTCGGCTTCTGGTGCGACGGGATGGGGGCTGAGCCGCTGCCGGGTCGGGTGGTGGCCCTGCAGGCCAACTACTGCCTGGTGGCTCTTGAGGAGCCCTCCGAGCTCGGCGACGAGGGCCGCCTGCTGTGCACCCGCCGCTCCCGGCTCGACAAGAGCGGTCTGCAGGTGTGCGTCGGAGACCGGGTGACGGTGGCGTCCATCGACTGGCGGGCGCGGCGGGGGTCGGTGGTGGGCTTGGAGCCCCGCCACAATCTGCTGGAGCGGCCAGCTGTCGCCAACGTCAGCCGGGTGGTGGTGGTGGTGGCCATGGCCGAGCCGGGCCTCGACCCCCTGCAGCTCAGCCGGTTCCTGATCACCGCGGAGGCCACCGGCCAGCCGGTGCAGGTGGTGCTGAGCAAGGCGGACCTGCTGCCGGCGGCGGAGGTGGAGGCCTGGTGCCGCCGGCTGGAGGGCTGGGGCTACGCCACCCTGGCGATCTCCACGCGCACCGGGGCGGGGCTGGCGGCGCTGCGGAGCCACCTGGGGCAGCCGGGCATCGCCGTGCTCTGTGGCCCCTCAGGGGTGGGCAAGAGCAGCCTGCTCAATGCCCTGGCCCCCGCCCTGGAGCTGCGCGTCGCCGCCGTGTCCGGACGGCTGCGCCGGGGACGCCACACCACACGGCATGTCGAACTGTTTGCGCTGGCTCCGGGGGCCCTGGTCGCCGATTCACCGGGCTTCAACACCCCCGCCCTGCCCGGTGACCCCCACAGCCTCGCGGCGGCCTTCCCGGAGCTGCTGGCCCGGCTCAGGGCCTCCCCGTGCCGTTTCGCCAATTGCCGCCACCAGGGGGATCCCGGCTGTGCCGTGGGGGACACCTGGGACCGCTACGCGATCTACGGCCGCTGCCTGGAGGAGGTGGAGGCCCTGGCGGGGGCCCGCTCCCGCGCCAGTCAGACGCGGGCGGGGGATGGCGGCCTGCGTCAGCGGGGCGACCGCCTCGAGCCCCTGCTCAATCCCCAGCTGCGCCGTTCCTCCCGCAGCACCCGGCGTCAGGCGCTGGAGCAGAACCTGACGGCGCTGGATGGGGACGTCAGTTCCCCAGACCGGGAAGATTGAGATCCAGGCCACCGGTGAGGGTTTCCATCCGTTCGCGCATGGTGGTGGTGGAGAGCTCGTAGGCGTTGCAAAGGGCCGCCAACACGGCCGCTTCCACGGTTTCGGCGGGTTCGCCGAGCAGCTCGGGGCTCAGCGCCACCCGCAGGGGCTGCTGGTTGCCGGTGAGCCAGACACTGGCGCGGCCCTCGGGATCGCTGCCCTGCAGCTCCATCGCATCAAGCTCTTCCTGGAGCTTCTGGGCGTCCTGCTGAATCTGCTGGGCCTTGCGGAAGGCCTCGGTCAGCTGTCCGAAGTTGGGAAGTCCGAAGCCGGCCATGCCAGAGGGTCAACGTAGGAGCTCAGGCTAGAACCCCAGCCGTTTGACTTCTGGATGCAGGCGCACGCCGCAGCCTTCCAGCACCCGCTGCTGCACCAGCCCGATCAGGGCGTCGATGTCGGCGGCGGTGGCGGAGCCGGTGTTGACGATGAAGTTGGCGTGGATCGGCGACACCTGGGCCTCGCCGATGCTCAGCCCCTTGAGGCCAAGGGATTCGATCAGCTGGCCCGCCTTGAGCGGCTCCGGGTTGCGGAACACGCTGCCGCAGCTGGGTTGCTGGTAGGGCTGGCTGCTGGTGCGGCTGTGCAGGTTGGCGCTGGTGCGGGCCGTGAGGGTGGCCGGGTCGTGGCCGGGCTCCAGCCGGAACCGGGCCGAGAGCACCAGCAGGGGCTCCTCCTGTAGTCGGCTGTGGCGGTAGGCGAAGGCCAGATCGGCGGCCTCCAGGCGGAAGGGGGCCTCGGGCCTGCGCGGATCCAGCACCCACACCGAGGCGAGCCACTCGGCGGTGCAGCCCCCCTGGGCGCCGGCGTTCATCACCACGGCCCCACCCACCGTGCCAGGAATGCCCACGGCCCACTCCAGCCCCCGCAGGCCGCTGCGGGCGGCCTTGCGGGCCAGGGTCGGGATGGGCTCGCCCGCCTCCGCTTCCACCCAGCCCTCACCGGGATCCAGGCGGCTGCCCTGCAGGCGGCGGTTGCAGAGGGTGAGGCCTTCAAGGCCGCTGTCGGCAATCAGCAGGTTGGAGCCAGCGCCGATGCAGCGGAAGGGCAGGCCCGCGGCCGCCGCCCAGGCGGCGTGGGTGATCAGGGCCTCCTGGTCGGCGGGTTCGGCGAACCAGGCGGCGGGCCCCCCGACCTTCCAGGTGGTGAACTCCCGCAGGGAGACCGATGGACGCGGTTGGCTGGATGGGGCCGTGACCATCCCCTCAGGCCACCAGTGCCGAGGGATGTTCGCGTTCATCAAAGGCCCCCAGGCGCTCCCAGAGGCTGTTGATGTCGCCGGCCCCCATGGCCAGCACCAGGTCGCCCGGGCCGGTGCTGCTGGACACCAGCTCCGCCAGCGCCTCCATGCTGGCCGCCACCGCCACCGGCAGGTCGGGAGCGAGGGCCCGCAGCGCCTCGGCGAGGGCCGGGCTGGAGATCCCTGCCATCGGGGCCTCGCCGGCGGCGTAGAGGGGTGCCAGCAGCACCGCATCGGCGTGGGTCAGGGCGGCGGCGAAGTCGTCCAGGAACTGGGCGGTGCGGGTGTACCGATGGGGCTGGAACACCGCCACTAGCCGGCGGGGCACCAGCGGCAGTGGGCTGCGGCCGCTCTCCACCATCAGCCGGGCCATGGCGAGGGTGGCCGCCACTTCGCTGGGATGGTGGGCGTAGTCGTCGACGATCGCCCGGTCCTGCCAGAGGCCGCGGCAGTCGAAGCGGCGCCCGGGGGGACGCAGGCTCGCCACCGCCTGGCGCAGGTCCGCGAAGGGCACGCCCTCAAGGCGGCAGGCCGCCATCGCCGCCACGGTGTTGCTCAGGTTGTGGCGGCCAGGCAGGGGCACCTCCAGGGTGCCCAGGCTCACCCCGTGCTCGTACCAGGTGGCCAGGGTGCCGTCACCCCGCTCCTCCAGGGGGATGGCGGCGAACTCCACGGCCTCGCCGCTGCGGGTCGACCACCAGCTGGTGGCTTCGAAGTGCTCGTGCAGGACCGGGCAGTCCCGGTTGGCCAGCAGGGTCGTGCAGCCGCTGGCGAAGCGCTGCAGGGTGGCCACCAGGGAGGCCAGGTCCAGGTAATGGTCGGTGTGGTCGAGTTCGACGTTGGTGAGCAGCCCGAGCCGGGGGGTGAACTTCACCAGGGAGCCGTCCGATTCGTCGGCTTCCGCCACCAGCAACAGCCCCTGGCCATGGCGGCCGTTGCTGCCGAAGGCCGGCACGATGCCGCCGATCACGGCGGTGGGATCCTCGCCGACGGCCTCCAGCAAGGTGGCGATCAGGGTGCTGGTGGTGGTTTTGCCGTGGCTGCCGGCCACGGCGATCGAGGGCTGGTCGTTGATCAGGGCCGCCAGCACGTCGGAGCGGTGCACGATCGCCAGTCCGCGCCGTCGCGCCTCGGCCAGTTCCTCATTGGCGGCGGGCACCGCTGAGCTGATCACCACGAGAAGGGCCGACTCGGCTCCGCCCTGGGTTTCCTCCAGCCCAGCCATCACCGCGGCGATGGTGGCGGCGGTCTGCTCCTGGAAGACCCGCACCCCAGCGGTCCGCAGCCGCTCCAGCACCGGGCTGGGACGGGGATCGGAGCCGCTCACCAGGAAGCCCCGTTCCGCCAGGATCCCCGCCAGGGCGGACATGCCAATCCCACCGGCCCCGATGAAATGGAGCGGCTGACGGCGATCAAGCTTTGGGATCAAGGGGGACTCCAGGCCTTGCCGAAAATAACGGCAGGTCCCCCCACCCCCCTTTGCGGGATACTGCGCTTTGCCGACCGTCCGATCCGGGGCCTGTGGCTGCGGGAAAGACCAGGACCCCATTTCTGTATGATCGGCAGCCAAAACCCTCCTTGCTAGCGGGTTCCACCGCTTTCTGCCATGACCTTGCGCGTTGCGATCAATGGATTTGGCCGAATCGGTCGGAACTTCATGCGCTGCTGGCTCAGCCGCGGTGAGAACACCGGCATCGAAGTTGTCGGTCTGAACGACACGTCCGATCCGAAGACCAACGCCCACCTGCTCCAGTACGACACGATGCTTGGCCACATCCGCAACGCGGAAGTGAGCTACACCGACGACACCATCGTCGTCAACGGCAAGCCGATCAAATGTTTCTCTGATCGCAATCCCCTCAACCTTCCCTGGAAGGAGTGGGGTGTGGATCTGGTGATCGAAGCCACCGGCGTCTTCATCGACCAGAAAGGCGCTGGAAAGCACATTGAGGCCGGCGCCAGCAAGGTGCTGATCACGGCTCCGGGCAAGGGGGAAGGCGTCGGCACCTTCGTGGTGGGCGTGAACGCCGACCAGTACCGCCACGAAGATTTTGACATCATCAGCAATGCCAGTTGCACCACCAACTGCATGGCGCCGATCGTCAAAGTTCTCGACCAGAGCTTTGGGATCGTCAAGGGCATGATGACCACCACCCACAGCTACACCGGTGACCAGCGCATCCTCGATGCCAGCCATCGCGATCTGCGCCGTGCCCGCGCCGCCGCCGTCAACATCGTCCCCACCTCCACCGGCGCCGCCACGGCCGTGGCCCTTGTTTACCCGCCGATGAAGGGCAAGCTCAACGGCATTGCCATGCGCGTGCCCACCCCCAACGTTTCAGTGGTCGACCTCGTCCTTGAAGTGAGTCGCGGCACCACCAAGGAAGAAGTCAATGCCGTTCTCCAGGAATCCTCCATGAACGGGATGAAGGGGATCATCAAGTACTGCGATCTGCCCCTGGTCTCCACCGATCACGCCGGCACCGATGAATCCACGATCGTGGATGCCGACCTCACCCTGGTGATGGGCGACAACATGGTCAAGGTGATTGCCTGGTACGACAACGAGTGGGGCTACAGCCAGCGCGTCGTCGACCTGGCCGAAGTGGTGGCCCGCAACTGGAAGTGAGTCTGCGCGCTGGGTTCAGCTGAAATGCTGGAAGCTGGCTGAAGGGGGGGTGATCGCGCCTCCCCTGTTCGACCAGGCCAGGGGGCCAGCCACACGGGGGGCCTCCAGAGCGCCGATGCAGCGGCTGCCGGGCAGTTTGTCCGCCAGGGCTGTCGCCCAGGCCGGCTCCAGGGCCAGCACCAGTTCGAAATCTTCACCTCCCCAGAGGCACCAGTCTTTGGCGGCGGCCAGGCCCTCCAGTTCCTCGGCCAGGGGCAGTGCTTCGCGCTTGATCAGGGCCGTGCAGCCGCTTGCCACCGCCAGGCAGGTGGCTGCCGCCGCCAGGCCGTCGCTGCTGTCGCAGCCGGCCACGCGCCAGGGCAGGGCTTCAGGTCGGCTGGAGCCCAGGGCCGCCACGGCATCGAAACGGGGCACGGGCCGCCGGTGGGCACGGATCGCTCGTTCCCGCACGTCCGGCGCCAGGTCCGGGAGCGGCTCCCCCCGCAGCAGGGCCAGGCCCAGGCGGCTGAGGCCGTGGACGCCGGTGCAGACCAGCTGGTCGCCTGGCTGTCCGTCCCCACGCCGGATCGGCCCGCCGCAGCCGTGGCCGAGCCGGCCAAGGGCGGTGACCGCCAGCAGCCGCTGACGACCGCCGCTGCAGTCTCCTCCCAGCAGCACGCCCCCATGGGTGCCCAGCAGCTCCGTCAGGCCGGCGTAGGCCCCCTCCACCCAGGCCCAGGGGGTGTGGCCCGGGGCCACCAGGCCCACGGTGAGCCCCACGGCGTCGAGGCAGCCCATGGCCGCCAGATCGGAGAGGTTGGCGGCGGCGGCCCGCCAGCCCACATCCCTGGCGCCCATCGTGGTGGCGCTGAAATGGACGTCCTCCACGAGCACGTCGGTGTTGACCACAAGCTGGAGATCCCCCCCGCCGTTTGGGCCGAGCAGGGCCGGGCCCAGCAGGGCGGCGTCATCGCCGAACTGGCCCCGGGGGGCGAAGGCGCCGAGGCGCCGGATCAGCTCCGTTTCCCCCAGCTCCGCCAGGGTCGGCCCCTCAGGCATGGGGGCGCAGGTTGTCGGCCCCTTCGATCACCGTTGCCTTGACGATGCCGTCATCGGCGGTGAGCTCCTCAAGCACGTCCAGGCCCTCGACCACGTAACCGAAGGCGGCATAGCGCCCGTCGATCAGGTTGAGGCCGGCGGGGGTGAGTTCCGGCTCGAACAGGAACAGGAAGAACTGGGAGGAGCCGTCGCCCAGGGCCTCGTCGGAGTGGGCCCAGCCCAGGGTGCCCTTGCTGGCGAAGGGCAGCACCGGCTCGGCCTTGAACAGGCCCAGATCCTCGAAGGTCTGGTTGTAGAAGGGGACCTCCTCGCCGGGCACCTTGATTTCCAGGGGCACCTGGCGTTCCTGCTTGGTGGCCGGATCCACGTAGCCCGTCAGCGGGCCGATGGGATCACCGGTCTGCAGCACGTAAAAATCTTCGGCGCGGTTGAACGGCAGGCCGTCGTAGAAGCCGCGTTGGCTCAGATCCACGAAGGCGCCGGCGGTGAGGGGCGCGTTGTAACCGTCCACGACGGTGATCAGGTCGCCTTTGGTGGTGGTCAGCCGCACGGTGGCGCGGCCGAGCAGCCGCGGCAGGGCATCGAACTCCGGCGGGATCGCGAAGGGGAAGGGCCCCACCAGCAGACCTTCGGCGCGGCCGATGTCGGCCAGGGCTTCGCGGCGGGCCGCCAGGAACTGGTCCCGGTCCTGGGCCTCGCCTGCGGCGGCCAGATCCTGCAGATGCACCCCGGCGTCGCTGAGCAGGGCCTCGGCGGTGGCCCGGTCGGCGGGATCGAAGCTGGCCAGGATCCGCTCCCGGCTGCTGCCCAGCTGGGACTCGGCCCGCCGCACGGACCCGGTCAGGCTGCTCCAGCGCTTGGCCCGCAGGTCGTCGCTGGTGTCCTCCAGCCGGTGCTGCAGCTTCTGAAGATCTCCCTGGTCGATGGGCAGGGCATTGCGCAGCAGGGCGGTGGGATCACTGACGGCGTTGCCCTGGGGCAGGTAGGCCCAGGCGGCGGGGACCGCGAGCAGCAGGGTCAGCAGCAGGGCCAGGCTGGCCCCCAGCGTGGTGGTGAACCCGGAGGGCCTGCGTCGCCGGTCCATGCTTCCCTTGTGACTGACTGGACTTTGGCACAACCGGCCCTGGCCTCCCCTGCCATGGCTCAAGGGCGGGCCTGTAGCCAGACGTACAATCCCCCGATCCGATCCGCCGGAATGATCTCCAGCAACGACTTTCGTACCGGCACAACGATCGAACTGGATGGCCAGGTCTGGCGCGTTGTCGAGTTCCTGCATGTCAAGCCCGGCAAGGGGTCAGCCTTTGTGCGCACCAAACTCAAGGGCGTGCAGAGCGGCAACGTGGTGGAGAAGACCTTCCGCGCCGGGGAGACCATGCCCCAGGCCCAGCTGGAGAAGGCGACCCTTCAGCACACCTACATGGAAGGTGACGATTACGTCTTCATGGACATGGCCTCCTATGAGGAGACCCGTCTGACCGCCAAGCAGATCGGTGACGGCCGCAAATACCTCAAGGAAGGCATGGAGGTGAGCGTCGTCTCCTGGAACGGCAAGCCCCTGGAGGTGGAGCTGCCCAATTCGGTGGTGCTCGAAGTCACCCAGACCGACCCCGGTGTCAAGGGCGACACCGCCACGGGTGGCACCAAGCCCGCCATCGTCGAGACCGGTGCCCAGGTGATGGTGCCCCTGTTCATCACCATCGGCGAGAAGATCAAGGTCGACACCCGCACCGACAGCTACCTGGGCCGGGACACCTGATCGCCATGCAGCTCGATCACGACCAACTGCGTCAGTTGCTGGCCCTGCTCGGGGAGAGCGACATCCAGGAGCTCAAGCTCGAGGGCGACGATTTCCGTCTGGAGGTGCGCCGCAACCTGCCGTCCCCCGCACCGGCCACGGTGACCATGGTGCAGGCCCCGGCAGGGCCGCCCCCGCACGCCCCTATGCCCGCCGCCCCGGTCGGCGTCGTCCCTGGCCCCTCGGCGCCGCCGCCCCCGGCCGCCTCGGTGCGCAGCGACCTGCAGTCCGTCACCGCCCCGATGGTGGGCACCTTCTACCGCTCCTCGGCACCGGGTGAGGCCCCCTTCGTGGAGGTCGGCAGTCGCATCAGCGCCGGTCAGCCGATTTGCATCCTTGAGGCGATGAAGCTGATGAACGAGCTGGAATGTGAGTTCAGCGGCGAAGTGGTGGAGATCCTGGTGGACAACGGCACCCCGGTGGAATTCGGCCAGGTGCTGATGCGGATCAAGGCGGGCTAACCCAGCTCCCAGGCGGTGCGGATCGACGCCGCCATGCTGTCGGCCCGGGCCACGCCCCGGCCGGCGATCCCGAAGGCGGTGCCGTGGTCCGGGGAGGTGCGCAGGAAGGGCAGCCCCAGGGTGGTGTTGACGGCGGCGTCGAAGGCCAGCAGCTTCACGGGGATGAGTCCCTGGTCGTGGTAAAGCGCCAGATAGCCATCCGCCCCCTCGCCTTCGCCTCTCCAGGCCGCCGCCGCTTCCAACCAGCAGGTGTCCGGGGGCATGGGCCCCTGCAGCCGCACTTCCGGATGCAGATCCTGCCAGTGCCGCAGGGCGGGGATCAGCCAGTCCTGCTCCTCTTGGCCCAGATGGCCCCCTTCCCCGGCATGGGGGTTGAGGCCCGCTACCACCAGCCGCGGCTGGGCCTCAAACCGCTGGCAGAAGGCCAGCAGGGCCTCCAGCCGACGGACCACCAGCTCCGCCGTGAGCCGGCCACTCACCTCGGCCAGGGGGATATGGGTGGTGGCCAGCAGGGTGTTGAGCCGCCAGCCGCCCCCGGGGGCCAGGGCGGTGAACAGCATGCCGGCGTCGGCGCTGCCGGTGAGCTCCGCCAGCCGCTCCGTCTGGCCGGGATAGGCATGGCCGGCCGCCTGCCAGCTGGCCTTGGCGATCGGGGCCGTCACCAGGGCCCGGCCGCCGCCGGCCCCCACCAGCGCCACGGCCCGCGTCAACCAGGAGAAGCTGGCAGCGCCGGCGACGGCACTGCTGACCCCGGGGACGACCGGCTGCTCCAGGGGGACATCCTCCAGGGCGAAGTCGTCGGGGTCGGCCAGGGGGGCGTCGCTGCAGGCCAGCAGCTGGTGGTGACAGTCCCGCAGCCAGCGGCCGCAACCCACCAGCACCACCTCCTGGCCGGCGGGGCGCGGCTGGGCGAGGGCCTTGAGGGTCACCTCGGCGCCGATGCCGGCGGGATCCCCCAGGGCAATGACAAGGCGATCCGCTGTAGTTTTCATGCTATCGGGCATTGTCGGGGTCGGTCCATGGTCCGCTTGCTGCTGCTGGGTGCGCTGCTGCTGGGTGGTGGGATTGCCTTCCGCAACGAATGGGTTGTGGTGGACTGGCAGAAGATGGGGGAAGACACGGGTGTCTCCACCCTGATCGACACAACGATCTTCGGTGCTCAGAAAAAGTCGCCGGAGCAGGACGACAGGCCCTCCCGGTAGGTGGGGTAGAGCAGGCGGTAGCCCAGGTCGTCCCGGAGCCGCCGGCTGCTGGCCCGTCGATTCTCGCTCCAGAAGCTGCGGGCCATGGGTCCCAGACTGGGCGCCACGTCCGCGTAGCGCTGCACGTCCGGCAGCCGGCAGCCCAGTAGGTGGGCGGCCAGGCCGAGGATCTCGCTGGAGGGGCAGGGGCAGGTGTCCGCCAGGATCAAGCTGTCGGGCCGGGCCTGGGGCGCCAGGGCAATGCAGTGCAGCACGGCCCCGACGATGTCGTCGACGTGCACCCGGGAGAACACCTGGCCCGGCTTGTGGATCAGCCGCGCCGTGCCGTTGCGCAGGTTCAGCATCGGATTGCGGCCCGGTCCGTAGATGGCCGGCAGCCGCAGCAACTGCACCGGCAGGCCGCTGCGCTGCCAGGCCTGCTCACAGGCCAGCCGGGCCCGGCTCCGCTCCAGCAGCGGCTGGGTGGGGCTCGTTTCGTCCACCCAGGCACCACCGGTATCGCCGTAGACCCCGGTGGTGGAGAGGTAGCCCACCCAGGCCGGCTCGAGGCGCCGCAGCTGGGCTTCAAGCGACTCCAGCACCGGATCCCGGCCGCCGGCATTGGGTGGGATCGTCACCAGCACATGGCTGACCCCGGCCAGGTCCGCCTGGGTGGGCAGCGCTCCCTGGTCGGGATCGAAGTGCAGCCAGCCCGGGTCGTGGCCGCTGGGGGAGGGCTGGCGGTGGGTGAGCAACACCGGCACGCCGGCCGCCTCCAGCGCCTGGGCCACACGCCGCCCGGTGTAGCCCCCGCCGAGCACCAGCAGTCGGCTGATGGCGGCAGCAGCAGCGGGCAACGCCGGGTGATCGATCCGATCGGCAGCGGCCAGCGGGTTGACAGATGGCGTCGACATCAGTACATCTGTATCACTGTCTGTTTCCCATCCCGTGACCACCTCGTCATTCGGAGCCAGTCTCCCTGTCGGCCTCGCACCGGCGCGTCCCCCCAGCGGCAGACCCCGCCTTGCCTCGGTGCCTCGCTCGCGGGCCGCCACCCCCCTGCTGCTGGCCGTAGGGCTGGTGCTGGGGGCGGTGTTGCTGGCGCCGGAGCAGCCCCGCGATCAGGAGGCCATCTGCCACCGCCACAACGGCGTGGAGGCCTGCCGGGTCTGGTGAGTCACTTCGGCCTCGGCCGCCGTGGCCGTCTCCGGCTCAACGGGCGCCACCCACTGGAGCAGGCGCAGGGCCAGGCGCAAGTCGCCATCGGTCCAGGCCCGCAGGGCCATCGCCCGGCGCGGGTCGTAGAAAGGTTGGCTCCGATACCAGGTGAAGGCGTCGCTGTCGCCCTTGCGGCCGTTGCAGCCCAGGCAGGCCGGCACACAGTTTTCGGTGATGCTCTCGCCGCCGCGGCTGAGTGGATGCACGTGATCAATCGATTCCGAGGCCTCGCCGCAATAGAGGCAGCGGCGCCCGGTCATCCGGTGTAGCGACTGTCGCCATCGTCGCGCTCGCAGCTTGGGGCAGAGATCTTCGAGAAAGACTCCATCCCTGGCCTGCATCAGCGCGCCTCGGTTGGCGGAAGTTTGCCTTCAGCGCCCCGGGTGTCAATGTGTTCTTGATTGCTTTTTGCCGCATTGGCCTCCCCCCTGGTGCAGATGCGCCTGGGCGCCTCGGGTCTGATCGAAGTCGTCAGTCCCTTCGATGCGGTGACCCAGGCGCAGCTGCGGGCCATCCGCCCCCGTGGGCAGTGGCTCAGCCGCCGTGGCTGCTGGCAGTTCCCCCTGGAGGCGGCCGCGTCACTGCAGCGGCAGTGCGCCGGTCGCATTCCGGTCACGCCGGAGCTGGGCCAGTGGTTCACCTGGCTGGGGCAGCCCCTGCCCCCCCTGCCCCCGCACCGGGCCCTGGTGGCGGCGGCCGCCGCCGACGAGGCCTTGCCCGATGGCCGCCGGCTGTTCCGCCACCAACGGCAGGCGGTGCGCTGGTTGCTGGCCCGGCGCGGGGCTGTGCTGGCCGACGCGATGGGCCTCGGCAAGACCCTCACGGCCCTGGTGGCCGGTCGTGCCCTGGTGCGCCTGGCCGACTGCCGGCTGGTGGTGGTGGCCCCGGCGGGGCTGCACCACCACTGGCGGCAGGAGGCGGCGGGGCTGGGTCTGCGCCTGGAGGTGCACAGCTGGGCCCGGTTGCCCGCCGAGCTGCCGGCTGCCGGCACGGTGCTGATCGCTGATGAGGCCCATTTCGCCCAGACCCTCCACGCCGCCCGCACCCAGGCGTTCCTGCGGCTGGCCCGCCATCCGCGCCTGCGGGCGATCTGGCTGCTCACCGGTACGCCGATGAAGAATGGGCGGCCGGTCCAGTTGTTTCCCCTGCTGGCGGCCATCGGCCACCCCCTCGGGGCCGACCAGCGCCACTTTGAGGAGCGCTACTGCCAGGGGCATTGGCGGGAGCAGGGGGGGCGGCGGATCTGGCAGGCCAGCGGTGCCAGCCAGCTGGAAGAGCTGCAGCGACTGGTGCGGCCCCTGGTGCTGCATCGGCGCAAGGGTCAGTGCCTCGACCTGCCGCCCAAGCAGCGGCTGGAGCGGTCCGTGAGCCTCGACGCCGATGCCGCCGAGGCCTTCGAGCGGGCCCTGCAGGAGCGGATCGACGACTACCGCCGCCGGGCCTGGGCCGGCGAGGTGCGCCGCGATGCCGAAGCCCTGGCCGTGTTCACGGCCCTGCGCCAGATCGCCTCTCATCACAAGCTGGCGGCCACCACCGAGCTGGTGGCCGCGCTGCGGGGCGGCGGTGAAGCGGTGGTGGTGTTCACGGCCTTCGTGGCCACCGCCCTGGCCCTGCACCGGCAGCTGGGCCAGGGGGACGACGGGGGTCCCCTGGTCGGCGCCGTGCCCCCGGCCCGACGCCAGAGGCTGGTGGACGCCTTTCAGTCGGGCCGCAGCCCCGTGCTGATCGCCACCTACGGCACCGGGGGCCTGGGCTTCACCCTGCACCGGGCCCGGCACGTGGTGCTGGTGGAGCGGCCCTGGACCCCGGGCGACGCCGAGCAGGCTGAGGACCGCTGCCACCGGATCGGCATGGGGGCCGCGCTCACCAGCCACTGGCTGCAGTTGGGCGTCGCCGATCGGCTGGTGGACGATCTGATCGCCAGCAAGGCCGAGCGGATTTCCCTGCTGCTGCAGGGTCGTGACGCCCAGCGCCGACAGCAGGCCCTGCCGGCGCTGATACGCCAGTGGCTCGAGCGCGGCTAGGGCGTGCTGCGGTCCTCAGCCGCCTTGACCGGCGGGGCCGTCCTCGCTGCAGCTGCGCTGCCGCACGTCCAGGTCCTGGCGCAGGATCGGGTCCAGTTTGGTCTTGGGCACCCCGGCCGTCAGGGTGGTGGCCTGGGCGATGTCCCGGCAGGCGGCGGCGGTGTTACCGGCCAGGGTGTGCAGAAGGAACCGCTCGTTCAGCGGGCCTGGATCCTTCGGGAAGGCGGCCACCACCTTGTCGCACTGCTGCAGGGCGCTGGGGAGATCCTCCAGGTTCACCGAGCGCAGGCAGTCTTCGCGGGTGATGGGCCGCTGGGGCAAGGGCTGCTCAACGCAGCCAGCAAGCAGCAGGGCCAGCAGCAGCACCAGAGGCGGCCGTCGGCTCTGCTGGGATGGGGTGGTGACGAGCAGGCTGGCCCGCTCAGTTGTAACGCTCACTCCGGGTCATGCCGCTGTCACCAGCCTTACCACCG
This sequence comes from Cyanobium sp. Cruz-8D1, assembly GCF_024345975.1. Classification (GTDB taxonomy): domain Bacteria; phylum Cyanobacteriota; class Cyanobacteriia; order PCC-6307; family Cyanobiaceae; genus Cyanobium. The sequence continues at coordinate 45,715 of NZ_JAGQCD010000002.1, read as the reverse complement.
CCGACGACCGAGATCGCGGTCGGGCTGGGTTCGGGGCTGGTGGCGGTCGTGCCGGAGGAGCGCGGTGCATACAGATCCCCGAGGAACCGGCCGCAATCGGGGAAGGTGCTGGGGTTCTGGACCACCGCCTCGGTGATCATCACCGCGGCATGCTCGGGGGATGTCTTGAACAGCCCGGCGCTCTGGCGCTTGATCAGGGCGTAGGAGGCCGTCCAGCTGACTTGGTGGACATTGCCGTTGTTGCGCATGAAGCAATACACCTGGGCGCCCTTGCCCCCGGGCCCATCAATGTTGCTGCCGGCGCGGGCGCTCTGGGCGGTGCCGGTGGCGGCCAGCAGGCCGGCTGCCGCCGCCAGGACGAGGGGGCCCAGTCGGCGAGGGAGAAAGTGGCGAGTGGCCATCGGACCGCAAGGGAAGAACGAGGTGGCCCAACGTATCGACCCCAGCGCTCCTGTCCAGGGTGGTCAGCTGCCCGGTGGCGCGGCAGCGGCCGGCAGCACCAGCCGCACCACCAGCGGCAGGATCACCAGCACGGTGATCAGCCGCACCGCGTGCAGGGTGGCCACGGCCGCCCCCACGCCGAACTCCGCCCCCACGAGGCTCATGCCGCTGATGCCCCCCGGGGCCGCCCCCAGCAGGGCCACCACCGGGTCAACGCCCATCAGTCGGCTGCAGCCCAGGCCCACCACCAGGCCGGTGAGCACCAGGGTGAAGGTGATCAGGAGGGCGGGCCGCCACAGCTGACGCAGCTCCATCAGGGCCGTGCCGGTGAGTCCGGTACCGATCACCGTGCCGATGCCGATTTCCAGCAGGGTGCGGGAACCGACCGGCCATTGGGCCACCTCGAGCCGCCCCGTCACGCTGACCAGGGCGGCCCCCAGCAGGGCCCCGGCCAGGGGAGCTGCCGGGATGCCGGTGCGCAGGGCCAGCAGACCACCGGTGAGTCCCGCCATCACATAAAGCAAGAGATGCCAGGGATGGTTCATCGCTGCTGAGCCTGATCAACAGGGCCCACTCTGGGAGATCCCTGCCACTGGTGCTTGAGAGGGTCGCCCGGGTGTGTTGTCATGCGGCTCAGAACAGTCGCTCTCCTTGTCATGGCCCCCGCCTCGGTGTCGTTCCGCATCAGCCGCAATGCCGAAGATCTCGCCGAAACCATCCACGCCCTCTCCCAGCGCCTGGTAACCCTGGAGCAGCGTCTGGCGGCGGTGGAACGGCAGGCGTCAAACCAGGCCCGCCCGGAGCCGGAAGAACTGGCCAGCCTCGACAACGTCGAGCGGCTGCTGCAGGACTGCCGCCATCTGCTGGAGATCGGCGTCAGCTCTGAGGCGCCCCCCGAAACGCCTCCTGCCTACGAAAGCCACGACGACGTCCCCTACCCCTCCGCCGCCTGAGCCCGCGCACCCCCTGGTCAGGGGTGTCAAAATGAAAAGAAAGCGGGCCATGGCTTTCCCCACTTCCCCTTACCAGTCCTCTCCCAGCCCCGTTCACGGGCAGAACCCTGCTTCACGTGCGGCCAGCCCTGCGCCCCACTGCCTCTTACGCAGCCATTCCCAGGAAGAAGGTGATCACCAGCTTGAGAAACTCGAGTTCGCCCTTGCCGTCGCCCTTACCAGGGGCGACCAGCAGCGCTCGGACCAGCTGCGTTCCCAGATTGCTGCCCTGGGCGGTAATCAGGAGGAACCCGGCACCTGAAACGTTGGGGCCATCCCATCCCAACCTCACGTTTTGACGCTCAGTTCCGTCCAAGCGGAGCTAAAGGTTATGTTGTGCAGTAAGATTTCAAAACGAAGGGTCTGTTGGATGCCAACAAACCCGTTGTGAATGGCTTCGATAGTGCGAAATCCTTGCCGATCATGATTGCCTCTAGTCCGTCTGCTCCCGTCACCTTGACGGTGGAAGCCTCCGTACGCCCAAGGTCCAGCGTCTTGCCGCTGTCCGACCCCAGCGTTCGCCAGCGCCTGCTGCTCAAAGCGGCCAGCCTCAACGAACAGGCGCGGATGGCGGCCCTCGAAGGAGATCTCGAAACTTCGGCTCGGGCGATCCTCGAGGCGCTCGATTGCGAGCGGCGCGCTGGCGGCCTCGGTCTGCAAGTGCTGCAGTTGATCAAGCCCCGGGCCTAAGCCGGAAGCTCGTTCCAAGGCCAGGCGGAAGGACGTTGGCGGCCAGCGGCCGCCCCCAGGACTCCTCAGCCCCAGCCTCCGCAACTGCGAACCCCGACCAAGCCATGTCTGGAATTCTCGCTATTTACCAATCAAGGGGGCTAAGGATCCAAGGAATTCAGCTTCTCTTTGTTGCCCTTCGACTTTTCACCAAGCGGGTGACTGGATTTGAACCGGCGACGTTCATCAGTTTGGGAAGCTGCTCAAGTCATTAACAAAAGCCCTCGTATAGGAATGAGTCTCAAGGGCTTGTAGGGCTGGACGAGAGAAGGTTTGTGATTAGGTTTACGGCTGTGACCATGACCCTCCTCGACCAGCAGGGAGCGGCGCCCACCGTCACAGGCCCGACCTGGAAGTCCAGCAAGGCGGAAGCGGCCCACCGGGCGTAGAGTCGTGTGTATCTACATGCCCGGTGACCCCTTGACTCCATCCAGGCCCCAGGGCAGATCTGCGGATGCAGGCAGACACTTCCAGCAAGCGATCCGCCGCTGGGGCAACAGCCTGGCCGTGCGGCTGCCGGCCGATTGCCTGCTCCAGGCTGGGCTGCGGGAAGGCGATCCGATCGAGATCGTGGTTGGCCCCGACGGCCGGCTGAGCCTCGAACCCCTCCGCCAGCGGGATCGCGCGGCTCTGGCCGCTGATCTGCGCGAGCTGCAGGCCACCATGCCCTTCACCCCCTCGGTGATGGGTGAATGCCGCGCCAGTGAGCGCTGGTGATGACAACCGCTCGATGATCTATCTCGATACCAGCGTGGTGGTGGCTCTGCTGACCCCGGAGGAGCGCAGCCCGCACGCCCTCGACTGGTTTGCGCAGTGCCGCGAACCTCTGGTCAGCAGCGACTGGCTGATCACCGAGACCCACAGTGCCCTGGGGATCAAGCAGCGCCATCACGGTCTCAGCTCACAGAGCCGTCAGGCCGCCGCTGATCAGTTCGTGCGCCTGCTGCAGGGCGGTGTTGAACTGCGCTCGCTCGATCGCGACCGCTTTCGCCAGGCGGCCGAGCTGCTCCAGGATCCGGCCCTCGGCCTCCGTGCCGGCGATGCGTTGCATCTGGCTATGGCGCTGCACAGCCGCTGCACCCAGCTGGCCAGCTTCGATGGGCGGATGCTGCAAGCCGCCACCGCCCTGGGCCTGAGGCCGGTACGGGAACTCGGCATGGATCACGGATTGGAAATCAGCGAATACCCCATCGCCCGATAGCCCCGCAGTCGCCGCTCCCACATGCGTTGCGGCACCGGATGGCCGAGATCGAGCCAGTCGATGATCCGCACAGTGGTCTTGCCGCATTGCTCCCGGTGCAGGCGGCCGGCGTATTGCTGCAACGTACCCTTCCACGACACGGGCATGGCCAGCAGCAGCGTGTCGAGCGGCGGGTGATCGAAGCCTTCACCCACCAAACGCCCGGTGGCCAGCACGATGCGGGGTGCATCAGGAGGCAACGCTTGCAGCGCGGCCAGGGTGGCGCTGCGCTGGCGAGCGCTCAGGCGGCCATGCAGCAGGAACAGGTGCGGCACCTGTTCAGCGAGAGCGGCTGCGATCGCCGTGATGTGATCGGTGCGCTCACTGAGCAGCAGCAGTTTGCGGCCCGCTTCCCAGCAGGCGAGGGCCTCGGCCACGATCCGCTCGGTGCGCTGTAGGTCTTCCACCAGCCGGCGCATCAGCTCCTGGATCGGCAGATCGGCGGGCAGCCCTTCGAGTTGATGGGTGCGGCTCACCAGTTCCAGGGTCTGGGGCGCTCCGATGGGCCGATCGGCGGTGTGGCGTATGGGGCCGCACTGCATGAACAGGATCGGCTGCAGACCGTCGCGGCGCACCAGAGTGGCGGACAGCCCGAGCACGTAGCGGGCCTTCACCTGCCGCAGGATCGCTTCAAAGGAGGCCGCGGCGATGTGGTGGCATTCGTCGATGATGACCTGCCCGTAGGTCTGCACCATCGGGTTCACCTCCCCCTTGCGCACCAGTGACTGCATCACAGCAATGTCGAGCCGGCCAGATGGCTTGGCCTTGCCCCCCCCGATGGAACCGATCGTCTTCGCCGGGATAGTCAAAAAGGTCTGCAGCCGCTCCTGCCACTGGCGCAGCAGCTCGGCCCGATGCACCAGAATCAGGGTGTTCACGCCCCGCCGGGCCAGGATCGCTGCCGCTACCACCGTTTTCCCGAAGGCCGTTGGCGCCTGCAGCACGCCGATGTCATGGCGGAGCATCTCCTTCACCGCCGCCTCCTGGTCGGCGCGCAGTTGGCCTGTGAACACCAGCTCCAGGGGTGAGCCGTTCTGACGTTCATCCACCAGCTTCCAGCCGATCCCCTGCTCCTGCAGCAGGGCCTGCACCGGATCCAGGCAGCCACGCGGCAGGGCGATGTGCTGGGGGAAGTTTTCAGCGCAGCCGATCACTCGCGGTTTATCCCACACCGAATGCCGCATGGCCTGCGCTTTGTAGAAGGCGGGATTGGCAAAGGCGGCCAGGCGGATCAGGCGATTGAGCAGCGGCTGTGGCAACCCCGAGCGCTCCACATAGAGCCGATCGGCAAGGGTGAGCCCGAGTGAGGAGGGCAACGGTCCCTTGAGTTTCGATCTGGGCGGCTGCGCTTTCCATGGGGTCGCCAGGTCCTCCTCGTTGATGAAGCTGAGATCAAGGGGATGGGCGCAGCGGGTGGCGCTCTGAATCACGGTCTGCAGCCCCGCTACCGAGAGCCGCTGCAGGGTTGCCAGGTAGGCCCACTGGTCGGGATAGGGCTGCAGGTCGTCATCCACGAACACGCTGCAGCCCCGCTGCCGGGCTTCCTTCTGCAGCGGCAGGGCGATAAGGTTGCCAAAGCCGCCCTTCGGCAGGGTGTCCTGGTTGGGAAACAGCCGGTCATAGGAGCTCAGTTCCAGCTGGCGTGTCGAGGAGCAGGTATCACTGATCAGGGCTGCCCCCAGCTGGCGCGCCTCCCGGGCCGATACGGCCTCCTCGAAGAACACCCACACGTGGGCACCCTCGCCGGAGCGGGAGATCTCCAGCGCTGCGGGCACCGCCAGCTCCCGACACGAGCGCAGAAAGGCTCGGGCGTCGTCACGCCAGTCCTGGTCGTCAAAGTCGACGGCCAGCAGGTGGCAGTGGTCGTTCTCCAGCAGGGGGTAGAGGCCGAGGGTGTGGTCACCGGCCAGATGGCCGTAGATCGCCGCATCAGTGAGGGGAAGGAGCTCGCGGTGCTGGCAATCGCGGCAGGCCACCCGCGGCTTTTCGCAGATGCCTGGCCGCCACTCATGGGCGCAGGCCGGCGCATAGCCCGATCGCCCGCTGCTGGTGCTCTGCCAGCGCAGGGCATAGATGTCGTCACGGCCTCGGAAGAGACGCCGGAAGAGCGCCACCTTCTCCTGCGTGGAAACGGGACCCTTGACTGGGGCCTGGAGTGAAATCGGCGCAGGTTCAGATGGGGCAGGTCCGCTGGAGCGCCAGGCGATGCCTTGGGCTTCCAGCAGGGCAATCAGTCGGGCGTTCTCCTGGCGTAGCTCATCCAGCTCAGAGGGCTTGGAGTCGGCCATGGGGCATGGGCTTCAGCGCTGATCGGCCTGGCGATAGCCAGCCTTGCGCTTCCGCTTGCCCACGGCCACAACAAGCACCAGCACATCGCGATCCCGCACGTCGTAGACCAAACGGAAACCGGCGGCGCGGAGCTTGATTTTGTAGCGATGACTGGAGCCCCGCAGCTTGCTGGCGGGAATCCGCGGTTCGATCAGCCGTTCGGCCAGCTTGTTCATGAACTGCTCCCGAATCCCTGCGGTCAAGGTCTGCCATTCCCGCAGGGCCTCGGGATGAAAGGCCAGCTCGCAGGGCATCGAGGCTGACCCGCAGCGGCTCCTGCCCATCCGCCAGCCGGGCATCGGCAATGCGGCCCAGCTCCAGGTCGTCCACGAGATCCATCAACTCCTCGTAGGCCCGGGCCGGAACGCAGTAGAAGGCCGGCTCGTTGCGGTTGAGCACCGCGACCGCCATCCCTTCACCGGCCGCCACGGTGGCCATGGGGTTTTTCTTGTGTTCCGAGATGCTTACGGCGGTCTCGCTCAGCACGCGGTGCACCATCAGCGGGTCAGACCAGGTCAAGTCAGGATTTTAGGTCGCTTGTCAGGTCTCGGGTTCGGTCGATCCTGTGCGGTGCTCCGGACCGATCAAGGACGGTCAACACGGAAACTGCTGGGCAGTGGAGCTGATGATCTCCGTCGATCCTGCTGAGGCATCGAGACTCAGCTGACTCCACACGGGTGGAAGTTCAGCTCAGACAATGAAACGACCCAGCAGGGAGAAGCACGGTGAGAAGGTTGAACCAGTCGTTACTATCACCTTTCACCCCCAGTCAACCTCTGGCATGCCGCCAGCGAGTGCCAAGCGAGCCGATCGCTTGAGCGACAACATTTTCGGCCCTGGACTAAAAGCGGGTGACCGGACTCGAACCGGCGACGTTCAGCTTGGGAAGCTTCTCGATTGATTGGCCGGACCGCATGTGACGCAATGAGTCTCACATTCCTTCAGGCTTGGATGTGAGAAGGTCTGTGAGAAGGTTTTGGCCTTCTCCCCTGTTGTGAGAAGGCGCAAGTTGGAGCCGGCGGACGTAAGGCGAAGGGGCGTGGGCTGCTCTGTGAAGGGCGTTCTCTTTACGCAAGCCAAGTATTCCTCTGCCCTTGGCAATCCTTCGCAAAGACCGCGAGGTACAAGCAAGATCTGAAAGTTGAATCCAGAGCACCCCAGAGATTGGCGGGCTGAGTTATCCAACGTCTGACCCCCCCCCGCGGTTTCAGCAGTGCGTCCGGTCGGCGACGGCCGTCCTTCAGCGTGCCACGGCTGCGCCGTGGCGTGCATCGGCCAGCCGCCGCCGCCCTCCGCTCCGGGGCCGGTGGTGAGGTGGTGGGCATGGCTCCTCCCCCGCGGCTGCGGTGGCTTGGCATTCGCCCGCATCGATGGGGGCAGAGGTGGGCCCCAGGCCTCCTCGCGCGGCTGCGCGGCCAGCTGGGCATACAGGGCTGAATCTGGCGGTCTTGCTGATCAGTTTCCAAGGCCGCCAGCGAATGCCTTTGCTTTGGGCAGATCCATTGCCCGGCAGTCGCTCTGCCCGCCAGAGAGTGTGTTTGTACTGGTAGAATAAGGGCTGCGCCAAAGGCCCAGAGCCCATCGCCGGCGGCAACCTAATCCCTGGTCTCGCCATCACAGCTGCGTATTCCTAAGCGGTTGTGATGCCCCGATCAGTTGTCCTTTCTGGCAACTGAATCCATGGCTTTATGTATTCAATCGCGGCCGGAGATCGTTCCGGCCCGCTCGCTGGTGATCGCGGCCGGGGGCGGCCGTGATCTGGCCTGGCCTCATCAGCGCGTGGCTGCTGAGCTGCTCGCCCGCAGTGGCGGCCGGCTGGTGCATCTGCTGCTCCATGGCGGGGCCCGTGGTGCCGATGCCGCTATTGGCCGCGCTGCCCACCAGCTGGGCTGGTCCTCCGTGGTGATGCCGGCCCGGTGGGAGCGGCATGGCCGGGCGGCTGGGCCGATCCGTAATCGGGAGCTGCTCGAGCAGGCCATTGCCCAGGCCGTGGCCCACACCTCCCCGGTCTCGATCGCCTCGGTGCTGGTGGTGGCGTTCCCCGGTGGCGTTGGCACCGCCTCGCTCGTGCAGCAGGCCCGCCGGATGGCTTCCCGTTCGCCGGTGCCGATCTCAGTGGCCGAGGTCAGCACGTCGGCCGGGCTCTGGGCCGTTCCGGCTGGTGTTCCCCGCTCCTGATCAGTCACCACAAGCCTTTGGCGTTCTGTCGCGCCTCCTCTCCATTCCCTGTCTCTCCTCTCACCGTCATGGCCGTTCTCACTCCCATCCCCTCCGCTGCCGCCCCTGCTTCGGCCCCGGAAGCCTCTGGTCCTGCCTGCTCCCTCCAGCGCTCCGGTTCCCTCTGGCAGCTGGGCATCGAGTCCCAGGAGCTCACCACCGCGATCGGCCAGCTGGCCGAGCAGCTGGAAACGGATGACCCTGAGCAGCGCGCCCTGGCTCTCGCAGAGCTGGAGGCCGCCCTGCTTGCAGAAGAAGGCAACAAGCAGGCCCTCTCAGCCAAGGCCGATGCGACCTGCTGGGTGATCGAGCACCTGCGCGGCCAGGCCGCCTACCGCCAGCAGCAGGCCAAACGCCTCAGCGATCTGGCCCGCTCCGATGCAGGCCGAGCCGATGCCCTGGAGGACTCCCTGGTCCTGGTCCTCACGCGGCTGCAGCCCAGGGCCACCCGCTTCTCGTTCCCTAACCACGAGCTCAGCAGCCGCAAGTCGCAGGCGGTCGAGATCGAGAACGAGGCCCTGCTCGATCCCGAGTGGCTCTGCGTCAAAACCAACTTCTCGGCCGACAAGACCGCCATCAAGGCGGCTCTCAAGGCAGGCCAGCAGATTACCGGCGCCCAGCTGATCTCCCGCCGCTCCTGGCGCATCCACTGACGGCCATAGCCCCCCGCATGTGGGGTTCCGGTGGTGCAGCCGGGCCCCTTCTCCTTCCTCCTCACACCATTGCGTCCACCGTCATGACCGTCGCCGCTCCTTCCACCAACGGGGCCAGTACCACCAGCAGCCCTGCTGCTCCTCGTCCTGTCCAGAGGCCGCCCTCGGCTCTGGAGCTGATCCGCTCCGTCGATCGCGCCGTGGAGGCTCCAGCGCCCACCTCGGCACCGGAAGCCCCCCAGGCTCCGCCTGCCGGCTTCTCCCCCGAGCAGCTCGCCGCTCTTTCCGCCCCGCTCGATCGGGCCAACGTCCGCCAGAGGGAGCAGGGCCGCAGCCGCGTGAGCTACCTGGAGGGGTGGCAGGTGATCGCCGAGGCCAACCGCATCTTTGGTTTCGATGGCTGGCAGCGCCAGACCATCGCCGTCCGCTGCGTCGCCCAGGCCGAACGCGCGATCGGCCGGGACCAGAAGCCCGGCTGGGGCGTCACCTACACCGCTCGCGTGCGCGTCACCGTCACCGCCGGTGGGCTGCCCCCTCTGGTCCGTGAGGGCAGCGGCGCCGGTCACGGCATCGACGTGGACCTGGGGCAGGCCCATGAGTCTGCCCTCAAGGAGGCCGAGACCGACGCCATGAAGCGAGCGCTGATGACCTTCGGAAACCCGTTTGGCCTCGCCCTCTACGACAAGGCGCAGCGGCAGGTCAGCAGCGCCGGGAGCCAAGGTGATGGGCCCCAGCGGCCAGGCGGGCAGCAGCCACCAGTGGGCCGACCGGCGGCAGGCACACCCTCTTCCGCCACTGCATCCCTGGCCCAAGGCCGCCCTCAGGCCACGGCTTCGGCCTCACATCCCCAGGCCCCCGCCGACCCCGGCCAGGCGGCCCTGGATGCCCAGACCATCCAGCACCTCCACAGCAGCCTGCGGGCCCTGCCCCGGCCCCAGCTGGAGAGCCTGACCCGGGCTTTCCGCAAGCGGTTCCAGGTGCCAGAAGAAGCGGTGACCATCGCTGATCGGATCAACCAGAGGTGCCACCACGACTGGATTGAGGCCTACCTGGTGCAGCAGCAGGTGGCGGCGTAGTCCGCAGTCGGCGCGGTTGCATCAGCTCACCAGGCCTCAGGGGGCGCGTGGTGCCTCTGGGGGCACCGCTGCTGATCCGAGAAGCGGTCATGCCGAATCGGCAGGTGGACCCACATGACGGTGGGCAGCTCAAAGTCCCTGGCCAGGCGGGCCACAGTCGCGGCGACTTCCTGCACGGTTGGGATTGTGGAGCTGCCTGGGGTGGGAGGCGGCTCGGCAGGGTCTGCCTCGGGGGGAAAGAACGCGCAATCGGAATTGAAGATCGGTCGTTCCGCTGTCAGGCCTTGGTCAGGCGCCGGATCGACTGAGCCCTCCAGGCCAGGCAGTGCCTGCTCTGCCAAGGGACTGAGCTGTAGACCCGAGGGTGTCACCTGCAGGCTCACCTCAGACCCCACGAAGGCAGGGAGCTGATCGAGGTCGCCAAAGCAACTGCGGTAGGCCTGAGCAGAGAGAGTCTTCCCCTGAGGATGGATCAGCGTCACATCGGCATAGGGATCACCCGTAGCTGAGACGCCGAATGCCTCGATTTTGTACAGGTAACAGCGGGTCGGCTGGGGCGCAGGCATCACCGCCACCCCCATGCCGGAGCGGTCAAGTGCTGTACAGAAGAGCAGAGGCTGCCTTCCAAACCAGCGATGGAATGCATCGAGAAGCTCGATGCAGGAACTGTCAAGGCGCCGTAGGCCATTGACGAGTTGTGAACGCCGGACTCGCTGTCCGGCTTTTGATGAGTCAGCATGAAGCAGCTCTTGACGAAGGAGCGCCCTTCAAGGGGAGGCTCAGGGAGGTAGAAGCCCCTGGGCCTTTCCTTTTGGAAAGACCCAGAGCTCCCTGCCCGGAAGACCGAGCCGAGCCAGTCCCTGTCGGGGGTCCAATCAGTTTGGCAGCACCGATGGGGTGTGCAAGGCGGCGATACCACCAGGGGTGGTGGCAAAGCGCCGAACGTTGTGAAATGTTGCGAAAATTTGGCCGTGGTGCTTAGACTCGCGCGTTGTGAATGTCCCGTGCACGAGTTCTTCCGGCTGCGCACTACGGGCCCGTGTAACCCAAAATATCCTGAATTCTTGAGATCCCTTGCGGCGCAATAGGTCTTGAAAAAATCTCGCTAGACCAACACTGAGATAGTGTGACGATCCAAGATGTGTCCACTCAGTTGCGGTGAAGGCTGAGTCTGTCTCTCTGGGCCGTCATTTTTATGCGTTGGCTGCATTGTTCGTCCGACTGGGGGCAGTACGGCACACCTAACTGGTCTTGCGTCTGAGGCTGACGATTTGATGGGTTCTGGGTCCATGGCGCTGGCGATCACGCCACCCGGCCTGCCCCGGCTTGCGCACCGCGCAAGGGCTGACGCGAGTCGCTGCGCTGCGCTCCGCGCCCCTTGCGCGGCGCAGGCGGCGCCGGGGCTTGACGGCGGTGTCGTTCGCCAGCACAGCCATGGCCGCCACTTCCCTCAGCCGCTCCTGCCCGATCCGCGTCATCTCGGTGCATCTCCTTGATGCCGCTGGCCGGCTTCTCAGGGTGCTCTTCCTCGATCGCGAGGGGCATATCTCGGCTGAGCCGCACTACGTGCCCCGAGAAGAGGCGCTGATCCTGGCCTCCAATCAGCAGCGGGTGCTCGGGCACCAGGCCAGGGTGCAGGTGCTCTGAGGTTGTTGCCCGGCGGCATCCCCGCCGGCTTTTCTCCATCGGGGGTGTGGGTCGCGTCCGGGTCGATGTGCTCAGCTCAGCCCCACGTACACCGGCTGGAACCACTGCATCCGCCGGCTCTGACGCTTCTCGCCATGCAGCACGGTGTGCCAGTGGCCGCGGCGCCAATGAGGCCGGCGGGACATGCTGCTGCTGGCCCCAGCCGCTGGCCCTTCTGATGGGGCCCTGGGGGTGCGATCGAGCCGGAAGTCCTTGCCGATCCACACCGGCCCCTGGGGCGTCACGGCGCCAGAGTCATCCGTGCTGCCAGCGGAGAAGCCCTTGCCGCTCGGCACCTTCGCTGCCGGGCCCGTGGTGAGCAGTTCGGGCTGGTAGAGCTGCACCAGCAGGGCGTTGATGGCCAAGCCCTCCATCCGCTGATTGGTGCTCTGCACCGCCTGTTCATCCCACTGCCAGGCCGGATGACTCAGGTCCTCCACGGTGGACAGGCGTTCGCCGATCTGCTGGAAGGAATGGCGCGTGAGGTAGCTGGTGCCATCGAGGGCCAGGCCGACGCAGCTGATGCCGCTGATCCGCTTGGCCTCAGCCGGCAGCCAGTCGGCCATCGCCCGCAGGTCGGCCACGATCACCACGGGAATCGGCACCCCGTCTTCTGTGAACAGGGCGCCATCGGGGAGCATCAGCCGGAAGCAGGGCAGCACCAGCGGCAGCTCGTCATCCAGCCGGGGTGATGGTGTGCGGCGGAAGGCCTCGGCCAGCTCCGGCGCCAGGAAACGAGGCGGGGCCTCCACGATCCGGGCCCAGCGGCAGGTGGTGGCGGCCCAGAAACCGATCGGGTCATCCAGCTCGTCCATCACCTGCAGGCCCGCCTCGATCAGGGCGGCATAGGCCAGGTGATTGGCCCAGTGCTGGAAGCCCCGCGGCGAGCGGTAGCGGTGCTGCTCCTGCTGGATGTAAGGGTCCTGGCGGCGCAGTTCGGTGATCACCGTGCCGATCGGCGGCAGCTCCGCCTGGCTGGCCCGGATCGATTCAGGCGTCAGCCGGCTCATCGAGGCGTGAGCGGCGGGTTGCCCGGCTGAATCTCGAGGTTGGTCACGTTCACCTGGGTGGTGACGCCATCGGCCCAGCTCACCGTTGCCAGCACCATCGGGCTGTTGGGGATGATCGGCGCAATGGCCGTCACCGTGCCCCTCGCGAAGGGTCCGCTGCTGGTGGGGGCCTCAGGGCCGCTCACCATGGCCAACGACTGCAGGAAAGCTCTGGTGAAGCGAACGGTGTCGCCGATCTGCAGGGATGCGCTCACGTTGCTCGCTGGAGGGCGTGACCCATCCTGACCGGATCACGGATGCTGGGTGCACGCCACACACCCCCCTGCCGTGAAGGACATCCGGATCACCACCCAGGACGAGCTGCCTGGGCCTGATGGCGACGAGCCCTACGACACGTTCGTCAACCAGACCGAGTACGGCAACGGCCGCTTCCTGCGCACCAACGTGCTCTCGGCCCGGCCCGACCTCAAGAAGTTCACGGCCCTGCGGTTCCAGCAGGACGTCAAGCGCCATCCCGATGCCGCTGGTCCAGGGAAGGACGTGGTGCTGGTGTTCATGGAGGCCCTGGAGCTGGAGCCGCGACTGACCCTGGTCTGCAGCGACATCCACCTGGAGATGGAGGGCTACCCGGTGAAGCAGGGGGCGGTGATCGAGATTCCGCTCCTGCCGCCGGGCAGCCGGGGACCAGCGAAGGGTTTCGGCTGAGCTCCCGGGGGCCTGCCTCGGTTGCGCCGATACCGTGGGGCCCTGCTCTCCCCCTGGCCCGGCGATGCCTGCCCATGCGCTCCTGCCGGCCGTGAACCGCCTGCTCAAGCAGGTGGAGGAGTCCAGCGGCCTGCCGGTCGCGGTTGCCCAGCAGAGCGACCTGAGCACCCTGGCCACGCTGCGGCCGGCGACGCCGGAGTATCAGGCGCACGTGATCGCCTATCGCGATGCCGATGAGGCCAGCAGCTACCACGTGGCCTTTGAGGCCGCCCTGCTGCTGCGCATCGTGCAGGTGCCCCCCGAGCAGCGGGTGAACCTCACCGAGAAGCGGGAGGCCAAGGAGAAGGTGGTCTCGCAGGTGGAGAAGCTGTTCAAGGGGCGCCTCGGGCTGGCGCAGGCCAGGCAGGCGGGGCTGCGCTTCTACGACGGCCTGATGGTGCAGCTGCGCTCCACGGGGCCGGGGCTGTGGGCCGACCGCTGGCTGTTCGAGCAGGTGCCGGAGCTGCGGGGCCTGCAGGCCGTGGTGCTGCAGAGCCAGGTGCAAGGGAATGTGCCCTGCCTCAATGCGGAGGTGGACAAGATGAGCCCCGCCGAGGTGGTGAAGGCCAGCCGGGCGATGAACGCCGCCTATGCCTTCCAGGCCGCCGAGCTGGTGGGCATCCCACCGCTGGCGATCCCGTATCAGGCGGCAGGGTTTGAGGCGCTGGCCAAGGAGCTGATCGCCATCACCCGCGCCGAGCCCACCACTGCTGATCCAGATCGGGAGATCGTCGATGGCTGGGCCGAGAAGCTGGGCCTCTCCCGCTGGTACGTCTGGAAGACGCCCTGATGGAAGGCACGGCGTTCTCGATCGAAGAGGCCAGCTTTGATGCCTCCCTGCTGCCGGAGGGCAGCCGCACCCCTGGCAGCGAGGCGTTCCACCGGGCGGTGACCGACTACTTCAAGAAGTCGTATGCGTCGATGGGAGGGCAGCTGTCGGTGGTGTTCGCCGCCGGCCGCATCGAGGTGGCCTGGGAGCCCGCGGCACCGGAGGCACCGGCGATGGCCACCATCGGCCCGCTCCTGCAGCAGCGGCGCTTCGATGAGGCCCGGCCGCTGCTGGAGACCCTGCTGCAGCTGCAGCCCGAGCACCCCGAGGCCCTCTACAACCTGGGCGTGCTCGCCAGTGAGGAGGGCCGGCTGGAGGAAGCCCGGTTGCTGCTGCGCCGGGCGGTGGTCGCCAACACCGGCGATGCCCACGCCCAGGCCAATGCCCAGGTTGCGCTGGGATTGGCAGCCCTACGCCAGAGCGATCGGGCAGAAGCCCGCCAGGCACTGGAGGCGGCCATTGCGCTGGAGCCCCATAACGCCTTTGCCCTACGCAGCCTCGGCAGCCTGCTGGTGATCGCCGGGGCCCTGGCCGCCGGGATCGAACGCTTCCGCCAGGCCCTGGCGGTGGCACCGGACGATCTGATCACCACCATCAACCTGGCCCAGGCCTTACTGGAGCTGGATCCAGACGAGCACCGCGACGAGGCCGACCGGCTGCTGCTGCGGGTGATCGAGGCCCAGCCCTACGGCGAGCTGGCAGACAAGGCGAAGGACCTGCGCAGCAGCATCGCCAGACGCGACCTGCGGGCCGACCAGCCCGATGGCCTGCGGCAGGACGCGGTGAGCTACTGCCTGCAGGCCCTGCAGCTGTTCGAGGGGATGGACCAGCAGCGCTTCATGGCGGTGCTCAGCGAGGTGGCGGCCGTGGGCCAGGGGGGTCTGCAGATCAACGAGCCCGGCACCTCCCGCAGCCTCAAGACCCTCACAGGAACCTGGAGCGACCTGGCCCTGGCCTGCCTGATCCACGTGGGCATGAAGCGGCTGATGCCTGATGAGGACTCAGGGCTGGGGATCGGAGCGGAGTACGAGGAGGCGGTGCGGTTGCATAGAACTGGAGGTAAGACGCCATGACCCTCTGGCTGATCCGCGCCGGCTCCCGCGGCGAGCACGAGCAGAAGTTCCTCGATGAGAGCCGGGTGTATGTGGCCTGGGATGGCCTGGATGTGGATCTGGGGGCGCTTCCTGATCGGCAGGCGTTGATTCGAGTTCTGGAGGAGCGCTTCCCGGAAGAGAAGGCCAAGGCCCTGGTCAACTGGTCTTCCCAGGTCTGGCCGTTTGTGAAGGAGATGGTCATCGGCGACTGGGTGGTGATGCCTTCGAAGCTGCAGTCGGGCCTCTATTTCGGCGAGATCACCAGCGACTACTGCTTTGAGTCGGCCGGACCAAACCCCTACTACCACTGGCGCAGCATCAACTGGTTCAGCGGCCTGATCCCCCGCACCGTCTTCCCCCAGGACCTTCTCTATTCCTTTGGGGCGTTCATGACCATCTGCCGAATCCAGCGCAATGACGCTGAGGCGCGGGTCAAGGCGATGGCCGCACGCAACTGGCAGGCCGAGGGCGTGAAGGATTCTGCGCCGCGCATGCCGGCAGGCCTCCAAGGAAGCGCCGATAGCGAGGAGGCAGCAGATGCAGCGAACGTCAACCTCGAAGAACTGGCGGCCGATCGCATCGAGCGGCTGATCGAGGCCCGCTTCAAAGGCCACGACCTGGCCTTATTGGTGGAAGCGATCCTTCAGGCGGAGGGGTACACCACCTATCGCAGCCCAGAAGGCGCAGATGGCGGCGCCGACATCCTGGCCGGCGGGGGTGAGCTGGGCTTCGGGAAGCCGCAGATCTGCGTGGAGGTGAAGTCAGGCTCGGATCCGGTGGATCGGCCCACAGTCGACAAGCTGATCGGCGCCGGTCAGAAGTTCGGTGCAGAGACCTGCCTGTTCGTGAGCTGGAGCGGCTTCCGGCCCAATGTCCAGAAAGAGCTCGCACGGGACTTTTTCCGGGTGCGCCTCTGGAGCCGCAAGGAGCTGCTGGAGAAGCTCTTTGCCCACTACGCCGAGCTTCCGGAGGAGATCCGGCTTGCCCTGCCGTTGAAACGGGTCTGGATGGTGGCCACCGAGGAGGGGGCATAGCCCTGGGCCTCGCAGGCCGGGCACTGGCCAGACCGCCACGGGCAAGGAAGGATCCCGCTGAATCCGACCAGATCCGGCCAAACAGGGTCGAATCGTGTCAGAACCGTTGCGGCCGCGAGGGTGCCGCTGCTATGCAGGGCTGGGAACTCTGCGGAAATGCCCTGGACAGCTCTGCCATCGAAGACCGCTGGCTCGCCGTCGACGAGATGGCCGACTACCTGGGCGTCAGCAAGGACACTGTCTATGCCTGGGTCACCACCAAGGGGATGCCGGGGTATCGCGTCGGTCGCTTCTGGAAGTTCAAGAAGAACGACGTGGACGACTGGGTACGAGCAGGAGGGGCAGCCAGCAGTACCGACGAAGAGCTAGGGGAGACCAGCACCAATGCCTGACCTGGAACTGGACGATCTTTCGACCCAGACGAAAGAGGAGATTGATTCCCTGGAGGAGGGCAAGCTCCTCGACTACATCACTGGCAACCCAGTCAAGGACACGCCAAAAGAACAGGTACGGCAGCGGATTGCAAGGGCTCTATTTCATGAGTATGGCATTTCAGTCGATGACATGGTGCCGGACTTCAAGATGAAGGTGGAAGGACGCAGCAAAAAGATTGACATTGCCATCTTCGAAGCGGGCCAGCCCAAGAATCTTGATTACCTTGAGCGGATCGTCATCTGCGATAAGGAGCCGAAGACAGGAAGCAAAGGCGCCTACAGAATGCGCGACCACAAGCAAGCCGAAAAGGAGTTCGGCTTGCTCTACGCCGCCATGGGAGAGGAAGAGGCGGCAAATTGCAAGTGGGGTCTCTGGACCAATGGCCTAGACATGTACTTCTTTGAGAAGGAAGTCTCAAGATTTGACACTAAGTTCAAGCCCATAGGCGACTGGCCTCCTGCAGATGGAACCCTGGGGAGTCGTACTGTCGCATCTGATCAAAGGCTGCGGCGCGCCGACCGAGATATGCTGCTGACGGCGTTCAAACGCTGTCATAACTATATTCACGGCAACGAAGGGATGCCGAAGGATGCAGCCTTCTGGCAATTCCTCTATCTGATCTTTGCGAAGCTGCATGATGAGCGTCGCCCCAAGGATCAGCCGGCTCGCTTCTGGGTGGGAGCCTTTGAGAAGGAGGTGAATGGGAAAAAGCAATGGGTCGATGAACAGTTTGAACCTGAGGGGCAGAAGGCGATCCGTGAGCGGGTCACCCAGCTCGTCGATGAAGTCGCCGAAAAATACAAAGACACAGTCTTCCGCGACAACCCGCCAAGGCTGCAACTGTCGGATCGGGCCCTGGCCTTCATTGTGGGTGAGCTCGCCAAGTACGACCTGGGCCGCACTGCCTTAGATGCCAAAGGTGCTGCTTACCAAGAGCTGGTGAAGCACAATATCCGCGGCGACCGGGGTCAGTACTTCACACCAAGGGGACCTGTGGATCTGGTTGTAGAGATCCTGGATCCAAGGCCCCATGAGCGCGTCATGGACATGGCCTGTGGAACAGGCGGATTCCTGGTGTCAACGCTGAAACATGTGGACCGTCTTCTTCACGCCAAAGCTCATGTATCGAGTGGAGATGAGTCAACAGAAGAATTTCTCTCGATCCAAGAACAGCTGATCCATTTTGCTGAACATCAATTGTTCGGGGCTGACTTTGATCCTTTTCTGGTCCGAGCTGCCCAGATGAACATTCTGATGGCAAGCAACGGACAGGCCCAGGTCTTCTGCATGAATTCACTCGAGTTCCCTGCAGGCCATCTGCAGGGCGTTGCGGAGGCCAAGGGGAAGGCAGATCTGGGCACGATGGATGTGGTGATGACCAATCCGCCCTTTGGATCGGATATCCCGATTACGGACCCTAATATCCTGAGGCACTACGAGCTTGCCTACATCTGGGAGCGCACTGAGGATGGTGGATTCCGGAACACCGGACGGCTCCAGGGAAGTGTGGCACCAGAGGTACTGTTCATCGAGCGTGCCCTGGCCTGGCTGAAGCCAGGAGGAAGGATGGGCATCGTTTTACCTGATGGGATCCTCGGCAACCCAGGCGATGAGTACATCCGATGGTGGATCCTGAGGCACTCGTGGGTATTGGCCAGCATTGATCTGCCCGTAGAGGTGTTCATCGTGGAAGCTAACGTCAACATCCTGACCAGCCTGCTTTTCCTGAAGAAAAAGACTGCCGATGAGATCCGTGCCGAGGATCTCGGCCAGCAGGTCGACTATCCGGTCTTCATGGCTGTTGCCGAAAAGGTTGGCTTTGATCGAAGGGGCAACACGCTTTACAAGCGAGGACCTGACGGTGAGGAGTTAATCGTCGAGAAGGAATATCGCGAGCGAGTGAAGGTGGCTGGGGAGTCCGTGGTGCGTGTGTTGCGACGCAAGGAAAAGACTTTGGACGACGATTTACCCAGAATTGCTGAGGCTTATCTTGCATTTCTGGCTCAACATGCTCGGCCATAGACATGAAGGCAAAAAGCATCCCCAGTTCTTGGATTTCCCGTGATGGGTTGCGGCTGGACTGCAATCCCTATATGTCTGGGGCTCTCGAAGCCAGAATCAAGCTAGAGGAGTTGCCCTATCCAAAGGAGAAACTTGCATCGCTATGCTCAAATGGTATTGACGGCATTTACCACGCTGGACGCGAGTCGAGATCTTGGGTAGAGGATTCCGATCTCGGCGTTCCTTTCTTAAGCAGTAGCTCTATCCTGGCTGCAGATCTATCAGGGCTGCCACTCATCTCCAAAAGGCAAGTCAGGAGAAATCCGAGGTTCTTGCTGAGAAAGGGCTGGACGCTAATAACGCGGTCAGGAACCATTGGACGAATGGTTTATTCCCGTCCAGACATGGACGGACTAGCGTGTTCAGAGCATGTCATGAGAGTTGTGCCCGATGAGGCAAAAATCCCTCCTGGTTACCTCTATGCCTTTCTAAGCAGCAAGTTTGGCGTCCCGCTGGTGACATCGGGAACATATGGATCCATCATTCAGTCAATCGAGCCGGAGCACATTGCTGGTCTGCCAGTACCACGGCTGGGCATAGACTTAGAAGAGCAAGTTAGTCGTTTAGTGGAGCTTGCATCTGGGAATCGATCCGATGCTGCAAAGCGTTTAGAGCAGGCAGTTTCTAGTGTCAAGGACATACTGGGCAAAGACGAAGAAGGGCCTGCAGGTGAAACTCCTTGCGCCGTTGTTAGATCAAGAAGCCTTCAGGCTCGCCTCGACGCCTTTTACTACAGCCCGATATCTCACAAAGCTCGCAGATCATTTGACACTGCGACAAATTGCCAGCATTGCCTTTTAAGCGAGGTTGCCGATGTCTTTATTCCGGGAATCTTTAAACGTCGCTACGCAAGCGACCCTTCATATGGCGTACCTTACATCACAGGTGGGGACGTCTTTCAGGTATCCGCCATGTCTGATAGATACCTTATGAAGCGGGTAGCGGCCGAGAATGCACTTCAGGTTAAGCAAGGCACAATTCTTGTTCAGGAGGCCGGTCAGCTTGGCGGACTGATTGGCAGAAGCGTCTACGTTGGGGCTCAACTGGACGGTTTCGCTGTTTCAAATAATATGGTACGCATTACATCAATAGACCCTAAGGACGCGGGCTATATATATGGCCTGCTATCAACGCCCGAAGGTGTAACGTTGCTTTCTCGTGAGGCTGCGGGATCAAGCATTCCTCATATGGATGCAGGCAGGCTAAAAGCCATTTCAATCCCATGGCCACACGAGGACGTGCGGCACAAGATTTCAATGATTGTAGATAGTGCAATTGACTTGCGCGACAAGGCATCAGAAGCCGAGAAGAAAGCGCGATCTCTGATAGAGCGTGCCATTGAGGAAGCCACCTAATGGCTACCGTGGTCCCCATCGGCGAGCCCGTCAACGATGCCGAACGTGTGGCGATTGCCCATCTGCGGGATCACCTGCCGAATGGCTACTTGATCTTTCACAACTTCGAGATTCAGCGCAGAGATGAAACCTTCGAAGTAGATATCGCCGTTCTGGCCCCCCATGCGCTTTATCTGGTGGATGTCAAAGGGACACGAGGCCTGATTGATGTCTATGGAGCCAAGTGGCATCCCGAGGGTCGTACCCCATTCACATCGCCGCTGCTCAAGCTCCGCGGCCATGCCCGGTCCCTGAAGGGCCTTCTTACAGCATCCCAGCCTGGTCAGCGAAATCTGGATGGCGTGTTCGTTGATGCAGTCGTTCTCCTCTCGGCGCCCGATGCCCATCTTTCCGATCAAGGTGGTCGAGACGCTGAGAATGTGACCACCTTGAGAAAGGCTGCTGCATTCTTCCAGAACACCCACCGGATTCCTGCCCGCTTTGATCTCAACATCACTGCTCTGCAGGGCTTGATCCGCAAAGCTCTGGTTGGAGCCGCCCAAAAGCGAAGTGGGCCGGTCCTGCTCGGAGACTGGCAAGTGATTGAACGTCTCGGTGGCAGCGACTCCTTCACCGAGTATCGAGCCGTCAACACCTTTGCCGGCATCAAGGGGGGCACGGCACTGCTGCGTGTCTATCAGGCGGATCCCTACCTTCCAGATGCACAGCAACGCCAGCAGCAGAAAGACCGGATTGCCAACGCCTTCCGCGCGCTCAACCGTCTGCCGGGGCATCCGCTGATCGCTGGTGCCAAGAACTTCTTTGCCACTGAGGGGGAAGACAGGTACGTCCTGGTCACTGACGATGTTTCAGGACAGGCCTTACGGATTCATATCGACAAGCCCCGGCTTTCCCTCACCCTGGATCAGAAGCTCAGGATCGCTCGGGAGCTGTTCGAAGCCCTGACCTTCTGCCATTCCCACCAAGTGGTTCACCGCAACCTCTCCCCCAGCACCATCCTGTTCGGGGTGGATGGCCACATCCGCCTGACGGGTTTTGAGCACGCCAGGGCTGGCACCGATCGCAGCCTCACCATCGCTGATCAGGTGGTTGAGGAGGTTGATCCCGCCTACGTCGCCCCAGAGGCCTGGCGGGAACCTGCGAATGCCAGCCCCGCTTCTGATGTGTTCTCGGCGGGGGTGGTGCTCTACGAGTTGTTCACTGGCCAGCGGGCCTTCACCTCGATCACCGAACTCTTTGATCGCAGCGCGACCTTCCAGGTCAATCCATCAACGCTGCGATCCGAGATCCCCTCGGCGCTCGATCAGTGGCTGCAGACGCTGTGCACCTTTGACCCGGATCAACGGCTGTCAGCCACAGCCGCAGGCCTTGCCCTTGATTCAGCACTGCAGCCTCTTTTCTCTGGTACGGAAGCTGGAAGCAACGATGAGCCTGCGGCTGCGCAGCCTGAAACGGTGCCGGTAGCTCCAATTGACTGGGCCCAGGTGCCCAAGGGCACCCTGCTGGCCGGCAAGCTTGAGGTGCAGGAGCTGATCGGCCGTGGCAGCTTCAGTGTGGTCTACAAGGTGGTGGATACCCTTGGCGATGTCACCAGGGCTCTGAAGCTGATCTTGCGCGATCGGCATTCAACCCTGGAGCGACTCAAGAAGGAGTACAAGACCCTCGTCCGCCTCCCTGAACACCCCCATGTCGTGCGGGTGATCGATGCCAATGTGCTCCCGGGGGAGGATGGTCCTCCCTACATCCTCTTTGAGTACGTCCAGGGCGAAGACGTTGCGGATCTAATCCGCGACGATCGTCTTGATGCCGAAGATGTCCTGCTGCTGTATCGGCAAGTGGCCGAAGGGCTGGTTCACCTCCACCGTGAGGGCCTTTATCACTGCGACATCAAGCCCCACAACCTCCTCTGGACCGTTAAGGGGGCAAAGATCACTGACTTCAACGTCTCCGTCCGCTCGGAAGACAACGGCCATGGAGGGGGCTCCCACCGATACCTCCCTCCAGACCTTGACCTATCAGAAACACCATCCCCCAGTGAGCTGGCTGACCGCGACCTCTATGCCCTTGGCCTGACCATCTATGAGGCTTTGACAGGCTCCTATCCATGGAAAGGTAGCGCACCACCGCCGGGTACCCCTGCGCCTGATCCTCGAGATGGGCCTGGGGGCAGCGATCTGGTACCCGAACTCACTGTTCTTGTTCAAAAAGCCATTGCCCCGAAGCGGTCAGAACGATTCGCTTCGGCTTCAGAACTGCTCGAAGCTCTGCAGCCAATCACTCGGGCCCGTCGGGAACCTGCCACAGAAACGGCTGGCACCCTTTTGGGCCCCGACCTCGCTGGATCTGTCCAGCCCAATACCAATTCATTCGTCAGCTACCTCCAGAGCCTTTACAGCCAGAGCCGCAAGACCAATGCGGGGACACGAGGGCTGAATGAACTCGGACGCCTCACCTACATCCCGACGCTGCTGGACGAGAACCTAATACCCGAGGTCATAGCGGGTAAATTCAAGCTGGTGTTGATCACCGGGAATGCTGGTGATGGGAAGACAGCATTCTTACAGCAGCTGGAAGTGGAGGCGGGAACCCAGGCTCAGCTCCAATCCAGCGATCCGCTGCCCAACGGTCGTCGATTCTCCACCACAGGCCGCACGTTCATAACCAACTACGACGGATCCCAAGATGAAGAAGAACGCAAGAATGACGATGTCCTCTATGAGTTCTTTAGACCATTCTCAGGCACTAATCCAGATGCGTGGCCAACGGATGAGACACGCCTGATCGCGATCAATGAAGGTCGGTTGGTTGACTTCCTCAAGACCGCCAGGGACGAGTTCCCAGCCTTGTTAGCAGTGGTAGAAGAAAGTCTGCGTACAGGTGAGGATAAACATGACATCGCTGTCGTCAATCTGAATTGGCGCAGTGTCGTCGCAAGTCCTATTTCCGACGACAATTCGATCTTGGAGCGCCAACTACGGGCTCTGGTCAAACCGAAGTACTGGCAGGCTTGCCAGAGCTGCGATCTCAAAGACAAGTGCTACGTCCACCACAACGCCCAGACATTTCAAGACCGCACAGCAGCGCCTCAAGTTATTGAGCGTCTCAAGACGCTCTACACCCTGAGTCATCTTCGCGGTCGACTGCATATCACCATTCGTGATCTGCGTTCAGCCTTGTCATTCATGTTGAGCTCCGCACGAGATTGTACAGAGATCCATTCTCTCTACAGCGAAGGGAAGCGAGAGTTGATCGCTGCTGGTTTTTATTTCAATTCCTGGATGGCTGCGGATACTGGTACTGCTGATCGGCTTCTGCAGTTGCTTAAGGGAGTCGATGTGGGATCTGCAGCCGACCCGCGCCTGGATCGAGGTCTCGACTTCATCAGTCCGGCTATGGATCAGAGCCGGTTCAGTTTTTCAGGGCGCGGCAGCTATGACCATGAAGTACTGAGCACGCTCTACGAGACCTTGCCACGTGATTTCACTGGCAAGCCTTCAACAAGCAGAGCCGTTGCACACCGGCATTTCCTCTCCATGGCTCGTCGACGTATCTATTTCGAAAGGCGCGACACCAGCTGGTCTTCAATGCTTCCATACCGCTCTGCAGAGCGGATGCTGGCCATGATGCGGGGTCAACGAAGCACAGAACTCGCCCTTCAAGATGTTCTCCATGCCATCAATCGAGGTGAAGGTTTACTCGAACCCACTCGACTTGGCAACAGCCTGGCGCTGCAGGTACGACAAGTTGAACGAGGCACGGTCCGTTCCTACCGTCTCTATAAGTCAGATCAATTCAAGCTTTCCTCAAAGGATTCGGCCAGCCAGGCTCGCTTTATCGAGCACATGCCTGAAGGTCTTGCGCTGCAATTCAAGGATGGAGATCAAGAAGCTGAACTCCTGATCAATCTTGATATCTTTGAGATGCTGGAACGTCTTAATCGCGGCTACCGGCCAAGCATCGAAGAGGAACAGGGCTATTACTTAAGTCTTGCTGTCTTCAAGAATATCTTAGGGTCCGCACCCTATCAAGAGGTCCTGCTGACAACGACTGGTCAGGACTTCTATAAAATTCAGCGACATCATGATGGTCGTCTCGAGATGATGCACCTCCCATCCAGGCAGGAGGTATCCGCATGACGTTGTCGAGCAGGGATCGAACATTCAATAACAAAAAGATCTCCTATCTCGATTTCAAGCAGATCGAGATGGACCGTGTGCTGACAGCCCTGTTCGCACGACTAGCGCATAGCGGTTTTGCCAGCCGACTCAAACGGCGTCATGAGTTGTCCGTGAAGGCATTCGTTGATGAATTTCTTGACCATCCCGAGTGGTTCACCGGTTTTGCCCAGCATCGAGAGATCGTCGAGCGTTGGTTTCAGACGCACCTCATGGACATGGTGAACAGAGGAAAGACCAACGAAGTCGTTGCAGCACCAAGGCCGCTTCACGGTTTCACCTATCGCTTTAGAAATGCGAAACACTCGCGTGACTATGGCGCTGCCCAGCATCTCTATGAATCTCTCTACCATGCCCGCAAAGGCGCAGGCCAGGCAGCACTGGAACAATTGAAGAGCTTCTTCTTCCAGGGTCATGACAAGATCACAGGCCAACTGGATAGAGCAGCTGTCTTGGATGTCGAAACCCAGGCACTGCTAAGGCTCACCAATCAGGCAGAAGATGCTCCTGATTCGCGCAATGGTAGGGAGAGTTATTCTCCCCTCTGCATCGGATCAGCAGATCTACTGGCTGAAGACATTAAGCGCTTGCTGTTCTATGAGCACCATATTCCGAGATCGACCATGGTCGACTATCTCAAAGTTCTTCTCTCCTTCCATCTTGCACTTTATCACCTGCGGCTCTTCAAACTCTTGCCGGCCCTAGTGAAACGCAAAGGTGATGATCCGATCTGTGCTGTCGGTTCCTGTCCGATGGATCCACGAAGCTTTTCCAGTCCCCAAGGTGACTGCCCATACCAGATCGGCCTTGTTGTTGACCTAGGTGTTAGCCCGAGTTCCGCTTCCGCTCGCTTAGCAATCCGTAGTGCAGACTTCCACTACAGACGCATTCCTAACTTTGTCAAAAGCTGCTTTACTGCCAAGAAGCTCGAAGAGTTTGGCGAGTCTCTGGCGAAGGCCGGAAAGCTTCATCTCGCAAAGGGTCAAGAGCTGGGAGTAGGTGATGCGCTGCAGCTCCTGGAGTCCTTGCACAAGGCAGAGCTGGAAAAGTATTTTGGTTCACGTATGTATTCAATCGTCCAGAATACGTCGGCCGTCAGTGAACCTGATCTGGACCCAGAGATTAAAGCAGTGATCGACCTTGGACTTTCAGATTTCGATGCCTATATTGAGATTCTCTCCGCTCTGAGAGGCAAGTTTCATCGACAGTACATTACTGAATGCTTGGATTCGTTATTGATGAAGAATCGCCCTGGGGCTCTTCTCTCCCAAGGCCGAACAAAGGGAGCTCCGCGCCGGTTTGTTCTAGACAGTCGATTGCTGGAAGTGCTTCTTCAGTTGGCTGTCCTTAAACAGAATCAGCCTACGGATCCTTTCTATACTGGTGAGTTGCGCATCGAGGATCTTCTCACCTGGCTACGTGAGCGCTATGGCCTCCATATCGATCGCCTTCCCCGGGGAGATGGATTTACTGCAACCAGCATTGATGACCGTGCTGCTCTTCGTCAAAATGCGTCAGCCTTTACTGCTCGGCTGCGTGAAGTTGGTTTCTACCGAGACCTCTCTGATGCCTATGTCTCCCAGACAGTCACCCCCCGCTACCGGATTAAGCCTAACGCCATTGGAGCTGGAGAGGAGCCATGAGCCAAGGTCTTCGAACAGTCCAGCCTCATGATGTAGCGACTGAATTAGAGGCCCAGTTGTTGTCTCGGTTGGCGGGCCTTCTGCGCTCTAGGAGCCATGGCCATTGTATGCGGATCGCTGACCTTGATAGTGCCTTAATGGCGCGTCTCTGTGCACGTCTACGAATAGAAGTTCCGGAAGCTCAAGTGGTGATTCTTGGGAATGGCCATGCAATCACACCGCCTGAGCTGACAGTCAGTGCCACAAAGCTTGTTGAACTTCGCAACCCGGTCTCAGACGGATCCCAGCGCCCACCGCTTCTTGTTTTTATCCCCAACGAGGTACGATCTGCCGCCGAAGATAGTTTTGGGGTCGCGACGTTTGAAGATCTTCCTGTAGGAGATGTCTATAAGCAGCTTCGTGGCCGGCTGATAGAGGAGCTGCCGTCTCCGATAAAGGGTGCAGTTGCCGAAGGCTTACGTCGACTTGAGGGTGACGATCCGTGGCCATTTGCTGATCCTTTGGCAATCGTTCGGTTTCTACTTACTGCAAAGCTGAATGACGGAGATCCAGAAGCCGTAGGCGCAGCTCTCTTTGAACTGGCTCTCGTCCCTGACTTTGAACTACTCCTTGATCCCACCAAAACACCGAGCAGGATTACTCGTAATCGCGACTGTGTTCGCAGACTAACCTGGTCTCACGCAACGGAGAGAGGTCGTGTTCTTGATCTTGGTCTCAAGAAGGGAGCAAGCAGCTCGCAACTTGCCAACTTTCTTGCCCATACGGGCTTAGAAGATCCATACGACTGGACGCGCCGAATCGTATTGGATCGTGCCTGTTGGAAATTTGCATTCCATCGCTGGGAATTTCAGGAGAGCAAAGACGATCATGAACGAATCTTTATTGGCAATGTTCAAGCAAGCCTTCCTATGGTTGGCGAATCTCCCCCTGATTCAAGGCTAGAGCAACTCAATCCCGAGGAGAGGATACTCGTTGTTGGCCCTGGCGGCTTGCGAAAATTCAATGTCGGATTCCAGGTCAATCCACATCCTTCACGAGTACAAGGCTTAGATCGCTTCGTCGCTCAAGTGATCTCTAGAGCAACGGGCCCTGTAGGGCTTGCTCGCAGCAAGAAAGCATGGAGCACGAATCGAACCTCGGCAACGATTGACATTAACAATCTATCGAAGGTCAACTGGGAGGAAGGCTGGCATTTTATTCGCATCCTGGCGCAAACAGAAGACGGAGACCTCATCCCATTGGTGGATGAACGGGACAATCCTCTCCCCTGGTCAGTCGACGACAGCGATGGCGCCATTCAACGGCCGAATGAAAGTGAGCTTTTCTACGTTGTCACTGAACTTGATGAGCCCCCACCACCACCTCAACGGGCCCTTGCCAAGCATGACAGCCTTGAGCACGCACGTCTCTATCTGAGGTTCAGTTCAGTTCAGGATGGCAGAGATACCAACAAGATTGGACCTCAAGGGGCCCGCTGGTCAGAGGGGCGGCAAGCCAACAGCTCCGGTCGTGACACTCTAGAGATTTCCTTTGGCCACGAAGGAAATGTCCAGATCCCCATCTCACGGACTCTCAAAACACTTGAACAGGCCATTCTTTCAGCATCTCATGGCCCACTCTCCTGGAGAGTTTCGCTGCGTATGGGTCAAGCTGATAAGCCTACGGGGAATGAGGGAATCTGGCCGACATGTGCCTCCTGCAATAGATTCCTTGAAGCCCGCTCGGCCTGGTTTGATGTCGTTCGAAGCGGTGGTGCAGAGCTCATTACCCAAGCGGCTGATTTTCTCGAAAACCAGGCACTGGCGATCGAGTATGCCGATACCTACCGGGAATTGCTGGAGGAGCTACTGTCTCAGGCATCTGGCGCCTCATCTGGCGACACGCGGGTCGATATATCTGCACTAGGGCGTTTCCTAACACTCGATACTGTCAGCTTGACGATCTTTGACTATCGCGGTCATCGTCGTGAGGCAGCGTTACTTGCTCCAACACACCCCCTAATGGTCCTTTGGTGGGCCACTTGGGCTCGAACTGGAGAGAGTTGGGTTGAAGCAGCCAAGAAGTCCGCAGCAGAGTTTGTGGGGCCAACGCGCGATGCGCTGCTCAATCAAGTTGTACCAATCGGGCACCCTCCTGTCTTGTCAACGATGGCCAGCCAGGCATCAGCAACCCGGTTGTTGATACCCATCGACAACATTGCTCCATTCTGGTCGCTCTATGCACCTGCCCAAGAACCTGATCCCAGGGGGCTGCTTGGTGATGTCTGCTCGTCTTTTGGATTGCCCGAACCCGCCATAGGTGGATCTTTGTTGGATGGGAAGGCTCTGGCTACACGAGTGCAGCGATACTTGATTCAGCACCCATACATCAGCACGCTGGTAATTAACGCATTTAATCCTGGCCGCGCCGGAATTCTTGCAGATATGCTCCTGACCCTTCAGGGTCAACCTACATTCGAAGATATTTCCTATGATATCCGTATCTTTGTTGTTGATTCTGATGCTCCTGGTGTTGGGGAGGGATTAGCAGACTTGCTCTCGCCCTCCGGTACTCTTGCCGGCCGAGAAGCAGACGCATTTACTACCTCAAGCGGTGATCACCTTCATCCCAAGCTAGCGCTTGCGATCCGTAGCACAAATGAATTTCGTGCTCAACCCGAGAGCTTCCCGGCCCATTTGTCCTTCCTCTTTGACCTCTTTCCTGCAGAGGAGGTTGGGGCTAAACAAGCCACGCTTAAAGACTTTGCTGCTCCAGTCCATGGTCTTCTCCAGGATTACCAGGTGGAGTACAAAGAGGATGAGAGCACCGTTGCTTGGTGTAGGACGCCGCGCCATGGCTCGGCTCTCCCTCTCAGTGGTTCCGAGAAGCTTACTGAACTACTTTCAACGGTTCCTGCAATTCTCTCCAGCGCCATAAGTGCAGTTGCTACCGGCCAAGTCGAGGATGCAATGCGCCCGGTGATCGGGTTGGCCCTGGACGCCAAAGAACGGGCACTCCTCCATCAGGTTCATGAAGTCAGCGATTGGGTGGTCACTCTCGACCGCAACATGGGCATCGAGTTTTTTGATCATGGTGGTCAGCGGAAGCGTCCTGATTACCTTATTGATCACTCTCCAGATATTGGTAATGCGGTGGGTCACAGGCTGACCATCACATCTCGCTCTGTTTCCGAGCTGGAGGCCATGCTTGTTCCAGTGCTCAATGAGTACGGACTTCCGAGTGAAGGCCGGCATGCAATTGCCATCCTTGATCAGCTGCGATCCCTCTCTGGACGATTGGCCCTCAAGCTAATCTCCGCACCTTCACAGCGTGCCGAAGCCCTAGGCCTCGCCCTTTCCCGTATTTATCTCTGGCATCAAGAAGCACTTCAAAGCCAGATTACACTGTCTCTTGATGCCCATCTTGAGCTCTATCGCAGTCTCAAGAAAGCTGCTGATGAGCTGGGCGATGAAGTCAGCTTCAAACGCACTGACCTAGCTCTGTTTGACCTTAATGCAGCCGAGCGTACGATCACCTGTCGCTTGGTTGAAGTCAAATGCTATGCAGCAGTTGGAGATCTTGCCGCTTACAGTTCACTTAAGGATAAAATCGCCGAGCAGATCGCGCAAAGCGAGCAGGTACTCTCACTACACTTTGATCCTCATAGGAATAATCCAGACCGCGCGGATCGATTGGTGAAGAGCCAGGAGCTCGTCTCGCTACTTGAGTTCTATTTGGATCGCGGGGTGCGTTACAATCTCATGGAGTCTTCAGCGGTTCAAGAAGCACGATTCTTCCTTCGTAGCCTGGAAGATGGTTATCGGTTAGTCTTTACCCGGAGTGCACTCATCTTTGATTTTGAGAAAACAGGGAGTGACATTGAGCAGGAGAATGGAATTGAGTTTCACCGTGTCGGCTCAGATCTGATCCGTGAGCTTATTGAAGAAGCTGCATCCTCCCCACCTGAGCAAGATGATGCCACTGAGGCCCAAAATTGCTCAATTGCTGCCCCCCTCATCGCCTCGGCAGATATTGAGACCACCCGCTTGCAACGCAGACGAAGCATTCCTGAGCTTGAAACTGCGGCTTTCCTTGGTCAAGCCCGCGATCGCAGTGTTTCATGGCAGGACTTGGCTTCAACTCGGCGGCAATCGAGCGGGCTCTCAACTGCGTTCCCACTTGAGCCACAGATAACTCCTAAGAACGATGATGATGACCTTCCACCGAGGTCAGGAGGCCAACTGGTATCCATAAAACCAGATGGAACTCCATCAGGAGGATCTCCTCTTGATTCTGCTTCTGCTCAGCATGAAACAAGCAGCGATGGGATTAGCGTACAACCAATAGATAGGACTGACGAATCTCCTGTTTCCATTCAGACTGCTATTGGGTGCGAACCCACAATTCCATTAGATGGCGAACCAAATCGTACTGCTTCCTTGCATCAGGTGATAGATCAGAAACATGGCGACGGTGGACCGGCCTGTGATGTGATGCTAGGTGTCACCGGCGATTCACCTCAATATGGCTTACTTGGTGAAGTATCAGGTCGCAAAGTTGCGCTTGATCTCAACCAAACTCATACGATCAGCCTCTTCGGTGTCCAGGGTGGGGGGAAGAGCTACACCCTTGGTAGTGTTGCTGAGATGGCTTCTTTGCCTATTGATGGAATCAACTTGTTGCCGCAACCCCTCGCAACAGTGATCTTTCATTACAGCCCAACCATGGACTACGCGCCCGAGTTCACCTCCATGGTGGCAGCGAATAGTGATGCAGCACAAATTGCTCTTCTACGAGAGAAATACGGTGCCGAGCCAAAAGCTCTCTCCGATGTTCTCCTGCTGGTCCCATCCGATAAACTTGATGAAAGACAAAAAGACTATCCGGGCATTGAGGTCCGTGCGCTTCGCTTTGCTGCCAACGAGCTCCAGGCGAGTCACTGGAGATTTCTGTTGGGAGCTGTAGGCAACCAGGCAACCTATATCAGACAACTCAACATGATCATGAAACAGCTCAGGGATGAGCTCACCCTGGAGGGGTTGCGTCATGGGATTGCTGATTCACGCATGCCAGATCACATCAAGGATTTGGCATACGGTCGTTTGGAGCTTGCGCAAGAATTCATCGATGACAGCGTCAATCTAGGTGAGGCGATACGACCTGGACGCCTAGTTATTGTAGACCTTCGCGATGAGTTCATGGAAAAGGACCAAGCTCTTGGTCTATTTGTTGTCCTTCTCCAGCTTTTCGCTGAAGCCACCTACGAGGGAAGCAAGTTCAACAAGCTTGTGGTCTTTGATGAAGCACATAAGTACATTGACAGCCCTGACCTGGTTGGTGGCTTAATTGAAGTAGTCCGAGAAATGCGGCACAAGGGAACGAGCGTCATGGTTGCAAGCCAGGACCCACCTTCAGTTCCCGTAGCTCTCATTGAGCTTTCCAGTCAGATCATCCTGCATAAGTTCAATTCCCCAGCCTGGCTCAAACATATTCAAAAAGCCAATGCAGCACTGGGTGATTTGACTCCCGAGAAGATGGCGCACTTGCAGCCCGGGGAGGCTTATGTGTGGTCAAGCAAAGCGACGGACTCCGCATTCAGCAAAGGTGCAATAAAAGTTCGCTGTCGTCCGAGGGTCACTCAACATGGCGGTTCAACCAAGACAGCTGTCTGAGTCTCTTGATTGTCGCTGAAGTTCATACCCTGCTGTCGAAATCGGAGACTGATCATTTTTGGTGATCTATCTGCCCTCCTCTCTTGACCTGCTGTTCTAAGTCGAATTGAGGCTGCCTGGGCATTTTTCGCAGTGCTTTGTCTCTCGGCCCTGACGGCTTGGTGACGCCTTCGGGCCGGCGCACACCCACCGCATCCCTCGGCCGGTCCTCACGCCGCGTCAAGGATCGGGCCATGCGCCCTCCGATGTCGGGCGTCCTTGCCACAGCGCTGCGGCCGGCCGGTGGGGGTGGGGTTCTCCGCCGTCTCCCCGATGGCTTCCCTCACGTCCCCTTCCCACCGCCAGAAGCCAGCAGGCCAAGCCCTCAGCCGTTCAGCCCTCAAAGCCCGCGATGCCCTGGCGCTGGAGCACCTGCCTCTGGCCGATGCCATCGCCTCAGCCGCCGCCCGGCGTCTGTTCCCGCTGGTGGAGCGGGAGGATCTGATCCAGGTGGCCCGAGAAGCCCTGGTCCGCTCCGCTCCCCGCTGCCGATCCGGTGAGCCCGCTGGGCCCTATCTGCGCCGCTGCATCACCGGTGCCCTGCAGCATCACCTGCGCGATCGGGTGCGGCTGGTGCGCATTCCCCATCGCCTGCATGAGCAGGGCCAGTGCCCACTGGGGCACTTTAGCCTCGATGCCAGCGCTGATGGCGAGCCGTGCCTGCTCGATCAGCTGGCTTCCCCTGAGCCCGAGCCAGCTTCCAGCGGGGCCGAGCAGCAGCTGGCGCTGGAGCAGCTGGTCGAGCAGCTGCCCGCCGCCCAGGCCACGGCCCTGAGGCTCACGCTCCTGGAGGGCCTGTCGCTGCGGGCCGCAGCCGAGCGGCTCCAGATCAGCGCCATGTCGGTGCAGCGGGCCCAGAAGAAGGCCATCGCCGCCCTGCGCCAGCAGCTCTCAGGTGGGGGCTGAGGCCCCTTCCTGCAGCCGGGCTGTGGGCCGGCCTGGCAAAGGCCCATGGAGGGCTGGCCGGTTCGCCTGCGGCGGCCCCACTGATGCCGATGGCACCACCACAACTGAGCAGCAACACCGCCCCGATCCTCGCCCTGGTCGGCGCTGAGATCCTCTCGCTGATGGCCTTTGTGGGGGTCTGCGAGCTCCGCGCCAAGGACATCGCCCTGTGCGAAAGCCGTTGGGCTCTGGCCCTGCCGGCGATCGCCCTGGCGGGCCAGTCGGCCGCCACCTACTTCATGGACTCCGGCCGGGGGCATGGCCCCGGAACCGGTGGTCGCGGTCCAGGTGGCGGCGGCCCCGATGGCGGCATCCCATCTGGCGTGGTGCGGCACCTGCCGCCCAGGAACCGGCTCGGGCAGTTCCGCAGTGGCACAAGCGACGAGGACGGGGACGATGCGCTGGCTGCTTGATCTGGCCATCGCCTTTCTGGCCCTGGGGGTCTTGGAGGCCGTGGTGAAACCACTGGCGCGGCGGTTTGTGCAGCGCCGCATCCTGGCGGTCGCACCGGTGCTGTTCCACCAGCTCGATCCCCTGCTGCCGGGGCTGCTGCAGCGCTGCTCCGGAGCCGATCTCGAGCAGGTGGTGCGCCAGAAGCTGGAGGCCCTCACCGGTGAGAGCTGGGCCAGTGACGACCTGGGGCCGCTGTTTGCGCTCTTCGACCCACGGGCCGCTGCGGATCACGCCGTGGGGCAGATGGGCGATGGGGCCTTCTCGGCCTGGTTGGACGGGGCATCGGCGGACGATCTGGAGCGTTGGCAGCCATGAGCAAGGCACCTCTGCAGGGGAAGCCTCCAGTCCCCACCAGCAACTACGTCAGCCACTACGACCCCAGCAAAAGCCATCACCGTGCCTGGCTGCAGGCGGTGCTGGACCTGTTGGTGCAGCACGAGCCCGAGGCCCTGGCTGAGGGCAGTGAGCTGCGGGATCTGTGGAAGGCCGCGGTGGAGACCAAGGCGCCCACTGAGATCCCGGCCGCTGTCGCGGTGGCCATGCCGCTGGTCAAGGAGTTCGAGGGCTGCAAGCTCACCGCCTACCCCGATCCCGAGACCGGCGCCGAGCCCTGGACCATCGGCTGGGGCAGCACCACCTACGACGACGGTGCACCGGTCAAACGGGGCGATCGGATCAGCCAGGAGCTGGCCGATGCCCTGCTCGCCGGCCGCCTGAAGCGAGACCATCAGCTGCTGGCCCAGCGCATCCCTGGCTGGGCAAAGCTGAGCACCAACCAGCAGGCGGCGCTGCTCTCGTTCACCTACAACTGCGGCCCGGCCTGGTTCGGCAGCAAGGGGTTCACCACCATCACCAAGGTGCTGCAGGCCGGCGAGCTGGAGAAGGTTCCCGCGGCGCTGATGCTCTACGTCAATCCCGGCGGCCCCAGCGAGGCCGGCCTGCGGCGGCGGCGCAAGGCAGAGGCCGCGCTCTGGAGCGCATCACCCAGCCGGCTGAACAGCAAGCCCCCTGCTGGGGGAGGCGCCATCCGCCATCCCAACCCACTGGTGGGTGTGCCCCGCTACTCGCAGCGCGATTCGGCCCAGCTCTCTCAGCGGGATCGCACCTGCTTCTCCTCCAGTTGCGCCATGCTCCTGGAAACCATCAAGCCCGGCACGCTCAAGGGCGCCCATGGCGACGACCACTACCTGGCGGTGGTGCAGCGTTTTGGCGACACCACCGACGCCAGCGCCCAGCTGCGGGCGCTGGCCCACTACGGCGTCACAGCCCGGTTGGTGCAGAACGCCGACTTCCAGATGATCGAGCAGCAGATCAACCGCGGCATCCCCGTCCCCTGCGGCTACATCCACCGGGGGCATGTCGATCGACCCACCGGCTCGGGCCACTGGCTGATCGTCTATGGCCACACCCCCACCCATGTAGTGGTGAACGATCCATGGGGTGAGCCGGATCTGATCAGTGGCGCCACCCTCAACGCCAAGGGCATGGGGCTGCAGTTCAGCCGGCTGAACTTCGGCAAGCGCTGGATGGTGGAGCCGATCAGCGGCGGTGCCTACCGCTATGCCCCAGGCAGGGGGTGGAGCATCGTTGTCGACAGGCTCGCCTGAGACCGCAAAGAGGTCCTGCTCCGGGTCCTCTCCAGTGTGAGGCCCGCCTGGGATCCAGCTCTCGCTGCGATCCTGCCCTGCTGTGGGCTCGAGGCCTGCGGGCCCATTGCAGGTGGATGGAGCTGGCTCAGCCGATGCTGATGCGCCATGCCACGGCCATCAGTGGCCGCTCCAGGTGCGCAGCAGGCGGCGCCACAGCGATGGCCTGAGGATGCGGCCCCGCACCACCAGGCTGATCTCGGCAAACAGAGTCTCCAGACGGTCGGCATGGCAGATCGCACCCAGGTCTGCCGGCCGCTGCTGCGGCGTATCGAAATGGAGGTTGAGGATGCCGATCGGCAGCGTCTCCAGCATCACCAGACGGCCGTAAAGGAAGGCAATGCGGTTGCGCAGCAGGTAGTCCAGGCAGGGAGTGGGCAGATGGGGGCCGGCCTCCACCAGCCGCCAGCCACCATCGGCGTGCTCCAGCAGGTCCTGCACATCGGCGCGGATGCGCTCCATCGGCATGGAGCGTGACTCCACATCCAGCGGCAGCCGGCCCGGTGCGACGTAGCAGCTGAGGATCGCCACCCGGGTATAGCCGTAGCCGGTGGTGAGCAGCTCCGGGTTGTAGAAGGTGCCCAGGGCAACACGGCTGGCGCCGGTGAGCACGGCCACCTGGGCGAGCAGTTCCACCAGGTAGCGGGCGTTCTGCTGAGAGCCGAGCAGGAAGCCAAAGCGGCTGAGCACCACCTGCCGCAGGAAGCGGCGCCAGATCAGCCAGCCGCAGATGCCCAGCAGCACCAGGGCATCAGCCGAGACGCTCAGATCCAGGGTGGGCAGGGGCCAGCGCCCTGCCGGCACCGGCGTGTGTTGTGGCGGAGGTGTTTCGGCCTGAATGGCCGAGGGCTCGAGATCAGGTGCAGGCGCACGCATTGGCGGAGAGGGCATCGCAACGCGGCCCAGCTGGCCGCTCACCAGCACTTGCCAGCAAGCAGGCGGATCCAAGCGATCACGGCTCCCCACTGGGCTTTGCCAGTTACCGCCTCAGCAGTAGCGATCGGCTGCGTTGTGAGGTCGGCGGCGCAGGCCCTTCCATGCTCCGCGCCTGGGCAAGGGTTTCACCAGCCAGCCGGAGTGGACGTTGGGCTCCGCTGCGCTGCGCCATTGGGTGGTGGCTGGCCCTTGCCGGGCGGCGCGGCTGCAGGGAGGGTCCTGCGTCACCCCTCCTGTGGCTGCTGCCCACTCCCACCGTGCCTCCCTGTCCTTCCCCAGTCTCAACGGCAAGACCGGCCCGATTGCTGTCTCCAGCACCAGCCGGCGCACCTGTCCCTCCAGCTGCCCCCTTGCTGGTGATCAGGGCTGCTACGCCGAGGCTGGCTTCCACACCCGGCTGCACTGGGATCGGCTCAGCCGGGGCGAAAGCGGCCTGGCGGCGGCGGCCTTCATCAAGCAGGTGCTGGCGCTGCCGGCCGGGATCCTGTTCCGCCACTGCGTGGCGGGCGATCAATGGCCGGATCCGGCCGATCCGCTGCGCATCGATCAGGCCCTGTTGCTCCAGCTGGCCAGGGCCACCCGCCATCTGCGGGCGGCCTGGTCCTTCACCCACTTCCCGATGAGCCCGGAGAATCAAGCCGCATTGCGGCAGGCAGCCGCCAGGGGGCTGGTGATCAATGCCTCCACTGAATCCCGCAGCGCGGCGGCGGCCTTGATGTGCCAAGGCATCCCGGCGGTCTGCGTGGTGCCTTCCGATGCGCCCGCCGTGTTCCGCCACGAGGGCGTGCGCTTTGTGGCCTGCCCCGCCAGTCGTCGGGGGAGAGGCGGCCGCAAGATCCAGTGCATCAGCTGCGGCGGCCGCTTTGGGCTGCCTCTCTGCGCCCAGGCCGATCGGCCGTTCGTGATCACCTTCCCGGCCCATGGCCCCCGAGCAGCGGCGGCAGCGGCCCACTGCAGTTGAGGGGCCTGCCCCCTGTGGGGCTCGACCCTTTGGGTCTTGCTCCGGGCCTCTCCAGTCTGAGGCCCTCCTGCCGTCGGGCCTCCACTGGGATCGGTCCCGTCGCTGCGCCGCTCTCGGCGCCGAGTCCATGGCCATGCTTTCTGCCGCTGCCTCGCCGTTCTGCCGGCCAGAGGAGGATCCGTTTCTGCTGCTCGAATCCAGCCTCAAGGCGATCGAGCGGATCCTGCAGCTGCGGCGGGGGCTGCCGCTGCGCCGCACCTGGATCGAGCAGCCCTATGGCGAGGAGGAAATCACCTTGCTGGAGGAGGAGGTGATCCCGGCGATCCAGCAGTGCCTGGCGCGGGTGGATGAGCTCGATGAGCGGCTGCTGGCTCAGCAGGAGCTGCTGCAGCGCTGCCAGTTGGAGGCTGATCGTGAGGCGCTGGCTGAGTTGAGGCTGCAGATGGCCTGAGGCCCAGGGCCCGCCGGGAGCCCTGATCCCGGCATTTCTCTCCTGATGTGCCTCTCCGCCAGTGGACTGGCCCAGTCCGGGGACGAGGCCCAGGGCGGCCTGGGTCATGCCGGCGGCGGCTGAGCGCAGCGGTAGGTAAGTGCGGGGTTGGCGGTGGTCCACGGCGCAGGAGAGCACGTCCCCGATGGTCCGCCCCTTGGCCAGCAGCCCCCAGAGGCGGTGGGCTGGCGGCGCCACAGCGTCAAGGCCAAGGCGAGCACCCAACGGGTGGCCTTGACCCCGTGGCTCAGGGGCGTGGAGGGGGGCGTTTCTTCTCCAGTTCGCCATGCAAGCCACCACCACCGCTCCCTGCCGTTCCCGCCAGCGCAGGCCGCAGCGCCGTCACCCAGTGCGGGTCGCCCGGCAGCTGGTGCTCTTCTCCCTGCCGGTTCCTCAGCCGATCGGCTGCTGCTGGGATCTGATCTGCCCAGAGGCCGGCTGGGAGGAGCCGCTGCGCTGGAGCGTCTAGAGCCAGCCGGCTCTCAGCGCCGTGCGCCCGTGGCGGGATCAGATCCCCCGCGGCCAGAGCAGGCCTGTGGATGGTCGAGTTGCTCCGCCACCCGTTTCCCCATCACCACTACATCCTCCTCCCCCACCACCGGAGCCGGAGAGCAGCGGGCCCTGCTGTGGGTGCTGGCGGGCACCCACGGCGCTCATGTGGGGGAAGTGGCGAATGAAGTCCGCCGAACCCGAGACCAGTTGCATCCCACCCGGGGGCAGGCTGCTGATGAAGTGCAGTTCGTTGCTCTCCCGCCAGTGGCTCAGGGTCAGGGGTGTGCTCCAGGGGCTGGCCTGGTTGTGGCTGGTGCCAGCTGGCACCCACAGCCACACGTCCCGGTCGCTGGAGCGTTGGCCCAGCTGCAGCATCACCCCATCGGGGCGGGTCACCTTGCCGAAATGGGTGCTGGCGCCTCGGGTCGAGGTGGAGCCGATGAACAGCGGCGCCGGCAGCTGGATCAGCGGCGGTGGTGCATCAAACAGGCCCTGGTTCTGCAGCACGAATTCGTAGTGGCCCAGGGCGATGCCGCTGCGCAGCTGATGGCCGTTGGCGTAGATGCTGGCGCCGATCGCCGACGGGAGCCCCCCGAAGCTGTTGCCCGAATAGCCGTGCAGCACCACCTGCCCATAGAACTGCTTGCTGGTGCGGGGGAAGATCGCGATCGAGTTCCAGCCCGTCGTGCCCGGGCTCTTGTAGAGGGCATGGCAGCTGTCGCGATGCAGCTCGTCGTTGCCGCCATGGGTCTTGAGGGCCCAGCAGAAGAGCTCCTTCCCTGGGGTCGTGTCCTGGGCGATCAGCAGGATCGCGCCGATCGACGTGGCCCCGGTCAGGGTGCTGTCGACGTAGGCCAGCGCGGTGCTGTTGATCGAGGAGTTGTTGTAGGACCCGTAGCCGCCGTTGCTGGTGCTGTTGGTGAAGGTGCTGGCCAGCGCGTTGCCAAAGACCGCACTGCTGCTGCTCTGCGTCTCGCCCTGGGCGGTGGTGCTCTCAGTAAGGAACCAGAGGTGGGCGGGTTCCACGGGATGGCCCAGCTGCCAGGTGTAGCCCCAGCGGTTGGCGGTGGCATCGGCATGAGAGCGCACCACACTGAGCGGTGTGCTGGCGTTGCCCGGCAGGGCGTTCACCACCGCGGCGAAGGCCCGGAAGGCGGCATCGAGCTGCATGCCCACCCCAGCAGCGTCCTTGCTGGTCCACTTCCAGCTGCCGGGGGCAAAGGACTGGCAGAACACCTGATAGGTCATGGGAGCAAGCTCCCATTGGGTCCCGCCTCGCGGGTGCGCAGCAGCAGGCCATGGGCGCCGATCGCCAGCCACTCGCTGCCATCGGGCGCCTTGTAGTAGCTCATCGCTGCGCTGCTGATGTTCACCGCCGCGAAGTCGGGGGGAAGGATGAGCGGCTCCCAGAACTGGGCCGGTTCGTTGGCGACCTCGTAGTAGCTCCAGTCGGTGGTGGCGATCACCAGCTCGGCGGGCTGGCTGATCCGCACCACGGTGAGCAGCCCATCGCGCAGCAGATAGCGCGAGCCCGAGGGCTGGCCGGAGCGGACGTTCCAGCTCACGGCCCGCAATCCATCAAAGCTGGAGGTAGAGGGGGGCGAGGCCGCCAGGATCCAGTGGCCGGACACCTGGTCGCGGGCGATCAGCAGCGGCACCGCCTGCCTGTTCGTGAAACGGTGCTGGCTGTAGGCGAACACGAAGTATTCAGCCCCAGGGGCGAGCGACCAGCCCACCTGGGCATTGAAGGGAAGCGGCGTGGTGCTCCAGGTGCCGTTGCTGTAGACGACATCGCCGGCGGGGTACACCCAGCCCTGTTCGGTGTCGGCCCCCACGTAGGGCTCGGTGTTGCCGATGCCCGGCCGAATTTGAAGGGTGGTGCCGGTGAGGAACACCTCCAGCAGCAGCACCGCTGGCTCCCCGCCGGGGGTGAGCTGGGCGAGGGTCGCCTCCAGCCGCCAGCCACAGGGGTCCGTTGCGGTGGCATCCGGGTTGGGTGCGGTGGCGATGCGCAGCTGGTGCTGGCTCACCTGGGTGTTGGCCGCCGCGATCCAGTTCTGCAGGTAGCCGTTCACCTCCACCGCCACCGAGGGCCAGGTGGTGTCAGTGCCGAGGCGGCTGATGTCGATCAGGGTCCGGCTGCTCATCGGGTAGGCCTCATCTCAGGGCGCCAGCACGACGGCGGTGACGGTCACGGCGATGGCGGCCTGGGCAGTGCCGGTGTTGCGCACCAATGCCCGAAGCAGCGGCGCCGCCGCCCCGGTTTCGGTGGAGAAGTAGGTGCCGCCCGGCGGTGCCGTGATCGTCTGGGCAGCTGCGGTGGTGACCAGATCGAGCAGCACCCCACTCCCCGGGGCCGGATCCTGGGTGATCGGGCGGCTGCCATCGGCCTCGCGTGCCGCCCCCGAGCTGTAGAAGCTCACCCAGCCCGGTGCATCGGTGCTCACCGCCAGGAAATGGCCCAGCCGCCCCAGGCCGGGGAGGTCGAGCAGGGCGCTGGCACCCGGCAGCAGGGGCGTGGTGGTGTGGGTCACGCTCACCTGCTGACCAGGGACCTGGGTGCGCGGCAGCCAACTGGCCATGGCTGCTCTTCTCCCTGCCGCTTACGGCAGCACCTCGATGCGACGGATCGCCCGCACCTGGGTGATGAAAGCGCTCGTCTTGGCCTCGGCGTACTGATCCCCCAGGTAGGTCATCCGCAGGAAGGCGGTGCCACTGGCGGCCTGGGTGGAGGTCCAGTGGAAGAAGGGATCGTCGCCGTAGTTCTCGTCGAAGTGCTTGAGGGTCTCGGCGCCACCAGCGCGGAAAGCCAGCACACTCGTCAGTGCTGGGTTGCT
The DNA here is from genome assembly GCF_024345975.1 of Cyanobium sp. Cruz-8D1. Taxonomy (GTDB): domain Bacteria; phylum Cyanobacteriota; class Cyanobacteriia; order PCC-6307; family Cyanobiaceae; genus Cyanobium. The sequence goes on along the minus strand of NZ_JAGQCD010000002.1, from coordinate 5,523 downwards.
GTCGGTGTAGTTCCCGCCCGCCGGCACCGCATAGGGGTTGGCGCCATAACCCGCCCCGGAATAGGTGCCATTGGCCGTCGCCTCCGGCTTGAAGGACCGATACAGCACATCCCACTCCTGGGTGGCGGGCAGGTACCAGTCGTCGTAGCCGCCGATGTTGAGCGAGCGGCAGAACTGCGCGGCCGGATGGCTGGCGTTGTTCATCGCCTCGCTGTTCGCCCAGCCATCGAACACGCTCGTGGTGCCGGTGCTGGCCGTGTTGGCGGTCTTCCAGGCCAGGTTGAGGGCAGAGCCAAGCGCCTTGGGCGAAATGATCAGCGCATGGGTGGGTACGCCATTGGCGGTGTGACTGATCAGGCCGGCGTAGTAGCCGCCGTCAAAGGCAGCACCGATGGCCGGCAGGTCCGCCACCCGCAGCGGGCCCAGTTGATAGACGGTGCCGGTCAGCAGGTCGAGGTAGAGGTCGCCATCGACGGCGCCGGGAATCGCGGAAGGCGGGGCACCGGTGCCGGTGAACCAGCCCGTGCCGCGGGGACCGATCAGACCATCGGCGCCTGCTGGACCTTGGATGCCCTGCGGACCTTGCGGTCCAGCAGGGCCTTGGGGACCGGCAGCACCGGCAGGACCCGCCACACCAGCTGGCCCCTGGGGGCCCTGGATGGAGCCGCCGTCCACCCAGCTGCTGCTCTCGCTGTCCCAGACCCGCAGCGAGTCGTCGGCTTGGACGATGTAGGCATCGCCCTGGTCCGGGTTGGCCGGCAGGTTGGCGATCGCCGCCACCGACCCCTTGAAGTTGATCCCGATCCCCGCCGGGCCCTGGATGCCCTGGGCACCGGCCGGACCAGCCGGGCCAGAGGGACCCGCAGGACCTTCTGGACCCTGCAGACCCGCGGGGCCTTGCTGGCCCTGGGGACCAGCCGGGCCCTGGGGACCCTGAACACCAGGGCCGCCCTGCGGCCCGGCGGGACCCTCAGGACCGCGGATTGAACCGGTGGAACTCCAGGACCCCATGGCAGCCAGGCAGCGCTGTTCTGCTGGCTATTGCCACGTTCAGTTGGGAGGGGCTCAGGGCTTGGCTGTGAACAGCAGCAGCGTGCGGCCCCGCTCGTCCAGAAGCAGCAGGTTCTGCTTGTCGATGCTCCAGCGCCGCACCCGGCCCAGGGCCTCGCTGTAGCGCCGCTCGAAGGCCATCAGCTCTGGCGGACAGGCCATCTGGGTGCTGGCCAGCCTGGAGAAGCTGAGTTGCTCGCCGCTGAGGCGGAAGCCCCCTATCAGCCGGTTGCAGCCGCCACTGCCGCTCACACGCTCCTGATCGCTCGCCAGCAGCAGCTCGGCCGGCTTGCCGGGGGGCTCGCTCAGGCTGGGGCCATCACCGTCCTGCAGCGCCTGGAGCGTCCAGAGGGTGCCGCGCAGGGAAGGAGAAGCCATGGGATGCGGGGCGGGGGTGGGAGTCGTCTTGGCCTGGCCGCAGCCCTGGCCGGGATGCACCCCCACAAAGCGCTCCACCACCAGGGTGCGCTGCGGCGGCCGGCCGGCCTCCATCGAGGGGCGGCTGGCGATCAGGCCCTCCAGGTTCACCAGCAGCGGCCGCCCCGCCGCGCCAGCCGGCAGGGCCTTGAGGTAGGCACGCTCGAGGGCGCGGAAGTCGCCTTCCATCGCCACCGGCAGCCGGGTGCCGGTGGCACAGAGGCGGATGCTGGCGGCATCGGCGAGGTAGCGGAACATCCCCTGCAGATGCAGGCGTGGCTCGATCGGTGCGTAGGCCGCCAGCCGCTGCAGGCGATCGTTGTGGCGCGAGTTGATGGGCTGACCTTGCAGGTCGAGCTTCCTCAGGGCGCTGCCGCCCTCGATGGGTTGGAAGAACAGGGGCGCTTCCCGGCCGCCGCGGAGCACCAGGCGGTTGCTGCCGCTCTCCAGCCGCCAGCGGCCGATGTCATCGAAGCTGTTGGGTGCCGGCCGATTCAGGAAGGTCTGGCGCAGTTGATAGGCGCCATCGCTGGTGAGATCCACCTGCCAGCGCGTCGTGCCGCCGGCATCCGGCAGATCGCCGCGCCAGCTGGCCGGCAACCGGCCTACCGGTGAGGAGGCCTGGGACGGCCGCGGGCCGCCACCCACCTGCACCAGCTGCAGATTCAGCGGCTGGCTGGGCTCTCTGGTGAGCACCGGCGTGATCGTGTCGGTGGTGAACAGCAACTGCTCGCCATGGCGCACCGTGGCGCGGACGGAGTAGCGGCCGCGGGGGGTGATGTCGCTCTCGCGGTAGGGGATGGAGAAGCGGAAGGGCGACTGGCCGGCCGGCTGCAGCCGCACGCGGCCGAGCTCGGTGGCCGGGGCATCAGCGCGGGCGATGTCGATCAACACCGCCTCGAAGACCGCATCCGGCGGCAGGGCGATCCGCTCACGGATGGTGGCCGTGCCGGTGAGGGTGCCCGCGTGCGCTGGACGGATCAACACCACAGCTGCCAGCAGGGTGGTGGCAGCGATGGCCGTGGTGCGCAGCTGATTCAAGACCGCAACGGCTGGGGGATCTCCCCAGCCTGCTGATTCAGTCCTGCCACCGCAACAGAAGCCCTGGACGCCTTGGCCGGCAGCTCAGCTGAACTGCACCGCCACCGTGAGCGCCTGGGGTGAACCGCTGATGGCGGTGACCTCCAGCCACAGCCAGTGCTCTGCTGGGATCTCTGGGGCCTGAAAGCTGGTGATCGCGCTGCCGGTGGTGGTGCTGGTCACGGTGATCGGATCCGTCGTGACTGCCGTGCCAGCACCGGAAACATCGGCGCCATGGCGCAGCGAGAAGGAGACGCTGGGGCTGGTGCCGCCCGTGAGCACGGCATCAACGCGGCTGAGGGTCTGGGCCTGGGGTGCCCGCAGCAGGATGCGCCGGTCATTGACCTGGGGGCTGGGCATCGAGAGCACCAGCGGTGTCATCGGCCCTGGCGGTCCGAGCAGCGAGGCGAGCTGACGCCAGGAGAGGGGCATGGAGAGCAGGGGGCGGCATCAATGGCTGTTGCCAGCGGCAGTGGGCTGCGCGGTGCCAACTCCAAACGAACTCCTAATTGACGCCAAATTTGGAGTTGCGCTCAGCGCTGCTCCAGCAGCTGGCCGAGTCGCTGGGAGAACAGCTGCAACTGCTTCTGCTGGCGCTGGTGCAAATCACCAGGGGCATCTGGCCGCTCTTGGTCGTAGAGCGCCAGCAGCAGCCCCTGGCCGCGCCCTGCACTGCTGCAACCCACAGGGCAGACCAGGATCACACCGTTGCTGCCTGCCGGCGAACGCACCGCCATCGGCAGGGCGGAGGATTCATCGCTGGCGCATAGGCCCAGGGCGGCGTGGCCGAGGGCCTCGGCCATCTCCACACCCAGCAGCGGTTGCTGACCCGGCGTCAGCGCCAGCTGGCCATGGCGCCCATCGGCCGCCAGAACGGTCACGCTGCCGCCGCCCCCCCACTGCAGCAGCGCCAGGGTGTGGAGACCATCGCCACTGCTTTCGATCGCGCTGCGCAGCAGGGTTTGCACCTGCCCCTGATGCGCCCTTACCTGCTCCTGCAGGGTTGCGGCGGTGGTGGTGCTCATCCGTTTGGCCAGATCCGGTTGCAGGGTGATCAGTAGCCAGGCGGTGTAGAGCACCAGCCCGAGCAGCACGATGCGTGAGAGGCGGTAGAGCAGCTGCCAGGGATTTCGGGCATCGAGCACCTCGCCCACCGCTTTCTGCAGCGCATCGCTGGTGGCGCGGGTGAACACCTCCACCCGCTCGGCCAGGCCCTTGTTGGTGTCGGGCACGGCGATCAGGCGGAGAGCTCGTAGACCTGCCCCGATAGCCGGTCCAGGTAGAAGTCACCCACGGCCGGCGCGGGCTGCAGGGTGGATGGCGGCGGGCCATCGCCGGAGTACCAGCGGGTGGCTCGGCTGCCGACGCCTGATTCCTGCACCACAGCGAGTGCCGGCTCACCACTGCTGGGGTCGGGCATGAAGCCCAAGCCGCCGTTCGGGTGAAGCCGCAGGCGCCAGACCACCGCATGGCGGCCGTCGTAGGGCTCGCCGCTGATGCCGCCGCTGGGGATCAGCGGCTGGATGACGCCTCCAGTTCCGCCGCCGCCATCGCGGTTGTTCAGCAGCTGCTGGGGCGGCACCGGGCAGCCCACCAGGGCAACGCGGAGGGTGGCGATCAGCATCCCCAGCTGAACCTGCACCGTCACATCGGCCCGCTGGGCATAGACGTGCCGCAGCCGCGGCGCCTGCCTGGAGACCGCCGGCCAGGGCACCACGTTGCTGCTGCCATCACCCCAGGTCACCGAGATCGGTGAGGGGATGGTCTGCCGCGGGTTGATCAGCAGCTCGATGGCGGCTGAGCCGATCGGTTCGTTCCAGCGGCTGTCAGCCGGCAGCCAGAACAGCTCCAGGTCGTCGGCCGGGATGGGGCCCTTCCGGTAGCCGAGTTCGGCCCAGCGGCTGAACTCCATCGGCAGCACCCACTGCTCCACCCCCGGGCAGCCGACAGGTGGCAGCAGCCGCACCCGTTGGCCGCCCACGGTGCTGGGTTGCTGGGGCAGGGGGTAGGGCATGACCAGCAGGGGATCAGATCAGCGGGTCGTCGAAGAGGTCGTCGGGCAGGGCGCTCAGCGTGTGGTCCCCGTCTGTGGTGGTGTCATCGCCAGGCGTGGTGCCTGCCTCCTCTGCGGCCTCAGGGGCTGCCGTTGGCTCGGAGTCGGCGGCGTCAGCCTCAGCGGTCGTCCCGGTTTCTTCCGGTGTGGTCTCAGCCCCGGCGGGTGGCTGTTCCGGCTCCTCCTTGCGGCGGCGTCCGCGCCGTCCGCGGGGTGATGCAGGTTTTGCATCGTCCTGCTCAAGGATTTCGCCAGCAGTCGCAGCGATGGGTGCCGGCGGCTCTGCTGCGGCAACCCCAGCCGTTGGGGCTCCGGCTGTGGCCTCGGCCCCGGCCAGCCGCCAGCCGAGTGCCAGCCAGCCCGGCAGATGCACCGGCCAGACGTAGCGCGCCTGGCTGCCCAGGCGGATGCGCAGCATCCCGGCAGGGAGAGGGCCCTGGGCTGCCAGCCCCGTTGTTGGCTGAGTCATGGTCAGGCCGGCAGGGTGGCGGTCAGGCCGACGACCATCCCCTCCGGGGTCGAAGGGGTGACGACGGCCTTGGCGAAGCAGAGCGCCGGCAGGTCAGCGTTATCCACATCGGCGGTGTCCAGCAGGATGTCGTGGCCGGAGATGTAGGCCTCCACCCGGCCGCCCTCTGCCGGCACAGCGACGGTGGCGACGGGGACAAAGGTGCCCATCGTTCCGTCACGCAGCTCAGGCGCCAGATGCAGCACCACCGTCACCGCAGCGCTGTGGCCGGGGTGGGAGACCAGCAGCGAGAACTGGGAGGCGGCATCGAGCTTGGTGTTCAGCTTCACCACCTCACCGCTGCTGAACACCTTCTCGGTGTCGCGGGTGGCGGAACGGTTGGTCCAGCCCACCAGCACCGTGGCGGCATCGAGAAGGGCGTTGGCTTTGAGGCGAGTCATCGGGCGATCTCCAG
>NZ_JAGQCD010000019.1 GCF_024345975.1 Cyanobium sp. Cruz-8D1 | reverse complement strand
CGGGTCTGGGGATCCACAGGGGATTGGATTGGTTTCGCAGCCCCAAGCTCCCATGGCTCCCTGCCCACCCCATTGACTGAGACCCATTCTGTCGCAAGGGTTCTCAGACTTGTGTCGGGCAGTCAGGCACCTACCTCGATCGAGAGGGCAAGGTGCTCGGCGTCTTCGCCGCCGCCCGCGACGTCACCCAGACCCGGTCCATGGAGGAGGAGCTGCGCCGCCTCAATGCCACGCTGGAGCAGAAGGTGCAGGAACGCACCGCAGACCTCACCCAGGCCAACGAGGAACTGGAATCCTTCGCCTACTCCGTCTCCCACGACCTTCGGGCTCCGCTGCGGGCCATCGACGGGTTCAGCCTCAAGCTGGTGAAGAGCTCCGGCGACGTGCTCGACCAGGAAGGCCGGCGCCTGCTCCAGGTGGTGCGCGACAACGCCTTGCGCATGGGCCAGCTGATCGATGATCTCCTGCGCTTCTCCCGCCTCGGCCGCCGAGAGCTGGAGGTGAGCCGGGTGGATATGGAGGCGCTGGCGACGTCGGTGGCCACGGAATTGCTGGCCCTCGAAAACGATCGCCAGATCGCGTTCAGCTGCGGTGAGCTGCCGCCGGCCCAGGGGGATCCCGCCCTGCTGCGGGAGGTGTGGCTCAACCTGCTGAGCAATGCGATCAAGTTCTCCCGCCGGCGCCCGGTGGCCCACATCTCGGTGAGCGGTGCGGTGGAGGGGGCCGAAGTGAGCTACTGGGTGAAAGACGACGGCGACGGCTTCGACATGGCCTACGCCGGCAAACTGTTCGGTGTCTTCCAGCGGCTGCATCGCCAGGATGAATTTGAGGGCTCCGGTGTGGGCCTGGCACTGGTGCAGCGCATCCTGCACCGCCACCGGGGCCACATCGAGGGCGAGGGCCACATCGAATGCGGCGCTATCTTCCGCTTCAGCCTGCCCTCTGCGGTCCCTTTGGTGTCCGGAGCCCCCCCGCCATGACCGAGCAAAATTTCCCCCTCCAGCTGCTCCTGGTGGAGGACAACCCCAACGATGCCGAGCTGACCATCGATGCCCTGCGTGAGACGAAGCTGGTCAACAACGTGACCTGGGTGAAGGACGGGGCCGAAGCCCTGGAGCTGTTGCTGGCCAACGGTAAGAAAGATGATCCAGCCAGGTTGCTCAAACTCGTGCTGCTTGATCTGCGGCTGCCGCGGGTGGATGGCCTCGATGTGCTGCGCGCGATCAGGGCTGACCGCAGAACAAAATTGCTGCCGGTGGTGGTGCTCACCTCCTCGCGGGAGGAATCCGACCTTGTGCGCGCCTACGGCCTTGGGGCCAACAGCTATCTGGTGAAGCCTGTGGAATCGGAGACGTTCTTGAAGGCGGTGGCCGAGGTCGGCCTTTACTGGATGCTGCTCAACAGGCTGCCGGGAGAGACGCGATGATCGTCCCCCCCGATCACACGGCCAACGACGTGAACGCACCGCCGGTGAGCGCGGATCTGCTGCTGATCGAGGATGCGCCACTGGATGTGGAAATGATCGGCGATGCCCTGCGCCGCGCCGGACTGGAGCCGCTGCTGCGTTGCGTGGAGGATGAGTCCGGCCTACGCGCCGCCCTGGCCCAGCGTCATCCTGATGCGATCCTGTCCGACTGGACCCTGCCGCGGTTCTCCGGGATCAGAGCCCTGGAGATCGCCCGCCAGGAGTCCCCGGAAGTGCCGTTGCTGTTGGTCTCCGGCACCTTCTCCGAGGCGACGGCCCTGGAGGCCCTTCGCCATGGTGCTGTCGACTACATATTCAAACACCAGCTCGAGAAGCTCGGCTCCGCTGTCATCCGCTCCATCCATGAGGCCCGGGAGCGCAAGAACCTGATCGACAGCGAACAGCGGTACCGGCGCCTGTTCGAATCGGCCAAGGACGGCATCTTGATCCTCGACGCCGTCAGCGGCCGGATCACCCAGGCCAACCCCTACATCTGCCAGCTCCTTGGCCATGAGGCCGAGGAGATCATCGGCAAGCAGCTCTGGGAGATCGGCTTCTTGCTCGACAAAGTCAAAGCCATTAAACTTTTCGCCGAACTGCAGGGCAAGGGCTACGTCCGCTACGAAGACCTGCCCCTGCGCTCCGCCACCGGCTCCTTGAAGGAGGTGGAGTTCGTGAGCAACACATACCTGGTGGGTGAGCAAAGGGTGATCCAGTGCAACATCCGCGACATCTCCGATCGCCGGGCGGCGGAGCGTCTGGCCCTGGCCTATGAGAAGGAGACGCTGCGCAGCTTCCAGGAGATGGTGGCGGCTCTCGTGGCCCTCAGTGAGGCCAGGGATCCCTACACGGCGGGGCACCAGGCGCGCGTGGCGCATCTGGCCACGGCCATCGCGGCGGACATGGGGCTGGACGAGCACCAGATCGAGGGGATCCGGATCAGCGGCCTGGTGCATGACATCGGCAAATTCGCCATCCCTGCCGAAATCCTGGTCAAACCCACGGCCCTCAAAAAAGAGGAGATGGCCCTGATCCGCACCCACGTCCAGGAGGGGGCGAATGTACTGCTGCCGATTCACTTCCCCTGGCCGGTGGCCGAGGCGGTGCTCCATCACCACGAGCGCCTCGATGGCAGCGGCTACCCCAAGGGCCTCAAGGGGGAGGCCATCGGCCTGGAGGGGCGGATCCTGGGCGTGGCCGACACGGTGGAAGCGATGGCGACCGATCGGCCCTACCGCTTTGCCAAGGGCCTCGAGGCGGCCCTTGCTGTCATCGAGGCCGGCAAGGGCAGCCACTACGACCCAGCCGTCGCAGACGCCTGCCTGCGGCTGTTCCGGCAGAAGGGCTACCAGCTGCCGAGCCAAGAGAAGCGGCGGGAGCTCGCCACCAAGCCTGCCACCCCCGCTCCCTTGTGGGGGCCTGACTAGGCCACCTGCAGGCGCCGCACCGATTCACCCCCCAGCCGCTGGCGCAACCGCCGCAGCAGGTCGGGGATCTCGGCGGCCCAGGGGCTGCCCCCCAGCACCGCCCGCAGCTCGGCCTCGCTCACCATGCCATCGAGGGCATCGGCGTTCTCCCCCGGGAACCAGTGCCCCCCCTGGCCCAGCAGGCCGTAGCGGGCCCGGCCGTAGGCCTCCAGGTCCCAGGCCTCCAGCAGGTTGTGCAGCCACAGCAGCACCGGCAGGTTGAGGCGGCCAGGGGTGTCCTGCCAGGCCGGCAGACCCCGGTCCCAGCTGGCCAGCCAGGTCTCCCCCAAGGCCTCTCGGCGGGCCTGATCAAGCCGCTCCAGGATCGGCGGCAGCAGCTCCCCGGCCCTGGGCAGCAGCGCCACCGCCTCCAGGTGCAGGGCCAGATCCTGCGGGGAGGCGGCGCCGACGCTGATCGTATGGATACCGGGCGCCGACAGGCAGAACAGGTCGTTGAAGACGATCGGAGGCAACGGCGCGCACAGCTCGCAGAGGCGCTGCGACGGGCTGTGCAGGTGGCCCCCCTTGTCGGTGGGGCTGATCACGAACACCCCCATGTCGTGGGCGGTGGCGGCCTCGATCGCCGGCCGGTTGTCCTGGCGGATGAAATACCAGTGCAGGTTGATGTAATCAAACTGATCGCTCGCGATCGCCTCCAGGATCAGGGGCAGCGGCGCATGGGTGGAGAAGCCCACGTGGCCGATCCGGCCCGCCTCCTGCCAGCGGCGGGCCACCGCTCGGCAACCGCCGGGCCGCAGGGTCTGATCCAGCAGCTCCGGGGTGTTGAGGCCGTGGATGGCCAGCAGGTCGACCCGGCCCCCTTCGCCTGACAGGCCCAGCCGCTCGAAGCTGGTCTGCAGGTCGGCTTCGAAGGCGGCCGGGTCGGCGCTGGGGGGGACTTTGGTCTGCAGGAGGCGTCGGGGATCCGGCAGCCGGGGCAGCAACCAACCCAGCTGCCGCTCCGAGGTGCCGTAGTGGCGGGCGGTTTCGATGTGGTGCAGGCCCGCCGCCATGGCGGCCTGCAGCGTGGCCGCAAGCCTGTCCTGGCTGCCAGCCTCCACCGCCTCGGCCGGCAGGTCGCTCCAGCTCTGCTGGAAGCGCATGCCCCCCAGGGAGAGCACCGGCATGGCCAACCCCGTGCGGCCGAAACGCCGGCTGGGGATGGTCACGGCGCTGGCGGGGCGGAGCGGGGCAGGGTGCGGCGGCGGCGACCCTGGGAGGGCAGACCCAGGGGCTGGATCTCCTGTTCGTCGAGCTGGGACCTGAGGGCGGGCAACTGCTCGTAGGCCACCCAGTGGATGCAGTCCACGGGGCAGGTATCGATCGCTTCCTGGATCCTCTCGGTGCTGTCGCCGTCCTGGCGCAGGGCCCGGGAACGGCCCCAATCGGGTTCGACCACGAAGGTGTTGCCGGCCACATGGGCGCAGTAGCGGCAGCCGATGCAGACGGCCTCATCCACCCAGACCGCCTGCTGGCGCAGGGCACCTCCGAGCACCGGCTCGCTGCCTGTCGCCTCGGACTGCGGGGCCGCCACGGTGCGGAAGGCCAGGGCGGGATCGAGGCCGGCGCAGGGGCCCGTCGCGCTCATGGGCTCAGGCGTCCCAGCGGGTCACCACCAGTTCGATGCTGCCGTCGCGGTGGCTGGTCTGCTCGCTCACCTGGAAGCCCTCCTCGGCGGTGCTGGCCAGGATGGTGCGCAGGGCGTAGCGCTGGGTGAGCTTGGCCAGAAAACGCTCCACCGGAATGGGCTGCTTCCAGAGCTCCAGGTCGGTGACCAGCTCGTAGCTGCCGCTGTCGGGATTGAAGCGGAAGCCGATGTCCACCCCATCGGCCTGGGGAATGGCCAGGTCGGCGGTCACCGTCTGGCCGCGGTAGCCGCGCACCTGGCAGGACCCCTCGGCGGGAGGAAGGCCCAGGTCGCAGAGGGCCTCCACCAGGGCCTCGCGATCGCGCAGCTCGGTCTTGACGGTGCTGAAGTGCGACATGGGACGGAAGGGGAGGAGGTGCGGTGGCTCAGGTGCCGTGGTGCTGGACGACCACCTGGGGGTCCTGGAGATCGAGGGGTTGGGCCTGGAACGCTTCCGAGGTGCTCAGGCGTTGCTGCACGCTGCCCAGCCGGGCCTCGATCCGCTCCGTGAGCTGGGAACAACCCTCGCCCTGCACGCCCTCCACGAGTTCCTCAACCCGTCCGTCAGGACGAATGCGGAAGCGGATGGTGCGTTGGGCCATCTCAGGTGAGCGGCACAGGTCAGAGCCGGATCTTAACCGCGAATTCCGGTGGCCGCGGTCGGTGGGAACGTGGCGACGGCGGGCCCTTCAGCTGATCAGACCCTCATCCACCAGGGTCTGGAGCCGCTCGAGCACCTCGGGCTGCTCCAGCTGCTCCAGGGCCATCCGGGCTTCGTCCCGGACGGTGGAATCGCCGTCATGCAGCATCGTGTGCAACAAAGCTTCCACCACGTCCCGCTGGCGCGGTTCCACCAGATCGGTGTAGAGGCGGCCCAGCGACCAGGCGCTGTTGCTGCGCACGGCCGGCTCGCTGTCGATGCGCAGGGTGAGGAGCAACTGGGCAGCGGCGGGGTCGGCCTTGGCCACGCCGGTGGCGCCGGCATCGGCCAGGGAACTGGCGGCCCACAGCCGCACGGCCGAGATGTCCATCTCCAGGGCCCGGATCAGTGGGTTGAGCACGGGGGCTTCGGGGTAATTCCCCAGGCTCCACGCCACCGCCTTGCGCACATAGCCATTGTCGTCGGCCCCGAGCAGGCCCAGCAGGGGCTCCACCGCCAGGGGGTGGGGGTTGCGCCCGAGGGCGTAGACGGCACTCATGCGCACGATCGGACAGCCGGCCTTGAGCAACGGCAGCAGCAGGGGAATGGCGCGGGGATCCCGGTGCTCGCAGAAGATGCGCAGCCCCTGCAGCCGCTCCTCCCGCCCCCCTTTCAGCAGGGCGATGCCGAGGTCGCACTCGGCGGCCACATCGGAGCTGGAGGGGGCGACGCTGTCGATCTCATCAAGCGGATCACCCAGCAACTCCTGCGCCAGTTCCCGCGCCAGCACCTCAGGATCGAGGGCCAGCTCGTGGGTGGTTTCGGGAAAGGGCAGGCCGTCTTCCGGCATGGAACCATCCAGGTCACGGCATCGTAAAAGCAGGACGGCCAGCCGATCAGCCCAGGGGCGCGGGGGCCGCCATGTCGCCGGGCAACCAGATGCGGGCGCTGACCGCGAACAGGGCCACGCCGAACAGCAGCACGATGGCAGCAGGCAGGAGCTTGGAGCGCAGGAAAGACATGGGGACCATGCGGCAGTGCTGGCTGCATTGTGGTCCGATCGGTCGCTTCTAGGGTTCGGCCACCCGCAAGCGGCCATGGCCACCCGTGCCTCCAGCAGCGTCCGCCCCTGGCGTCGCCTCCTGGCGGTGGCCGCCGAGGGGGTGGCCAGCGGCACCCCCTACATGGTGGGCACCAGGCTGCTGCAGGGCTGGCTCGCCGCCAGCCAGATCCCCCTGTCCTTGATCGGCCTGCTCGGGCTGGCGGAGCTGCCCTACACGCTGAAGATGTTTTGGGCTCCGGCCCTCGACCGCTGGCCCCTGCCCTGGCCCGACCGTCGCCGCGGCTGGCTGCTGGTGCTGCAGCTCACCCTGGTGGCGGTGATCGGCGCCATGGCCCTGCTGCGGCCCTCCAGTGATCCGGCCAGCCTGACGGCGATCGGCCTGATGGCGGTGCTGCTGGCCGTGGTCAGCGCCACCCAGGACATCGCCGTCGATGCCTACCGCACCGACCTGCTGCCCGATCTGGAGCGGGGCGCCGGCGCCGCCGCCTCCAACCTGGGCTACCGCGCGGCGATGCTGGCCGTGGGGGCCGGCGGCTTCATCCTGGCCGGCCGCTACGACTGGCCCCTGGCCTTTCTGTTCTCGGCCCTGCTGATGCTGGGGGTGGTGCCCTTCACCCTCACGGCACCGCGCCTGGAACCCCTGGCGGTGCCGGTGAGCAGCCTGCGCCAGGCGGTGCTGGGTCCGGCGCGGGAGTTCCACCGCCGCAGCGGCGGAACCAGGGCCGTGGCCCTGCTCACCCTGGTGCTGCTCTACCGCTGGCCCGACGGTCTGCTCGGCCTGATGGCGGTGCCGTTCCTGATCCAGAAGGGCTTCAGTCCCGAGGTGGTGGGGTCGGTGCTGGCGGGCTGGGGCATCGGCGCCACCATCGTGGGAACGCTGCTGGGGGGCCTGCTGTTCGGCCGGCTGGGCATGAACCGCTCCCTGTGGCTGTTCGCCCTGGTAGGGGCGGCGGGCAACCTGGCCTATTGGGCCCTGGCCCGCTTCGACGGCGGCATGCCAGCCCTGCTGATGGCGGTGGCGCTGGAGAACATCGGCGGCGGCATGGTGGGCGCCGCCTTCGTGGCGCTGCTGATGAGCCTCTGCAACCCCCGTTTCTCCGCCACCCAGTACGCCCTGCTCTCGGGGGTCTACGCCCTGAGCCGCTCGCTGCTGGCCGCGCCCGCCGGACTGGTGGCCGAACGACTTGGCTGGCCGGGCTTCTTCCTGGCCACCACCGCCGCAGCCCTGCCGGCCTTCCTGCTGATGGTGCGGCTCACCCCCTGGAACGGCCAGGGCGCCCGCGGGGCCTACAGCGCCGAGCGCGACGCAGAAAACTCCCGCAGCAGCGAGAGATAGCTGGGGGATCCCTCCACGGCGTTGTGGCCATGGACGGGCAACACCACTAGGGAAGCGACGCCGGGGCGGAAGTGAGCGAGCAGGGCGTCGGTGTTGGCCCTTGGGATCACCTCGTCCCGTTCGGCCGCGATCAGCAGGGTGGGAGCGTTCACCCGGGGGGCGTCCGCCCAGGAGCGGTACTTGTCCCGCAGCAGCAGGGCCATCGGCACCAGCGGGAACTGGCTTGAGGCCACGGCCTCGATGCTGTCGAACGGGGTGACCAGCACCAGCCCGGCCACCGGACGGCGGGCCGCCAGATGCACCGCCACGCCGCTGCCCAGGCTGCGGCCGAGCAGCGTGATGTGCTCGTGGTCGGCCCGCACCCGGTCGAACAGGGCGAGGGCATCGGCGAACAGGGCCGCCTCCGACGGCTGGCCGCTGCTGCCGCCGTAGCCCCGGTAGTGCATCAGGTAGAGGGCGTGCTCCGGGAAGGCGGCCTCCAGCAGCGGCAACTGGCCCGCCACAGCCTCGGCATTGCCGCCGAAATAGAGCAGCGCCTTCAGGCCGGGGCGGCGGTGCACGGTCACCAGCACCCGGCTTCCCGGCGGGCCGTCGGCGATGGGCAGGGCCAGGAGCTCGCCAGCCGCTTCACGCGAGCGGGGCTGGGGGAAGTAGAGCAGGGAGCGTTGCTGCAGGAACAGGGCGCCGCAGAGTCCCAGATAGGCCAAGGCCGCAAACAGGGCGACGAAGGCGAGCACGGCGACGGGTCGCTGGGCCATGGCCACGGCGATCAAGCCGCCGGGGCGGTGAGCAGGCGGCGACGCAGCTGGCCGCAGGCCGCATCCTGGTCCAGGCCGCGGCTGGCCCGCACGCTCACGGCGATGTGGCGCCGCTCCAGCTGGGAGCGGAAGGCCTCCACCGCCTCGGGGGCGGGGCGCCGGAAGTCCTCCTCGGCGATCGGGTTGTAGGCGATCAGGTTGACGTGACTCTGGAAGCCCCGCAGCAGGCGGGCCAGGGCATCGGCCTGGCGGGGATGGTCGTTGAGGCCGCCCAGCAGGATGTATTCGAAGCTGACGCGCCGACCGGTGAGGGCCACGTAGTGACGGCAGTCGTCGAGCAGCGCCTCCAGCGGGTAGGCGTGGGCGGTGGGAATCAGCTCCTCCCGCAGGCGCTGGTCGGGGGCATGCAGACTCACGGCCAGGGTGAACTGGGCCCGACCCAGCCGCTCCAGGGCACGTTCGGCCAGGGTAGGCAGGCTGCGGGGCACCCCCACCGTGCTCACCGTGATCTGGCGCTGGGCCATGCCCAGATCGGTGCAGAGGCACGCAATGGCTTCCAGCACCGCCTCGGTGTTCAACAGCGGTTCGCCCATGCCCATGAACACCACGTGGCTGGGGCGACGGTCCATCGCCTCACGAACACTGAGCACCTGATCGACGATTTCATGCACCGCCAGGGAACGCTGCAGCCCGCCTTTGCCGGTGGCGCAGAAACGGCAGCCCATGGGGCAGCCCACCTGGCTGCTGACGCAGACCGTGAGCCGATCACCGCTGGGAATCCCCACGGTCTCGATGCTGAGGCCATCAGCCGTGGCCAGCAGCAGCTTGGTGGTGCCGTCGCGGGCGTCGCTACGGTGCAATAGGTTCGAGCGTCCGAGCCCGGTGCCAGCGGCCGCCAGCTGCCCACGCCAGGCCTTCGGCAGCACCGTGATCTCCTCGAGACTGCGGGCCCCTTTGGCATACATCCAGTCGTGCAGCTGCTTGCCGCGAAACGTGGGCTGGCCCTGCAGGCCAGCCCACTCCTGGAGGGCCGCCAGGCCCATCCCCAGCAGGGGAACGGGCTCCGCCATCAGGGCCAGATCAGCAGGCCGTGACCCAGCTTCCACTCCACCGCCACCAGGGCGATGAAGCCGAGCATGGCCAGCCGGCCATTGAGGCGCTCGGTGTGGGTGTGGAAGCCGAAGCGCGGCACCCGGCGCACCGGAACCGGGGTGGGCCGGGAGGGGGCCGGTGGGTTGGCGACGGCGGGATCAGTCATCGCTGAGCAGTCCCTCCTCCTGCAGGCCCTCAAGGGCGGCCGGATCGGCGATCAGCTCCTCTTCCAGCCCCTCATCCGCCGTGGGACGGGCGAAGGCGGCGAAGCCGCTGGCGGCCGCTTCGATGCCATGGCGGCTGCGGGTGGCCTCCAGATCCTCCTCGGAGGGGTCATCCAGAACGGCGGCGGTGACTGCCGGTGCGGGCATCTCGACGGTGTAGTCGGGACGCAGGTTCTGGTTGCGGCGGTAGCCGGCGGCCTCCTCCTCGAGGATGTCGGGGTGGGGTCCGGCCTCGGCACGCAGCTCCTCTTCAAAGCCCCCGAATCCGGTGCCGGCGGGGATCAGGCGGCCGATGATCACGTTCTCCTTGAGGCCCCGCAGCCAGTCGCTCTTGCCCTCGATCGCCGCTTCGGTGAGCACTCGGGTGGTCTCCTGGAAGGAGGCCGCCGAGATGAACGAATCGGTGTTGAGGGAAGCCTTGGTGATGCCCAGCAGCACGGGGGTGAACTCGGCAGGGGCCCCACCGGTGATGGCCATGGCGGAATTCACCTGCTCCACCTGACGCAGCTCGATCAGCTCACCGGGCAGCAGGGTGGTGTCACCGGCATCCTCGATGCGGACCTTGCTGGTCATCTGGCGCACGATCACCTCAATGTGCTTGTCGCTGATCGCAACACCCTGCGACTTGTAGACGTTCTGCACTTCCGTCACCATGCGGAATTGCAGCTTGGAGATCGCCTCCTGGGCCGCCTCCATGGTGGGCTTACGGCTGCGCAGGTCCTCGAAGAAGCACTCGAGCAACTCGTGGGGATTGATCGGGCCGTCGGTGAGCATCTCACCGGCGCTCACCTGCTGGCCATCGGAGACCATCACGTTGCGGCCCAGAAGGATCGGGTACTCGGTGATGATGTCGTCGGTCTCGATCACCGAAACGGTGATCGAATCGTCGTCCTCGCCCTGCTTGATCTGCACGGTGCCGCTCTTGCGGCAGAGCACGGCCGATTCCCGCGGCCGGCGGGCCTCCAGCAGTTCTTCGATACGGGGCAGACCCTGCACGATGTCGCCGGTCTTCTGGCGCTCGAACACCAGCAGTGCCAGGCTGTCGCCGCGTTGTACGAGCTCGCCGTCACGGACGTGCAGCACCGAATCGGGCGACACCATGTAGGGCCGGCCCAGACGGATGGTGAGGGTCTTGCCGTCGATGGCCTCCACCTGGCCGCAACAGGGGGAAAGCACCCCTTCGGCGAGGACGTCGCCGTCGACGATGCGGTCGCCCAGCGACACCTTCGGGGCGGCCCCGCCCAGATCCAGGCTGCGGGTGTCGTCGGCCCGCTCGACGATCAGGCGCCGGATCGGTTCGCCGGCCGTGGGCTCGGGCAGTTGCACCACCCCATCCCCGTTCTCCTTGCAGAGGATCTGGGTGGTGGCCACCACATCACCGCGCTTGACGCTGATGCCGTCCTCCACCTGCAGCTCGGTGTGGGTGGAGCCATGGCTGGCATCGGAGAGGGTGTCGCGGCGCACCAGCAGGGTCTCCAGGATCACCAGCTGCAGCCGCTCGATGGTCTTGGCCCGTTTGTCGGCCACCGCCTCCACATCCACCGTCATCTGGGGGGTGGTGTCGAAGGTCTCCAGGATCAGCTGGGTGCGCAGCAGCTCCACCCCTTCCACCGACTTGATCAGCTCGCCGTCCTTGAAGGTGAGACGCTGGGTGGCCTTCAGCCCCAGGGACGGTCCGCCGGTCTGCTTGACCGTGGAGAGTTCGGGCAGATGGGCGGCATCGGGGATGGCGTATTCCTCGACAGGCCGCAGCAGCAGGGCGCCGCCCTCGGGGGTGTCGACCTTCTCGACGAACTTCATCGCCTCGGCCTTGAGGCCCGGGGCGATCTCCTCGCCAGGGTTGACCATCTTGCCGTCCTCGCCATAACGGCCGAGCACCTTGGCATCGGAGACCAGGTGCAGCTCACCGGAGCGCACGATGATTTCCCGCAGGATGTCGTTCTTCTGGGTGACGGTGACGATGCCCGCGGTCTGGCTGAAGATGTCCTTGACGACTTCGGTGCCGGCCTCGATCCACTGGCCGTCCTCGATCATCAGCAAGGAAATGTCCTTGTTGATCTCGTGGGTTTCCTGGGGAATCCACAGCAGGGTGCCGCCCTTGCTCACCTCGAAACCGTGCTTGGCGGAGCGCGCCTTCTTGATCGAGAGGCCGGGGGCGAACTTCACCATGCCGCCGGTCTGGGTGCGGAAGCGGTCGTCGGTGAGTTCGGCGATCACCTCACCGGCGCCGATCTTGGTGCCGGGCTGGGTCTTGACCAGATAGCGGCTATTGTCCTTTCCCTCCAGGTGCCAGCTTTCGCCGGTGTGGCTGGATTCACCCACCAGCTTGCAGTCCTTGAGGGTGAGGCTGGCGGTGACGATCTGCACCTCGCGGGAGTCGCCGGTGGACTCCCGCAGCCGCACAGAGCCACCGTATTCGCTCTGCAGCCGGCTCTCCGCCAGCACATTGCCAGCGGTCACCGGCTTGTCGGTCTCCACGACGGGGAGGGCGTTGGGCGGCAGGTTGTAAACGTCGCCGCTGAACACCCACAGGCGCCCGAGACGCTGGGCCTTGTGGGTGATGTTGCCCTGGCGATCGGTGACCTCCCGGGGCTGGATCACATCCTCAAAGCGCACCTGGCCGGGCAGATCGCAGATGACATCCTTGGTGGCCTTCTCCACGCTCTTCTTGACCGCCGAGCCCGAGGAGATCTGGGCCAGGATGATGTCGTGGGCGACGGGATCACCATCGGCCACAAACAGAATCGAGCCGTTGGTGATGTCGATCTTCTGCACCTTGCCCTTGCCCGAAGGCTTGAGGGTGAGGGTGAAATCGGTTTCAGCCAGCTTGGCCTCCACCCCATGGGGGGTGCGGTGGTCACGCACACGGGCCTTGGGGCCGAATTCGACGATCCCGTCCACCAGGGAGCGCACCACGCCGGTTTCGGCCGTGGACACACCACCGGTGTGGAAGGTCCGCATGGTGAGCTGGGTGCCCGGTTCACCGATGGACTGGGCGGCGATGATGCCGACGGCTTCGCCCAGGTCGACCAGTTCGTTGTGGGCCAGGGCCCAGCCGTAGCACTTGCGGCAGACGGAGCGGGAGGCTTCGCAGGTGAGCGGTGAGCGCACCATCACGGTGGCGATCGACGCCTTCTCGATCGCTGCCGCCAGGGCCGGGTCGATCTCGCCGTTGCGATCGACGATGACGACGCCCTCGCTGTCGATGACGGGCTGGGCCGCCAGACGGCCCACCAGCTTGGTGCCGAAGCGGCCGCGCTCGTCGGCGTTGATGGGGATGAAGCGGTGGGTGCCGCAGTCCTCCTCCCGCACGATCACGTCCTGGGCCACGTCCACCAGACGGCGGGTGAGGTAGCCGGAGTCGGCGGTACGCAGGGCCGTGTCCACCAGGCCCTTGCGGGCGCCGTAGGAGGAGATCACGTACTCGGTGACCGTGAGGCCCTCACGGAAGTTGGTGCGGATCGGCAGGTCGATGATCTCCCCTTGGGGGTTGGCCATCAGGCCGCGCATGCCCACCAGCTGACGCACCTGGGACATGTTCCCCCGGGCGCCGGAGTTGGCCATCATCCACACCGAATTGAGTGGATCGTTGTCGTTGAAGTTGCGGCGCACGGCCGCCACCAGACGCTCGTTGGTTTCGGTCCAGGTGTCGATCACCTTGGTGTGGCGCTCCACCTCGGTGATCTCACCGAGCCGGTAACGCTCCTCGGTGGCCGTGATCTGCTCCTCCGCCTCTTCCAGCAGAACCGCCTTATCGCCGGGGATGCGCAGGTCGTCGACCGAGATCGACACCGCCGCCTGGGTGGCGTAGTGGAAGCCCAGATCCTTCAGCTCGTCGGCCATCGCGGCGGTGGCGGCGGTGCCGTGGTGCTTGTAGGCCCAGGACACCAGGTTGCGCAACGCCTTCTTGTCGATGATCCGGTTACGGAACGGCGGCGCCTGCTTGCTCAAGGCGGAGGCCGCAAGTTCGGCGGCTGCCGCGGCGGCCGCCAGTTCGGCGGCGGCCTTGGCGCTCTTCTTGCTGATCTTCTTGGCGGGGGTGGCGGTCATGGCAGCGCGCGTTGGAAAAGGCTGGAGGGGAACGGAAGACACGGGGCGCGGGGCTGGGCCCGGCCGGTGGAACTCAGGTCGCGGCCACGGCGTCGATGATGGTGTGGTTCATCACGACCCGACCCACGGTGGTCAGCAGGTAGCGGCTGATCAGCGCACCGTCCTCATCGAAGCGGTCGCGGCGGAACTTCCACTGCTCGAAGCGGGTGCCATCCGAGAGGGTGCCCTGCTGGGCGGGCTCGTTGTCCTCGTCGTCACTCTCCACCTCGCCGTTGAAGCGAACCCAGACCCAGTCGTGCAGCGTGAGGTGCTTCTCCTCGAAGGCGGCGATCACGTCCTCGAGGTCGGCGAAGGTGCGCGCGCGGTCGCCGAAGGCGGGCTGCACCTTGTCCCGATCGACGGCGGTGAGGTAGTAGGCGCCAAGCACCATGTCCTGGGACGGGGTGATGATCGGCTCGCCGGTGGCGGGGGAGAGCACGTTGTTGCTGGCCAGCATCAACATGCGGGCCTCGGTCTGGGCCTCGATCGCCAGGGGCACGTGCACGGCCATCTGGTCACCGTCAAAGTCGGCGTTGAAGGCGGGGCAGACCAGGGGATGGAGCTGGATGGCCCGGCCATCGACCAGCTTGGGCTCGAAGGCCTGGATGCCCAGACGGTGCAGCGTGGGGGCCCGGTTGAGCAGGATCGGGTGCCCTTCGATCACTTCCTGCAGCACCTGCATCACCTCGTCATCGGCCCGCTGGATCAGCTTCTTGGCCGCCTTGATGTTGTTGACGATGTTCTGGCGGATGAGGCGATGGATCACGAACGGCTGGAACAGCTCGATCGCCATCTCCTTGGGCAGACCGCACTGGTGCATCTTGAGCTTGGGGCCCACCACGATCACGGAACGGCCGGAATAGTCGACCCGTTTGCCAAGCAGGTTCTGGCGGAAGCGCCCCTGCTTGCCTTCGATGATGTCGCTGAGTGACTTCAGGGCCCGATTGTTGGCCCCCACCACGGTGCGGCCGCGGCGACCGTTGTCGATCAGGGCATCGACGGCCTCCTGCAGCATCCGCTTCTCGTTGCGGACGATGATCTCGGGGGCGAGGATCTCCTGGAGGCGCGCCAGGCGGTTGTTGCGGTTGATCACCCGCCGGTAGAGGTCGTTGAGATCGCTGGTGGCGAAACGGCCGCCGTCGAGCTGCACCATGGGGCGCAGATCGGGGGGGATCACCGGGATCACATCCAGCACCATCCAGTCCGGACGGGCGTTGGTGGCGATGAAGTTGTCGATCACCCGCAGGCGCTTGATCAGCTTGGCCCGCTTCTGGCCCTTGGAGTTGTTGATGTCCTCCCGCAGCTGTTCCGCTTCTTTCTCGAGATCGATGTCCTCAAGGAGCTGCTTGAGGGCTTCGGCACCGATCCCCACGATCGGCTCGTTCTCGATCTCGGAATCTTCGGCGAAGATCTGGTCCTCGATCTCCAGCCACTCGTCTTCGGTCAGCAGCTGCTTGTAGGTGAGGTCCTTGTGGTCCCCTTTGTCGAGCACCACATAGCAGTTGAAATAGACGATCTGCTCAACGTCCCGCAGGGGCATGTCGAGCAGGATCGCCACATAGCTGGGGATGCCCTTGAGATACCAGACATGGGACACCGGGGCCGCCAACTTGATGAAGCCCATGCGGTGACGCCGCACCCGGCTCTCGGTGACTTCCACACCGCAGCGCTCGCAGACGATGCCCCGGTGCCGCACCCGCTTGTACTTGCCG
This sequence comes from Cyanobium sp. Cruz-8D1, assembly GCF_024345975.1. Lineage (GTDB taxonomy): Bacteria > Cyanobacteriota > Cyanobacteriia > PCC-6307 > Cyanobiaceae > Cyanobium. The sequence continues at coordinate 55,398 of NZ_JAGQCD010000019.1, read as the reverse complement.
CAGTGGCATTCCCAGTCCTTGGAGGGGCCGAAGATCTTCTCGCAGAAGAGCCCGTCCATCTCGGGCTTGAGGGTGCGGTAGTTGATCGTTTCCGGCTTGGTGACCTCACCCACCACCTGACCGTTGGGCAGCGTGCGCTGCCCCCACTGCATGATCCGCTCGGGGGAAGCGAGCGTGATCTTCACGTAGTCGAAGTGGTTTTCGGTGCGGAGGTTGCTGTTGGACATGGCGGAAACGCAGGGTGATCGAGAGAAGCGGAGAAATCAGAGCCGGTGAATCAAGCGATCAGTCATCGTCGTAATCCGCGACACCGAGGGACTCGTAGGTGGGTCTGCTGGGGGTGCTGCGGCGAGGGTTGACGTCCTGCATCAGGTCGACTTCCTCACCGGCGTCGGTGTAGACGGCGATGTCGAGGCCGAGGGACTGCAGCTCCCGCATCAGCACCTTGAAGGACTCGGGCGTGCCCGGCCTGGGGATGGGCTTGCCCTTGACGATGGCGTTGAGGGCCTCGTTGCGGCCCTGCATGTCGTCGGACTTGACGGTGAGCAGTTCCTGCAGGGTGTAGGCGGCGCCGTAGGCCTCCAGGGCCCACACCTCCATTTCCCCGAGTCGCTGACCGCCCTGCTGGGCCTTGCCGCCCAAGGGCTGCTGGGTCACCAGGGAGTAGGGGCCCGTGGAGCGGGCGTGGATCTTGTCGTCGACAAGGTGCACCAGCTTGAGGATGTGGGCGTAGCCCACCGTCACCGGCTGGTCGAAGGGTTCGCCGCTGCGGCCATCAATCAGCTGGATCTTGCCGGGATTGGTGGGGTCGTAGACCCACGCCTTGCCGGGCAGCTTGGCGGCTTCCTCGAGGTAGGCCTGCACCGTCTGCTTCGACTTCTCGGGGCCGTACATCTCATCGAACGGCACCACCTTGACGCGGCAGTCGAGGTGGGACGAGGCCCAGCCCATCAGGCATTCGAACACCTGACCCACGTTCATACGGCTCGGCACACCCAGGGGGTTGAGCACGATGTCGATGGGGGTGCCATCAGGCAGGTAGGGCATGTCCTCCCGGGGGAGGATGCGGCTGATGATGCCCTTGTTGCCGTGGCGGCCGGCCATCTTGTCGCCCACCTGGATCTTGCGGCGCTGGGCCACGTAGACCCGCACGACCATGTTCGCGCCCGGCGGCAGTTCATCGCCCTGCTCGCGGGTGTAGATGCGCACGTCGACGACCCGGCCCCGTTCGGTGCTGGGCACCCGCAGGGAGTTGTCGCGGACGTCGCGGGCCTTTTCGCCGAAGATGGCGCGCAGCAGCTTTTCTTCCGGCGGCTGGTCGGATTCGCCTTTCGGGGTCACCTTGCCCACCAGGATGTCGCCGGATTCGACGTAGGCGCCGATGCGGATGATGCCCATCTCATCGAGGTGGCCCAGGCTCTCCTCGGCCACATTCGGGATTTCCCGCGTGATCTCCTCGGGGCCGAGCTTGGTCTGGCGGGCTTCGATCTCGTACTTCTCGATGTGCACCGAGGTGTAGAGGTCGTCCTGCACCAGCCGATCGCTGACAAGGATGGCGTCCTCGTAGTTGTAACCCTCCCAGGGCATGTAGGCGATCAGCACGTTCTGGCCGAGGGCAATCTCACCGCCTTCGCAGGCCGAGCCATTGGCCAGCACCTGGCCGGCGATCACCGGATCGCCCTGGCGCACGATCGGCCGCTGGTTGAGACAGGTGTCCTGGTTGGAGCGCTGGTACTTCTGCAGGAAGTGGGTGTGATCCCGGCCCTGGTCGTCACGGATGACGATGGCGGTGGCATCGACGAAGGAGACGGTGCCATTCACCTTGGTGATCGGCACCATGCCGGAGTCACGCGCCACCTGGGTTTCCAGGCCGGTGCCCACCAGGGGCCGCTCGGGCCGCAGCAGGGGCACGGCCTGGCGCTGCATGTTCGAGCCCATCAGGGCGCGGTTGGCGTCGTCGTGCTCCAGGAAGGGGATCAAGGAGGTGGCGACCGAAATCACCTGCACCGGCGACAGCTGGACATAGTCCACCTGCTCGGGGGGAACCTTCTCGAAGTCCTGGCGGTAGCGGACCGGCACCAGGTCGACGGTGATGCGGCCGGTGGCATCGGTGGGCACGTCACCGGGAGCCACCCGGCATTCATCCTCCAGGTCGGCGGAGAGGTAGAGGGGATCGCCCTGCTTGAGCACGATGCCGTCTTCCACCCGCCAGAAAGGGGTTTCGATGAAGCCGTACTCGTTCACCCGGGCGTGGGTGGCGAGCGAACCGATCAGACCGGCGTTGGGGCCTTCCGGCGTCTCGATCGGGCAGATGCGGCCGTAGTGGGAGGGGTGGATGTCGCGCACGGCGAAGCCGGCCCGCTCCCGGGTGAGACCGCCTGGGCCGAGGGCACTGATACGGCGCTTGTGGGTCAGCTCGGCCAGGGGGTTGGTCTGGTCCATGAACTGGCTCAGCTGGCTGGAGCCGAAGAACTCCTTCACCGCCGCCACCAGGGGCTTCGGGTTCACCAGCTGGGCGGGGGTGAGCGATTCGGTCTCGCCGACGGTCATCCGTTCCTTGATGATCCGCTCGAGGCGGTTCAGACCGACGCGCACCTGGTTCTGCAGCAGCTCGCCCACCGAACGCACCCGGCGGTTGCCGAGGTGGTCGATGTCATCGAGGCAGGCGCCGCCCACATCGAGCTCGAGGTTGATCAGGTAGTCGATCGTGGACAGAACGTCCTCGGCGGTGAGCGTGCGCACCGCATCGGGGATGGTGAGACGCAACTTCTTGTTGATCTTGTAGCGACCCACCCGGCCCAGGTCGTAACGCTTGGGATCGAAGAAGCGGCTGTGCAGCAATTGCTGACCGCCACTCACCGAAGGCGGTTCACCCGGACGCAGCTTCTTGTAGAGCTCCAGCAAAGCCTGGTCTTCGGAGCTGATGCCCTCTTCGTTGGAGGCCTCGATCGACTTCTGGTAGTACTCCGGGTGACGCAGCTTGTCGAGCACGTCGTTGTCGGACAGGCCGATGGCCCGCATCAGCACATGGGCATTGATCTTGCGGGTCTTGTCGACGCGGACGTGCAGCAGGTCGTTCTTGTCGGTCTCGAATTTCAGCCAGGCGCCGCGATTGGGGATCAGGCTGGCGTTGAAGGTCTTGCGGCCGTTCTTGTCCTGTTCGTCCTTGAAGTAGACGCCCGGGCTGCGCACGATCTGGTTGACGATCACCCGCTCGGCGCCGTTGATGATGAAGGTGCCGCGCTCGGTCATCAAGGGAAGCTCCCCGATGAAGACTTCCTGCTCCTTGATCTCGCCGGTTTCCTTGTTGACCAGACGACAGGTGACATACATCTGGGAGGCGAAGGTCGCATCGCGACGCTTGGCCTCTTCCACGTCGTGGCGGGGGCGTTTCAGGCGATACTGATCGCCAATGAAATGCAGCTCCAGCTTGCCGGTGTAGTCGGTGATCGGAGAGAAGCTGTCCAGCTCTTCGATCAGGCCCTTCTCCAGGAACCATTTGAAGCTCGCCCGCTGTACCTCCACGAGATCGGGAAGGTAAGTGACGGTCTTGGCGACCTGGATCGCGCTGCTCATGCGGTGAACCTGCAGGAACGGTGGTGGTAGGGCGGACCTGGACGGGGAAAGGCGATTACGCTGAGACCTGCCTGGAGGAGTGCCCGGTGACGGGCCATGCCAACAGGCGCCTAGCTGTGGCGTCCGCCCATGGGAATGGGACGAACAATCCAGCTGAAGCGCTTACAGGGCTCGCTGCGATATTGCCGACTCAGTTGCCGACTCAATGGATGCCGTCGTGGACAAAAAGAGCGCTTCCGCTTCCAGGCCAATAAGACATCATACAACCTGGTGGGGCAGGCGGAACAGACGGGTGGAGTTGGCGGTCGTCGCCTGCGCCACCTGCTCCAGCGTCTCGCCCCGCAGGTCGGCCACCCTGGCCGCCACGGCGGCCACGTAGGCGGGCTCGTTGCGCTTGCCGCGGCGGGGCACCGGCGCCAGGAAGGGACAGTCGGTTTCGACGAGGTAGCGATCGGCCGGCACCAGGCGGGCACAGGCGTGGATCGGCTCGGCCTTGGCAAAAGTGACCGTGCCGCTGAAACTGATGTAGAGGCCAAGCTCCAGGAAGCCTTCCATCTCCTCGGGGGTGCCCCCCCAGCAATGCATCACCCCACGGGGGCAGGTGCCCTGGCGCTCCCGCCGGCGCAGCTCGGCCAGCATCGGTTCTGCCGCATCCCTGCAGTGGATGATCACCGGCAGATCCAGGGCTACAGCCAGATCCAGCTGGGGACCCAGGGCCGCCAGCTGCTCTTCAAGATTCGTGGCGCGGAACAGATCCAGGCCCAGTTCACCAATCGCCACGACGCGGTCGTCGGCGCAGGCCGCGGCTTCCAGCACGGCAGCGGTGTCGCTGTGCCAGTGCTGGGTGTCAAGGGGATGGACCCCGACCGCGTAACGCAGCTCCGGGAAGCGGTCGGCCAGGGCTCGGATCGCCCCGATCTCCGACGGCTCCACGCAGGCATGGACAAGGGCCTTGACCCCCGCCTCCCGCCAGCGTTGAGCCACTTCGTCGAGATCCGCCTCAAAGTTGCGGAACACGATGTGGCAGTGGCTGTCCACCAGGGATGGAGCAGCCTCGGAGCTGACGGCCATGGGGTGGCGCTCAGGCGCCGGTGCTGCCGGCGGCCGAGGGCTCCAGCACCTGCTTCACCGCCACGCTCAGCCGCGACTTCTGGTTGGCGCCGGTGTTGCGGTGCACGACCCCGACCTTGACCGCCTTGTCGATCTTGCTGAAGGCGGCGCTCATGCTGGCCTGGACGGCGGCCTTGGCCTCCTCTCCTGGCTTCTGGCCGTAGGAGCTGCAGGCCGTCAGGCAGCGCTTCATCAGGGTGCGCAGGGCGGACTTGTAGGTGCGGTTGCGCAGTCGATTGCGTTCGGCGATCTCGATGCGTTTCTTCGAAGACTTGTTATTGGCCACAGGCGTAGGGGCGCTGACTCGGCAATCGCGGATCCTACCTCCTGGAGCCTGGCGGGTCCTTGGCCCTAATTTTGTGGTGGCCCTTCGCCTCCGGCACCGACCCGTGGTTGCTTCCACCCCGACCAGCAGCAGCAGCGCCGCTGACGCCTCCGCGGCGCTGCCACCGCTGCGGATCGCCTGTCTGCGGGCGGGGCCACAGGCCGGTGAACGGCTCGAAGCGATCGCCGCCCGCACCGAGGGTGCCCGGATGCATCAGGAGGAGGAGACAGTCGCGGCGATCCTGGCCGAGGTGCGCCAGCGCGGCGATGCCGCCCTGCTGGAGTTCAGCGAGCGCTTCGATGGCCTGCGGCCCGATCCCCTCAGGGTGCCGCCGGAGCGACTGGCCCAGGCCTGGCAGGCCTGCCCCGAGCTCCTGCGCCGGGCCCTCGACCTCGCCCACGAGCGGATCCTCGATTTCCACCGCCGCCAGAAGCCCGCGGATCTGGCCGTGGTTGGCCCCCATGGCGAACGGCTGGGACGCCGCTGGCGCCCGGTGCAGCGGGCGGGGATCTACATCCCCGGCGGCCGGGCCTCCTACCCCAGCACCGTGCTGATGAATGCGATCCCCGCCCGGGTGGCCGGCGTGGAACGGCTGGTGATGGTCACCCCGCCCGGCCCCGGCGGCGAGCCGAACGCCACCGTGCTGGCGGCCGCCCACCGGGCCGGGGTGGAGGAGGTGTACCGGGTGGGGGGCGCCCAGGCGATCGCGGCCCTGGCCTACGGCACCGAAACAATCCCCGCCGTCGATGTGATCAGCGGCCCCGGCAACCTCTACGTCACCCTGGCCAAGAAGGCGGTCTACGGCAGGGTGGGCATCGATTCCCTGGCCGGCCCCAGCGAGGTGCTGGTGATCGCCGACCACACCGCCAGCCCCGCCCAGGTGGCCACCGACCTGATGGCCCAGGCGGAGCACGATCCCCTGGCGGCCGCCATCCTGATCACCACCAGCACGGGGCTGGCCGCCGCCCTGCCGGCCGCCATCGAAGCCCAGCTGGTGCGGCACCCCCGGGCCGCCATCGCCCTGCAGGCGCTCAACGACTGGGGCCTGATCGTGGTCTGCGGCGATCTGGCCGAAGCGGCGGCCCTCAGTGACCGTTTCGCCCCGGAACACCTCGAGCTGCTGGTGGCGGACCCCGAAGCCCTGGCCGATCGCATCCGCCATGCCGGCGCCATCTTCCTCGGCCCCTGGTCGCCCGAGGCGGTGGGCGACTACCTGGCCGGCCCCAACCACACCCTGCCCACCTCAGGCACCGCCCGCTTCGCCAGCGCCCTGAGCGTCGAGACCTTCCTGCGTCACACCAGCCTGATCCAGTTCAACCGGGCGGCCCTGGAGGCCACGGGCCCAGCCGTGGTGACCCTGGCCGAGAGCGAAGGACTGCACAGCCACGCCGAGTCCGTGCGCCAGCGGCTTCAGGCCGACTGACGGCGCCACAAGAACGGCGCCGTGATCAACGCCGGGGCAGATCCCTCACCCGGGGCTCGCCGTCGACGATCTCCCCCACCAGCACCTGATCGGCGAGATTGACGAACAGACCGTTCTCGAGCACGCCGGGGATGTTGTTGATCGTCGCCTCCAGGGCGGCGGGGTCGCCGATGCCCCCTTCGAAGGCCACATCCAGCACCAGGTTGCCCTGGTCGGTGACCACCGGACCGGCCTTGCGCACGGCCATGCGCAACGCGACGGAACTCCCCATGGCGGTGAGTTCATCCCGCACCTGGCGCCAGGCGCCGGGCAGCACTTCCACCGGCAGCAGGAAGCCAAGGTTCAGGCGCTCCACCAGCTTGGTGGCATCCACCACGATCACGAAGCGATCGGCCCGGCGGGCCACCAGCTTCTCCTGCACATGGCAGGCCCCGCCCCCCTTGATCAGCTGGAAGGAAGGATCCACCTCATCGGCGCCGTCGATGGCCAGATCGATGCTGGTCACAGCGTTGAGGGCCATCAGGGGAATGCCCAGCTCGGCCGCCAGCACCTCCCCCTGGAAGGAGGTGGTGACACCGACGATGCCGGTCAGCTCGCCCTGGCGCAGCTTCTGGCCGAGGGCACGGATCATCAGGGCGGCCGTGGAGCCTGAACCCAGCCCCACCACCATGCCGTCACGGATCTGATCCACCGCCGCCGTCGCCACGGCCTCCTTCATGCGGTCCTGAAGATCGGACATCGAGGTCTGCCGGAATCGGGCCAGACCGTAGCAAGGGGGACTGTCCTGTCCCCCCTGGGACCTAGCCCGCCTGGGGCAGGGCCGCCGGCCGGATCGAGAGCTGCAGCTCCCGCTGGCCCCGGACCACTCGCAGCGGCAGGGGTTGACCCACCTGGGCCTGCTCCACCTGGTGCAACAGCGCCGAAGGGGTGTTCACCGGCTGGTCGGCAATCGCCACCACCAGATCACCACGGTGCAGCCCGGCCGCCTCGGCCGGGCTTTCCGGCAGCACCCGCTGCACCAGGGCCCCGTCCCGCTCGGGCAACTGCAACAGGGCATCGGGATCCTTGTTGTTGTCCCGGGCCATCCGGGCCGTGAGCGGCACCAACTGGAGGCCGAGATAGGGATGCACCACCGTGCCCCCCTCGCCGAGCTGGTCGGCCACCCGTTTGGCCAGGTTGATGGGGATGGCGAAGCCCAGACCGGCCCCAGGCCCGGAACGCACCAGGGTGTTGATGCCGATCACCTCACCAGCGGCGTTGATCAGGGGGCCGCCGGAATTACCGGGATTGATGGCCGCGTCCGTCTGGATCAGATCGAGGCGCTTGTCGGCGAAACCGAGACTGTTGATGTCGCGGTGCAGGCTGCTGACGATCCCCAGGGTGACGGTGCGCTCCAGGCCATAGGGGCTGCCCAGGGCGATGGCCCAGTCGCCCACTTCGAGGGCCTCGGAATCGCCCAGGGGAGCGGCGCTTAGTGGGGCCTTACCGGTGATGCGCACCACCGCCAGATCGGTGACCGGGTCGCTGCCGACCACCGCGCCATCCAGCTGGCGGCCATCCGCCAGGGTCACGGTCACCCCATCCACCTTGTCGACGACATGGGCATTGGTGAGCACCAGGGCGCGGCGCCCATCGATGACCACCCCCGAACCCTGGCCCCGTTCCCGCGTGCTGCTGGAGGGGTCGCCGAACAGATCCCGCAGCAGGGGATCGAGCAGGGCGGGATCGAAGGCGGGCCTGGCCACGTTGCGCTCGGTGTCGATCCGCACCACTGCCGGAGCCACTCGCCGGGCGGCGTCGGCCACGAAGCTGTGGGGGCTAAGGGCCGGGGGGGCCGTCTCGAGGGCCGCCGCGGGCAGGGGAAGGGCAGTCAACGCCAGCAACAGGGCCAGCAGCGCCAGGCCCCGCAGCCGCCGGCTCAGGGAAGACAAGGGATGGGAGCGTTGCATCCGGCGAGGCTAGGGCCGTCGAGCGGCGCCCAGCGCAGCAACCGCTGCCGCAGGACGCCGTCCTCGCCGATGTGAAGCCAGCGCCCGCCTGGGTCGTCCGGACGTTCCAGGGGGCAGGGCTGCACCGCAGGGAAACTGCGCAGAGTGGAGGGACAGCCCAGCAGGGGCACCTCCGGCCGGCCGGGCAGTTCCCCTTGCCAGTGCTGGTGGACATGACCAAAGACCAACCCCCGCAGACCGGGCAGCGGCCGCAACCCATTCAGCAGGGCCTCGCCATCCCGCAACCGGATGGCATCCATGCCGGCATCGCCGATCGGCACCGGGGGATGGTGGACGGCCACCAGCAGGGGCTGGCCCGCGGCCGGCGCGGCGTCGTCCAGTTGGCGCTGCAGCAAGTCCAGCTGGAGCGGGCCCAGTTCGCCGGCGGTGTCACCGCTGCGGTGGCTGTCGAGCAGCAGCAGCCAGCCCTGGCCGCAGCGCACCAGGGCCGGGGCGATAACGGCGCGGCGCCCCAGGGCGGCGCGCAGCAGGGCGGGTTGGTCGTGGTTGCCCGCCAGCAACGCCACCGGCAGCGGCAGCGTCTGCAGCAATTCCCCCAGGCGGACATAACCGCCCCAGCTCTCGTCATCGCAGAGGTCGCCGCTGATCAGCAGCAGATCGGGGGCCTCCCCGAGCGCCCGAAGCTGGCCGAGGGCCTCCTGGAGTGCATGGCGCAGCAGGTCCAGCGCCGGCCGGCCATGGCAGCGGCCGGCGGGATCGGCGAGCAGATGGGGATCGCTCAGTTGAAGAATTCGCATGGGAGACCGCTCCGGCCGGCCCCGGGCAGGACCGCTCGACCTGAATCGGCTTAACTTTGCCCCCAGTCCTCCCCGAGGCCATGGCCACAATCCCTCCCGGAACCAGGCAGCGCTGCACCCTCTGCAAGGTGGAGATCCAGGGGATGGCCGGAGGCAACGACCTGGTGCACTTCAGCCAGGGGGCTCCCGGCAGCCGCGCCAAGCTCTGGGCCCGGGTCTGCCAGTTCCTGCGCACGCCTGAGCAGTGCGGCCAGTGCCTCAACCAGGACCTCAGTCAGCGGGGCGAGGTCAGCGCCAACGATTACTACGCCGAGGCTCCTGTCCTGGAGCTTCCCAGCCCCCCGGGGGGCAATCCCTTAGGGTGAATCCATGCCCGCCGGGCATCACCCTTTTTCCCGGATGACGTTCCCCCTGACAGGGGCAACGCCTCTGGTCGGGGGCAGTGAACACTGCAGCGCACGGCGGACCATCCCGCCCGCGCCGCCTGTCCTTGCCCGATCCCCTTACCGACGACCTGGAGACATTGGCCCGGCCAGTGGTCCAGGAAGCGCACCTCACGGTGCAATCGGTGGAGGTGCTGGCCCATCGCATCCCCCTCACGGTCGTGGTGCGGGTGCAGCGCGCCGATGGCACCGACGTGAATCTCGACGAGTGCGCCGCCGTGAGTGGTCCCCTTGCTGAGGCCATCGAAGCGTCGGGTCTGCTGACCATGGCCTATGTGCTGGAGGTGAGCAGCCCCGGCATCGGGGAAGAACTCCTCACCGACCGGGACTTCGTCAGCTTCCGTGGGTTTCCGGTGGAGCTGATCCGCCAGGAGGCCGGCGCTGCGGAGGTGCGCCGCACCGGCCTGTTGCTGGGCCGGGATGACGAGGTGGTGCAGCTCAATGAGCGCGGCCGCATCCTGCGCATCCCCCGCGACGAGGTACTGCGGGTGCGGCTCAGCGAAGCTCCACCCGATTCCTGAGCCGCCCCGGTTCACCTGAGCCGCTCCGGTTCATCCTTCTTCCCTTTCATCCCAACTGCCTCCGAGTTCATGGCCCTGGTTCTGCTCCCCGGTCTCAACAACCTGATCGAGGACATCAGCGACGAGAAGAAGCTGGCTCCCCAGGTGGTGGAGGCGGCCCTGCGGGAGGCACTGCTGAAGGGCTACGAGCGTTACCGCCGCACCCTCTACCTGGGCATCAGCGAGGACCCCTTCGAGGAGGACTACTTCAGCAACTTCGACGTCGCGCTCGATCTCGAGGAAGAGGGCTACCGGGTGCTGGCCAGCAAGATCATCGTCGAGGAGGTGGAGAGCGACGACCACCAGATCGCCATCGAAGAGGTGCGCCAGGTGGCGGAAGACGCCCAGATCGGCGACACGGTGGTGCTGGACGTGACACCGGAGAAGGATGATTTCGGCCGCATGGCCGCCGCCACCACCAAGCAGGTGTTGGCCCAGAAGCTGCGGGACCAGCAGCGCCGCATGATCCAGGAGGAATTCGCCGACCTGGAGGATCCCGTGCTCACCGCCCGGGTGATCCGTTTCGAGCGCCAGAGCGTGATCATGGCCGTCAGCAGCGGCCTGGGCCGGCCAGAGGTGGAGGCGGAGCTTCCCCGCCGCGACCAACTTCCCAATGACAACTACCGCGCCAACGCCACCTTCAAGGTGTTCCTCAAGGAGGTCAGCGAGGTCTCCCGTCGCGGCCCCCAGCTGTTCGTCTCCCGGGCCAATGCGGGCCTGGTGGTCTATCTGTTCGAGAACGAGGTGCCTGAGATCCAGGAGGGCTCGGTGCGGATCGTCGCCGTGGCCAGGGAAGCCAATCCCCCCTCCCGCGCCGTCGGCCCCCGCACCAAGGTCGCTGTCGACAGTGTGGAGCGGGAAGTGGATCCGGTGGGCGCCTGCATCGGCGCCCGCGGCTCCCGCATCCAGCAGGTGGTGAACGAATTGCGGGGCGAGAAGATCGACGTGATCCGCTGGTCTCCGGATCCGGCGCAGTATCTGGCCAACTCCCTCAGCCCAGCGCGGGTGGAGATGGTCCGCCTGGTGGATCCCGAAGGGCACCACGCCCACGTGCTCGTGCCCCACGACCAACTGAGCCTGGCCATTGGCCGGGAGGGTCAGAACGTTCGCCTGGCGGCCCGGCTCACCGGCTGGAAGATCGACATCAAGAATGCCCAGGAGTACGACCAGGTCAGCGAGGACCAGACGGTGGCGACCCTGATCGCCCAGCGCCAGGAGGAGGAGGCCCTGCAGGCCGAAGCCGAGGCCCGTCTGGAGGCCGAGCAGGCCACCCGGGCCGAGGAAGATGCCCGCCTGCGTGAGCTCTACCCCCTGCCCGAGGACGACGGGTCCTACGAACTCGAGGAGGGCGAAGACGGCGTTCCCGCCCAAGAGCCCATCGACGAGCAGGCCGAGCCCAGGGCCGATTCCGAAGACCCGGCCCCGACCGAAGATCAGGCCGAGGCCGTCACCGGCGAGGACGTCCGGTGACGTCGCCCGCGAGGCGCCCGGTGCTGCGCCGCTGCGTCTCCTGTCGTCGCCTCTGCGACCGCAGCCAGCTCTGGCGTGTGGTGCGTCAGGCCGACGGGACGGTGAGCCTGGATCGGGGCATGGGTCGCTCGGCGTACCTCTGCCCGGAGCCGAGCTGCCTGGAGGAAGCCCGTCGCCGCCGCCGCCTCCAGCGCGGCCTCCGCTGTGCCGTCAGCGATGCCATCATCGTCAGCCTCGAGGCACGTCTCGAGCGATCGGCCCCGCAACCTCTGAGGCAAGATGAATCATGGTCGCAACGTGTGTGCGGCCCCGGGGTCCTTTCGGCCCCACCGTACGGAGACCTTTCTGAATGACCAGCAGCGGCAAAGTGAGAATCTACGAGCTGTCGAAGGACCTGGGCCTGGACAACAAGGACGTGCTCGATGCCGCCGAGAAGCTCTCCATTGCGGCCAAGAGTCACAGCAGCTCGATCAGCGATGACGAGGCGAGCCGCATCCGTTCGATGATCGGTGTCAACGTCGGCAGCCAGACCCCGTCGCGGACCGAACCTGCGGCGCCCGCCCCCCCGGCCAAGGCGATCCTGGCGGTGAAGAAAGCCGCGCCGGCACCCGTGGCGGCTCCCCGGGCCAGCACTCCGCCCGCCGCGACGGCACCCGCCACCCCGGCCCCGCCCGCGAGCCGCCCCCCCGCACCGCGTCCTGCGCCAGCGGCCTCCGCTCCCGCACCCTCCCGTCCCGAGCCACCTGCGGCTCGCCCCAGGCCCGCCGGAGCTCCGGCACCGTCCCCGGCCCGGCCGCGACCGGTGGAAGCCGGCAAACCGGCCGTTCGTCCGCCCACGATCATGGGCAAACCGGCTGCTGCGGCCCCGGCGCCCACTGCCCCGGCCCCGGCCCCCACGGCGCCCGCTGCCGGCGGCCTGCCGGCCCGCCCGCTGCCGGCGGCCCCGGCCCGCCCCGTTTCCCTGGCCCCACCGGCCAAACCCCTGGCAGCACCCAAGCCCACCAGCCCGGCACCGGTGAACCGCACCTCCCAGCCGCCCGTGCGCGTCGGCTCCCCCCAGCGGCCTCCCGCCCCGGCTCCGGGCCGACCCGTGCAGGGCGCCACGGGAGCCGCACCCACCCGCCCCCCGGCCACCCGGCCCCAGCTGGTCGGACGTCCGCAGCCCGGCCAGGGCGCCACCAGCAGCCGGCCGGCCCCACCGTCGGCCCGCCCCCAGCGTCCTGGCACTCCCGCACCGATCCGTCCCGGCAGCCCCGGCTCCAGGGCCGGCTCGGCCCCGGGCCGGCCCGGCCCCACGCCGCTTGAGCTGGTCGGTAAGCCGATCCGCCGCGACTCGGCGGGTCCCGGCACCACCGCCGCCGGGCGTCCGGCAGCCCCCGGCCGCCCGGGCATCCCGGCCGGCATGCGCAAGCCGATGGCCCCCGGCGAGCTGATGCAGCTCCAGAAACCCACCGGCCGTCCCACCGCCCCGCCGCCGCGCCGCCCCGACCGGAGCGAGGGCGGCAGCGAAGCCGGAGGGGAGACCGAGGGCGTGACGCGTCCCACCGCCACCCCGCCGGCGGCCCCCCGTCGCCCTGGGTTCCGCCCGCCCACGCCGGCCGGCGCCCGCGCCCCCGGTGCACGGAGACCCGACTGGGACGACAGCGCCAAACTCGAGGCCCTGCGCAGCCGCACTCCCCAGAAGCAGCGCCAGAAGGTCCACATCATCGGCGAGAACGATGATGCCCTCACCGCCGAAACCGGTGGCTACGCCGGCGAGCAGGAAGCCCTGGTGCTCCAGGCCAGCCTGGCCCGGCCAGCGAAGCCCCGCACCGCGCGCGGCGCGCAGGCCAAACCCACGGTGGCGGTGCGCAAGCGCAAGAAAGAAACCACCCGCCAGCGTCAGCGCCGCCGTGCCATGGAGCTGCGGGCCTCCCGCGAAGCCAAGGCCCAGCGTCCCGAGATGCTGATCGTGCCCGAGGGCAACCTCACCGTGCAGGAGCTGGCCGACCGACTCGGGGTGGAGAGCTCCGAGATCATCAAATCCCTGTTCTTCAAGGGGATCAGCGCCACCGTCACCCAGACCCTCGATCTGCACACGATCGAGACCGTGGCTGAGGAGTTCGGCGTGCCCGTCCTCCAGGACGACATCGAAGCCGCGGCCAAGAAGACCGTGGAGATGATTGAGGCCAGCGACCTGGCCCACCTGATCCGCCGGCCACCGGTGGTGACCGTGATGGGTCACGTCGACCACGGCAAGACGAGCCTGCTCGATGCCATCCGCAAGACCCGGGTGGCGGCGGGCGAAGCCGGCGGCATCACCCAGCACATCGGCGCTTACCAGGTGGATGTGCCCCACGGCGATGAAACCCGCAAGATCACCTTCCTCGACACCCCGGGCCACGAGGCGTTCACCGCCATGCGGGCCCGTGGCACCAAGGTCACCGACGTGGCCGTGCTGGTGGTGGCCGCCGATGACGGCGTCCGCCCCCAGACCCTGGAGGCGATCAGCCACGCCCGGGCCGCCGAGGTGCCGATCGTGGTGGCGATCAACAAGATCGACAAGGAAGGGGCTCAGCCCGAGCGGGTCAAACAGGAGCTCTCCGGCCTCGATCTGGTGGCCGAGGACTGGGGCGGCACCACCGTGATGGTCCCCGTCAGCGCCATCAAGGGCGAAAACATCGACAAGCTGCTGGAGATGATCCTGCTGGTCACCGAAGTGGAGGACCTGCAGGCCAACCCCGACCGGATGGCCCGCGGCACCGTGATCGAGGCCCACCTCGACAAGGCCAAGGGTCCGGTGGCCACCCTGCTGATCCAGAACGGCACCCTCAAAGCCGGCGACGTGCTGGCGGCGGGGCCGATTCTCGGCAAGGTGCGCGCCATGGTCGACGACACCGGCAAGAGGGTCAAGCAGGCCGGCCCCTCCAGCGCCGTGGAGGCCCTCGGTTTCAGCGAGGTGCCCACCGCCGGCGACGAGTTCGAGGTGTACACCGACGAGAAGAGCGCCCGGGCGGTGGTGGGCGACCGGGCCAACGAGGCCCGGGCCACCCGCCTGGCCCAGCAGATGGCCTCCAGGAGGGTGTCCCTGGCCTCGATGTCGGGCCAGGTCAGCGAGGGCGAACTGAAGGAGCTCAACCTCATCCTCAAGGCCGATGTCCAGGGCAGCGTGGAGGCGATCCTCGGATCCCTCGAGCAATTGCCCCAGGAGGAGGTTCAGGTGCGGGTGCTGCTGTCGGCACCGGGCGAGATCACCGAAACGGACGTCGACCTGGCCGCGGCCTCGGGCGCCGTGATCGTGGGCTTCAACACCTCGATGGCCTCCGGTGCCAAGCGTGCCGCCGATGCCACCGGCGTCGACGTGCGCGATTACGACGTCATCTACAAGCTGCTGGAGGACATCCAGATGGCCATGGAGGGCCTGCTGGAACCGGAGCTGGTGGAGGAGAACCTGGGCGAGGCGGAAGTGCGGGCCGTGTTCACCATCGGCAAGAGCGCCGTCGCCGGTTGCTACGTCACCAACGGCAAACTGCAGCGCAACTGCCGCATCCGGGTGCACCGTGGCAAGGAGCTCGTCTATGAAGGCGATCTCGATTCTCTGCGTCGCAACAAAGACGACGTCAAGGAGGTGGCCACCGGCTTCGAGTGCGGCATCGGCTGCGACCGGTTCACCGGCTGGCAGGAGAGGGATCGGGTCGAGGCCTTCAAGCTGGTCACCCAGCGCCGGACCCTCAGCACCTGAACCCGTGACGCCCCGCAGCGAGCCCCTGCTCTGGCTCCAGCTGATCTCCTTCGGGGTGTTGCCGCTCGAGGCCCTGCTGTTGCTGCTGGTGCTGGCCGGCAGCGACCCCGGCCCCCTGCCGGGGCTGGAGAGGCTGTTCTGCTGGGCGATCGGCGCCCTGGCGCCGGCGCTGCTGCTGGTGCGGCGCCCGGCCGACGTCTGGTCGTTGCTGCTGTTGCAGACACCCCTGCGCGGCCGTCGGGAGCTGCAACGCCGGCTCAGTCGCCTTCAAGCCACCCCGGCTCTGGCGCTGGCCACGGCCGGCGGTGCCGCCCTGGGCCTGCCCCTGCTGTGGTGGATCGACCGCCAGGCCGCCGTGGCCTCCCCCATGTCCCCCTTCAGCTCCTGTCCCCGCCTGGTGGCCCTGCTGCTGGCGGCCCTGCTGCTGGCGGTGATGCTGTGGCAGTGGCAGCAGCTGGTCCAGTCGTTGTGGCTGCTCAGCCGCAAGGCCGAGACCGTGGCCGGGACGCCGCCGCTCAGCTTGGCGGAGCTGGAGCAGCAACGTCTCTGCCTGGGCCTGCCGCTGCTGCTGCCGGAGCCCCTCCTGCTGCCGGAGCCCCAGAAGCTGCCGGAACCCTCAGTCGTCGTCCCGGTTGCGGTCGAACCAGAGCAAGGCACCAAAGAGGCTGAGGGCTCCGACCTGGATCAGCAGGTCCCCTGAGGCCACCTCCGAGCCGGCGGAGGCCCGCAGCGCCATGGTCGCCAGGCCCAGACCGGCGGAAGCCACCAGAGCGAACCACAGCGCCCGTCGCAAGCCCCGCCAGGGCGTCCTGGCTTCCGCCAAAAGGCGACGACGCAGCTCCGGATCCAGGGAACTCTTAGGGTCGGATCCCATGGAATGGCACGCAGCAGGAGTCGATCCGACGAATGCTAGTTTCTTGACCGATGCCGGTGTAGCTCAGGGGTAGAGCAACTGATTCGTAATCAGTAGGTCGTCGGTTCAAATCCGATCACCGGCTTCTCGGCTCAGCCCGCACCGATACCCGTTCCGATCCGTTCCCCTGAGGCGGCGTTGGTGGCGATACTCGGGCCATGGATGAACTCAGGACGCGCCACGAGCGGCTACTGGAGAGCCACCACACGGCTCTGCGTGAGGCCGCCCAACGGCTGCTGGCTGAAGCGACCTGGTCGCTGGCTGCCACGGCCCTATTGCTGGCGTCCGACGACCCGGACCGCAGCCGGGTGGCGGCGGTAGGGGATCTCGGCCGCTGGATCGACCATCTGGGGCCGGACCTGGACAGCTTCGTGAGGCTGCGGCGCCAAGGGATGGGGACCGAAGAGGCCTACGGCCAATGCCGCGAACTGGAGGGGGACTCCTTTCTGCTCGCCTGGCAGGCCCTGCAGGGAAGACATCCACTGGTGAGTCACGATGATCTCAACCACTTCGCCATGCTGTCCCAACAGGGATTCTCCAGAACACCCCGAAACCTGCTTGTGGTGGTCAACTGGGGTGACCAGGTGACGGCGTTCCTGGTGTCCTGTGATCGCGTTAAGAGGGAGACATAACGTTCTGCAGCCTGAGCAAGCACCCGGCGAGGGCGTGATTTCTGCCGAGCGACTCTCCGATCACTCGTCGTCTTCGGAGAATCCGGCGGGAATCAGGCGGATCTGCTTGCGGCCCAGCTTGATCTCGAATTCATCGCCGGGCCTGAGATCCAGCATGGCGGTGTAGGCCTTGCCCACCAGAAGATTGCCGTTGCCCTGGACGGTGGCCACGTAGCTGAGCTTGCGACCACCTTTGGACGCACCCTTGCCACCACCTTCACCGAGGCTGACGCCCTTGGCTTCCAGCAGGGCCTCATAAAAAGCCGTGAAATTCAGACGTTCAGCCCCATCCTTCTTGGTGCTGACGTAGCCGCAACCACGCACCAGATCGGATTTCGAGACATCGCCCAACTCCTTGACCTTGGCCAGGAGATCAGATCCGGTGAGCATGGGGAACAAAAAAGACCTTACAAGACGAACTATAAAGGTTTATCGGCTTGTCGTCATTAGGCGAACTGCCGATACTCGCCAGGGTCGGAACTCGCCCCTGGACCATCTGATCTGTTCAAGGCGGGGCCTAGCAGGGCTAGGGCCCGGCCCCCAGGCAGGGCCGCGACACAGCACAAAGGGCTACTCCACCTTGACGACGTCGAAACCGTCGCTCCCGAGGCGATTCAGTTCGCCGGCAGCGCGCAGAGCCGCCTCATGGGTGTGGAACAGATAGGCCCTCGCCGGATCGCTGACGTCCCCCAGGCCCTGGTCGTCGGGACGGATGGAGACGTAGGAGCCGTCGGAGAGGCGCTGCAGCACATAGCGCTCGGCCTGGGTGCACTCCAGGGGATGGGCTGGATCTATATCGGGTGCCCAGAAATGCATCACAACCCCTGTGGGTGGCTTCTCTGAGCTACTCCAGTGAACCGACCTCTCGCGAGCCGGCGCCACATGTCGTTGCAACCTGCCGACACCAGGTGATCACGTCTCATTACCGCCGAAATCGTCGTCGTAGCCCTGGTAAGGCTCGAATTCATTCCAGCCGGGACTCGCGTTCTGGAGCAGTCCATAGCGGGCGTCGACATCGTTCATCAGGGTGTTGCCGGTGGGCACCGTGTCGCAGGTGATGGAGCCATCGGCGCCAGTGACGCAATTCTCGAACTGCACGTTCGCCAGGGCTTGTCCAGCCCCCCCCATCTGAGACAGCAGCAATCCACTGACCAGCGAGATGGCTCGAAGTGTTGGGGACAGCGCAGATGCCTGTCGGGGGTGCTGTTTGTTCGCCATCGTCGGGGAGCCTCTACTGGGATGATGGCACCGCTTCAACACACGCACCCATGTACACCGACTGGACCGCCGTGATCCTGCTGCTGCTCACGGCGGCGCCCCTGGCGGCGGTGGTGGCCACCACTGCCTTCTTCATCTGGCGGCGGAAGCGGACGCAGCGCTGACGATCCGGAAGAACAGTCCGTCACCGCCCATCGCCCGGGAGTGCCCTTGGCCCAGGCAATCCAGACAGGTGCGATAACGCTGATCGTCAATCCTCAGCAGGCCGCTGCCGCCGCACTGGGGACATCGGCACGGGGCCTGGGGATGGCTCCTCGAATCGGCGGAGGGAACCTGGAGGGACATGGCCGGGTGGCGAGGGATTGTTCTGATCTCCTCACTGTGGCCGACCAAGACCCCTTGAATCCCGAAACCTTCCTTAAGCCTTTCCCCCCTTGTCCCGCTCCGGGTGCACGCAGGCGGCCAGGGTTTCCGGGGACAGGCCGGCCGCCAGCTCACTGGCACTGAGACGACTGCCCGCTGGCACCAGTCCCAGGCTGGCCGCCAGGCAGCCGATCACCGCTGGGGCGTCAAGGCCGCGGCTACGCAGACCGGCCAGCCCCTCGGCCCCCTCACGTTTGCTCAGTCGCTCGCCCCTGGCGTCCCGCCAGAGAGGCACATGGACATAGACCGGCGGCGGAGCACCGAGGGCGGCCATCACCGCGACCTGGGCCCCGGTGGAGGCCCAGAGATCGTCCCCGCGCACGACCTCGCTGATGCCCATCAGCAGCTCGTCGACGGCGGTGGCCAGGTGGTAGGCCACCACGCCATCAGCCCGCCGCACCACCACATCCCCCACGGCGGTGGGGCCGTCCTGGCGGCCGCAGGGACCGCCGCGCTCCTCCCAGAGGAGGACACCGGGCTCGAGGCGCAGGCGCCAGCTCGGCAGACGACCGGACTGCTGCCCCCATAAGGGCGGCCGATCCCGGCAATAGCCCGGGTAGACAGCCAGGGCCCCGTGGGGCGCCGAAACGTCGGCCAGAAGTCGCCGGCTGCAGCGGCAGGGGTAGAGACAGTCGGCCTGGCGCAGGGCCGAGAGGACCGTGGCGTAGAGACCGCGATGGTCGCTCTGACGCAGCACCGGACCGTCCCAGTCGAGGCCGAGCCAGCGCAGGTCGGCGACGATCGCGGCCTCGGCACCCGGCCGGTTACGGGGGCCATCGAGATCGTCGATACGCAGCAACCACTCCCCGCCCCTGAGCCGGGCTTCAAGCCAGCTGAGGAGCGCGGTGCGGAGGTTGCCCCGATGCAGAGGGCCGGTGGGGGAGGGGGCGAAGCGGGTTCTGTACCCCTGTTGCCGCCGTCGCAGACCCGCCTCGATCTTGACTTGGAGATGGAGGGGGACCCGCAGCGCCGGGGTCGAAGCCCCGGCGACCGCTGCCATGGCCAAACGAACGCTGGAGCAGATCAGCCCTGAACCTTGTCCTTGAACAGCTTGCCGGCGGTGAAGGCGGGCACGCGCTTGGCGGGAATCTTGATCTTCTCGCCGGTTTTGGGATTCAGACCCTGGCGGGCGGAACGCTCCCGGGGCTCAAAGGAACCGAAACCGAGGATGGACACCTTCTTCCCTTCGACCACCGAATCAACGATGGTTTCGATGGCGGCATCCACCACGAGGGAGACGTCGGTCTTGGTGAGCTCCGTGCGGGCAGCCACGATGTTGACGAGATCAGCTTTGTTCATTGTTCTGGAGAAGCCTCCGGATAAGTGGCGATGGCGGGGTTCGGGACGTCGAGTGTTGGAGGCGAATCGGAAGTCCCCGACCGCCCGATGCGCTCAGCGCGCCAATCGTATGGGTCTTGCGGCGGGGCCGCAACCAGAAAAGTCCACTCATGACAGCGGTTTGGGGGCCATGGGCCCGCCGGGGGGCTGAAGAGCCAGGGCCTCCAGATCCAGGTCCCATAGCTGGGAGGCACCCTGCTCCACCAACTTCGCCCCCCTCAGGGCCCCCAGTCCGGCGCCGCTGGCGATCCAGTCGGGGGACCCGGCCGGCAGCCACTGGCGCAGGCGTTCCAGGCTCCGGAGCTGGCGTCCCCAGTGAAAAGTGCCCCCCTGGCGCAGGGGGGCCACGCGGCCCGGCGCCAGCGGCACCAGCAGTCGGCCGCAGAACAGCCCGTCCGGGCCGACGCCGCCCAGCGGGGAGACATGCACGACACAGGCCCCGGGGGAGGGTCCGGGGGTCCAGAGCAAACGCACGTCCGGGCCGAGCCGGTGCTCGCTGGTGAAGGTATGCAGCGGATCCACACCGGGCAGGAGGTAGGCCTCCTGCTCCTGCACCACAACCGGCCATCCCAGGGCCTGCTGCAGGCGGCGGCAGCGGCCATGGCCGCCGCGGCCGGTGAGCAGGATCCAGGCCCGGGCCTCCCCGCCCGCGCCCTGCGGCTGGCGCGGGCGGTCGGCCAGGAACTGCAGGTTGGCCCGGGTGAAGGCGGGGCAGTCGATGAGCAGATCGGCACTGGACGCCTCGAGCAGCCAGGCACTGCCCCCCTGGCTCTCCCGGCTGGGGGCGAACAGCCACAACCCCGGCCGCACCCGCTGGGGCGGTCGGCCCTCCTCGGGCGGCAGCAGGGAAGCTTCAGCACTGGCCATGGCCCCATTGAACCCCCGGCGGCAGCTTCCGGAAGCCCGACCTACCCTTGGAACAAACCCAGGCCAGTGATTTGTCGGCGACCCGGATCGGACATCCCTGGCCACTGGGGGCCTCCGTCACGCGCCGGGGCGTCAATTTCTCTGTGGTGGCCCCCCTGGCCACGCGCATCGAGCTGCTGATCTTTGCCGATGGTGAGGCACGGGAGCCCCTGGAGGTGATTGAACTCGACCCCGGCCACCGCTCAGGCGAGCACTGGCATGTGGAGGTGGAGGGCCTGGGCCTGGGCTGCTGTTACGGCTACCGCGTCTTTGGCCCGATCCAGCCTGGCAGCCACGGCTTCAATCCCTCCAAGGTGCTGCTCGACCCCTGCGCCAGGGCGATCACCGGCTGGGACGGCTACCAGCGGGGCGCCGCCGTCGGCGCCGTCCCCAACGCCTCCGCCTGCCTCAAGGGGGTGGTCACCGAACGGGACAAGTTTGACTTCGACGCCGCCCCCCGGCCGCGCCATTCCTGGCAGAAGAGCGTCATCTATGAACTGCACGTGGGCGGCTTCACCCGCGGCAACGGCTGCCCGGTGCCGGCGGAACGGCAGGGAACCCTCCTGGGGCTGATCGACACCCTGCCCTACTTGCAGGAGATGGGGGTGACGGCCATCGAGCTGTTGCCGGTGATGGCCTTCGATCCCCAGGACGCCCCCAACGGACGCTTCAACCACTGGGGTTACAGCCCCGTCAGCTGGATGGCTCCCCACCCGACCTACCTGGTCGACAGCGATCCGCTGCAGGGCCGGCAGGAGGTGCGCCAACTGGTGACCGCCTGCCATCAGGCCGGCCTGGAGGTGATTCTGGATGTGGTCTACAACCACACCAGCGAAGGCAACCAGCAGGGCCCCACCCTGAGCTGGCGGGGGTTCGGCGACGCTCTCTATTACCACCAAAGCGCCAGGGGCGACTACCTCGATGTCAGCGGCTGCGGCAACACGATCGCCGCCAACCGCCCCCTGGTGCGGCGCCTGATCCTGGAGTCCCTGAGGTGCTGGAGCACGGAGCTGGGCATCGACGGCTTCCGTTTCGACCTGGGCATCGCCCTGACCAGAGGCGAGGGGCTGGCTCCCCTTGATGCACCCCCCCTGTTCGAAGAGATGGAGGCGGATCCTGATCTGAGCGATCTGAAGGTGGTCAGTGAGCCCTGGGACTGCGGCGGCCTCTACCGGCTGGCCGACTTCCCCGCCCGGCGGGTGGCCAGTTGGAACGGCCGCTTCCGCGACGATGTGCGCCGCTTCTGGAAGGGGGACGACCGCAGCACCTGGACCCTGAGTCAGCGGCTGTCCGGCAACCCGGACCTGTTCAACGGTCAGCCATCCCCGGTGGGGGGCACGATCAATTTCCTCACCGCCCACGACGGCTTCACGCTGGCGGATCTGGTGAGCTTCGACCGCAAGCACAACCTGGCCAACGGCGAGAACGACCGTGACGGGGACAACCACAACAACAGCTGGAACCACGGCATCGAGGGTCCCAGCACCGACCCGGAGGTGCAATCCCTGCGCGACCGGCAGCTGCGCAACCTGCTGGCCTCCCTGCTGCTGGCTCCCGGGGTGCCCATGCTGCTGATGGGGGATGAGGTGCGCCGCAGCCAGGGGGGGAACAACAACACCTGGTGTCAGAACAACCCCCTGGGCTGGATGCACTGGCAGCCGGACGAGGGGGACCTGGCCCTGCGCCGCTTCCTGAGGCGCCTGATCCAACTGCGTCAGCGGCTGGCCCCCCTGCTCAACCAGGAGCTGCCCCCCACCCCCAGCGGGCAGGTCAGGGGAGCTGGAAGCCTGCCCCTCTGGCGGGAATGGCACGGGCTCGAACTGGGCAAGCCGGACTGGGCCAGCTGGTCCCACTGCCTGGCCTGGAGCCTCCACGACGTCAACATCGGCCCCTTGATCTGGTGTGGGATGAACGCCTACTACCAGCCGATGCAGTTCGCTCTGCCTCCCCAACCGGCCGGCTGGCGGCGGGTCATCGACACGGCCATCCCCGGCGACCACGACTTGCCGGCGACCCCCGAACCCTGGCTGCCGGCGACCGCGCCCCTGGAGAGCCGCAGCCTGATGCTGCTCGTGGCGACGCCCCTGCTCGAGGAGACGCTCGCGGGCGCCACGCCCAGGGCCAGGAGCTCCGTGGCCAAGGCCGCTGCGGCAAAGAAGAAAGCGGGCGGCGGGAATCGAACCCGCATCATCAGCTTGGAAGGCTGAGCTATAAATCGCCCAGTCTCATTGCTAGAGCTGGCTTCTCAACAGCAGAAAAGCCCTATGTGAGATGTTTGGTGAGATGTTTTGCCCCTGAAAGCTGCCTAACGGCCAGGAAGGCCTCGGAGCTGGCCCATCAAACAAATTGCGACCGAGACCGGCGTGGGACGTGCGAGACCCCCCGCTGACCAGCAGGCGTCTTGTTCAAGGGAAGGGGAGCTTTCTTGAATTAGGCGCAGGCGAATTCAAGGTTCGAGCAGAAGTCCCCCGCGTCCACGCGCGGCACCGGGGGCACCGAACCGCTCTGGTTGTTCTGCTCCACCGGGCTCGGCCATGAAGACGGCCATGCCGTAAAGCTCTGCAGACACCGAAAGGCTCCGGTCGGCGACGGCCGTCCTTCAGCGTGCCACGGCTACGCCGTGGCCTGCATCGGCCAGCCGCCGCCGCCCTCCGCTCCGGGGCCGGTGTGGGGGTGGCGGGCAGGGCCGCTCTCCCGCGGCTGCGGTGGCCGGGCATTCGCCCGCATCAATGGGGCAGGGGAATGCTCCAAGTTTCCTCGCGCGACTGCGCGGCCAGCTGGGCATTCAGTGCTGAATCTGGCGGTCTTGCTTATCAGCTTTCAGGCCGCTCGCACATGGCTTTGTTTTGCGTAGATCCATTGCCCCGCAGCCACTTTGCTCGCTACTTAGTGCGTTTGTACTGGTAGAATAAGGGCTGCGCCAAAGGCCACGAGCCCATCGCCTGCGGCAACGAAATTCTCGGACAACTTGCCCCGTTCGTTTGCTCTGTAGCTCATGAGCTTGTCCTCTGCTGCAGTGGCCCAGGCCGCTGCATTGCCTCTCCCTGGTCTCCTGCCGCCGCCGGTGCTGGCGCATCGCTCGGTCGTCATCGTCGCCGCCGGTGGCCGTGATCTCGTCTGGCCTCAGGAGCGCATCGCCTCCGCCCTGCTCCAGCGCAGCGGTGGCCGGCCTGTCCATCTGCTGCTTCATGGCGGGGCCCGTGGCGCTGATCGCGCCATCGGTCGTGCGGCCCATCAGCTCGGCTGGCGGGTTCAGTCCCTCGCCGCTGATTGGCGCCGCTATGGCCGCAGTGCTGGCCCCATCCGCAATCGCCTTCTGCTTGAGCAGGCCCTGGTGGAAGCCCAGGCCCACACCTCCCCAGCCTTCAGCGTCTCGGTGCTGGTGATTGCCTTCCCCGGTGGGCCGGGCACGGCCTCGCTGGTTCAGCAGGCCCGCCGCTGCTCCTTCCGTTCGCCGGTGCCGGTGGTGGTGATGGAAGTGCCGCCGCCGTTCTCGCCCGAGCCCCTCGCCGCTTGAGCGGCAATCGCCGCCCCGTTCTTCTTGTCCCTAATCCCCATTCACCACCCCATGGCCGTTCTTACTGCCCCCGCTGCTCCTCTCTCCTCTGCTCTCCCCCAGGCCGCCGGGCCGTCCTGCTCCCTGCAGCGCACCGGCTCCTTGTGGCAGCTGGGCATCGAGGCCCAGGAGCTCACCACCGCCATCGGCCAGCTGGCCCAGCAGCTGGAAGCCGACGACGAAGATGCCCGAGCCCAGGCCCTCGCCGAGCTGGAGGCCGCCCTGCTGGCCGAGGAGGGCAACAAGGCCGCCCTGGCGGCCAAGGCCGATGCCACCTGCTGGGTGATCGAGCACCTGCGCGGCCAGGCCGCTTACCGCCAGCAGCAGGCCAAGCGGCTCACGGAGCTGTCGCGTTCCGATGGCAGTCGGGCCGATGCCCTGGAGGAATCGCTGGTGCTGGTCCTCACCCGCCTGCAGCCGGCGGCCACCCGCTTCTCGTTCCCGAATCACGAGCTCAGCAGCCGCAAGTCCTCGGCCGTCGTAATCGCCGACGAGCAGGCCCTCGATCCGGCGTGGCTCACGGTCAAAACCACCAGCCAGCCGGATAAGGCCGCCATCAAGGAAGCCCTCAAGGCCGGCCGCCAGATCACCGGCGCCCAGCTCCTCTCCCGCCGCAGCTGGCGCATCACCTGAAGGGCCAGGGGGGCAGAACCCCCCTTTCACGTGGGTCTGCTGCAGGAGCGGGCCCATGTGTTCCCCATCAGAGCCATCACTGGTACCCATTACCCATCACGAGAAGCCATGGATTTATCCCGCTACGCCAGCGCCACCAGCAACACCAGCCCCACCAGCCCACGGCCCAGGGGCCACATCTGGTCAACCCGCCTGTGCAGCTGGGTGGTGCCGATCACCCGCAAGGGCAGCCGTAGGCCCTCGCTCCAACACATCCACTGCAGCGAGCCGCCCTGCTGGCTGCTGATCGAACCCCTCAACCCAGAAGCCGCTGCGCTGCCAAGCGCACCTCACGGTGCGACCAGCTGAGCCGCTCACCTGCCATCCCTCCATCACGCCTCACCTCCTTCACCTCATCCCATCGCCGTCATGACCTGCACCTTCTCCCCTGAACAGATCACTGCCCTCGCCGCCCCCCTCGATCGCGCCAAGGTGCGCCAGCGGGAGCAGGGCCGCAGCTCCGTCAGCTATCTGGAGGGCTGGCAGGTGATCGCCGAGGCCAATCGCATCTTTGGCTTTGACGGCTGGCAGCGCGAAACCGTCGCCCTCCGCTGCGTCAACCAGAGCGAACGGACCATCGGCCGGGACCAGCGCCCCGGCTGGGGCGTTACCTACACCGCCCGCGTGCGCATCACCGTCGGTGAGGGCACCGGTGCCCAGTTGATCCGCGAGGGCAGCGGCGCCGGCCACGGCATCGACGTGGACCTGGGCCAGGCCCATGAGTCCGCCCTCAAGGAGGCCGAGACGGACGCCATGAAGCGGGCGCTGATGACCTTCGGGAACCCGTTTGGCCTGGCGCTCTACGACAAGGCGCAGCGGCAGGTCAGCAGCGCAGCGGGCCAGGGTGATGGAGCCCAGCGGCCAGGAGGGCAGCAGCCTCCCGTGAGCCGGGCGGCGGCTGGCGCTCCCTCCCCCACCACTGCATCCCCGGCCCAATGCCGCACCCAGGCCACGGCCTCGACTTCACATCCCCCGGCCCTGGTCGACCCCGGCCAGGTGGCCCTCGATGCCGGAACGATCCAGCGCCTCCACAGCACCCTGCGGGCGCTACCCCGGCCCCAGCTGGAGAGCCTCACCCGGGCCTTCCGCAAGCGGTTCCAGGTGCCCGACGAGGCGGTGACGATCGCCGATCGGATCAACCAGAAGTGTCACCACGACTGGATTGAGGCCTTCCTCGTGTCGCACCGGGAGGTGCGCTGAGGGAAAAATTCCGATAGGGATGCTCGTCAGGACACCAAAGGGCCTTGCTGACAGAAGACCGGCTCTATGGCACAAGGGTTGCAGGTTGCATCCTTTGCAGCTCCCGCAGGTCGTCCACGATCAGCTCGGCCGCCCGTTCGGCCGCATCGAGAAACGGCAACAGGGTGCGCTGCGCTCCGATGAATTCCAGCTTCACCAACTCGGCCTCGTCGTGGGCGGTGGCGATGAACTGCCCCCGGAAGCCCGCAGATTCCAAGCCATGGCGGATGGCCGCATTGCTCTCCAGAGAGGGCAGGGTGCTCACCACCACGGTGGCCGAGGACAGCGGCAGGGAGGCCGTGAACTCAGGGTCCTCCGAATCGCCGTACTGCACCGGTAGTCCCTGCGCAGCGGCCAGCCGCAGGGCCTGGGGGTCGAAATCGATGCCCAGGATCGACAGATCGTGGGCGCGCAGCTGACGGACAATCGCGCTGCCGTAGCGGCCTAAACCCAGCAGAACGACATCCACCTTTGCGGGCCCACTGATGCTGCCCTTCAGTTCGCTGAATGGGGTTGCCCGCTGAAAGACGCGCAGCGGTCCTTCCAACCAGGCATAGAGCCGATCAGATCCCAGGATCATGTAGGTGGAGAGAGCAATCGTGATCACACCCACCAGCGTGATGAGGCTCACTTCCGCCTCGCCGATCTGGCCAAGCCGCAGACCGAGCGCCGCCAGGATCAGCGAGAACTCGGAGATCTGCGCCACTGTGAGACCCGCCAGGAAACCGGTACGGCGCCGGTAGCCCATCACACCCATGATCGCCACGACGATCAATGGATTGCCCACCAGCACAAAGATCGACAGCACAATGGCGGGCCCAAGTTGCAGCCCTGCTGCTGAGAGGTTGAGACCTGAGCCCAGATCAATGAAGAAGAACAGCAGCAGAAAATCGCGCAGGCCGGTGAGCCGTGAGGCGATCGCTTCGCGGTAGGCGGTAGAGGCGATCGACACACCGCCCAGGAAGGCTCCTACCTCCTTGCTGAACCCCACGCCATCGGCCAGGGCCGCCAGCCCCACCGCCCAGGCCACGGCAAACAGCACCAGCAGTTCCTGGTTCTGAGCCAAGCGGCCCAGCAGCGGTGGCATCACCCAGCGCATGGTGGCAACGGTGCCCAGCACAAACGCTGCGCCCACGAGCAGCAGCCGGATCGCCTGGGCGACAAAGCCACCGCCGCCCTGCTCCGGGTTGAAGGACGTAAGCAGGATCATCGCCAGGATCACGGCGATGTCCTGCACCACCAGGAATCCCACGGCGATGCGGCCGTGCAGTGAATCGATTTCCCGTTTATCGGAGAGCAGCTTGACGATGATGATCGTGCTGGAGAAGGTGAGGCACACGGCGATGTAAATCGCCTTCACGGGTGCAAAACCAAGCCCAAGGCTGAGCAGAAAGCCGAACAGCGCGGTGAACACGATCTGCCCCAGACCGGTGGCCAGAGCCACCGGCCCCACCGAGCGGATCAGCCCCACATCGAGCTTGAGGCCCACCACAAACAGCAGCACGGCGATGCCGATGCTGGAGAGCAGCTTGATCTCACTGCCCCCGGAAGCCCAGCCCAGCACCGCCGGACCGGCCACGATGCCGGTGACGATGTAACTGATGATCAACGGCTGGCGCAGCTTCAGGGCCAGGACCCCGATCACACCGGCAATCACCAGGATGGCGGCCAGCTCGTGAAAGACAGTGCTGAAGGTCATGGGTGCTGCCCAAGCTGTGGTCATGCTCAGAGGGGCCCAGCATCGGTTGGGCTTCACGCAAGGAAGTGATGCGCTGCCTGGCTGCAGTTCACGCGCATCTGAGCCAACCTCAGACGGCCTGAGCCGGCGGAGAGCGCATGTGGATCAACCTGGCGATGCTGCTGGCCGGCGTGCTCCTGCTGCTCGGCATCGCCTCCAGCAAGTTCTCCGCCCGGCTCGGGGTGCCCGTGCTGGTGCTGTTCCTCTCGGTGGGGATGCTGGCGGGCTCGGAAGGCCTGGGCCGCATTCCTTTTGAGAACTACAGCCTGGCCAACAGCATCGGCAGCGTTGCCCTCGCCCTGATCCTGTTCGACGGCGGCCTGCGTACGTCGATCACCTCGGTGCAGAAGGTGTGGAAGCCAGCCCTGGCCCTCTCCACCATTGGTGTTCTGATCACCTCCCTGATCACGGGCCTGGCGGCCGCCTGGGTGCTCAAGCTGCCGCTCCTGCAGGGGCTGCTGGTGGGCAGCATCGTCGGCTCCACCGATGCGGCGGCGGTGTTCTCGGTGCTGCGCAGCAGCGGCCTCAAGCTGCCCGAGCGGCTGACCTCCACCCTCGAAGTGGAGAGCGGATCGAACGATCCGATGGCGATCTTCCTCACGCTCGGCCTGATCGGCGTGATCACCGGCACCACCGATTCGCCCCAGGCGCTGTTGTGGCTGTTTGTGGGCCAGTTCGGCGTGGGCACCCTCGCCGGGCTGCTGACGGGGCGCCTGGCCACCTGGTCAATCAACCGCATCAACCTCGACTACCCGGGCCTCTATCCACTGCTGGCCCTCGCCTTTGGTCTGGTGGCCTTTGGGCTGGCGGCGGTGCTGGGCGGCAGCGGCTTCCTGGCCGTCTACATCGCCGGGATCGTGCTGGGCAGCAGCTCGATCGTGTTCCGGCGCGGCATCTTCTCCTTCCACGACGCCACCGCCTGGTTGGGGCAGATCGTGCTGTTTGTGATGCTGGGACTACTCAGCTTTCCCAGTCGCCTGCTGGCGGTGGCCTGGGAAGGGCTGCTGATCGCCCTGGTGCTGATCCTGGTGGCCCGGCCCCTGGCCGTGTGGGCGTCGGCGCTGCCGTTCCAGTTCCGCCGCCGCGAGCTCACCTTCCTCTCCTGGGTGGGCCTCAAAGGGGCGGTGCCGATCACCCTGGCCACCTTCCCCCTGCTGGCGGGGGTGCCCAAGAGCGGCCAGATCTTCAATGCCGTGTTCTTCGTGGTGCTGATCTCAGCGATCACTCAGGGCTGGTCGCTGCCGCTGGTGGCCCGCTGGCTGCAGATCGGCCGACCCGCCGATCCCACCCCGGCCATGTCGGTGGAGATCAACGCCCTGCGCCAGGTCGATGGCGAGATCCTCGATTACACCGTGAAGGCGCGAACCCACGTGGCCGGCCAGCGGCTGCGTGATCTGGCCCTGCCCGATGGCGTTGTCGTCTCGCTGATCCTGCGGGGCCGGGAGGTGGTGATGCCCCGCGGCACCACGGTGCTGATGCCGGGTGACCATGTCTTTGTGGCCATGCGCATGAATCTCGAGCCGCTGATCGATCGCCTGTTCGATCCGGATCCAGAGCCCGCCGAGATTCCGCCGGGCCTACGGCTGAGCTTCCACTCCGCCACCAGCGTGGAGCAGCTGCATCGCTTCCTCGGGTTGCCGGTGCCGCATGGAATCAGCCCGGAACGAGCGGCACAGAGCCTCGGGTTCCTACTGGCGCAAGCTGCCCCGCAGCGCCAGCTGGCGATCGGCGCTGCCTGCCTGCATCCAGGCACCGATCCAGACCATGTGGCTGTGACCCTTAGGTCGGAGAAGGTCTGAAGCTTCCAGTCGCCGAAACACTGTCACCCAGGGACATCTCACTGAATGAGGTCAGCTTCCCGTGAGGATCAATGGCTGGAAGGACCGCTCCGCGAGTTGCTCAGCCACTTGATGCTGAACTTCCTCACTCTGTTGGCTCAGGGGCAACACCTCCAGGCATGGACTCCCACAAGTCAGGTTGATCTCCTGGCCCTTCATCAACGGCAGAACCCTGGGATCCTCAAAGCTGGAGCTGGTCGCAAAGACCAGATGCCTGTCGTGGTCCGCATCAAAGACGTACCCCACGACGTACAACGTTCCGTCGGGACTGGTCGAGCTGGTCACCACCTCGTGGAGAAAAGCTCGGGTTGGTTGCACAGCCATCGCTGGTTGTCCTCTTCAAGCGAGGGGGCTGGTGCTGCACCAGAGCCGCATCCTTGGTGATGCAGAGCGGTCCGCCGCGTCTTCGCTCGATCGCTTCTGGCGGAGCGAGGGGCGGGAGGACGTGGACTGGTCAGGCGGCGTGGAAGGCCCGGAATCACTGGCCATGGGCTGACTGCAGAGTCATGAACAAGGGCCCGCATGGGTAGAAGCAGAGGGCTCCAACTCCCCCCGGCCTTTCTCGTTCCGAAAGGCCGGCCCCGCGGACTTCAAGGTCTAACACCGGGTTTTGGGGCCCAACACCACCGGTAGCGTCAAGCGCCTTTACGACTTGCCACATTTGGTGGTCAGCCGTAGGATCGCCCCCTGGTGATCTGGCTCCGGGAGTTTCGCGGCTGGGCATCCCGAGAACCGCCATAACCTCCAGCCAAACCCGAAACTGAGAGCCCTTGCGCCGCAACAGTTCTCATTCATTCTCAACAAAGGCCTGTGTCAGTCGA
Source organism: Cyanobium sp. Cruz-8D1 (assembly GCF_024345975.1). Taxonomy (GTDB): domain Bacteria; phylum Cyanobacteriota; class Cyanobacteriia; order PCC-6307; family Cyanobiaceae; genus Cyanobium. The sequence goes on along the minus strand of NZ_JAGQCD010000019.1, from coordinate 24,691 downwards.
GGAACTGGCTGCCCGTATCGCCTTGCGCCTCGCTCAAGCCTGGATGGATCGCGGCGTGACTCCATTGCTCGATCCCTTGCTAGTACGCTTGTACTTCTATGGAGTCGCTGATGGCGCTTCATCGTCCCCGCCCGATAGGGCCAGCCGATCGGATCGATCTCCCTGCTGAGGAGTGGCCGTTCCTCGACCAGGAGGTGCTGGTGCAGGCACGGAGCCACAAGGTCTGCATGACTTGCCACTGGTTCCAGCACCAAGCGAGTGTGAACTGCATCCCGCTGCTCACCTGCCAGCTGCACCAGGGCTTGATCGCCCACGGCGAGCACCTCACCAGCCGCTGCCAGAGCTGGACCGACGACATGGCCCGCCAGGCGGGCAGGGCTCCGGACGTGGCTTGATCTGCCATGGACGACGAGGACACCGAAACCCGGCTGGGCCGGCTGACCTGCATCGATCCACCAGACGAGTTGCGTCAGGCAGGCGGCGGTCATGGGGGCTGGCCATGGGGCTGGCGATCACGCCACCCGGCCTGCCCCGGCTTGCGCGCCACGCAAGGGCTGACGCGAGGCACTCCGCTGCGCTGCGCGCCCCTTGCCTGGCGCTGGCGGCGCCGGGGCTCAACGGCGATGTCGTTCGCCAGCCCAGCCATGGCCGCCACTCCCCTCAGCCGCTCCTGCCCGATCCGCATCATTTCGGTGCATCTCCTTGATGCCGCCGGCCAGCTGCTGCGGGTGCTGTTTCTAGATCGCGAGGGGCACATCTCCGCCGAGCCGCACTACGTGCCCCGTGAGCAGGCCCTGATCCTGGCTGCCAATCAGCAGCGGGTGCTCGGGCCTCAGGCCGAGGTGCGGGTGCTCTGAGCACCCGGTGCCGGAGGCTCCTTTGCCTCCGGCTTTCTCCTGCCTGCCCCGGCTGGGGCTTGGGCTCCTTGGCAAGAGCAGGTGCCATGCACCGCCATCAGCGGCGAGCCCCATGACTGCAACGCAACTTCCATCCACGTCCAGCAGCACTGCGCTGCCAAGCGCACCTCTCGGTGCGACCAGTCCCCAGCACCCCAACCGGCTGCCGATTCCGGCCATCCCCGCCTATGAGGTGCTGCTCCAGCAGCAGGAGGAGAGCCGGGGAGTCTTCGGGCGGATGCTGCTGAACTGGCGGCGCCGCAACGGCTGGACCCAGTACACCGCCTGCAGCTGGGCCGAGGCGATCGGTGAACCCTCGCTGGTGATCTCCTACGGCAACCTGTCGGTGATCGAGCAGGGCAAGGCAGGGGAACTGCGGCACCGGGCCTTCTGGCAGCTGTGGGAGCTGAACCGCCGCATCGCCTCCGGTGAGTGGGGGCGCATTGGCGATGCCGAGCTGCGCCGCAAGCTGGAAGGCGCCACTCCCATCGGCGATGACGCCGCGCCGGTGTGGGGACCGCTGGAGTTCTGGGCCTGCTACTGCGGCCTGCGGCCGGTGCCATCCGCCTTTGCCTCCACGCCAGCTCCCCTGATCGGTGCGCGGCAGGCTGCTGTCCTGAGCAGCCGCTGGCGCCGCCAGCTCCAGGCCCTGATCGAGGAGCACCAGCTCGATGCGGCCGTTGCGCTGGACGACCTGATGGCCCTGGCGGCAGAGGAGCACCGGCGCGACTTCTATGCCGTGCTCACCGGCTTTCGCCGCTACAGCCCCGCGGAGTTGTCGGTGCTGTGGGTGGAGAAGGATCGCTACCGGCCAGAGCTGTGGCTCGAGCAGTGGCAACGGTCGCTGCCGGCCGCGAGGGCCGCAGCGGCTTGATGCCGTGAACCCGTTGATGGTTGGCGCGAAGACCTTTCAGAGCGACCGCAGCAAGGCCTCATAGGCCTTGTGTGACCCCACCCAGAACCAGATCAACGTGCCGTCCTTCAGCACTCCGACGGCCCGCCAGTCGAGATCGACACGGGCCGAGTAGATCGGAAGCGTTGTATGGACCTTCTTGAATCTCAGAGAAGGATGGGCCGGGTTCTGTTGCCAAAGCCTGTAGGCACGCCTGATCTTTCGTCTCCTTTCGAGAGGCGCCTGGGTATAGAGCTGTCTGAACTGATCAGTCGTAACTGAGTTCACTGCAGCTCATCGATCGGCTGCACCCGGCCAGCCTGGAATTCTTGAATGGCTTCACTGGCCATTCGCTCCAGCAGGTTCTGCGATCCGGAGAACAAGGCGCTCCAGCGCTCCTCTGATTCCATTTCCTCGAGCAGGATCGCCGCCAGCACGTTCTGCTCCTCTTCTGGGAGCTTGGCTGCGGATGCCACCGCTGCAGACAGAGCTTGCGTCATCGGTTCCGCTCAAGGTCAGTGCACCCATTCCATTCTGTCAGGGTCAGCCAGCGGTCACTGGCAGGGGGGCTGCAGCACCATGCTCAGAGCGGCTGCTCGATGGCATCCAGGGCGGCATCGGCATCGAGGCCCGGGTCGCCGTCTGCCAGGAAGCTCTCCAACCGCTGATCGATCAGCTGCCGGTCGACGTCGGTGAGCTCAGGGCCGTTCTGCTCGGCCGCGATCGAGTCCCACAGGGTCAGCAGGTCATTCACCACAGGCCATGCCGGCAGGACTGGAGGGCTGGGACCTTTCAACCGTAGCGGGGGCATGGGGGCAAGTCGCCACTGGGCCGGCGCACACCCACCGCATCCCTCGGCCGATCCTCACGCCGCATCAAGGATCGGGCCATGCGCCCTCCGGTGTCGGGCGTCCTTGCCACGGCGCTGCGGCCGGCCGGTGGGGGTGGGGTTCTTCGCCGTCTCCCAGATGGCTTCCCCGCTTTCTCCCTCCCGCCGGCAGCAGGCGCAGGCCCTCAGCCGTTCTGCCCTCAAGGCCCGTGATGCCTTGGTGCTGGAGCACCTGCCGCTGGCCGATGCCATTGCCTCCGCCACGGCTCGTCGCCTGTTCCCGCTGGTGGAGCGGGAGGATCTGATCCAGGTGGCCAGAGAAGCCCTGGTCCGCTCCGCTCCGCGCTGCAGAGCCAGCGAGCCGGCAGCTCCCTATCTGCGCCGCTGCATCACCGGGGCCTTGCAGCATCACCTGCGCGATCGGGTGCGGCTGGTGCGCATTCCCCATCGCCTGCATGAGCAGGGCCAGTGCCCGCTGGGGCACTTCAGCCTCGATGCCAGCGCTGATGGCGAGCCCTGCCTGCTCGATCAGCTGGCATCCCCTGAGCCCGAGCCAGCTTCCAGCTGGGCTGAGCAGCAGCTGGCGCTGGAGCAGCTCGTCGAGCAGCTGCCAGCCGGCCAGGCCACGGCCCTGAGGCTCACGCTTCTGGAGGGCCTGTCGCTGCGGGCCGCTGCCGAGCGGCTCCAGATCAGCGCCATGTCGGTGCAGCGGGCCCAGAAGAAGGCCATCGCCGCCCTGCGCCAACAGCTGGCAGGTGGGGGCTGAGGCCCCTCCCTGCAGCAGGGCTGTGGGCCGGCCTGGCAAAGGCCCATGGAGGGCTGGCCGATCTGCCTGCGGCGGCCCCAGCAATGCCGATGGCACCACCCCAACTGAGCAGCAACACCGCCCCGATCCTCGCCCTGGTCGGCGCTGAGATCCTCTCGCTGATGACCTTTGTCGGGGTCTGCGAGGTCCGCGCCAAAGACATTGCCCTCTGTGAGAGCCGCTGGGCGTTGGCCCTGCCGGCGATCGCCCTGGCAGGCCAGTCGGCCGCCACCTACTTCATGGACTCCGGCCGGGGGCATGGCCCCGGAACCGGTGGTCGCGGTCCAGGTGGCGGCGGCCCCGATGGCGGCATCCCATCTGGCGTGGTGCGGCACCTGCCGCCCAGGAACCGGCTCGGGCAGTTCCGCTCGAACGCCAACGACGAGGACGGGGACGATGCGCTGGCTGCTTGATCTGGCCATCGCCTTCCTGGCCCTTGGCGCTGTGGAGGCCGTGGTGAAACCGCTGGCCCGGCGGTTTGTGCAGCGCCGCATCCTGGCGGTCGCGCCGCTGCTGTTTCGTCAGCTCGATCCCCTGCTGCCGGGGCTGCTGCAGCGCTGCTCCGGCGCCGAGCTCGAGCAGGTGGTGCGCCAGAAGCTGGAAGCCCTCACCGGCGAAAGCTGGGCCAGTGACGAATTGGCACCGCTGTTTGCCCTCTTCGATCCGCGGGCTGCAGCGGATCACGCCGTGGGACAGATGGGCGACGAGGCTTTTGCGGCCTGGCTGGAGGGGGCGTCGCCGGACGATCTGGAGCGGTTGCAGCCATGAGCAAGGCACCTCTGCAGGGGAAGCCTCCGATCCCCACCAGCAACTACGTCAGCCACTACGACCCGGCCAAGAGCCATCACCGCGCCTGGCTGCAGGCGGTGCTGGACCTGTTGGTGCAGCACGAGCCCCAGGCCCTGGCTGAGGGCAGTGAGCTGCGGAACCTGTGGAAGGCCGCGGTGGAGACCAAAGCGCCGGCAGCTGCCGTTCTGCGTCACCCCAACCCGCTGGTCGGCGTGCCCCGGTTCAGCCAGCGCGATTCAGCCCAGCTGGCCCAGCGCGACCGCACCTGCTTCTCGTCCAGCTGCGCCATGTTGCTGGAGACGATCAAGCCCGGCACGCTCCAGGGCGCCAATGGCGACGACCAGTACCTGGCGGTGGTGCAGCGCTTTGGCGACACCACCGACGCCAGCGCCCAGCTGCGTGCCCTGGCTCACTACGGCGTCACAGCCCGGTTGGTGCAGAACGCCGACTTCCAGCTGATCGAGCAGCAGATCAACCGGGGCATCCCGGTCCCCTGCGGCTACATCCACCGGGGCCCTGTCGATCGCCCCACCGGCTCAGGGCACTGGCTGATCGTCTATGGCCACACCCCAACCCATGTGGTGGTGAACGACCCCTGGGGAGAGCCGGATCTGATCAGCGGCACCACCCTCAACGCCAACGGCATGGGGTTGCGCTTCTCCCGGCTGAACTTCGGCAAGCGCTGGATGGTGGAGCCGATCGGCGGCGGTGCCTATCGCTATGCCCCAGGCAGGGGGTGGAGCATCGTTGTCGACAGGCTCTCCTGAAACCGCAAAGAGGTCTCGCTCCGGGTCCTCTCCAGTGTGAGGCTCGCCTGGGATCCAGCTCTCGCTGCGATCCTGCCCTGCAGAGGGCTCGAGGCCTGCGGGCCCATTGCAGGTGGATGGAGCTGGCTCAGCCGATGCTGATGCGCCATGCCACGGCCATCAGTGGCCGCTCCAGGTGCGCAGCAGGCGGCGCCACAGCGATGGCCTGAGGATGCGGCCGCGCACCACCAGGCTGATCTCGGCAAACAGAGTCTCCAGACGGTCGGCATGGCAGATCGCACCCAGGTCTGCCGGCCGCTGCTGCGGCGTATCGAAGTGGAGGTTGAGGATGCCGATCGGCAGCGTCTCCAGCATCACCAGACGGCCGTAGAGGAAGGCAATGCGGTTGCGCAGCAGGTAGTCCAGACAGGGTGTGGGCAGATGGGGGCCGGCCTCCACCAGCCGCCAGCCACCGTTGGCGTGCTCCAGCAGGTCCTGCACATCGGCGCGGATGCGCTCCATTGGCATGGAGCGTGACTCCACATCCAGCGGCAGCCGGCCCGGTGCGACGTAACAGCTGAGGATCGCCACCCGGGTGTAGCCGTAGCCGGTGGTGAGCAGCTCGGGGTTGTAGAAGGTGCCCAGGGCAACGCGGCTGGCGCCGGTGAGCACGGCCACCTGGGCGAGCAGTTCCACCAGGTAGCGGGCGTTCTGCTGGGAGCCGAGCAGGAAACCAAAGCGGCTGAGCACCATCTGCCGCAGGAAACGGCGCCAGATCAGCCAGCCGCAGATGCCAAGCAGCACCAGGGCATCAGCCGAGACGCTCAGATCCAGGGTGGGCAGGGGCCAGCGCCCTGCCGGCACCGGCGTGTGTTGTGGCGGAGGTGTTTCGGCCTGAATGGCCGAGGGCTCGGGATCCGGTGCAGGCGCACGCATGGGCGGGGAGGGCATCGCGACGCGGCCCAGCTGGCCGCTCACCAGCACTTGCCAGCGAGCAGGCGGATCCAAGCGATCAAGGCTCCCCACTGGGCTTTGCCAGTTACCGCCTCAGCAGTAGCGATCTGCTGCGTTGTGAGGTCGGCGGCGCAGGCCCTTCCATGCTCCGCGCCTGGGCAAGGGTTTCACCAGCCAGCCGGAGTGGACGTTGGGCTCCGCTGCGCTGCGCCATTGGCTGGTGGCTGGCCCTTGCCTGGCGGCGCGGCTGCAGGGCGGGTCCTGCGTCACCTCTCCTGTGGCTGCTGCCGAGTCCCACCGTGCCTCCCTGTCTTTCCCGTCGGACAACGGCAAAACCGGCCCGATTGCTGTCTCCAGCACCAGCCGCCACACCTGCCCCTCCACCTGCCCCCTGGCCGGTGATCAGGGTTGCTATGCCGAAGCTGGCTTCCACACCCGGCTGCACTGGGATCGGCTCAGCCGAGGCGAGAGCGGTCTGCCGGCGGCGGCCTTCATCCAGCAGGTGCTGGCGCTGCCGGCCGGGATCCTGTTCCGCCATTGCGTGGCCGGTGATCAATGGCCCGAGCCGGCTGATCCGCTGCGCATCGATCAGGCCCTGTTGATCCAGCTGGCTCGGGCCACCCGCCATCTGCGGGCGGCCTGGTCGTTCACCCACTTCCCGATGGGCCCGGCAAATCAGGCCGCCGTGCGGCAGGCAGCCGCCAGGGGGCTGGTGATCAATGCCTCCACTGAGTCCCGCTCCGTCGCGGCGGCGCTGCAGCGCCAGGGCATCCCGGCGGTCTGCGTGGTGCCCCCCGATGCGCCAGCGGTGTTCCGCCATGAGGGCGTGCGCTTCGTGGCCTGCCCCGCGAGCCGCCGGGGGAGAGGCGGCCGCAAAGTCCAGTGCATCAGCTGCGGAGGTCGCTTTGGCCTTCCCCTCTGCGCCCAGGCCGATCGCACGTTTGTGATCACCTTCCCGGCCCATGGCCCCCGCGCTGCGGCAGCAGCGGCCCATTGCAGTTGAGGGGCCTGCCCCCTGTGGGGCTTGCTCGGGTCCTCTCCAGTCTGGGGCCTTCCTGACGTCAGGCCCCCCCTGGGATCGGTCCCGTCGCTGCGCCTCTTTCGGCGCCGAGTCCATGGCCATGCTTTCTGCCGCTGCCTCGCCGTTCTGCCGGCCTGAGGAGGATCCGTTCCTGCTGCTTGAGTCCAGCCTCAAGGCGATCGAGCGGATTCTGCAGCTGCGGCGAGGGCTGCCGCTGCGCCGCACCTGGATCGAGCAGCCCTATGGAGAGGAAGAGATCACGATCCTGGAAGAGGAGGTGATCCCGGCGATCCAGCAGTGCCTGGCGCGGGTGGATGAGCTCGATGAGCGGCTGATGGCTCAGCAGGAGCTGCTGCAGCGTTGCCAGCTGGAGGCCGAGCGTGAGGCGCTCTCTGGGCTGCGGCTGCAGATGGGCTGATCGGCACGGGCCTTCCGGGAGCCCGGATCCCGGATTTTCTCCCACCACAGGGGACGGACTGGCGTGGGGCCGGGCAGGCTCCTGGCCAGCACGCTTCATTCATCCTCCTAAATGGCGCTCAGATCACCCCATCACTGCTTGTCTCATCCAGAACGGCCAAAAGCTGAGCCAAGACATCTCGAACCTCTGGACCTTTGGTGGGATCCATCACCGCCGCGAATGTGCGTGCGGTCACCCGACTCTCGATCTCCTGCAGTGCATTCATGGTGTCCATCAGGAGCTGAATGGAGATGTCGGCCGTGGACAGGGTCCAACGCTGCTTGGCACGGTGCAGGCCCCCTGCCAGGGGGTGATGTGGCTGGGAGATCTGGCCCAGCTCTCGCCCCAGGGCGGTCTGCCCTCCGGCGGACGGGCCCAGTTCGCCGGCTGCTTGGTGCAGCACTTCGGGGCGGACTATGGCCCGGGCGGCATCGGTTTATTGGTGCAGCCGCTGCTGGGTGAGTCGATCCAGCTGGTGCTCAGACCCCACAGCGTGCTGGTGCTCCGTGATGGCGACAGCTTGAACCTGATCGCCGAGCGCTACGGCACCACCGTGGCCACCTTGCGGCGTAGCAACCCTCAGCTGGAAAGCACCCAAGCGATCACGGCAGTCGATGGCGACTCTCTGGCGGTGCTGGCCGGTCGCCATGGCACCACCGAGACCAAGCTGCGCAGCCTCAACCCTGTGCTGCAGCAAAGCGAGGCTTACCTCAACGCCGAGGGGGAGACCTTGAGCAGCGTGTCGAGCGAGCAGAACCTCAGCCTCTCGCTACTTCGTGAGTTCAACCCGGAGCTGAGCAGTTGGCCCAGCGAGGAACCGTTGCCGACGGGCACCACCCTGCTGCTGCCTGTCTATCGCTCCACCACACCGATCCCGGCCGGGATGCAACTGCTGGTGCCGGGTTATCTGCCCTCCACCCAGCTGCCTGCGGGGGAGTGGATCTATCTGCCGGCCAGGCGCTTTATTCCCGTGCTGGATGAGCTACCGGATCTGGCGGGCTGATGGAGAGCCCAGCGGCTCAAGCCGCCTGCAGGGCCAGATGCTCCACGTAGGCATCGAAGTCGCGGTCGAGGAGCTGCGTCATCAGCTGGTCCTGGCGACAGCCAACGCCATCAGTAGCCGCACCCGCGCTCACAGCCCAGGCACTAAGGAGGGGGAGAAGACAAGGCCCAGGGCCCGATAGCGGCGAATGGATGCTGACCTCCATCGAAACTTGCCGTTACAGCATGCGCATAGTCAAAATCCGCACAGAACGGTATTCCAAGACACCAAATTGTCTATGCGGTTTTTGCATTAAATTCAGCTAAACCTTTAGATCGACTGTGCCGCAATGGATTAGCAGAATCTGATCCGTGATGATTAATTGCATTAGCCGCATTAGGGTTGAATCAGCCCTTTGCTCAGCTGCGCATCCACTGCAGTTCCACCCCTTCCTGCGCGGTAGCTCTTAGCCATGGACCGGTCCACCAGCACGAAGCTTCTACTGGACCTACTGCTGCGCCAGGGGCATCCGCTACGGCAGGAATGGGCACTGATCGCCTGCCAGGCACCACATCAGCAGGCCCGGGGCCGGAGTCAGCCAACAAGGGCTAAACCATGAGATCACCGCCGCCGCCCGCCGAACCAACCCCTGAACTCCAGCCCGTCGACGTCCGCTACGAGCACACTCCGGGCCTGCCCGCCCTACTGGAGCAACTGGAACTGTCGGTGCTGCTCTCCACCTACCAGGCCGGGCGGGTGGTGAGCGTGGGCAGCCATGAGGGCCAGCTACGCATCGGCTTCTCACGCTTTGACCAGGTTATGGGCCTGACCCGCACCGCCACCGGAATCGCCGTGGGCACGCGGGATTGGATCTGGAGCCTGCCGGCAAGCCGGGAGATCGCCCCCAACATCAAGCCCGAGGGCGAGCACGACATGGCTTTCCTGGCCCGGAGCTGCCACCACAGCGGCTCGCTGATGGGCCACGACCTGGCCTGGGGCGGCGAGGGGCTGAGGGATTCCCTAAGCCACATGCCTAGAACTGAGATGCTGCTAGAGAGCGGTCCTCACAATCCGCGCTGCTGGCTTTAGGCTGGATTGTGGACGGTGGGCGTGATCCAAGCACTGGCCCGGCTTCTGAGCTCCCTGGAAAAGGCGCTGGGCTGGTTGCTTCCTCCCCCTGCCTCTACCGGATAGGCCAACGGAAATCATCCATCTCTTCTCGACTAACACCACCCCCCACATCAGCCATGGCCACCTCAGACCTCACCACTCTCGAGATGCTCCTGCAGGATTGGCGAGAGCTCCTGAGCCTGTGGGCGCAGAACGGCACCCTCACGCGTGCGGCTCAGGAGGCATTGCAGCTGGAGGGGGAGCCGGAGAAGCTGCGTGAGCTTGTGGGGGAATGGAGCCAAGGCGACTTCAGAAACCTTCCGCCGGTGGTGTTGCTGCCAGCCAGTGCCATGCCAGGTGCTGCAGGGGCTTATGCGATCAGCACAGGCACGATTTATCTGAACCAGGATTGGCTGAAGATCGTTAGTTGGGAGCAGGCGACCGCGATTCTGACTGAAGAGCTAGGACATCACCTTGATGGGATGTTCAATAGCATGGACACACCAGGGGACGAGGGAGAGCTTTTCGCAATCCGGCTCCACAGACTTGGATTAAATGCCGAACAATACACTCGGCTCATGGTGGAGAACGACTTTTTCTTCACCATGGGGGGTGACGGATTGCTGTCTCTGGAGGCATCCGCCTTGTGGACAAGACCAGTCGCTTCGAATGTTCCAGTTGTTGCCACCTTCTATGAAAGGTTTGCAGATTATAATGGCGATCGAATTCTAGATCAACACAATGGACTCGACTTTGACGCCGCAATAGGTGCACCAATTTATGCATCAAGAAGTGGCCTCGTCAGAATAAGGCCGTTCATGGCCAATGGATACGGAAACTATATTGATATTGATCACGGGGACGGTTTTATATCCCGGTATGCGCATCTTGACAGATTTTCGGTCGCCAACGGCTCTAATGTTACTCAAGGGCAAAAGATTGGAGAGATGGGCAATACTGGCTTCGTTATAAAGGGGCCGGGAGGAGATGGATCACATCTTCATTTTGAGATCAGAAACAATAACGTGCCTCTAGATCCTCTTCCACTAATTACGGGATCTGCCCCGCCGCTAAATCCGCCTCCACCTGCGGCCACAGACGCACGCCTTGTGCTACCGATTTTTGATCCAGCCTATTACCTGGCAACCTATACCGACGTAAGAAATGCCTACGGCGCTTCCAATCATGATGGGGCGAGTTCACACTGGCTGCAATTTGGAATCAACGAAGGGCGGCGTGGCTCTTTAGTATTTGATCCCAAGGACTATCTCCAGAGATATCAGGATGTCGCCAACGCTTACGGCACCACAAACTACGCCGGAGCAATCAGCCATTGGCTGGAATGGGGCCTGAAATATGGCCGTAGAGGCTCACAAGAGTTTGACCCCATCTACTATATGGCTGCCCACCCCGACGTGGAGGCAGCCTATGGAGTCATGAACTTCAGCGGCGCCATCAGTCATTACTACCAATGGGGGAAGCCCGGCGGTTGGTACGGCTCAGAGTGGATCACCGACCAAAATGCGTTTCAGCTTTGGTACTACCTCAATAATAATGCAGACGTCAAAGCTGTCACTGCAAATGCCAACCAAGAAGTGGAGGCAACTCGCCATTGGTATTTCATTGGCATCAATGAAGGGAGAAGAGGATCAGCCAAACTTGACTCAAAGTTTTATCTTGCCAACAATCCAGATGTAAGAGCAGCCTATGGCGATGGAAATTACCGTGGGGCAATAGATCATTATCTCCTCTTCGGGAAACAGGCCGGAAGGACAGGAGCCAATGACACACCTCGCACCCTATCCATCAGCGACGCAAATGCAAGCGAGGGAAACAATGGCATAAGAGAGATTTCCTTTGTTGTCTCGCTTAACATTGTCAGTGGTGAAACTGTTGCTGTCAATTTCAACACTTCCAACGGCACTGCAGCGAGTGGCAGTGACTACTCGGCGTCGAGTGGCTCATTGAGCTTCGCGCCTGGCGAAACGTCCAAGACAGTTGTTGTACAGATCAATGGTGATTCAACTCATGAGGGTGATGAAACATTGTATGTGAATCTTTCGGGAGCGTCGAATGCTGCCATCAGCCGCAGCCAAGCAGTTGGAACAATCTTAAATGATGATCCCGCTAATAATACTCCCACAGCCCTTGGCATCTCAGTCAACAGCTTCAACGAAAACATCGCTGCTGGTTCCACCGTCGCAAACCTGACCACGACGGACCCCGATGCTGGCAACACCTTCTCCTACAGCCTCGTTTCCGGCATCGGAGACACCGACAACAACGCCTTCTCCATAGCAGGCAACCAGCTTTCGATCAAGTCATCCCCTGATTTCGAGGCGAAGAGCTCCTACAGCATCCGCGTCCGTAGCACCGATCAAGGCGGGCTCTCGTTCGAGCGGGCGGTGATCTTCAATGTGATCGATGTAAATGAGCCTGTTATCACTTTATCCATTTCGCCGACCTCGGTTACAGAAGATGGCACCAGCAATCTGGTATACACCTTCTCCCGAACAGGAGCCACTACCACTGCCCTGACGGTGAATTACACGGTGGGTGGCACAGCAACGCTCGGCACCGACTACACCGGCATTGCAGCCACGCCAGCTGTCAAGACGGTGATCTTTGCGGCCAACTCCTCCACCGCCAAGGTGACGGTCGATCCAACAGCGGACACCACCATTGAGGCGAATGAAACCGTAGCGCTGACCCTTGCCACAGGCACGGGTTACAGCATCAGCTCCACCGCAGCAGTAGTGGGGACGATCATCAATGACGACATTCCCACCACCACGACAGCCATAACTGCCGTCAATGACAACGTTGGTCTGATCCAGGGCGTTGTTGCTGCTGGCGCTCGCACTGACGACACCACACCAACCATCACCGGCACCATTAGCGCGGCACTGGCTGCTGGTGAAACCCTGCGCATCTTTAACGGCGCCACCCTGCTAGGTAGTGCCACGGTCAACAACACCAACAGAACCTGGAGCTATATCCCCACCCTGCCTGCTTCTGCTGGAACCACCTACAACATCACCGCACGGGTGGCTGATGCCGCCGGCAATCTCGGCACGGCGTCTGCTGTTCGCTCCTTCATTGTTGATACCACTGCACCGGCCACCGCCGCCGCGATCACTCGCGTGAGCGACAACGTTGGGCTGATCAAAGGCAACGTGGCCGCTGCTGGTCGCACCGATGACCGTACCCCCACCATCACCGGCACCATCGGCGCTGCTCTGGCTGCTGGTGAAACGCTACGCATTTTTAACGGCAACACCTTGCTGGGCAGCGCCACCGTCAATAACACCAACAGGACTTGGAGCTATACACCCACCCTGCCCGCCACCGCTGGCACTAATTACCGAATCAACGCACGGGTGGCTGATGCCGCCGGCAATCTCGGCACGGCGTCTGCTGTTCGCTCCTTCATTCTTGATACCACTGCACCGGCCACCGCCGCCGCGATCACTCGCGTGAGCGACAACGTTGGGCTGATCAAAGGCAACGTGGCCGCTGCTGGTCGCACCGATGACCGTACCCCCACCATCACCGGCACCATCGGCGCTGCTCTGGCTGCTGGTGAAACGCTACGCATTTTTAACGGCAACACCTTGCTGGGCAGCGCCACCGTCAATAACACCAACAGGACTTGGAGCTATACACCCACCCTGCCTGCTTCTGCTGGAACCACCTACAACATCACCGCACGGGTGGCTGATGCCGCCGGCAATCTCGGCACGGCGTCTGTGGCGCGCAGCTTCGTTCTTGATACCACTGCTCCATCGGTGGCGGCCTTCTCGCCCCTCGACGGGGCTATCGGTGTCGACCCTGCCGCCAACATCCTGCTCACGTTCCGGGAAACCATTCAGCGCGGCACCGGCACGATTCAGTTGCGGGTTGGCTCGGCCACTGGACCTATCACGGAAAGCTTTGAGGCCGCCACCAGCAACAGGCTCAGCCTCAGCGGCGGCCGCCTCACAATTAACCCCACCAGCAACCTGGCACCCAACACCCGCTACTTCCTCACCCTGCCGGCCGGGTCCATCACCGATCAGGTGGGCAACCCCTTTGCTGGCACCAGCACGTACGACTTCCGCAGCGCCAATGTCGTTTCTGGCGGTCCCGCCAACGACATCCTTTCCTTCTCCGCCACCGTTGATCGCCTCACGGGCTTGGGCGGTGTCGACACGTTCCGTCTCACCTCCCTCAGCCATTCCCGGTTGCCAGCCAGTCCAACCACGCCCATCGATCGGATCACCGATCTGGTCACCGGCGTCGATCGCATTGATGCGCCGGTGGTGCGCAACCTCGCCCAGGCGCTGAATCCCGTGGCAAGGGGCTCCATCTCTCAGCTCAGCGCCAGCGCGATCACGGCCCTGCTTACTCCTGCCAATTTCCCCGCCCTCACCGCCACCTCCACTGGCGGCGTGGCCAGCTTCTCCTTCAACGATCCGGCCAACGGTGTGCGCACTTTCCTGGCGATCAATGATGACATCGCTGGCTTCTCCGCCGCCAGCGATGCCATCATTGAGATCACTGGCTTCACTGGAAACCTCTCTCAATTGCAGGTGTTCTGAGCCTGAAGTTTGCGATTCTTCTCCCAGCATGCGTATCTTTTCCTCGTTGCTGTGACGCAAATTAAATTCCACCGAATCAGCCACTCAAATGGCTTGATTGTATTATATACGTTGACACCAAATATTCAACTGGGCTTCATGCGGTTATCCGTCTAGCCAGGCCTGGTCAGAAACAATATAAGCTCCAGTTGCCACATTCACTCGCAGACTTCTTCAAGTGCCAAGCTGTCCTGAAACTTCTTAATCCTGGCCTAAACGTTGCTCATGTCTGCGGGGTCCTAGTGCGTCCGAAGCCACCTATCGTTGTTGCCATTGCTACAAGATGGAATGGAAGCACCTGAGACTTGGTGACAATTGGCCTGACCAATAGAGCACCTGCACCACAGTTTTCTCTTGATGGTCTTACCCCAGCCCCGGCTGCAGGACCAAATCCTCTTTTTGACGGCAGAAAGCGCCATCGGCTGAAGCGGGCGTAGCCATGACAATCGGAGCAAGCCCTCCCGCTCCCAGGCGCTACCGGTCCATCCGCGACAGCGCTGCTCCACCCAGCAGCGCAAGCAGCAGCTTGAGAGTGGAATCAAAGCCGCCCTGAAGCTGCTCCAGCGTGCCGGGGCACACCTGCCCGACAGGGCGGCCATCGAGCGCCCGCTGACCGCAGACCCCAGCAGCAAGGGAATAGATCAGCAGCTGGGTGCCGATTACCACCGCCAGGATCTTGAAGACGAACCGCTCACGGTCGAACGGCGGCTTGGGCGGGCGGGGTGCTGGGTTGGCTTGCATTGGTGCTCCTCCCCTGCGATCAGGCCCCAGTGGGCGGCAGCACCAGCGCGCCGCTCTGCACCAATCCCCAGACCCTCAGGGCCTCCGCCTGGCGGCGCTCGGTGTGGGGCGTGCCTGGCCTGAAGTAGCCCTGAGCCTCTGCAGCCGAACCGGTCCAGTAGGCCGCTGCCTCTGCTGGATCCATGCAGGAGGGGCGGTCCTCAAATACCCGGGTCCAACCGATCAGCGAGCCCTCGGGCGGATCGTGCATGCCGGCGTACTCCTCCGCGAAGTACAGCTCCTGCCAGCCGTTGCTGTTGGGCTCCATCCCCTCAGCGATGGCCTGGAGCCGGGCAGCGTCGTAGGCGGTGCGGCGGACGCCCGTGTACTGCATGGCCCCGCGGCCGGCGCCGCTGCCTGCTTCCACCACGTCGAGGTTCTCCAGCTCCGGCTCGCCGGTCTCGACCACCATGCAGCCGAGGAAGCCGCAGGCCTCCTCGGCCGTGAGCGGCTGGATGACGCCCAGGCTGGCCTCGGTGACGGCGCTGCTGCAGAAGAAGTCCAGCCAGTGCTGCAGGTTGGCGTGGGCCAGGGATGGCTGCCCAGAGGTGCATCCCCCTGGGGCCTGGCCCGGCGTCACTTTTTTTCCTGGAACACCCCGACATACACCGTGCCCTGGCGGTACAGGGGCAGCACGCGATCACGCAGATCGGCGTTGTGGATGCGGATGCACCCAAGCGTGGGATGTAGCGGCTGCTGCGGTGCCCAGGCCATGGGCCAGCCGCAGGCCGATCCACCGCCGTGGAGCATGATCCCGGCCCGGCCAACGGCCACCTCCTGGCCCTCCATCTCCTCCATATCGAAGGAGTACCAGCCGTAGGCCATGGCGGTATCGGAACAGGGCGGATTCTGGTTCTGCTCGTAGTCCGCATAGAGCCGCCCGAGCTTGTAAAGCCCAGGTGGGGTGTCGGTTTTGGTATGGCTCCAGTCGGTGTCCGCCCTCTGCCCCCGGGCCAGGCAGGGAACCTTCCAGAGGATCTGGCCGGTGTGGTCGTAGGCCTCCATGTCCTCGTCCCAGTCGTTCACCAGCAGGTAGCTATCGCCGGGTTTGACCGGTGCCGGCTTCTGCGGCCCGACCATGCCGACCTCTTCTGAGCCGCGGGGATCGAGCCCACCGGCGGGAGCAGGCGTCTCTTCGCTGTAGGTGAGCGCCCAGGGGGCCTGCTCATCGAGTATCTCTGCGCCCTTGTCGCTGCTTCTGATTGCGGCATGTAGATCAAGAACGCCTCGCTGCTGCTGGGCCTGGCCTTTGAAATAGCGGAAGCGATCGGCAAACCGCTCGGCGCTCATCGGGGTGGTCATGGGATGGGGCCCGCCATTGCAAGAGCGGTTGGGTTCAGGATCTCAACTACACGGACGTGGCTCAAGAGTCCGGTCGGGACATCCTTCGGGTCCGCTCCTTCCCCTTCTGCTGATCAGGTCCCCCTGGGCCAGAGCAGCCCGGTAGCGGGTCGCGTCGGTCCGCCTCCCGTTTCACCGCCACCTCCTCCGGTTCCTCCTCCCCCGCCGCCGGAGCCGGAGAGCAGCGGACCCTGCTGCGGGTGGTGACGTGCGCCCACTGCACTCATGGGCGGGAAGTTGCGGATGAAGTCTGCCGTGCCCGTCACCAGCTGCCAGCCCTGAGGGGGAAGGCTGCTGATGAAATGCAGCTCGTTGCACTCACGCCAATGGCTGAGGGTCAGGGGTGAGCTCCAGGGACTGCTCTGGTTGTGGCCAGTGCCTGCTGGCACCCACAACCACACATCCCGCTCGCTGGAGCGCTGCCCCAGCTGCAGCATCACCCCATCGGGGCGGGTGACCTTGCCGAAATGGGTGCTGGCGCCGCGGATGGTTGTGGAGCCGATGAACAGCGGCGCCGGCAGCTCGATCAGCGGCGGCGGGGTATCGAAGAGCCCCTGGGCCTGCAGCACGAAGTCGTAGTGGCCCAGGGCGATGCCGCTGCGCAGCTGGTGCCCGTTGGCAGTGATGCTTGAGCTGATCGCTGAGGGCAGACCGCCAAAGCGATCGCCGGAATAGCCGAGCAGCACCACCTGCCCGTAAAACTGCTTGTCGGTCTTGGGGAAGACGGCGATCGAGTTCCAGCCCGTGGTGCCCGGGCTCTTGTAAAGGGCATGGCAGCTGTCGCGGTGCAGCGCGTCGTTGCCGCCGGTGGTCTTGAGGGCCCAGCAGAAGAACTCCTTGCCGGGGGTGGTGTCCTGGGCGATCAGCAGGATCGCGCCGATAGAAGTAGCCCCGGCGAGGGTGCTGTCGATGTAGGCCAGGCCGGTGCTGTTGCCGGTGGAGCTGCTGTAGGAGCCGTAGCCGCCGTTGCTGGTGGTGTCTGAGAAAGTGATGGCCTTGGCACTCCCGAAGACCGCACTGCTGCTCGATTGGGTGTCGCCCTGGGATGTGGTGCTCTCGGTGAGGAACCACAGGTGGGCCGGTTCAACGGGATGGCCCAGCTGCCAGGTGAACCCCCAGCGATTGGCGGTGGCATCGGCGTGGGAGCGGATCACCGAGAGGGGCGAGCTGGTGTTGCCGGGCAACGCGTTCACGGTTGCAGCAAAGGCGCGGAAGGCCCCGTCGAGCTGCATGCCGATCGAAGCCGGATCCTTGCTGGTCCACTTCCAGCTGCCCGGCGGGAAGGACTGGCAGAACACCTGAAAGGTCATGCCGCCGTACCTCCCTCGCCCCCTTGTGGGGCGGGTGCGTCTTTGGTGCGGAGCAGCAGGCCGTGGCCGCCGATCGCCAGCCACTCGCTACCATCAGGTGGCTTGTAGTAGCTCATCGCTGCGCTGCTCACGTTGAGGGCCGCGAAGTCGGGCGGCAACAGCAGCGGCTCCCAGAACTGGGCCGGTTCGTTGGCGCTCTCGTAGTAGCTCCAGTCGGTGGTGGCGAGCACCAGTTCCGCCGGCCGGCGGATCATCACCGGTGCCATGAAACCGTCACGCAGCAAGGAGCGGGATCCAGAAGGCTGGCCGGAGCGAGCGTTCCAGCTCACGGCCCGCAACGCGTCAAAGGTGGTGGAGGGAGGCGTGCCCGCCAGGATCCAGTTGCCGGAGACCTGATCGCGGGCGATCAGCAGCGGCACCGCCTGCCTGTTCGTGAAGCGGTGCTGGCTGTAGGCGAAGACGAAGTATTCAGCTCCCGGCGCCAGCGACCAGGCAACCTGCGCGTTGAAGGGCAGTGGTGTGGTGCTCCAGTCACCGGAGGCCCAGCCCACGGTGGCTGAGGGATAGATCCAGCCCTGCTCGTTGTCGGCGCCGACGAATGGCTCGCTGTTGCCGATGCCGGGCATGATCCGCAGGCTGGTGCCGGTAAGGAACACCTCGAGGATCAGCACCGCCGGATTGCCGCCCGGTGTGAGCTGCGACAGGGTCGCCTCGATGCGCCAGCCGCAGGGATCGCTGGCGGTGGACTCGGGGTTGGGCGCGGTGGCGATGCGCAGCTGGTGCTGGCTCACCTGGGCGTTGGCCGCCGCAATCCAGTTCTGCAGGTAGCCATTCACCTCCACCGCCACCGATGGCCAGGTGGTGTCAGTGCCGAGGCGGCTGATGTCGATCAGGGTCCGGCTGCTCATCGGGTTGGCCTCATCTCAAGGCGCCAGCACGACGGCGGTCACGGTCACGGCGATGGCGGCCTGGCTGGTGCCGGTGTTGCGCACCAGCGCCCGCAGCAGTGGCGGGCTGTTCGGGGCCGAGGCTCCATCGGCAGAGAAGTAGGTACCGCCCGGCGGCGCGGTGACCGTGAGAGCAGAAGCCGTGGTGACCAGATCGAGCAGCACGCCGCTGCTTGGCGCCGGGTCCTGGGTGATGGGCCGGCTGCCATCGGCCTCCCGCGCCGCCGCTGAGCTGTAGAAGCTCACCCAGCCCGGCGCATCGGTGCTCACGGCCAGGAAATGGCCCAGCCGCCCCAGGCCCGCCAGATCGAGCAGGGCACTGGCCCCCGGCAGCAGTGGCGTGGTGGTGTGGGTCACGCTCACCTGCTGGCCGGGGACCTGGGTGCGCGGCAGCCAGTTGGCCATAGCTGTGTGCCCTGCCGCTTACGGCAGGACCTCGATGCGGCGGATCGCCCGCACCTGGGTGCCGGATGCACCCGTCTTGTTCGCAGCGAACTGATCGCCCATGTAGGTCATCCGCTGGAAGGCGGTCCCGCTGGCGGCCTGGGTGGAGGTCCAGTGGAAGAAGGAATCGTCGCCGTAGTTCTCGTCGAAGTGCTTGAGCGACTCAGCACCGCCGTCGCGGAAGGCGAGCACCGCGGTCTGGGGCGGATTGCTGTCGGTGTAGTTGCCGCCCTGGGGCACCGCGTAGGGGTTGGCGCCATAGCCCTCCCCGAAGTAGGTGCCATTGGCGGTCGCATCCGTCTTGAACGCCCGGTAGAGGATGTCCCACTCCTGGGTGGCGGGCAGATACCAGTCGTCGTAGTTGCCGATCGAGAGCGAGCGGCAGAACTGCGCCGCCGGGTGGCTGGCGTTGTTCATCGCCTCGCTGTTCGCCCAGCCATCGAACACGCTCGTGGTGCCGGTGGACGAGGTGTTGGCCGTCTTCCAGGCCAGGTTGAGCGCCGAGCCAAAGGCCTTGGGCGAAATGATCAGGGCATGGGTGGCCACGCCATTGGCGGTGTGGCTGATCAGACCGGCGTAGTAGCCGCCCTGGAAGGAGCTGCCGATGGCCGGCAGATCAGCCACGCGGATCGGGCCGAGCTGAAAGACGGTGCCGGTGAGCAGGTCGAGGTAGAGGTCGCCATCGACGGCGCCGGGGATCGAGGAAGGCGGTGCACCGGTGCCGGTGAACCAGCCCGTGCCGCGGGGACCGATCAGGCCATCAGAGCCAGCAGGGCCCTGGATCCCTTGCGGACCTTGAGGGCCGGCCGGTCCTTGGGGACCAGCAGCACCAGCGGGGCCCGCCACACCGGCAGGACCCTGGGGACCCTGGATCGAGCCGCCGTCCACCCAGCTGCTGCTCTCGCTATCCCAGACCCGCAGCGAGTCATCGGCTTGGACGATGTAGGCATCGCCCTGGTCCGGGTTGGAAGGCAGGTTGGCGATGGCCGCCACCGATCCCTTGAAGTTGATGCCGATGCCGGCCGGGCCCTGGATGCCCTGGGCGCCGGCAGGGCCAGCCGGACCAGAGGGGCACGCCGGACCTTCCGGTCCCTGCAGCCCGGCAGGGCCTTGCGCACCCTGGGGACCAGCAGGACCCTGGGGGCCCTGCACACCAGGTGAACCCTGCGGGCCGGCAGGCCCCTCAGGACCGCGGATTGAACCGGTGGAACTCCAGGACCCCATGGCAGCCAGGCAGCGCTGTTCTGCTGGCTATTGCCACGTTCAGTTGGGAGTGGTTCAGGGCTTGGCTGTGAACAGCAGGAGGGTGCGGCCCCGCTCGTCCTGAAGCAGCAGGTTCTGTTTGTCGATGCTCCAGCGCCGCACCCGGCCCAAGGCCTCGCTGTAGCGCCGCTCGAAGGCCATCAGCTCTGGCGGGCAGGCCATCTGGGTGCTGGCCAGCTTGGAAAAGCTGAGCTGCTCGCCGCTGAGGCGAAAGCCGCCCATCAGTCGGTTGCAGCCGCCGCTGCCGCTCACGCGCTCCTGATCACTCGCCAGCAGCAGCTCGGCCGGCTTGCCGGGGGGCTGGCTCAGGCTGGGGCCATCACCGTCCTGCAGTGCCTGGAGTGTCCAAAGGGTGCCGCGCAGGGAAGGAGAAGCCATGGGATGCGGGGCGGGAGTTGGAGTTGTTTTGGCCTGGCCGCAGCCCTGGCCGGGATGCACCCCCACAAAGCGCTCAACCACAAGAGTGCGCTGCGGCGGCCGGCCGGTCTCCATCGAGGGGCGACTGGTGATCAGGCCCTCCAGATTCACCAGCATCGGTTTCCCTGCTGCGCCAGCCGGCAGCGCCTTGAGGTAGGCCCGCTCGAGGGCCCGGAAGTCGCCTTCCATCGCCACCGGCAGCTGGACGCCGGTGGCGCAGAGCCGGATGCTGGCGGCATCGGCGAGGTAGCGGAACATCCCCTGCAGATGCAGGCGGGGCTCGATCGGCGCATAGGCCCCCAGCCGCTGCAGGCGATCCGGCTGGAGTGAGGTGATGGGCTGACCCTGCAGATCGAGCTTTCTCAGGGCGCTGCCGGCGTCAACGGGTTGGAAGAACAGGGGCGCTTCCCGGCCTCCGCGGAGCACCAGCCGGTTGCTGCCGCTCTCCAGCCGCCAGCGGCCGATGTCATCAAAGCTGTTGGGCGCTGGTCGATCCAGAAAGGTCTGGCGCAGCTGGTAGGCGCCATCGCTGGAGAGATCCACCTGCCAGCGCGTGGTGCCGCCGGCATCCGGCAGATCGCCGCGCCAGCTGGCCGGCAGCCGGCCCACCGGTGAGGAGGCCTGGGACGACCGCGGGCCGCCACCCACCTGCACCAGCTGCAGAGTCAGCGGCTGGCTGGGCTCACCGGTGAGCACCGGCGTGATCGTGTCGGTGGTGAACAGCAAGCGCTCGCCGCTGCGCACCGTGGCGCGAACGGAGTAGCGGCCGCGGGGGGTGATGTCCTGGTCGCGGTAGGGGATGGAAAAGCGGAAGGGCGACTGACCAGCAGGCTGCAGCCGCACACGGCCGAGCTCGGTGGCCGGTGCATCGGCGCGGGCGATGTCGATCAGCACAGCCTCGAAGACCGCATCCGGTGGCAGGGCGATCCGCTCCCGGATGGTGGCCATGCCGGTGATGGTGCCCGCGTGCGCTGGGCGGATCAGCATCACGACTGCCAGCAGGGTGGTGGCAGCGATGGCAGTGGTGCGCAGCTGATTCAAGACCGCAACAGCTGGAGGATCTCCCCAGCCTGCTGATTCAGTCCTGCCACCGCAACAGAAGCCCTGGACGCCTTGGCCGGCAGCTCAGCTGAACTGCACGGCCACCGTGAGCGCCTGGGGTGAGCCGCTGATGGCGGCGACATCCAGCCACAGCCAGTGCTCTGCTGGGATCTCTGGGGCCTGAAAGCTGGTGATCGCGCTGCCGGTGGTGGTGCTGGTGACAGTGATCGGATCCGTCGTGGCGGCTGTGCCAGCAGCGGAGACATCGGCGCCATGACGCAGCGAGAAGGAGCAGCTGGGGCTGGTGCCGCCGCTGAGCACCGCATCCACCCGGCTGATGGTCAGGGCCTGGGGTGCCCGCAGCAGGATGCGCCGGTCATTGACCTGGGGGCTGGGCATCGAGAGCACCAGCGGTGTCATCGGCCCTGGCGGGCCGAGCAGCGAGGCGAGCTGACGCCAGGAGAGGGGCATGGAGAGCAGGGGGCGGCGTCACTGGCTCTTGCCAGCGGCCGTGGGCCGGGGTCCCCCAACTCCAAGCGAACTCCTAATCGACGCCAAATTTGGAGTTGCCTTCAGCGCTGCTCCAGGAGCTGGCCGAGTCGCTGGGAAATCAGCTGCAACTGCTTCTGCTGGCGTTGCTGCTGATCTCCACCGGCCCCGGGTGCCCCGACGTCATAAATGGCCAGCAGCAGCCCCTGGCCGCGCCCTGCACTGCTGCAACCCACAGGACAGACCAGGATTACGCCGTTGCTGCCTGCCGGCGAACGCACCGCCAGCGGCAGAGCGCCGGCTTCATCGCTGGCGCACAGGCCCAGGGCAGCGTGGCCGAGGGCCTCGGCCATCTCCACACCCAGCAGCGGTTGCTGTCCCGGCGTCAGAGCCAGCTGGCCATGGCGCCCATCAGCGGCCAGCACGGTGACGCTGCTGCCGCCGTCCCACTGCAGCAGCGCCAGGGTGTGGAGGCCGGAGCGGTTGGCCTCGATCGCCGAGCGCAGCAAGGCCTGGATCTGGGTCTGTCTTGCTACCACCTGCTCCTGCAGGGTGGCGGCGGTGGTGGTGCTCATCCGTTTGGCCAGGTCCGGCTGCAGGGTGATCAGCAGCCAGGCGGTGTAGAGCACCAGGCCCAGCAGCACGATCCGCGAGAGCCGGTAGAGCAGCTGCCAGGGATTGCGGGCATCGAGCACCTCACCCACCGCTTTTTGCAGCGCATCGCTGGTGGCACGGGTGAACACCTCCACCCGTTCGGCCAGGCCCTTATTGGTGTCAGGCACGGCGATCAGGCGGAGAGTTCGTAGACCTGCCCCGACAGGCGGTCCAGGTAGAAGTCCCCCACCGCCGGCGCCGGCTGCAAGGTCGTGGGCGGCGGCCCATCGCCGGAGTACCAGCGGGTGGCGCGGCTGCCGACGCCCGATTCCTGCACCACTGCCAACGCCGGCTCGCCGCTGCTCGGGTCCGGCATGAAGCCAAGGCCCCCATTGGGATGGAGCCGCAGACGCCAGACCACGGCATGGCGGCCGTCGTAGGGCTCGCCAGTGATGCCGCCGCTGGGGATCAGCGGCTGGATCACACCGCCAGTTCCGCCACCGCCATCGCGGTGGTTGAGCAGCTGCTGGGGCGGCACCGGGCAACCCACCAGGGCGACACGGAGGGTGGCGATCAGCATCCCCAGCTGCACCTGCACGGTCACATCGGCCCGCTGGGCATAGACGTGCCGGAGCCGTGGGGCGGTGCGGGAGATGGCAGGCCAGGGGACGACGTTGCTGCTGCCGTCGCCCCAGGTCACCGAGATCGGTGAGGGGATGGTCTGCCGAGGGTTGATCAGCAGCTCGATCGCCGCCGAGCCGATCGGTTCGTTCCAGCGGGTGTCGGCCGGCAGCCAGAACAGCTCCAGGTCATCAGCAGGGATCGGTCCCTTGCGGTAGCCGAGCTCGGCCCAGCGACTGAACTCCATCGGCAGCACCCATTGCTCCACCCCAGGGCAACCGATAGGGGGAAGCAGCCGTACCCTTTGGCCGCCCACGGTTCTGGGTTGCTGGGGCAGGGGGTAGGGCATGGCCAGCAGCTCGGGTGGTTCAGATCAGCGGGTCGTCGAAGAGGTCGTCGGGCAGGGCGGTGAGAGCCAGCTCTGCATCGGGCGATGGATCAACAGCGAGGTCGGGATCTGGATCCGGCTCTGAGCCGCCAGCAGCAGGGGGTTCAGCGTCCTGCTCCTGTTTGCTGAGCTCTTTGCCGCTTGCATCGCTGTCGCTGTTATCGCTGACGGTGCCGGCGCCGGTGTCAGCCGGTTCCACGGGCAGGGCCTCGTCCTTGCGGCGCCGGCCTCGGCGACCGCGGGTTGATGCAGGTTTTGCATCGTCCTGCTCAAGCAGCTCGCCTGCAGGCGCGGCAATGGGTGCCGGCAGCTCTGCTACGGCGACCCCATCTGCTTGAGCTACTGCTGTGGCCTCGGCCCCGGCCACCCGCCAGCCGAGCCCCAGCCAGCCGGGCAGATGCACCGGCCAGACGTAGCGCTCCTGGCTGCCCAGGCGGATGCGCAGCATCCCGGCCGGGAGAGGTCCCTGGGCGGCCATCCCTGTCATCTGTGGTCCTGCCATGGTCAAGCCGGCAGCGTGGCGGTCAGGCCCACCACCATCCCCTCGGGCGTCGAGGGGGTGACGACGGCCTTGGCAAAGCAGAGCGCCGGCAGGTAGGCGTTATCCACATCGGCCGTATCGAGCAGGATGTCGTGGCCGGAGATGTAGGCCTCCACCCGACCGCCCTCCGCCGGCACAGCCACGGTGGCGACGGGGACAAAGGTGCCCATCGTTCCGTCGCGCAGCTCAGGCGCCAGGTGCAGCACCACCGTCACCGCATCGCTGTGGCCGGGGTGGGAGACCAGCAGCGAGAACTGTGACGCGGCATCGAGCTTGGTGTTGAGTTTGACCACCTCACCGCTGCTGAACACCTTCTCGGTGTCGCGGGTGGCGGAACGGTTGGTCCAGCCCACCAGCACCGTGGCGGCATCGAGAAGGGCGTTGGCTTTGAGGCGAGTCATCGGGCGATCTCCAG